>JBBEWH010000021.1:0-220479 GCA_037414955.1 Actinomycetes bacterium KLBMP 9797
CCGGCAACCCACCCTCGAATACCCCCTCCCATGATCACGGCGTCCCTCAAGTCGTTATAACGACTTGAGGGACGCCTTGATCATGAGAAGGGGTCAATCCGTGCCGGTCTCGCAGGCCACGCCGTCGCCGTCCTTGTCCAGCTCCGCGGAGTATCCCGGGTCGTCCGTGTGCAGCGGGGCGACGCCCGCCTTCCGCGCCTGCCCGCAGTTCTTGTAGTAGCCGTAGTCGGAGGCAGGCGGCGACGCGGTGCCCCCACCGCCGTCACCCGACGCCGGCGGCGTGGTGGCCGGTGCCTGCCCCGGCGGCGGTTCCGCGGTCTGCGTCTCGGTGCCCTCGTCCGGGTCGCTGTCGGTGCTGCCGGTGGTGGCGCTCGTCGACGAGCCCTCGGCGCGGCGCGGCTGATCGCCCGTCGCGGGCGGCTGCGCCGGGCCGGTGGGCTGGGTGGGAGCCGGCCCCGGTGTGTCGGGCGGCTGAGCCATCGGCTTCGGACCGGCGAGCACGGCCGTGAACATGGCCGCGCCGGCCGCGAGCGCCACCAGCAGCGCGATCGCGAACAGCCAGAAGCGGCGGTGGTTGGTCGACTTCCGGGGCGGCTTGCGGGTGGCCTGGGACCGGCTGGGCGTCACCCGGCCCTGACCCGCGCGGGGTCGATAGTGGCTCGCGGCCTGGTTCGCCCGCCCATACCTGACCGCACGCGGCTCTTGCCACGGTTCGTCCAGTGGCGGCTGGGACACTCGGGCAGTTTTACACGTCCCGTGCCGGTGCCGACACGCCGTCGCGAGATCCGATTGTCAAAAACTTGACGGCCGATCGTGCGGATTGACCCGAAAATGCTCGATGACCTGCTGAATCCGGTCGGTGGACACCTGCCAATGACGCCCATCGAGGGATACCTCTTTCGAGCCCTTCCGGCGCAGCGTGATGTGCTCCTCGTCTCGCGTGATCGAGGTGATCTCGTCCCAGCGGACGAGCTGCCGCCCCTCGACGATGCCCTCCGCGGTGAGGGCGAGGCCCGGGTAGCGGACGAATTTGTACGCCTCGTGGGCCATGATGATCGCCAGCGCCGCGCCGCCCGCGGTGTGGGCGAGCCCTTGCCACCACCAATCGCCAGCGGCGATCCGAGCGCCGCCGGGAAGCAAAGCGGCCGCACCAAGACTCGCGAGGCCAACGAGTTCGAAAGCGGCCCGGCCCCAGGACCGCCCCGCCACGAAAGCCGGCCGCACGCCGTCCGGCAGGACCACGGCGGGACGCAGCTGAAAGTCCGCTCGCCGCCGGCGGCTGCGCAGCCAGGCACCACCTAGGTGCGCCAACCCGACGAGAAATAGGACATCCGGGACGTCTTTCGCGGGGCCGTACGCCCACCCGTACCCCCAGATGGCCGCCGCGGCGGCGAGCGTGCCGGCACCGGCGGCGAGTGCCAGGGCGAGGCGCCGGTGCCTGAGCCGGATGTGGCCGGCGTCCTCGATGACCATTACGCCTCCAGCGCGGCGCAGAGACGGTCGAGTTCGGCCGGGGTGCCGATGTCGGCCCGGTGCTCGGGATGGTCGATGTAGTGCCGGATCGCACCGGCCAGGAACGCGGCGTCCACCGCCAGCCAGCGGTGCAGGATGCGCACCACGTACGCGCCGTATTCCGGTGGCTGCCGCCGGACCAGCAGGGAGATCTGCCGGGGCCGTTCGACGGGCGCCGGCGGTCCGCTGGCGAGCAGCGACTCCCACCGCACATTGTGGACGCGGAGCGTGCGCACCATGAGCCCGCCGGGCCGCAGCTCCACGCGCGGGCCGCGCCAGAGGGTCCAGCTGGCGATGGCGAACACCGCGCCGACCGCGAGCACGGTCTGGAACCAGCTGGCGACCCAGACGGCGCCGTCCGGCGAGCGGTCGGTGGCGATCCCGTTGCCGGCCAGGAACATCAGCATGATCGTGAACGGGCCGACATTCCACGGTGAGGTGGCGGCGACGAACGACGGGCGGAGCCGGTCCGGCGCGACGAGCAGTTCGCGCGGTCTGGGCCGCGGCCGCCGGCACAGCCGGGTGAAGGCGATCAGCGGTACGGCGAGGGCGGCTCCGGCACTCGCGGCGTACAGCAGAAGCGCTGGTAGGAAGCTCAACCGCCACGACAGCGGCTCGATCCAGAACTCGACCGCGACGCGCAGGATGAACGCGCCGAGACCGAACAGGAGCGCCATCGCCTGCACCTGCGCGAGGCGCGGCATCAGATCGTCCCTGACCCGGGTCACCTCAGCAGAGTAAGAAACACTGTCGCGGGATGCGAGCCCCGGGGGTGCCTGATCATCCATAGTGGAAAGTTCAGCGGGACAGCCCGCCGACCGCCCGCTCGACGGCGGTGCAGCGGTCCTCCACATAGTCCAGGCCGGCCTCGGTCGCGATTTGTCGCGCCTCCGCCGAAACAATGTCCAGCTGGAGCCACACCGCGGGCGCTCCGATCGCCACGGCCTCCCGCACCACCGCCACCGCGTCCCGCGCCGGGCGGAAGATGTTCACCAGGTCGACCGGCTCGGGGATGTCGGCGAGCGACCGATATACCCGCTCGCCGAACAGCTCGTCGGCGTGCGGGTTCACCGGGATGATCCGCCAGCCGTGCCGCTGCAGTTGCAACGGCACCGAGTGCGCCGGCTTGCGCGGGTCGCGGGACGCGCCGACCACCGCGATGACGGCCGCGTCGGCCAGGATCTGTTGAGGCTCACGCACCGTCCGAAAGTAGCTCGCCTTCATGACGACGAGCCGTACCAGCCAGTAACTGAACGTTCGCTCAACATGTTCTCACCGCCGTAGTGCTCACAACCTGTGTGAAAAGGTTCACCGGGCCTAGTAGCGTCCCGGTGGACAAGGAGGAATACACCAATGACGTACCCGCCGACCAGCGGTCAACCCGACCCGAATCAGCAACCGCAGTACGGTCAGCAGCCGAGTGACCCGAACGCTCAGCCCAACTATCCGTACAGCGATCCCTACGCCCAGCCCGGCTCGCCGGCCGCGCCCTACGGCAGTCCGCAGCCCGGCTCACCCGCCGCTCCTCAGGGCGACCCGCAGTACGGGCAGCAGTACGGCGCGCCTCAGTACGGGCAGCCGCAGCAGTACGGGCAGCCGCAGTACGGCACACCCCAACCGCCGTACCCGGCCGGTGGATACGGGCAGGCGCCCGGCACCAACATCCTGGCGATCCTGTCGCTGGTATTCGCGTTCGTCTTCTCCCCGGCCGGCATCGTGCTGGGTCACATCGCCAAGAAGCAGATCAAGGAGCGCGGCGAGCAGGGCGCCGGCCTGGCCAACTGGGGCCTCATCCTCAGCTACGTGTTCACCGGCCTGGGTGTGCTGTTCTGCTGCGGCGGCATCATCCTGGGCATCATGGCGGACAGCAACTCCAGCAGCAGCGGCTACTGAGCAGACCTTCTGACGTGACTTCCTGAGCGTGCGCGCGAGGCGCGGCGTCCGGCGACCGGATGGGTTACCGGAACTGCGCCTCGCGCACGCTGTTACCACCGTCGACCACCAGCATCTGCCCGGTGATGTAGGACGCCGCCGGCGAGCAGAGGAACGTGATCGCCGCCGCCACCTCGTCCGGCGTGCCGGGCCGGCCGATCGGCGTACCCAAGCCCTGCTTGAGCTCGGCCACCGTGGACGCCGCGGTGTAGATCGTGCCCGGCGCCACCGCGTTCACCGTCACGCCGTCCGCCACCATCTCCATGGCCAGCGCCCGGGTGAGACCGACCACGCCCGCCTTGGCCGCCGCGTACGCCGCCTCGGTGGGCAGCGCGTTCACCGGCCCGGCCGTCGCGGCCAGGTTGACGATCCGCCCCCAGCCGCGCTCCGCCATGCCGCCGATGAATGCCCGGCTGCACAGGAACGCGGTGGTGAGGTTGCGGTCGATCTCGGCCCGCCACTCGTCGAAGCTCAGCTGCGCCACCGGCCGCAGCACCTCCGGGCTCGCCCGGCTGGCCAGCCCGGCGTTGTTGACCAGCACCTCGACGTCGCCGAGCTGCTCGGCCACGGCGTCCGCCAGCGCGCCGACCTCGGACTCGTCGGTCAGGTCGGCGACGAAGCCGGTGGCGTCGAGCTCGGCGGCCCGCTCGTGGATCCGGCGGGTCGTGGAGACGATCGCCACCCGGGCACCCAGGCTGTGCAGGCGTCGCGCGGTGGCGTACCCGATGCCGTCGGGGCTGCCGGCACCCGTCACCAGGGCGACCCGCCCGTCCAACCGCAGGGTGACCATGTCTGGCTCGGTTTCCGGCGCGACGGCGCTCGCGATGTCCATGCCCGCGATCCTGCCCGGTCGCGGCAACGGGGGCAACGACAGGGGTACCTATAGGGATCACTCGCGTGGCGGTGGGCCGCTACCCTGTCGGCACCTGCCTACGACGGAGCGCCTGATGACATACCCCGACCCCCAGCAGCCGGGCACCTGGAACGACCCGGCCTGGCCGTCGCAACAGCCTGGTTACCAGGACCCCAGCGCGGCGCCGGCTGCGGCGGTCCCGCAGTCGGGCTACGCCGCGCCCGCCTATCCGGGGTATGGGTATCCGCCCGTCTACGCGCAGCCCACGAACGGCATGGCGATCGCGTCCCTCGTCTGCGCCCTCGCCGGGATAGCCACCTGCATCAGCGCACCGATCGGCGCGATCCTCGGCCACGTCGCCCGCAAGCAGATCCGCGAGCGCGGCGAGGGGGGCGACGGCCTGGCGCTCGCCGGCATCATCGTCGGCTGGATCATCACCGGCCTCATGGTGCTGATCATCGCGTTCTACGTGGTGATGTTCGTGGTGATTTACAACTCCGACGGGTTCTCCACGACGAGCGAGTACTGACGATGGCCGATCCGCAGATCCCGCAGTACGGATACACCCCGCCACACCCGGGACAGGCCCCGCCGCCGCCCGGGCGCACCAACCCGCTGGCGCTCGCCGCGTTCATCCTGGCGCTCACGTCGCTGAGCTGCGGCATCACCGCGCCGGTGGGCGCGATCCTCGGCCACGTCGCCCGCAAGCAGATCCGCGAGCGCGGCGAGAGCGGCGACGGCATGGCCCGCGCCGCGATCATCATCGGCTGGATCGGCACCGCCCTGATCGTGCTCTTCATCGCCCTCGGCCTGGCCGGCGTCTTCGACACGACCTCATGATCAAGGCGTTCCTCAAGTCGTCGCAGGTGGCACTGGGGAGGCGGGCGGGGACTTGAGGGACGCCTTGATCATGAAGAGTCACGCCGTGCCGCGGGACGGGCGAGGATGACGATGGCGACGCCGATGACCAGGAGGGCCAGGCCAGGCAGGGCGGCGAGGCGCGGGAGCTGGCCGAGCCACGCCCAGGCGATCAACGCCGATCCCGGTACCTCCAGCAGCACCAGCATGCTGACCGTGGTCGCCGACACCTTGTGCAGTGCGTAGTTGAGCATGGAGTGGCCGAGCAGCTGCGGCCCGATCAGCAGCCCGAGCGCGACCAGCCAGGTCGCGGCGTCGAAGCCCACCACCGGGACCCCGCCGATCAGGCAGGCCACGAGCAGGCCGAGCGCGCACGTGGCGTAGCAGACCAGGGTGTACGTGGTGGTGCTGAGCCCGGTGCGGGCCCGCTCGCCGAGCGCGGTGTACGCGGCGACCGCGACCGCCCCGACGATGGCGAGCAGGTCGCCGAGGATCGCCTTGCCGGAGACCCCGATGTCCGCCCCGGTGGCGAGCACCGCGCCGAGCACGGCCACGCCGATGCCGAGCCAGGTCGCCGCCGGCAGCCGCCGGCCCTGCGCGGTGACGATCAGCCCCTGCCAGACCGGCTGGGTGCAGACCAGCGCGGTGGCGGTGGCCACCGAGGTGAGCTGGGCGCTGGGCATCCAGGTGCCGAAGTGGACCGCGAGCGCGAGCCCCGCCAGCAGGCTGTACCAGCCTTCCCGGCGCCGGTCGCCGCACACCAGCGCGCGGAGTTCCGGGCCGCGGCGCAGCGCGGCCGCGGGCGCGAGGACGCCGGCGGCGAGCGCGTTGCGCCAGAACGCGAGGGCGAGGGCGGGCCCGGTCGCGTACGCGATCATCGGCGCGGACGCCGAGATCGCGACCAGCGCCACGGCGATCGCCGCGAGCGTGGCGAGATCTTGACGCGGATGCACGGTGGTTTATCCTCACACGTCGCTTTTTGCAATTGCGTGACTACGCACGGTTGACGACAGTCATCCTGCGGCGATCTGGCTAGGCTCGCCCGATCCTGTCCGGGAGTTTCCTGAAAGACCTTGGAGGGTGATTCGTCATGCCCGCGTACCGAGCGGTGCTTTTCGACTTCTTCGGGACCCTGACCTGCTCGGTACGGCGTGGCCCCCTGCACGCCACCGTCGCCCGCTCGCTGGGCTGCGACACGACCAGCCTCTTCGCCGTACTCGATCAGTCCTTCTACGCCCGGGCGCGCGGACAGTTCGGTTCCCCGGAGGCCGCCCTGCGCTGGGTGTGCGAACAAGCCGGCAGCCGCCCACCGCAGCCCGCGCTGCGCGCCGCCGCCGCGGTGCGGGTGGCGGCGGTGCAGGCCGACACCACGTTGCGGCCCGACGCCGTGCCCACCCTCCGCGCGCTGCGGGCGCGCGGCCTCCGCACGGCGCTGGTCAGCGACTGCTCGTACGAGCTACCGGTGTTCCTGCCGCACCTGCCGGTCGCGCCGCTGCTGGACGCGACGATCTACTCCGTCGAGGTCGGCCAGTGCAAGCCGGCCCCGGAGATGTACCTGGCCGCCTGCGAGCGGCTCGAGGTCCGGCCGGAGCAGTGTCTCTACGTCGGCGACGGCGGCAGCCGGGAGCTGACCGGCGCCGCCAGCGTGGGCATGACCGCCGTGCGCCTCGCCGCGCCCGACCTCGCCGGACACCTCGTCTTCAACGCCGACCACGAATGGGACGGGCCGAGCGTGCCGTCCCTCGCCGCCGTCGTGCGGCTCCTTGACCGGGTACCCGCTTAGTGCCTACGGCCATGATCAAGGCGTCCCTCAAGTCGTTAGAACTACTTGAAGGACGCCTTGATCATGGCCGTAGGGCAAGATGAGTCCATGGTCGACGCAGTGGTGGCGGAGGCGATGAAGAAGGCGGCCGTGGCTTGGGTCACGGTGGGAGACCGGCCGGCGGTCGGGCTGTGGTGCCTGCCGCTCGGCGACGCGCTGTACGTGGTGAGCGGCCCCGGCGAGCAGTCCGCGCCCGGGTTGGCCGACGCCGCCGGCGCGACCGTGGGCCTGCGCGGCGACCACGGTGGACGGATCACCACGTTCCCGGCCGCGGTGACCCGGGTCGTGCCGGACACCGACGAGTGGACCGAGGTGGCGCCGCAGCTCGCCGGGAAGCGGCTCAACGCCCCGGGCACCGCCGCCGACCTCGCCGCCCGCTGGGCCGCTGAATGCGTGGTCAGCCGGCTCGCGCCGGCCGGCGCCCCGCTCCCGCCGGGCGACGGCTCCGAGGCCGCGCCGCCGCGCCCGACGCCGGCGGCCCGGACCACGCGCAAACCGTTCCGCCTTCATCGGGTACGCCGTCCGCGCGCTGACTAGGCTGGTCAGGTGACATCGGCGACGCGGATCTACATCGCACGACTCGCCGGCATCGACGTGTTCGATCCCAACCGCGATCGGGTCGGGCAGGTCCGTGACGCGGTGGCGCGGCTGCGCACCACCACCCGCCCGCCGCAGATCGTCGGCCTGGTCGCCGAGATGCCGATGCGGCGCCGGATCTTCCTGCCGATCAACCGGATCACCTCGATCGACGCCGACGCGGTGGTGCTCGGCACCGGCACCCTCAATTTGCGCCGCTTCGAGAAGCGCCCCAACGAACTTCTCGTGCTCGAAGACCTGCTCGACCGGCGTGTCACGATCGAACCCGACGACCGGCCGGGCACCGTTGTCGACGTGGCGATGGAGTGCACCAGGACGGGCGAGTGGTCGCTGGCCAAGGTCGCGGTGCGCGAGCACACCGGCCGGCTCGCCCGCCGCGGCCACCTCAAACAGATCGACTGGTATCGGGCGCGCGGCCTCATCGGGGTACCGGACACGCAGGGCACGGCCAACCTGCTGGCCCTGCTGGAAGGCATGCGCCCGGCCGACCTGGCGCGGTCCCTCCAGGAGATGTCCGACGCGCGCCGCAACGAGGTCGCCGCCGCGCTCGAGGACGAGCGGCTCGCCGACGTGCTCGAACAGCTCCCCGAACACGACCAGGTGGAGATCCTCGCGGCGCTCGACCGGGAACGCGCCGCGGACGTCCTCGAGGAGATGGACCCGGACGACGCGGCCGACCTGCTGGCCGAGCTGCCCCATGCCGAGCAGGAGGCCCTGTTCGACCTGATGGAGCCCGAGGAGGCCAGCCCGGTGCGGCAGCTCATGAAGTACCAGAAGGGCACCGCCGGCAGCGTCATGACCTCCGAACCGGTCATCCTGACCCCGGACGCGACGGTGGCGGAGGCGCTCGCCCGCATCCGGGAACCGCACCTGCCGCCCGCCGTCGCCGCGCAGGTCTTCGTCGCCCGCGCGCCGATGGCCACCCCGACCGGCCGGTTCCTCGGCATCGTGCACTTCCAGCGGCTGCTGCGGGAGCCACCGTCCGAGATCCTCGGCGGGGTGCTCGACAACGGCATCGACCCGCTCCGGCCCGAGACCGCGCTCCCGGAGATCACCCGCCGGATGGCCACCTACGACCTGGTCGCCCTGCCGGTCGTCGACCACGCCAGCCGGCTCGTCGGTGCGGTCACCGTCGACGACGTCCTGGACCACTCACTGCCGCCGGACTGGCGAGACCGCACCGGAGACAGCGATGGCTGAGCGACCGCTGGGCCGGCTCGACCAGCCACGGCCGCCGGCCCGGGTGCGGCTGCCCCGCTTCGACCCGGAGTCGTTCGGGAAGTGGTCTGAGGGCATCGCCCGCTACATGGGTACGGCGAAGTTCCTGGTCTACATGACGGCGGTGATCCTGCTGTGGTTCGGCTGGAACACCCTCGCGCCGGAGCGGATGCGCTTCGACCCGTACACGTTCACGTTCTTGACCTTGCTGTTGTCGCTCCAGGCGTCGTACGCGGCGCCGCTGATCCTGCTCGCCCAGAACCGGCAGGCCGACCGCGACCGGCTGGGCCTCGAGGAGGACCGGCGCCGGGCCGCGATGCAGAAGGCCGATACCGAATACCTCACCCGGGAGATCGCCGCACTGCGGCAGGCGCTCGGTGAGGTGGCCACCCGGGACTTCGTCCGCTCGGAGCTGACCCGCATCCTCGACGAGCTGAAGGCCGAGGACCAGACCGAGGTGCCGCGCCGGCCGCATCGTCCCCGGAGCGCGGTGCGCCACAGCCTGGCCGAACCCTCCGACGAGCTCGACAGCGACTGACTCCCCATGATCAAGGCGTCCCTCACGTAGCTCTAACGACGTGAGGGACGCCTTGATCATGGGCAAAGAAATGCGCCGCGCGCCCCAAGGGGCTGGGCGCGCGGCGTTCTTCAACGATCGTCGCACCTGGAGGGGTACGGCGTCCAGCCGGAAACCGACAATCTTCAAAAACGCCCCTGAGCCGCGCTTAGCGCCGTAAAATGCCCAGCTCGACTGCGGTCTCGATTGTGGCGGGAAGCCGCGTACGCTGGTTTCCTACGGGGAGAGGAGGACCACCGCGGTGTTCGAGAACCTCAACTGGTGGGAGATCGGCGCGCTGCTGCTGCTCGCCCTGTTGATCTTCGGTGACAAGCTGCCCAACGTCATCTCCGACGGCCTGCGCATGCTGCGCAACCTCCGCGGCATGGCGCGCAACGCGACCACCGATCTCAGCCGCGAGCTGGGCACCGACATCCAGCTCGAAGACCTCCACCCGAAGACGCTCATCCGCAAGCACCTGCTGAGCGAAGAAGACGAAGAGGCGATCCGCAAGCCGCTCAAGGGCGTCTTCGACTCGGTGAAGTCCGACCTCAACGGCGTGCGCGACGAGCTGGGCGAGGTGGCGTCGTCGGCCGACTTCCGCAAGTCGACGTCGTCCAACGGTTCCGGCACCAGCGGCGCGCCGGCCCGGCCGGCCAACACCTTCGACCTCGACGCCACCTAAGACCTCTTCAAGATCAAGGCGTCCTTCAAGTCGTTAGAACGACTTGAAGGACGCCTTGATCTTGATGACGTGGTCTAGCGGGCGGCGGGGCGCAGGCCGAGCGGCTTGCCGATCAGCGATTCTTTGCGGACGGCCAGCCGGTCCGCGACGGCCGACAGCGCCACCGCGGCGGGCGCGCTCGGGTCGGCGAGCACGATCGGCGTGCCGGCGTCGCCCGCCTCACGCACCCGGGTGTCCAGCGGGATCTGCCCCAGCAGCGGCACCTGGGCGCCCACCGCGCGGGTCAGCGACTCGGCCACCGTGGCGCCGCCGCCAGCGCCGAAGATCTCCATCCGCTCCCCGGTCGGCAGCTCCAGCCAGGACATGTTCTCCACCACACCGACCAGCCGCTGGTGGGTCTGCAGGGCGATCGCGCCGGCGCGCTCGGCCACCTCGGCTGCGGCGGTCTGCGGCGTCGTGACGACCAGGATCTCGGCGTTCGGCAGCAGCTGGGCGAGCGAGATCGCCACGTCGCCGGTGCCCGGGGGCAGGTCGAGCAGGAGCACGTCGAGGTCGCCCCAGTACACGTCGGCGAGGAACTGCTGGAGCGCGCGGTGCAGCATCGGCCCGCGCCACACCACGGCCGCGTTGCCCGCCGTGAACATGCCGATCGAGATGACCTTCACCCCGTGCGACTGGGGCGGCATGATCATTTCTTCGACCCGGGTCGGCTGCCCGGCGGCGCCCAGCATGCGCGGCACCGAGTGGCCGTAGATGTCAGCGTCGACCACGCCGACCGAGAGGCCGCGGGCGGCCAGCGCGGCGGCCAGGTTGACCGTGACGCTGGACTTGCCGACGCCGCCCTTGCCGCTCGCCACCGCGTAGACCCGGGTGCGCGAACCGGGCTGCGCGAACGGGATGACCGGCTCGGCGGCGGACGGCCCGCGCAGCTTGGTCTGGAGGGCCTGCCGCTGCTCCGGGCTCATCACGCCGAAGTCGATCTCGACGCCGCTGACGCCGGAGACGGCGCCCACGGCCGCGGTGATGTCGGTGCGCAGCTTGTCGCGCAGCGGGCAGCCGGCGACGGTGAGGAGCAACTCCACCTTCACTACGCCGTCGGCGCCCACGACGGCCGAGCGCACCATCCCCAGGTCGGTGATGGGTCGGCGGATCTCCGGGTCATCGACGGTGGCGAGGGCGGCCTGGATGGCTTCCTCGATAGTGCTGGTGGAGACGGACATGTCAGCAATGCTACGCGGGCGCAATCCCATGATCAGGGCGTCCCTCAAGTAGTTAGAACTGCTTGAGGGACGCCCTGATCATGGGAACGGGACTAGCCGACGTCGGCGGCCAGGGTCACGGAGGCGCTCTGGGCGGCGCTGCCGCGGCGGTACTCCACCGTGACCACCGACCCGGGCGCGTACTTGCGCACCAGCGCGATCAGGTCGGTGCCCTGCTCAAGCGGGCGGCCGTCGAGCTTGGTCACCACGTCGCCGGCCTTCAAGCCGGCCGTGGCCGCCGGGCCGCCGGACTGGACGGCGGAAAGGCGCACGCCGCCGCCCGGGTTGCGGGTCGAGTCGGTGACCGTGGCGCCGATCACGGTGCGCCGGGCCTTGCCGGTGTCGATGATCTCCTGCGCGACGCGCTTGGCCTGGTTGATCGGGATGGCGAACGCGAGGCCGATGTTGCCGGCCTGCTCGGCGTCGGCGGCCAACGACTTGATCACCGAGTTGACGCCGACGACCCGGCCCGCGCCGTCGACCAGCGGCCCGCCCGAGTTGCCCTGGTTGACCGCGGCGTCGGTCTGGATCGCCGCGTAGTAGCGGACCTGCCCACCGGGGTCGCCCGCCTGGATCGTGCGGTCCAGCGCGCTCACGATGCCGGCGGTGACCGTGTTGGCCAGCGCGAGCGGCGAACCGAACGCCAGCACCGGGTCACCGACCGCGAGCGCCTCCGAGTCGCCGAACTCGACCGGTACGAGGTTGGGCCGGGAGACCTTCAACACAGCGACGTCGGACTCGGCGTCGTGCCCGACCACCGAGCCGGACGCGGTCGAGCCGTCGTTGAACACGATCGTCGCCCCGCGAGCGCCCTCGACGACGTGGTCGTTCGTGATCACGTAGCCATCCTGGGTGGCCACGAAGCCGGAGCCGACGCTCTGGCCGCCGGCGCTGGTGGCGCGCACCGTCACCACGCTGGGCGCCAGCTTCTCCGCCACGCCGGCCAGCGAATCCGGTGGTCGCTGTGCCGCCGCCGGGGCCTCGCCGCCCGGCGCGCCGAGCACCGTGAAGCCGCTGGCGCCGTTGCGCACCGCGAACGCGTATCCCAGGGCGCCGCCGAGCGACCCGGCCAGCAGCGCCGCGAACAGCGAGATCAGCACCACCGGGGTGAGCCCGCGCCGGGACGCGGCATCCGGGTCGCTGACCGCCTCCGGGGCCGCGCCGGGACTGTCGGGCGGGCGGAGCACCACGGCCGCAGGGGTGTGCGGGTCGCGCCACGGATCGGCCAGCGCGTCGGACCACCACGGCGAAGGCGTGGGCGCCGCGCCTGCCGGTGTCGGCGCGCCGCCGGCGTGGCGTGAGTTCCAGCCGTCGGTCACGTTCGAGCCTCCCACTCCACTACCGTGCCCGCGCCGACCGAAGGCGACGCTTCCATCCAGGATTGCACGGATAGCCGAGAAGCATTCAGTGGATGCGTCGAAGCTTGTCCCCGCCACTAAGCTGTACCCAATCTGCATGGAGGTGCGCCATCGCCACGGTCGCTCGCTTCGGTAGTCCGATGACCGCGCAGGCCCTCCAGTTCGCGGAGGGGTACGTCGCGGAGGATCTCGTCCTCCAGACCGCCCGCACGCTGGCTCGAGAGGTCGGCCTGGACGCCGTGACGCCCGGCGCCGGCGCCGCGCTGCGCCTGCTCGCCGCGGCCGGCAGCGCCCGGGCCGTGGTCGAGATCGGCACCGGCACCGGCGTCAGCGGCGTGTGGCTGCTGCGCGGCATGCGCCCCGACGGGGTGCTGACCACGATCGACCTGGAAAACGAGCACCAGCGCATCGCGCGGCGGATCTTCATGGAGGCCGGGTTCGCGCCGTCGCGTACCCGGATCATCACCGGCCGTGCGCTTGACGTGCTCCCCCGGCTCGCCGACGGCGTCTACGACATGGTGTTCGTCGACGCGGACACCGCGGAGTACGGCGCGTGCGTCGACGCGGCGCGGCGGCTGCTGCGGCCGGGCGGCATCCTGGCGGTGAGCGGCGCGCTCGCCGGCGGCCGGATCGGCGACCCGGCCGCGCGCGACCTGGAGACCGTGACCGTGCGCGAGGTGGTCAAGACGGTCCGCGAGGCTGACGACTGGATCTCCGCGCTCCTCCCGGCCGGCACCGGCCTCCTGGCGGCCATAAAACGTCCATAACCAGTGCGTCCCCTCACGCCTGGCGCGTTGATCGAGGAAGATTCGTGGCTATGAAGTCACGATAAATCCGGACCTGATATCCCCGAAAATTCCGCGCTAAACGGCGAGGGGGGGCCACGAATCTTCCTCGATCAACGGCTAGAGGGGCGGATGTTACGCGCCGAGGAAGGTGGGTTTTTCCTTCGCCACGAATGCGGCGGTCGCGTTGCGGTGGTCCGCCGTCGCCCCGCAGATCGCCTGGGCCTGGGCCTCGGCGGCCAGCGCCTCGGACAGCGTGCCGGCGTCGCCGACGGAGAGCTGGCGCTTGATCGCCCCGTACGCCACGGTCGGTCCCGCCGCGAGCCGCTCGGCCAGCTCCCGCGCCGCCGGCAGCACCGCCTCGTCGTCGTCCACGAGCCGGGTGAGCAGGCCGAGCCGCTGCGCCTCCGCGGCCGGCACCGGTTCGGCGAGCATGAGCAGCTCGACGGCCTTGGCGTGCCCGACCAGCCGGGGCAGCGACCAGGATGCGCCGGTGTCCGCCGCCAGCCCGACGTTGGCGAACGCCATCAGGAACGCCGTCCTCGGCCCGCCGACCCGGAAGTCCGATAGCAGCGCGAGCGACGCGCCGGCGCCGGCCGCCATGCCGCGCACCGCGGCGACCACCGGCTTGGGCAGGTTGGCGAGCAAGCCGGCGATCGGGTTGTAGTGCGCCCGCACCGTCCCGAGCGGGTCGATGGCGCCGGACTCCAGGGTGGCGACGTGTTCGCGCAGGTCCTGCCCGACGCAGAAGGCCCGCCCGGCGCCGGTGAGCACCACCGCGCGGCAGGTGCGGTCACGTTCCAGGTCAGCGAGGGTGTCCCGGAGCGCCTCCTTGAGCGCCACGTCGAGGGCGTTCAACGCCTCGGGGCGGTTGAGGGTGAGGGTGACGACGGCTCCGGTGCGCTCCACGAGCAGCGGGTCGGTCACGGCATGGGCCCTTTCTTCTGGTCCAGACAGTGGTCCACGTACCGGTCGGCAGCGGGGCGGAGCCGGGCGGCGTGCCGGTCGAAGAACGCGGCGGCGGCGCTGCCGGGCCAGCGCTCGGGCAGCAGCGCGGGGGGCAGCTGCGGGTCGCGGAAGAGGAACGTGCGCCACGCGTGCACCAGGCGGAACCGGGCGGCGTACGCCTCCTCGTCGGTGCTGCGGGCGTTGATGTGCGCGACCAGCTCGCGCTGGTCGGCGACGAACCGCTCGTACGCCTCGGCGATCGCGGGCAGATCCCAGGCCCGCCGGACGACGCCCATCGCGCCCGGACCGCCCAGGGCGTGGCTCGCGGTGAACCGCTCGTAGCGCAGCCCGGTCTCGCGCAGCAGCCCGTCGACGTCCTCGCCGGGTCGGGGCGCCACCCAGGTCTGCTCGCCGAGCATCCCGTACCCGAGATAGGTGAGGTTGGCGGCGAGCCGGTGCCGATCTCGCCGGGATGCCGGTGGGTCCAGGACGATGACATCGAACCGGCCGTCCCAGTTGATCTTGCCGGTGCGGTAAATCCGGGCCGCCGCTTCGTCCAGCCGGCGCACAGCTTTGGGGGTCAACATGTAGCCCGGACCGGTGGCCAAACGTAGCGGATGAAGCCACCCTTGACGGACCATGCGGGATACCGCCGTGCGCACCGCCGGAGGCGCGATGCCGAGCGGCGCAAGCAGCCTGACCAGGGCGGCGACGGGCGCACGCCCGCCCCTCGGGCGGAGATAGTCGCCGTAGAGGTCGAAGAGCGCCGACCGGGCCTGCATGACGGGACATTGTGACAGCCAACTTCAGGATATGCTAGACGATGTCACAACTAACCGGCTCCAGTTTGGGTCCAGCGGTGTTCATCAGGGAAAATCGTTGGTCGACACCGCGGGCCGTGTGCGCGGTGGCTCCGACGAAGAGGCTGTGGGGAGACCCACCGACCCTGTTTAGAGGTCTGAGGGGAGACAACATGGCGGCGATGAAGCCGCGGACGGGCGACGGTCCGCTGGAGGTCACCAAAGAGGGCCGGGGCATCGTCATGCGGGTTCCGCTGGAAGGTGGTGGCCGGCTCGTCGTCGAGATGACTCCCGACGAGGCGAACGCGCTGGGGGACGCGCTCAAGGCCGCCGCCGGCTAGCGAGCTCTATATAGGCCCGCCGGCGTGGCACTGTGGCCACGCCGGCGGGTCTCTCTGTCAAGATCACGGGAGCCGCCTGTCGAGATCGCGGAGGAAACAGTGCAACGGATCCGCCTCGTAGCCAGTTCGACTACCGAACGTGTTCTCGTCCTTCCCGTTGGCGAGGCCGCTCCGGCGCTCCCGGACGAGGAGTTGCGGGCGTTCGCGGCGGACGTCGAGCACACCGGCGAGGCGGGCACCACGCACGTGCTTCCCCGGCCCGGGCGGACCCCCGCGCGGATCGCGCTGATCGGCATCGGCGCGGGCGACGAGGCCGGGTGGCGGGCCGCGGGCGCGGCGGCCGCCCGCACGTTCGCCGACGAGGCGTCGATCACCGTGGCGATGCCGGACGGCGTGGACGCCAGCGCGGTCCGCGGCGTCGCGGAAGGGCTGTGGCTGGCGGGATACCGATACCGGATGCCGGACACCACCGCTCCCGAGGAGAAGAACATCGCGCTCGCGGTCGACGACGTGGGCCGCTACGAGGCCGCGCTCGCCGTGGCCCGCGCCACCGCGGAGGCCACCCGCTTCGCCCGCGACCTGACCAACACGCCGTCGTCGCTCAAAGACCCCGCGTGGTTCGCCGACCAGATCCGCCAGGCGGCCGACGGGCGGGCCGGTGTCACCGTCACGGTCCACGAGCCCGATCAGCTCGCGGCCGAGGGGTTCGGCGGCATCCTCGCCGTGGGCGGCGGCTCCGCGCGCGGCCCGCGCCTGGTCGAGCTGGGCTGGCGGCCGGCGGCCGCCCGCACCCACGTGGTACTGGTCGGCAAGGGCATCACGTTCGACACCGGCGGCATCTCGATCAAGACGCACGCGGGCATGACGCTCATGCGCAAAGACATGGGTGGCGCCGCGGCCATCCTCGCGGCCACGCTCGGCGCCGCCGCGCTCCAGTTGCCGGTACGCGTGACCGCGCTCGCGCCGCTCGCCGAGAACATGCCGAGCGGCTCGGCGTTCCGCCCCGGCGACGTGGTGCGCCACTACGGCGGGATGACCAGCGAGACGCCCAACTCCGACGCCGAGGGCCGGCTCGTGCTGGCGGACGTGCTGGCGTACGCGGTGCACCGCCTGGCCCCCGACCTGCTGGTCGACCTCGCGACGCTGACCGGCGCGAACGTCGTCGCGCTGGGCAAGCGCACGGCGGCGCTCTACTCGGACAGCGACGACCTGGCGGGCGCGCTCGCCGCGGCGGCCGCCGAAGCCGGCGAGCAGACCTGGCGCATGCCGCTGCCGGCGGACTACGTCGAATACCTGGGCAGCGAGGTCGCCGACCTGGTGAGCTGGGCCGACCGGGGCGCGGGCTCGGTGCTCGCCGCGCTGTACCTGCGGGAGTTCGTCGGCGACCTGCGCGACCGTTGGGCGCACATCGACATGTCGGCGCCGTCGTGGTCCGAAGCCGACGACCGCGAGTTGGTGAAGGGCGCCACCGGCTGGGGCGTCCGCACCCTCCTCCGCTGGCTGCCCACCCTCGTGGTTTAGTCGTCTTCTTCTTCCGGGTCCAGGTTGGTTTCCTCGCCCAGGACGTAGGCCTGCATGGCCAGCTCGTCGCCGCTCGGCGACACGAACACCGGCAGCTCGCGCGGGCCCAGCTCCATCACGTACGACCAGAAGAGGCGGACCGCCTCGGCCGGGGTGGGCGCCTCGATCGGCACGCCGAGGCTCACCATCCAGGTGGTGCGGTCGGCGGTCGGGTGCACCTGGTCGGCGAGCTTCCGGTACACGTCCGGGTCGATCCGGGTCACCGGCGTGGTGAGCGTCAGCTGCGCGGCCGGCACCGGCTCGTCGAGGATGCGGCGCAGGTAGCGGACCACGAGGTGGCCCGGCTCGTCGCCGGACGGCTCGGGGTCGTCCGGGTCGTGCTCGTCGCCGCCGCTCGGGACCACGCGGCCGAGGGCGACCACGGCCGGGTGCTCGCGCCCGGCCACCACCAGCACCTCGTCGCCCGTGGCCGGCAGGTCAGTGCCCCCCGCGGCGGGCAGCTCCAGCGTTTCGTGGTGGAAAAGCCGCTCCGCCTCGTGCCGCTCCTCGGAGATCATCACCGCCCACTGCGCCATGCCCGCCATCTCATCACGAGAGCTGGACGTGGCACCCGGCGAGGTGGTCGTCGACCATGCCGGTCGCCTGCATCAGCGCGTAGGCGGTGGTCGGGCCGACGAACCGAAAGCCGCGTTTGCGCAGGTCCTTGGCCATCGCCGTGGACTCCGGCGTGATCGCCGGCACGTCCGCGAACGCGCGGGGCCGGCGGCGGCGAGGCGGCGGCGCGTACGCCCACAGCAGCGCCGCCAGACCGTCGGGCAGGTCGAGGGCGGCCCGCGCGTTGGCGATCGCCGCCTCGATCTTGGCGCGGTTGCGGACGATGCCCGCGTCGGCGAGCAACCGGGCGATGTCGGCCTCACCGTACTTCGCGACGGTCTCAATGTGAAACTGGTCGAAACCCACCCGGAACGCCTCCCGCTTGCGCAGGATGGTCAACCAGGACAGGCCGGACTGGAATGCCTCCAGCGTCAGCCGCTCGTAGAGGGCGTCGTCGTCGCGGACCGGCCGGCCCCACTCCTCGTCGTGGTAGACCGCGTAGTCCGGCGTGCTGCCACCCCAGCGGCAACGCGCCAGCCCGTCCACGCCGACCACCAGGTCCAGGTCGGGCATCAGATCTCCCCCGCCTCGACCAGCCGGGCGAACTTCTTGAGGGCCTGCGTCAGGCTCACCTTGGAGCCGGGCCACAGCACCGGCCACGCCACCCGGCCGGCCAGCCCGCCCGGCAGGTGGAACCACTCGTGCCACACCACCTGCGTGCGATCGCGGTCCATCTGGGTGCACCGCAGCACGCCGGGACCGCGCAGGAACCGGCCGCAGTGCACCACGCGCACCTCATAGGGCCGGTCGAGCCGGACCACCCGCATCTCGTCGCGCAGCACCGCCGGCCCGATCGTGGTGACCGCCTCGACGAGGCTGCCCTCGCCGCCGTCGCCCTCCACGACCCGGACCCGGGTGAACGGGATCCAGTCGGACTGCCGCTCCCACGCGGTGAACGCGGCGAACACCCGCTCCGCCGACGCGTTGACGATCACCGTCGCGGTCACCTCGCCGGCACCCGGCTGTGCGGCGGAGCGCAGCCCGTCGGCGGACTCCGCCCCTGTCACGGGCGCGCCGGCGACTCGTCCGCCGGGGTGTCGTCGTCGCGGTCAGCCGCATCCTCGGCCTTGGCGGTGGACTCAGCCTTGGCCGCGGGCTCAGGCTCGGCCCCGCTCTTGGCTGCGGGCTCGTCCTTGTCGACCGGCACGCTCTTGTCAGCCGGCTTCGCCGCGGGCTCCGCGGCGGGCTGCTCCCGGTCGGGCACCACGTCCAAATCGATGGTGGCGTCCGCGGGCTTCTCCGGCAGGCCGCCGCCCGCGGGCACCAGCGCCGCTTCCCGCGCCCGGCGCAGCACGTCGGCGTCCGCTTCGCGCCCCTCGCGCAGCGCGATCACCTCGGCCTCCAACACGCTGATCAGCTCTTCTTTGTATCCGATGTCGTAGGCCGCACGGCGCAGTGCCTGATCGACCTGACCCATCCGGTACCCCCGGACGGTCGTGTCGAACCGCACGGCGGCGACGTCGCGCTCCACCAGCGGTCGGGTGCCGGGCAGCGGCACCGCCCGGCCGTCGGGCTCGGCGGTGCCGAGGCCGTTGTCGCTACCGGTGACCAGCACGGTCACGCCGAACACCACTGCCGCGACGGTCAGCGCGACGACCACGAGGAGGAGAACCTGACCCATAGACCGATCGTGGCATGACGCGCCGCGTCGGGCGACCCCGCCACCCCGCCGTTACCGTGATCGCGTGAACGAGCTCTGCCTGGGTACCCGAATCTTCGCCTCCGGCGACCTGGCCGTGATGGCGATCGTGAACCGTACCCCCGACTCGTTCTTCGACCGCGGGGCGACGTTCGCCGCGGACGCCGCGCTGCACGCGGTGGCCCAGGCCGTCGCCGACGGCGCGGACATCGTCGACATCGGCGGCGTCAAGGCCGGTCCGGGCCCCGAGGTCGACGTCGCCGAGGAGATCCGGCGGACCGTGCCCACGATCGCCGCCGTGCGGGCGGCGTTCCCGGACCTGGTGATCTCGATCGACACCTGGCGCGCCCCGGTCGCCGTCGAGGCGGTCGCGGCCGGCGCGGACCTCATCAACGACACCTGGTCGGGCGCCGATCCCCAGCTCGCCGAGGTCGCGGCCGCGACCGGGGCCGGCCTGGTGTGCGCGCACACCGGCGGCCTGAGGCCACGGACCCGCCTGCACCGCGCGGCCTACACCGACGTCGTGGCCGACGTGGTCGCGACCGTCACCCGCCTGGCCGACCGGGCCCTGGACCTGGGGGTACGCCGGGACGGCATCCTCGTCGACCCGACGCACGACTTCGGCAAGAACACCCGGCAGTCGCTCGCGGTGACCCGCCGGCTCGACGAGCTCGTGGCGACCGGCTGGCCGGTGCTCGTCGCCGTCTCCAACAAAGACTTCATCGGCGAGACCCTCGACCTGCCGGTGGACCAGCGGCTGCCCGGGACGCTCGCGGCCACGACGGTCGCGGCCTGGCTGGGCGCCCGGGTCTTCCGCGCCCACCAGGTGCGGGAGACCCGGCAGGTGCTCGACATGGTCGCCGCGATCCGCGGCGACCGCCCACCCACCGTCTCCCGCCGCGGCCTCGCCTGACCTAGCAAGGAAGGGCCCCTTCTTATCGCTTTTTGCATATAAAGGGTCCCTTCCTAACCACTCCGCCGGGCGGTACCACTCCGCCGGGCGGTGCTGCGGGCGGTCAGGTCCAGGTGAGGATGCGTTTGCGCCAGGCGTAGAGGATGCCGAGGGCGAGCACCGCGACGAAGATCGCCATCTCGACGACGGTCACCATGCCGAAGCCCGGCCGGTCGAAAATCACCGCCCAGGGAAAGAGAAAAACGCTCTCTACCGCGAAGAGCACATAGAGGTATGCATATACGTAATATCGGATCTGAGCCTGCGCCCAGTCGCCGCCCACCGGATCAACGCCGCACTCGTACGTGTCCCGCTTGCCCGGGGGCTCGGCCGCGCGCGCCGGCTTGAGCAGGCGATTCGCCGAGAAGGCCACCACGAAGAAGGCGACGCTGGTAAGGAGCAGGAGCCCGAGCGTCGCGTACGACCCGAGATAACCGGACACACCGGGAGCTTACCCGTGACTCAGCCCACGGTGCCCAACTGTCGGGACCCGGGCTCAGGATTGCCTAACAATTCGACGTACGCTCTTGGGTGGACAACTAAGGACGCGGGCCGGCCCATCGACGTGCGAACCCGCCGCCGTCGGCTCGCAAGGAGGTCAGGGGTCAGTGACCAAGCAGGTCCGCCAGCTGGATCGAGTGGTCATCCGCTTCGCTGGCGACTCAGGCGACGGCATGCAGCTCACCGGAGACCGGTTCACCTCAGAGACGGCCCAGCTCGGCAACGATATCTCGACGCTGCCCAACTTCCCGGCGGAGATCCGCGCGCCCGCCGGCACGCTTCCCGGGGTGTCGAGCTTCCAGGTCCACTTCGCCGACTATGACATCCTCACGCCGGGCGACGCGCCCAACGTGCTCGTCGCGATGAACCCGGCGGCGCTCAAGGCGAACCTCGGCGACCTACCGCGCGGCGCGGACATCATCGTCAACACGGACGAGTTCACCAAGCGCAACCTGACCAAGGTGGGCTACGCCAGCAACCCGCTGGAAGACGGCTCCCTGGATGGATACGCCGTGCATCCGGTGGGACTCACGTCGATGACCGTGGGCGCGCTCGCCGAGCACGACGTGTCGAAGAAAGACGCCGAACGCGCCAAGAACATGTTCGCGCTGGGTCTGCTCTCGTGGATGTACTCCCGGCCGTACGAGTCGACGATCAGGTTCCTGGAGCGCAAGTTCGCCGCCCGGCCGGAGCTGGTCAGCGCGAACATCGCCGCGTTCAAGGCCGGGTGGAACTTCGGCGAGACCACCGAGGACTTCGCGGTGCGGTATGAGGTGAAACCGGCCCGGATGGCGCCCGGCACCTACCGCAACATCACCGGCAACGCCGCGCTGGCGCTCGGCATCATCGCCGCCGCGGTCCGGTCCAAGCTGCCGGTGTTCCTCGGTGCCTACCCGATCACCCCGGCCTCGGACATCCTGCACGAGCTGAGCAAGCACAAGCGGTTCGGCATCACCACGATGCAGGCCGAGGACGAGATCGCCGCCATCGGGGCGGCGCTCGGCGCCGCTTACGGCGGGGCGTTGGGGATCACCACCACCAGCGGCCCGGGCGTGGCCCTGAAGGGCGAGACGATCTCCCTGGCCGTGGCGCTGGAGCTGCCGCTGGTGATCGTGGACGTGCAGCGCGCCGGCCCGTCGACCGGCATGCCGACCAAGACCGAGCAGGCCGACCTCAACATGGCACTGTTCGGCCGGCACGGCGAGGCACCGGTGGCGGTCATCGCGCCGAAGTCGCCGTCGGACTGCTTCCACGCGGCGATCGAGGCGGCCCGGATCGCGCTGACCCACCGCACGCCGGTGATCCTGCTGTCCGACAACTACGTGGCCAACGGCTCCGAGCCATGGCTGCTGCCCGAGGTCGACTCGCTGCCCGACCTGAGCGTCGACTTCGCCACCACGCCCAACGGCGAGGACGGTGCGACCTTCCTGCCGTACCTGCGCGACCCCGAGACGCTGGCCCGGCCGTGGGCCATTCCGGGTACGCCGGGTCTGGAGCACCGCATCGGTGGCCTGGAGAAGGCGGACAAGACCGGCGACATCTCGTACGACCCGGCCAACCACGACTTCATGGTGCGCACCCGGGCCGCCCGCATCGAGGCGATCAAGGTGCCCGACGTGGAGGTCGAGGACCCCAACGGCGACGCGCGGGTGCTGGTGCTCGGCTGGGGCTCGACGTACGGGCCGATCGGTGCCGCCTGCCGCGCGCTGCGCCAGCGCGGGCACTCGGTGGCGCAGGCGCACCTGCGGCACCTGTCTCCGCTGCCCGGCAACCTCGGCGAGGTGCTGGCCGGGTACGACCGGGTGGTCATCCCGGAGATGAACCTGGGCCAGCTCGCCCAGGTCATCCGGGCCCGCTACCTGGTCGACGCGATTCCGTACAACAAGGTTCGTGGCCTTCCGTTCACCGCATCTGAGCTGGAGGCCATGCTGGAGGACGTGGTGAAGAATGGCTGAGCCGGTCGCCCTGAAACTGACGGCGAAGGACTTCAAGTCCGACCAGGAGGTGCGCTGGTGCCCGGGCTGCGGCGACTACGCCATCCTGGCCGCCGTGCAGTCGTTCATGCCGGAGCTGGGCATCCCGCGCGAGCGCATCGTGTTCGTCTCCGGCATCGGCTGCTCCTCGCGCTTCCCGTACTACATGAACACGTACGGCATGCACTCGATCCACGGCCGTGCTCCGGCGATCGCCACCGGCCTGTCGGTGTCCCGGCCCGACCTGTCGGTGTGGGTGGTCACCGGTGACGGCGACGCGCTGTCGATCGGCGGCAACCACCTGATCCACGCGCTGCGCCGCAACGTCAACCTGAAGATCCTGCTGTTCAACAACCGGATCTACGGCCTGACCAAGGGCCAGTACTCGCCGACGTCCGAGCTCGGCAAGGTCACCAAGTCGACGCCGGTGGGGTCGGCGGACTCGCCGTTCAACCCGCTGTCGCTGGCGCTCGGCGCGGAGGCGACGTTCGTGGCCCGCACGATCGACTCCGACCGCAAGCACCTCCAGTCGGTGCTGCGGGCCGCGGCCGAGCACGAGGGTTCCGCGTTCGTCGAGATCTACCAGAACTGCAATATCTTCAACGACGGCGCGTTCGACGAGCTCAAGGACGTGCAGACGCGCGACGACTACCTGATCCGGCTCGAGCCGGGCCAGCCGATCACGTTCGGCAAGGACGGGCAGTTCTGCGTCGTCCACCCGCCGGGCGGCTTCGGCCTGGAGGTGCGGGAGACGGCGTCGGTACCGGCGGCGGAGATCGTCGTGCACGACGCGGGCGTGGCCGACCCGGCGTACGCGTTCGCCCTGTCCCGCCTGCCGGGTGAGGACCTGCGGAACACGCCTATCGGCGTGTTGCGCAAGGTGCCGCGGCCCTCCTACGACCGCCTGGTGCAGTCCCAGCTCGAGGCCGCCAAGGCGAAGATCACCGGTCCCCCCGAGGAGCAGCTCGCCGGCCTCCTCCACGCCGGCGACACCTGGACCATCATGTAACTCCCGCACCTCCTCATGATCAAGGCGTCCTTCCAGTCGTTAGAACGACTTGAAGGACGCCTTGATCATGGAAGCACCGCGACGCCCGCGCATGCGGGGGTTTTCCCCGATGGCGTCGGTTGCGCGGCAGGAGCACTCTGGAAGCATGGGACGTTTCCTGGCCTGGACCGCGGCGGCCGTGATCGGCACGCTGGCGGTGGGATGGTTGGCGATCGCATTGCTCAAGGCGCTGCTCGGGGTGGCCGTCTACCTCGTCATCGGCGCGCTGGTGATCGGGGCCGGCGCATACCTGTACACGAAGGGCAAGCGTGCGCTGGCGCGCGACACCCGCACCCGCAACCGCATCGAGGCGGCGACCACGACCTGGCGCGAACGCACCCGCTGACCGCTCCCATGATCAAGGCGTCCCTCATGCTGTTCTAGCGACATGAGGGACGCCTTGATCATGAAGTAGGCTCCTGCACTCGTGGAGCTGGAGCGGCCGAGTGTCGCGGACGTCTACGCGGCCCACCGCCTCGGGCTGGTACGTCTCGCGATCCTTCTCGTCGACGACCTGCCGACTGCCGAAGATGTCGTGCAGGACGCCTTCGCCGGGCTGGTGGGCCGGCTCGGTGCGGGCACCGACGTCAACAACCTGCTCTCATACCTACGGAAAGCGGTCGTGAACAACGCCGGATCAGCGCTGCGCCGGCGGCGGGTGGCCCGAAACTACGTGGCGCCGCATCAACCCGCGCACGGCGGCCCGGAGGGCGAGGCTGTGCTGGCGGAAGAGCATCGCGAGGTGCTGACCGCGCTTCGCAAGCTGAGCCAGCGGCAGCGCGAGGTGGTCGTCCTGCGTTACTGGGCAGACATGTCCGAAGCGGAGATCGCGGAGACGCTCGGCATCTCCCGAGGAGCGGTGAAGTCGACCGCCAGCCGGGCCTTGGTAGCCATCCACGAACAGTTGGGGTTGGCGGTATGAGCCAGGACCTTGAGGCCCGGTTGCGGGCCGCGCTGGCCGCTCGTGCCGACCAGGTGACGCCCGACTCGCTCCGGCCCGCTGAACCTCCCCGCCGGCAGGTCAGGCGCGCGCGCCGCTGGGCCGCTCCGCTGGCGGTCGCCGCGGCTGCCCTCCTGGTGGTCATGCTCGCCGGCCTCCCGCGGTTGCTGCCGGACCGGGACACCGATCCGAACCCTGGCGCCGGCCAGGACCGGACCGCCGTCCTGGACGGCGCCGTGCTCCGGATACCGGCGGGCTGGATCTACCGTCCGGTCGCGGAGGGCATCGGCTGCGTGCAGCCCGCCGGCACACCGCAACCTGGCGGTGACTGCACTCCCGGCGGGGTCGAGATCCGGGTCGGGACGTTCGTCGGCTGGCCCGGCAACTCGATCGACAGCGACGACGGCTGGAGCCTCAGCCACACCTGCGCCACCGCCACGGCGCTCGCCCCGCGATTGGCGGTCACCTCGAATCGACTCGTCGAACGCGCGTCCCCGCCGGTCGGTGGCCGGGAAGCGGCGTACCGCGAGTGGCGGGTGACCTGCGAGTCCGGCACCAGTTTCAGCGTCCGGCTGTGGTGGCTGCCCGACGTGGCGGTGACGATCTACACGATGGCGCTGGACAGCCGGCACGGCTCGACGGTGGACCAGTTGGTCGCGAGCCTGGACGTCACCGGGGTTCGGCCGCGCTAGAAAAGCGGTAGAAATATCGGCTCGCGCAGCAACCTCGATCCGCGTCACACATCTGGAATGGCGTGGACCAACATCCAGGTCCGCCGTTCACACCATCGACAGGAGTGTCATGCGGAGCAACACCATGCCGAAAGCGGCCCTGTGGGGCGCGGTCGCCCTGCTCGTCGCCGGCTTGACCGGCTGCTCGTCGAGCGAGCCGGGCTCGGCCTCGTCGGCATCGCCGAGCGAGACGGCCAGCGCCACCGCGGCCGCCGGTA
Organism: Actinomycetes bacterium KLBMP 9797; assembly: GCA_037414955.1. GTDB lineage: Bacteria > Actinomycetota > Actinomycetes > Mycobacteriales > Micromonosporaceae > Phytohabitans. Next base: position 25,702 of record JBBEWH010000021.1, read on the forward strand.
ACGGGCAGTCCGGAACCACTGGCGGCGGCTCCGCCGTGGCATGGCGGGGAGGCGAGGTGCGGGTGCCGGGCGGCTGGCGGAAAGCCGCCTCGGCGGACGACTTCCTGTGCGTCCTGCCCGCGGGCGGCGACCAGACCATGTGTACGGCGCCCGGACACGCCGTGCAGGACTTCCTGTTCCTGTACGCCAGCGAACGGAAGGCCAACCGGGAGGCGCCCGCCGATCCGAAGACCCTCGACGGCTCGGACATGGGCTTCTGGATGTACAACGGTGGCGAGGTGCCCTGCGACGACTGGAGCAGGAACGAGAAGGTCGACGGCGCCGCCAAGACGGTCGGCGGCCTGCAGGCGCTCTACGGGAAGTGGTCGGTGACTTGCGCGAGCGACGGCAAGAGCTTCGTGGCGCAGCGGTGGTTGCTGCCGAAGAGCCGCCTCGGCGTCGTGTCCTATGCCCTGACCGACCAGGCCGCGACACAGATCTTCCAGATGGTCTCGACGATGAACCTCAGCGGTTACGAGCGCTCCGACACCCCCACCAGCTGACGCGCTCACCATGATCGGGGCGTCCCTCAAGCTGGTATAACGACGTGAGGGACGCCTTGATCATGGCAGGGACTTGCGCGACGTACCCCCGGTGTGAAAATTTTCTACCATGACCGCACGTCTGGCCCGGTTGCGGGCCGCCCTGGTGGCAACGGCGCTGCTCGGCGGGCTTGCCGCCGGGACGGCGGCGCCCACGCCGGCGAGCGCCGCGCCGACCCCGACGCCCCCTTCCTGTACCACCGACCCGGCCAGCCCCAAGCGGCAGTTCCGGGCGATGTGGATCGCCAGCGTCGCCAACATCGACTGGCCCAGCACGCCCGGCCTGGCCGCGGAGCAGATCAAGGCCGAGTACCGGGGCTGGCTCGACCTCGCCCAGCGGCTCAACCACAACGCCGTGATCGTGCAGGTGCGGCCCACCGCCGACGCGTTCTGGCCGTCGCCCTACGAGCCGTGGTCGGAGTGGCTGACCGGCGCGCGGACCGGGGCATCGCCCGGCTGGGACCCGCTGGCGTTCCTCGTCGAGGAAGCGCACCGGCGAAACCTGGAGTTCCACGCCTGGTTCAACCCGTACCGGATCTCCATGCCGCAAGGTGCGGGCGCGGACATCGACCAGCTCGCGCCCAACCACCCGGTGCGCCAGCACCGGGACTGGGCGGTCGCCTACCCGGCCAACGCGGCCGGCTCACGGCTCTACTACAACCCGGGCATTCCGGAGGTCCGGCAGTTCGTGCAGACCGCCATGATGGACGCGGTGCGGAAGTACGACGTCGACGGCGTGCACTTCGACGACTACTTCTACCCCTACCCGGCGGCCGGGCAGGACTTCGCCGACGACGCGACGTTCGCCCAGTACGGCGCGGGCTTCGCCAGTAAGGCCGACTGGCGGCGGCACAACATCGACCTGCTGGTGCAGGAGTTCGGCGCGAAGGTGCGGGCGGTCAAGCCGTGGGTGCGGTTCGGCGTCAGCCCGTTCGGCATCTGGCGTAACAAGGGCACCGACCCGCTGGGTTCCGAGACCACCGGCCTCCAGTCGTATGACGCGATCTACGCCGACACCCGCAAGTGGGTCAAGGAGGAGTGGATCGACTACATCCTCCCGCAGGTCTACTGGAACATCGGCTTCGCCGCGGCCGACTACGCGAAGCTGGTGCCGTGGTGGGCCGACGTGGTCCGGGGCACCGACGTGCAGCTCTACATCGGACAGGCCGACTACAAGATCGGTGAACCGGCGCAGCCGGCGGCGTGGCAGGACCCGGCCGAGATGTCCCGGCACCTGACCTTCAACCGGGCCTATCCGGAGGTAGCGGGCAACGTGCACTTCAGCGCGGTGCGGGTGCGGGCCAACCGGCTCGGCGCCACCGACATCTACGCGGCGGAGCACTACGCCAAGCCGGCGCTGGTGCCGGCCACGCCGGGTCGGGCGCCGATGTTCCCGGTGATCAAGCGGGCCACCCGGGCGGACGATGGCGCCGTGCGGCTCTCCTGGCTGCCGCTGAGCCGCAACAGCACGTCGTACGCTATCTACCGGCTCGACGGGGTGAGCCTGCCGGACCGGTGCACCTTCGCGGACGCGACCCATCTCATCGGCACCACGCGCGGACAGTCCTTCGTGGACACCACGGCCACGCCGGGGGTGCGCTATACGTACTACGTCACCGCCCTGGACCGTAGCTGGAACGAAAGCTTGCCCTCGCCGCCGGCGGCGGTCCTCCGCTAGCCGGCGCGCCAACAGGGGAGCCCTATACCCGCCTCGACGGGTATAGGGCTCCCCTGTGGGGAATTCACGCCCCAGAGGGCTGCCCTCTTGGGGCGAGAGGCGGGGCTAAGCGGCGAAGCGGGGGGAACCGACGGCCAGGTCAGGGTGGTCGACGGCGAGGGCGAGGCCGGCGGCGTCCTCGAGGGTGAGGGCGCCACCCTCGGCGTACGCGGCGTCGAAGGCCTCGTCGCCGAGTGCCTGCCGGACGGTGGCCAGCCGTTCCGTCCAGTACGGGCTGTAGATGCCCGGCGTGCTGCGCAGGGTGGACCGGGTGGCCTGCGCGGCGCCGAACAGCCGGGCGGCGGCGCGGTGGTCGCCGCCGAGCGCGCAGCGGACCGCCATGGCGCTGACCGCGTCGCACGCGCGGCTGTGGAAGCCGTACGTCATACGCGACCGCAGCGCCACCACCAGGTGGTCGTGCGCGGCCACCAGGTCGCCGCGGCCGAGCGCCACCATGCCGAGCAGGAAGTCGATGCTGCGCCGGCCCCGCTCGAACGGCCGGGCCGCCTCCACCGTGCGGGCCGCGCCCAGCACCGCGGCGGCATCATCCAGCGCGCCGCGCTGCCAGAGCAGCTCGGCCAGGGTGTACACGGCCAGCAGCGCGTCACTGGCCACCCCGTTCGCCGCCGCCCACGCGATCACCTCGCGGCAGGCGCGCTCGGCGTCCCCGTACTGTCCCATGTCGACCAGCGGCGCGCCGCGACCGGCCAGCACCCGCGCGAGCAGCCCGGCGTCGCCGGCCTGCCGCGCCGCCGCCTCGGCCTGCTGCGAGAAGCGCAGCTCCTCGGCGAACTCACCGTCGGCGCCGGCGTGCTGGGAATGCATGTGGTACGCCACCGCGAACTCCGCGTCCGGGATCCGCTCGCTGGTCTCGGCGATCCGCCCGTACAGCCGGAACAGCCACAACCGGCCCTCCCGGGCCAGGCCGCGCTCGCGCCACCACTGGTCCAGACCGCCGGCCAGTTGCAGGCCGGCGCGGCCGGAGCCGCCGGTCGCCGTCCAGCGCAGCGCGGTGCGCAGTTCGTCGGCGAGGGGGTCGAGCGAGTACAGCGACAGCGTCACCGGCTGCCCGTCGGCGCCCAAGCGCGCCCGCCGCGCAGCGTGCGAACACCAGGCCACGTGCCGCTCGCGCGCCGTCCGCTCCTCACCCGCGTCGACCAGCCGCCGGGCCGCGTACGACCGGATCGGGTCCAACATCCGGTACGTCGTGCCGGTCGCGTGCGGCTCCGCCTGGATCATCGACTTGTCGACGAGTATCGCCAGCGAGTCCAGCGGGTCGTCGTCGAGCAGCCATTCCAGGGTGCGCAGGTCGACCGGCCCGGAGAACACCGACAGCCAGCGCAGCAGCCGCGCTGCGCGGGGCCCCAACGTCCGGTACGACCAGGTCACCGTCGCCTGCATGGTGGCGTGCCGCTGCACCGTGGTGCGCGCCCGGGGCGAGGGCCGCTTCGCGTTCAGGTCGACGGTTTCCAGCTGACTGGCGACCCAGTGGCCGTTGCCCGCGTACGTCCGCTCCGGATCGTCCTTGCCCGCGTCGAGCGTGCCGAGCACGTCGTCGAGCCGCTCCGCGAGCTGCCCGGCGGAGAGCACCCGCAGCCGGGCCGCGGCCAGCTCGATCGCCAGCGGCAGCCCGTCGAGGCGATCCACCACGCGCTGCATGTCGCCCGACTCGGCCAACTCCACCGCCCGCCCGCCGCGGGCCTGCCGGGTGCGGTCGAGCAGCAGCGACACCGCCTCGCTGGGGCCGCCGCCCGGCGCCGGATCGACCGACATCGGCGGGATGCGCCACACCATCTCGCCCGGCGCGCTGAACGGCTCGCGACTGGTGGCCAGCACCCGCACCCCGCGCCCACCGGCCAGCAGCCGGGAGATCACGTCGGCGGCGGCCGACAGCTGCGCGTCGCAGGTGTCGAGCACCAGCAGCATGCGACGGGACGCGGCATACTCCACCAGAGTGTCGATCATCGGCCGGCCCGGCTCGGACCGCAGCCCCAGCACCGCCGCGATCGCGAACGCGACCAGGCCGGGATCGGTCACGGTCGCGATGTCGACGAACCACACCCCATCGGGGTGCTCCTCGACGAGCTCGTCGGCCACCTCGACGGCGAGCCGGGTCTTGCCGGCGCCACCCGCGCCCACCACGTTGACCAACCGGTGCCCGGCGATGAGGCGCGCCAACTCCGCGCGCTCGGCCCGCCGGCCCACGAACGAGGTCACTTGGCTCGGCAGGTTGTGCCCACCGGCATCCGCCGTCCGCGGGCGGGGGAACTGCTCCTCCAGGCCCGGCGCCACCAGCTGGTAGAGCCGCTCCCGGCCGTCGAAGCCGCGCAGCCGGTGCAGGCCGAGGTCGCGCAGCGAAGCCTCCGGCGGCAGCGGATCGGCATACCGCGCGGTCGCCGCCGAGCACAACACCTGACCACCGTGCGCCGCGGCCGCGATCCGCGCGGCGCGATGCACCTCGGGGCTCGCATACTCCCCGCCCATCGGCTCGGCGAGACCGGTGTGCAGACCCATCCGCACCTTGGGCACCGACTCCGGCGACGGCCACTCGTGCGCGGCCAGGGCCCGTTGCGCGGCCAGGCAGGCGTCGACCGCCGAGGCGGCATCGGAAAACGCTACGAAGAATGAGTCGCCCTCGGTGAACAGCTCGGTGCCGTTACTTTCGGACAAGGTGCGGCGCAGCACCCGGCGATGGTCACTCAAGACCGGCCGGTAGCCGGCACCGAGCATCTGGGCCATCCTGGTCGAGCCCTCGATGTCGGTGAACATGAAAGTCACCAGCCCACTCGGCAGGTGAATCCGTGCCGACACGCGTGGAACCTCCGCCCCCCTGGAAGTCGCGGTTCATGCTGCCGCACCCCTGCGACCTGGTAAATCGTAGGAACGGTCGAGGCAGGCCCACCCCACAGTCACAACAGCGGGAGGGTGGAGCGGGTCCGAGGGGTGTGTTACGAGTGAGGTAACGAACACGGGCGGAAAGCGGTTGTGGTACGAGCGGTCAGAGATAGACACCCGTCTGACCGGTTGCCCTCCACCGATCCGCCATCCGCAGCGTGCGATGCCGCGGTGCGGCCCCCGTGATCTCGACGGTCGCCCTTGGTCAGCCGCAGCCGCAAGCGCCGCCGCAGCAGCCACCACCGCCGCCGCCAGCCGGCATCGGGCCGGCGGCGCCCGCGGACGACGATCCGCCACCCCCGGTGAACGCCACCGTGGAGAGCAGCTTCACGGTGTCGCCGTGGCCTTGGGGACAGGTGGCCGGGTCTGCCGACGCCGTCATGGGTCGGTTGACCTCGAACGTGTCGCCGCAAGCGCGGCAGCGGAACTCGTACCGGGGCATGAGCACAGGATACGTTCCGACACCGACCGAGCAATATCCGTGAGATTGCGGCATTCGGACCACCGCACCCCCGCCCGACCCGTCCTCGCCGGACCGGGCCGCCCGGATGCCGGCTTGCCATGATCGTTGTCCCGAAACCCCAACTCCACCCGGTGTGTCGTTGAGTTTTTGGGACAACGATCAACCGCCACGCCCTGCCCACCACCGGATGCCGGTTCGGCGCGACGCGATAGACGTCGATCAAGGAGATGCGCGCCGATCAAGGCTCCAGGCACGCGGATCGGAGATCAAAGCATGTGCCCGAGTCCTTGATCGGCGAAGAAGGGGGTGCAGGGGGGCTATTGATCATGGATGGGGCGTGTGGGATGAGCCATACTCGACGGGTGGTGGACGGGGAGGCGACACCGGCGGAGCGCCGACTGAGGTCGGCGGCACCGGAATGGGCAGGGCCGCTCGGCAGTTCGGGCGCGGCCCCAGAAGGCACGTTCGACAAGCAGGCGGCGGAGCCCCGCACGCCTGACCCCGCCGCAGCGGCTGCGCCGACCGCGCAGCCTGACCGGCCAGCCACAAAGCCGGAGCGGCCAGCGGACCCGCCGGCGACCGAGCCGGCCGAGACCACAGCCGACGCAGACGCACCGAAGCCGGCTCGCAGCGCACCCGCCGCAGGCACCGCCACGCCAGCCGCGAACGCACCCGGCACAGGCACCGCCACGCCAGCCGCAAGCGCACCCGCCGCAGGCACCGCCACGCCAGCCGCAAGCGCACCCGCCGCAGGCGGCAAGAGTGGCGAGATCGGCGCTGGTGAGAAGCCCGCCGCGGGTGCGCCGGCAATGGTGGGCGCCGCAGGTGACCAGGGCGGCAAGGATGGCAGCGCTGGGCCCGGGAGCAAGGACGGCACGGGCGGGGGTGCGGGTGCCGGGTCCAAGGTGATCGAGGTGGAGGTGGCGCCGGCGGGCGCGCCGGATACCGCGATCGACGTCGTGTCGCATGGGCGGCCGTCGCGGCTGCGGCGGTATTCCCGGCAGGCGCTGTCCGGCCCGGGGCGGGCGGCTCGCGCGACCCGGGAGTGGTCGCGCCGGCCCGCCGGCCGGCTGGTGCTGCCCGGGGCCCTGCTGCTCGCACTGGTCGCCGCGACGGTGGTCGCCGGCGGCGTGCTCGTGCCGGCCACCGCACCGACCGGGGCGAGTGGCGCGGCGAGCCCGAGCGCGACGGCGACCGGTTCGCTGGCACCGGACGCGGCGGGGGTCATCGGGCCCGGCGAGCTGTCGCCGACCAGCCCGGGCGCGAGCCCGACCGCCACCTCGGCGCTCGGCGGCGGCACCAACGGCACAGGGACCAGCGGGCGGCCGGCCGACGTGCTGGCGACCTGGGCGACCCAGACCTCCACCAAGCTCAGCATCCCGTGGGTGGCTCTGCAGGCGTACGGGTACGCCGAGCTGGTGCTGGCCCGCACCCACCCGGCATGCGGCCTGAAGTGGACCACGCTGGCGGCGATCGGCAAGGTGGAGTCCAACCACGGCGGCCACAACGCCACCCTGGGCACCGATGGGCGGTCGATCCCGTCGATTCTCGGGCCGCCGCTCAACGGCACGGGTGGCACCCAGCGGATCACCGACACCGACCAGGGTGAGCTCGACGGCGACCCGACCTACGACCGGGCGGTCGGGCCGATGCAGTTCATCCCGACGACGTGGCGCCTGCACGCGATCGACGCCGACAACGACTCGGCCAAGGACCCCAACGACATCGACGACGCCGCGCTGGCGGCCGGCAACTACCTGTGCCAGGGTGGGCGCGACCTGTCGACCGGCCAGGACTGGTGGACCGCCATCCTGTCGTACAACCAGGTCCAGCCGTACGCTCAGCAGGTGTTCGAGACGGCGAACGACTATGGGGCGCGCAGCCGCACGTAGCGTCACCTCTTCGGCACTTTGGCGGACCAGGCCCTTCCCCTCACCTGCGGCCCAAGGCAAGCTAGACGGGTGATGGTGCGCGAGTGGGATCCCCGGACGGCGTCGTCCGAGGAGATCGAGTCCTTGCTGGACACTCTCAACGCGGTGCTCGCGGCCGACCTCCCCGAGGATCCGCGCTGGCAGGACAACTGCCTGCGGGAGTACCAGTCGGAGACCATGCCGGGTGAGCGTCGGATCTCGTGGGTGGCGGAGGACGAGAGCGGCGCTCTCGTCGGCCACACCAACGTGCTCCTGCTGGGCGACATCGGGGTGATCGAGCTCTTCGTCCATCCTCGGTTGCGGAGCACCGGCCTCGCCCGCCGGCTGCTGGCGACCGCGGTCCGCCGGACGTACGACGAGGGTCTGTCCTCCGTGGGCGCCGAGGTGGTGGGCGGCACGCCGGCGGTGGCCTTCTACGAGTCGCTGGGCTTCCAGCGGGAGTATGTGGAGACCCGCAGCGTGCTCAAGCTGTCCACGCTGGACTGGCTGGCGGTCGGCGAGATGGCCCGGGGCATCGCGGCCGGCTACCGGGTGGAGTTCTTCCCGGGCGGCCCACCCGACGACCTGCTCGGGGCGTACGCGATGGCCAAGGCCGCGATGCGGGAGGCCGAAACCGAGGATCTCGACCTGCGCCCCAGTTCGTATGATCCGGAGCGGCTCCGGGACAGCCTGGCCTGCCTGCACAAACGCGGCATGCAGCCATACATCGTGCTCGCCCTGCACGAGCGCACCGGCGCGGTGGCCGGCCTCACCGAGGTGGTCGTGCCGGCGCAGCATCCGACCCGCGCCGATCAGTACGACACGATCGTGGTGCCCGACCACCGCAGTTACGGCATCGACCGGGCGATCAAGGCGCGGATGCTTTTCGAGCTGCGCTCCGCCGAGCCGGAGCTGACCGAGGTGCAGACCTGGAACGCGTTGGACAACGAACAGATCTTGAAGGTTAACGCCGAGTTGGGCTTCCAGCCCGACCGCGAGTGGTACGAGTACGGGGCGGACGTGCCGGCACTGCTCCGCCGCCTGGAAGTGAAGACGAAAACCTGATGCCGCACGGCGGCGCCGGCACCTTAACGTTCGTTGGATTGTGTCCGGCCATCGTGGAGGCTTCATGCGCCCGCGCCGCTTGTGCGCCCTGATAGTGATCGCCGCTCTCGCCGGAGCCGGCCTGGCGCCGGGTTCGGCGTCGGCGGCGCCGTCCGAGTTGTTCATATCCGAATACATCGAAGGCTCGTCGAACAACAAGGCGATCGAGTTGTACAACGGCACCGGCGCCGCGATCGACCTCGCGGCCGGCGGCTACCAGCTCCGGGTGTACTTCAACGGGGCCACCACCTCGACGAACTTCGCGCTCACCGGCACGGTCGCGACCGCCGACGTGTTCGTGTTCGCCCACTCGTCCGCGACCGGCGCGATCCTCGCGCAGGCCGACCAGACCACCGGCAGTGCGCTGTTCAACGGCGACGACGCGGTCGTGCTGACCAAGGGCGGCACGCCGATCGACGCGGTCGGGCAGGTGGGCGTCGACCCGGGCTCCGAGTGGGGCACCGATCTGGCCAGCACCGCCGACAACACGCTGCGCCGGCTGCCGGCCGTGGAGGCCGGCGACCCCAACCCGGCCGACGCGTTCGACCCGGCCGCCGGGTGGACCGGGCTCGCCGTCGACACGGTCGACGACCTGGGCCTGCACAACGGCGAGGGCAACGGCGGGCCGACCGACCCGCCGCCCGCGATCAGCATCGGCGAGGTGCAGGGCCAGACCACCGACGCGGAGTCTGGCAAGGCCGACCGGTCGCCGCTGGCGCCGGCGTCCGGCAACGGCTCCAGCGCCAGCCAGTACGACGTGCGCGGCGTCATCACCCAGCGCACCCTCGCCCGCACCTCGGCCGGTGCCAACCAGTACGGCTTCTTCCTGCAGAGCCGCGCGGGCACCGAGGACGGCGACCCGACCACGTCCGACGGCGTCTTCGTGTTCATGGGCTCCTTCACGTCGCTGATCGGCGGCTACGTGCCGGTCGTCGGCGACGAGGTGGTGCTGCGGGCCCGGGTGGCGGAGTACTTCAACCTCACCCAGCTCACCAGCGCCTCGCTGGTGGAGAAGCTCGCCAGCGGGGTCACCGACGTCGCGGTCACGGACGCCCGGCCGCCGGTCGACCTGGCCGCCGCCGACCGGTTCTGGGAGCGGCACGAGGGCACCCAGATCCGGGTACGGGCGGGCAGCGGCGCGGTCAGCGGGCGGGACGTGTTCGCCGGCACCGCCGACGCGGAGATCTGGCTGGTCGACAAGGACAGCAACCTGCTCGACCGGCCGGTGGCGTACGGCCGCCGGGTGTTCCGCGACGCGCACCCGCGCGACAACAACAAGGCGCTGTTCGACGACGGCAACGGCATGCGGATCATGCTGGGCAGCATGGGTGTCAAGTGGACGGCCCAGGACAACACGGCGCTGCTGCCGCCGGCGCACACCTTCGACACGCTGACCGGCGACGCGGTAGGCGGGCTGTACTACTCGTTCGAGAAGTACGGCGTGCAGGCCGCGTCGGCGCAGTTCGCCGCGGGCGCCGACCCGTCGCTCAACGCGCCGCCGCGGCCGGCGGTGCGGACCCGGCAGTTCGCGGTCGCGACGTACAACGTGGAGAACCTGTACGACTTCCGCGACGACCCGTTCGACGGCTGCGACTTCACCGGCAACGCGGGCTGCACCGGCGTGAACCCGCCGTTCGACTACGTGCCGGCGACCCTCGAGGAGTACCAGACCAAGCTCGGGCACCTGGCCGACCAGATCGTCAACGACCTGCACGCCCCCGACCTGCTGCTCGTGCAGGAGGCGGAGGACCAGGACATCTGCGCGATCTCCGGCGGTTCGCTCACCTGTGGCACGACGGACAACGCCGACGGGGCGCCCGACACGCTCCAGGAGCTGACGCTCGCGATCTCGGCAAACGGCGGCCCGGCATACGCGGCGGCCTACGACCGGGACGGCGCCGACGACCGGGGCATCACCGCGGCGTTCCTGTACCGCACGGACCGGCTCGCCCTGGCCCCGGCGACCGCCGACGACCCGGTGCTGGGCGCCACCCCGACGGTGTCGTACCGGGCGCCGGCCCTCGCCTACAACGCCGACGTGCAGAACCCCAAGGCGCTCAACGCCGACCTGCCCTCCGATGTGGACACCTCCACCGGTGTGGACGGCTCGGACGTCTACACCCGGGCGCCGCAGGTCGGCAAGTTCGTCCTCGATGGACAGGGCGCGTTCTGGGCGGTGAGCAACCACTTCTCGTCCACGCCGCAGGCCCGCATCGGCCAGCGCCGCGAGCAGGCGGCGTACGGCGCGGCGATCGTGACCGCGATCGGCGACGCCCGCGTGGTGTACGGCGGTGACCTGAACGTGTTCCCCCGCCCCGACGACCCGGTGCAGCCGGTCTCCGACCAGCTCGCGCCGCTGTACGACGCCGGCCTGCACAGCCTCTGGGAGAACCTGGCCGCCGAGGCGCCGAACTCGGCGTACTCGTATGTCTTCCAGGGCCAGGCGCAGACGCTCGACCACGTCTTCGTGACCGATGCGCTCTACGACGATCTCGTGCAGATCCGGGCCGCGCACGTCAACGCCGACTGGCCCGCCGACCACGAGGGCGACGGCTCGCGCGGCGTCAGCGACCACGACCCGCAGGTGGCACGCTTCCTCAACTGACGCACTCTCCATGATCAAGGCGTCCCTCAAGTAGTTCTAACGACTTGAGGGACGCCTTGATCATGGGAACGGCACGTACTCTTCGCGCGTGTACCGGTCATGAGTACGCACGCGGCGGAGCGCGACACGGCGGCGGCCACCCCAGACGCCGACGCCGACTCGTTCGACGGGTTCTATCGCGCGCACCTCGACCGGATCTACCGGGCGCTGGCGCTCACCCTCGGCAACGACACCCTGGCCCGGGAGGCCGCCGACGAGGCGATGGCCCGGGCCTACGCCCGTTGGAGCCGGGTCCGGGACCTCGACAACCCGGCCGCCTGGGTGTACCGCGTCGGGTTCAACTGGGCGACCTCGTGGTGGCGCAAGGTGCGCCGGGAACGCCCGGAGCTGGCGGACAGCCGGGAGCCGGCGGTCGCCGGTCCGGACGCCGATGCGATCGCCGCCCGCACCGCGCTGGAGCGGCTGCCGATCGCCCAGCGCGCCGTCGTGGTCTGCCGGGTGCTACTCGATCTGTCCACCGCCGACACCGCGGCCGTGCTCAAGGTCTCCGAGGGCACCGTCAAGAGCCGGCTGTCCCGTGGCCTCGACGGCCTGCGAGCGGCACTCACCGAGGAGGGGTGAACGATGTCCGTCGTACCCGATGAGATTGTGGAGACCGTGCGGCGCGCCGCGACGGCGGCGAGCGCGCACGGCGGAGACCTCGGATCCGTGCGGCACCGGGCGGTGCGCCGGCGGCGCCGGCGGCAGGCGACGGTCGCGACCTGCGCGGCTGCCCTGGTCGCCATCGCGGCCGCCGCCGTGCCCGCGGCCCTGGACCGGACGCCAGCGGAGCCGGCGGCTGCGGCGGAACCCGCGCAGCGCCTGCTCGTCCGGGCCGCTGGGTTGGCGTTGCAGTCGAAGAACGGCCCGGAAGTCGGGATAGTGAACGAGCGCGAGCTCGGCGAGGTACTCCCCGACGGCTCCCTGGTCCGCCACGCCATCCCGGGCGTGGACGATTGGCTCCATGCGGTGGGACTGCCGGACGGACGGCTCGTCGTGCTCGGCTACACCGAGCACACGCCCGGGACGCCTCGGATCAGCCCGAACGCCGCCGCCGAGGGCGTGTCGATCGACCTGGAGGTGCTGGCGGCCGACGGGACCATCGAACTGTCCCGCGACGTGGGTGTGAAGGACGAGATCACAAGACTGGTGGGGGCCGACGAGACCACCGCCTACCTGCTCCGACCACGCGGGTTGATGGCACACGACCTGGCCACCGGTGCGGAGCGGCTGGCGTTGGCGCTGAGCGCGTTCGGTTCGGTGGGGCCACGGGTGGACGTCGGGAACGGCGTGGTCGTGCTGTTAGACGGCTGTGAGCTGCGTGTCTTCGTGATTCCCGGCAACCGATCGCAGGCTCAGGCGACCGTGCCCTGCGCACTGGCTGAGACGCCGCCGCAGGGACCGGACCTGCGGCGGGCGCAGGACGTGCGGCTATCGCCGGACGGGCGGCTGGTCGCGGTCCCCTACTACGCGGGCGATGAACTGCGGTTGGCGGTGGTCGACACGCGCACCGGCGCGACGCGCGCGACCGAGACGCTCGACATAGGGCCCAGCCGGTTCCAGGACGTCTATGGCCTCGCATGGACGGACAACCGGTCGGTTCGGGTGGCGTGGGCTGCGCTGCCCCCGGACGCGGCCCGCCTCTACCGGCTCGACGAGATACTCCGGACCGAAACCATCACCATCCCATGATCAAGGCGTCCCTCAAGTAGTGATCACTACTTGAGGGACGCCTTGATCATGGTTAGTAGCGGGCGCGGAGCAAGCGGGCGGCGTCGACGGCCCAGTACGTGAGGATGATCTGGGCGCCGGCGCGGCGGATCGACGTCAGCGTCTCGAGCATCGCCTGGTCACGGTCGATCCAGCCGTTCGCGGCGGCGGCCTCCACCATCGCGTACTCGCCGGAGATCTGATAGGCCGCCACCGGGATGTCGACGGCGGCGCGCACCGCGGACACCACGTCCAGGTAGGGCAGCGCCGGCTTGACCATCACGATGTCGGCGCCCTCGGCCACGTCGAGCGCGACCTCCCGCAGCGCCTCGCGGATGTTGGGCGCGTCCTGCTGGTACGTGCGCCGGTCGCCGCGCAGCGACGACTCGACCGCCTCCCGGAACGGGCCATAGAACGCGGAGGCGTACTTCACCGCGTACGCCAGGATGGCGACGTCGGTGTAGCCGGCGGCGTCGAGCGCCCGGCGCACCACGCCGACCTGGCCGTCCATCATGCCGGACGGCCCGACCACGCCGACCCCGGCGGCGGCCTGGGCGACCGCCATCTCCGCGTATGCCGCCAGGGTGGCGTCGTTGTCCACGGTGCCGTCGGCGGCCAGCAGTCCACAGTGGCCGTGCGAGGTGAACTCGTCGAGGCACAGGTCGCCCATCACCACCGTGGCGTCGCCGACCTCAGCGACAACATCGCGGATCGCGACGTTGAGGATGCCATTGGGGTCGGCGCCCCCGGAGCCAAGCGAGTCCTTGGCGAGCGGCACGCCGAAGAGCATGATGCCGCCCACGCCGGCCTGGACCGCCTCGACGGCCGCCTTGCGCAGCGAGTCGCGGGAGTGCTGCACCACGCCGGGCATCGCGGAGATCGGCCGCGGCTCGGTCAGCCCTTCCTTGACGAACATCGGCAGCACCAGCTCGGACGGCGCCACCCGGGTCTCTTCGACCAGCCGGCGCAGCGCCGGCGTGCGGCGCAAGCGCCGTGGCCGTACGTCGGGAAAGCTCATCGGAACCTCAACGCGGTCGGACCCTGCACCTTCGAGCCGCGGCGCTGCTTCGCCGGCATGGCGGCCAGCTTCTCGCGCAGCTCGACGGCGTAGGCGGCGAGCGCCTCCACCAGGTCGGCCACCGAGGCGTGGCTGGGCTGCACGTCGACCCGGAGGCCGAACTCGGTCGCGGTCTCGGCCGTCTTCGGGCCGATCACGGCGACCACCGTGCGGGTGTGCGGCTTACCGGCGATGCCGACCAGGTTGCGGACGGTCGAGGACGATGTGAAGAGCACCGCGTCGAAGCCGCCCTGCTTGATCGAGTTGCGGATCTCCTCCGGCGGCGGGGCAGCCCGGACGGTCCGGTACGCCGTGACGTCGTCGACCTCCCAGCCGCGCTCGATCAGCCCGGCGGCCAAGGTCTCGGTGGCGATGTCGGCGCGCGGCAGCAGCACCCGGCCGACCGGGTCGAGCACCTCGTCGTGCGGCGAGAACTCGGCCAGCAGACCCTCGCTGGACTGGTCGTCGGCGGGGATCAGCTCGGGCTGGATGCCGAACGCGCGCACCGCCTCCGCCGTGGCCTCGCCGATGCAGGCGATCTTCACGCCGCCGAAGTGCCGGGCGTCGAGTCCGTGCTCGGCGAACTTCTCCCACACCGCGCGCACCGCGTTGACCGAGGTGAACACGATCCACGCGTATCGCCCGTCGACCAGGCCCTTGACCGCGCGCTCCATCTGGGCCGGCGTGCGCGGCGGCTCGACGGCGATGGTCGGCACCTCGCACGGGATCGCCCCGTAGGCCCGGAGCCGCTCGCTCATCACTCCGGCCTGCTCCTTGGTGCGCGGCACGAGCACCTTCCACCCGTACAGCGGACGGTTCTCCCACCAGCTCAGCTTGTCGCGGTGGGTGACGCCCTCGCCGAGCGTGAGCACGACCCGGCCGGTGAAGCCGAGCGCCGCCGCGACGAAGCTGTCCACGGTCGACGTGGTCGTGTACTGCGTCTCGCCGGTGCCGTCGCCGGTCACGCCGACGGCGGTCGTGCCGTCGACGCCGGCGGCGAGCAGCCCGTCCCGGACGGCGGCCAGGTCGCCCGCGTCGACGGCGAGGGCCAGCGAGCCGCGCGACACCGCGCCGGCCAGCGCCTCGAAGTCCAGCGCGGACACCTCGTCGACGTCGGCGGCGGCGCGGAGCCCGGGCAGCGGCACCCCGGCGTAGGTGGCGACGCCTTCGGCCTGCCCGACCCCGGGCACGACCTCGAAGTGCACGGCCGTGCGCGCGACCGCCTGCACCTCCTTGACCACCGCGTCGTGCCCGAACGGGTCGCCGGCGACCAGGTGGACGGCGTTCTGACCGGATCGGGCCGCGGATAGGAGCACCTTGGCGACGTCGCCGGGCGCGCCCTCGGCGGGCGTGAACTGGGTGTCGGCTTTCGCCTCGGCGCGGACCGCGTCGAGCAGGGCGTCGGCGACGCCGCGGTCGTAGATCACCTGGTCGGCCTCGACCAGGGCGTCGTGCGCCCGGCGGGTCAGCAGGCCCGGGTCGCCGGGTCCGGCCCCGACGAACGCGATGCGGCCTGCGTGCTTACGGGTGCGGGTCATTCTGTGCTCCCAGTAGGGTGTCGGCGCCGGCGTCGAGGAGGTCAGCGGCCAAGGCCGCCCCGAGCTCCGCCGCGTCGGCTGGCGTACCGGTGCGGGACAGCCGGATGTCATCGGTGCCATCCGGGCTGATCACCGCACCGCGCAAGTAAATCTCGTCACCGTCGTCACCCTCGGCGAGTTCGGCGAAGCCCGCCACCGGGGCACTGCACCCGGCCTCCAGGGCGGCCAACAGTGCCCGCTCCGCGGTGACCGCGGCGCGGGTCGGTGCGTGGTCGAGCCTTCCCAGCAGCTCGACCAGGTCCTGGTCGTCGGCCCGGCACTCCACCGCGAGCGCGCCCTGGGCGGGCGCGGGCAGCATCAGCATCGGGTCGAGCGTCTCAGTGATCTCTGCGGTGCGCCCGAGTCGCGCGATGCCGGCGCGGGCCAGCACGACGGCGTCCAACTCCCCGTCGCTGACCTTGCGCAGCCGGGTGTCGACGTTGCCACGGATCGGCACCACCTCGAGCTGGAGACCCAGCGCGCGCAGCTGGGCCATCCGGCGCAGCGCGCCGGTGCCCACCCGGGCGCCGGCCGGCAGCTCCGCGAGCGTGCGACCTCCGCTGGCCACGAGCGCGTCGCGCGGGTCCTCCCGGACGGGGATGGCCGCCACCAGCAGCCCTTCGTGGGCCGCGGTCGGCAGGTCCTTGTACGAGTGCACCGCGAAATCGATCTCTTTGGCGACCAGCGCGTCGCGCAGCGCGGACACGAAGACGCCGACGCCGAGCCGCTGCACGGGCGCCGACGACTGGTCGCCGGCCGTGACGATCTCGACCAGCTCGACGTCCCGCCCGGTGGCGGCGCGCACCGCGTCGGCCACCTGCCGGGACTGGACCAGGGCGAGCGCGCTGCCGCGCGTGCCGAGGCGAAGGGTCACTTCTCGCCCCCGATCTCGGGCACCACGTTGGCTCGGTCGGCCTGCGGCACGTCCAGGTCGAACAGCTCGCGCAGCAGCGCGGCGTACTGGTCGCCACCCGGCTCGGCGGCGAGCTGCCGCACCCGGACCGTCGGCGAGTGCAGCAGGCGCTGCACCACCCGGTGCACGGTGTGCGCGACGTCGGCGCGTTGGGCGTCGGTCAGATCCGGCCGGCGCTGCGCCAGCCGGCGCAGCTCGGCGGACACCACGTCGTCGGCGCGGCTGCGCAGGGCGGCGACCGTCGGCGCCACGTCGGAACCGCGCAGCCAGGACAGGAACGCCTCGACCTCGGTGGCGACGATCTCCTCGACCGCCGCCTGGTCGACCGCGGCCGGCCCGGTGCGCAAGGTCGCGGCCAGCCGGTCGATGTCGACCACCACCACGCCGGGCAGCTCGGCGGCGGCCGGCTCCACGTCGCGCGGCACCGCGAGGTCGAGGATGACCAGCGGCCGGTCGCGGCCCGCCGTCGCCTGCTCGATCGCGGCGCGGGTCAGCACGTGTTCGGTGGACGCGGTCGCGGTGGCCACCACGTCGACGGCGGCCAGCGCGGCCGGCAGGTCGGCGAACGGCACCGCCGTCGCGCCGTAGGCCTCGGCGAGCCGCGCGGCCCGGTCGCCGCCGCGGTTGGTCACGGACAGCGGTCCGGCGCCCGCGCGGGACAGCGTGGCGAGGGACAGCGCGCCCATCGCGCCGGCGCCCACCACCAGCGCCGGACGGCCGTTGAGGGTGGCGGGCTCGTCGTGCTCGCAATCCGCTTCGAGTACGCAATCGTGGCCGCCGCCGAGCACGGACGCCGCCACGCTGAGGGAGGCCGTGACCACGCTCTGCCCGGCGCGGTCGATGCCGGTCTCGGTGTGCGCCCGCTTGCCGACCCGCAGCGCCTGCTGCATGAGCTCGTGCAGAAGCCGGCCGGCGGCGTCGACCTCGGTGGCCCGGTGGTAGGCGTCGCGGAGCTGGCCGAGGATCTGCGCCTCGCCCACCACCATCGACTCCAGCCCGGCGGCCACCCGGAACGCGTGCTCGACGGCCGCGCCGTCGTAGTGCACGTAGAGGTGACTGGCCAGCTCGTTCGGCGTGCAGCCGGCCTGGTCGGCGAGCACGCCGCAGATCTGGCCGAGGCCGCCGTGGAAGCCGCTGACCGACGCGTAGACCTCGACCCGGTTACAGGTGGAGAGCACCACGGCCTCGCCGATGTACTCCTGGGCGACCAGGCGCTCGAGGGTGCCGCCGAGGTCGGCCGGGGCGACGGAGAGTCGCTCCAGCACCGCGACCGGCGCGGTGCGGTGCGACGTGCCAACGACGATCAACGTCATGTGCCTACCGCCTCCTCGGTGCCAGTGGCCGAGAGCCCGCCCGGCAGCGCTGTGAGGCCGCCCTTCTGGCCAGCCGCGGGCAGTGCGGTCAGCGATGCCTTGCGATGCTCGTGGAACGAGAGTATTTGCAGCTCGATGGCGAGGTCGACCTTGCGGACGTCGACCCCGTCCGGTACCGAGAGTACGCACGGAGCGAAGTTGAGGATGCTCGTGACACCCGCCGCGACCAGCCGATCGGCGACGGTCTGCGCGGCCGGCGCCGGGGTGGCGATCACGCCGATCGCGATCGACTCCTCGATGACGATCTCCGGCAGGTCGTCGATGTGCCGCACCACCAGGCCGTTGATGTGCTCGCCGACCCGCGCCGGGTCGGCGTCGAAGAGCGCGGCGATGCGGAAGCCACGGGTGCCGAACCCCGCATACCCCGCCAGGGCGTGACCGAGATTACCCACACCGATCAGGGCGACGGTGCGGCGCTGGGTGAGCCCGAGCACATACTCGATCTGCTCGATCAACAGCGCCACGTCGTAGCCCACGCCCCGGGTGCCGTAGGACCCCAGGTGCGACAGGTCCTTGCGGAGCTTGGCCGAGTTGACGCCAGCGGCGGCGGCGAGCCCTTCGCTGGACACGGTGTCGTTGCCGGCTTCGGCGAGGTTGTGCAGCGCACGCAGGTACTCAGGGAGCCGGGCGACCGTCGCTTCCGGAAGATCCGGAAGGGCAGGAACCGCCCCTGCGTCGCCGGACGGGCCTTCGGGGCGCTGGTGACTCATGGGACTCCGTGCTCGTGGGGGACCCGCTATCGACAACCGCTGCCGACTGTGATAGCGGGGCGCTACGGAGTTACAGACTAGGCGCTTGTGAAGTCGTGCACAAATCGCGATCTTGATCTCTACGTCCCTCACCTCAACGATGAGTAGGGGCAGCCCTACCGTGAAGATGCCAGCCGACGGGATGGGATCCCACCGACCCGATGCCTAGCGTCAATGACATGACCGCGACCACCGCCCCCGCGCCGTACGTCCGCGTCGGCATGCTCCGCCAGCTCCTCAGCGATACCGGATATATCCTCGTCAATTTTCCCCTCGCCGTGGCGAGCTTCATAGTGCTGGTGGTCGGGTTCGCACTCGGACTTGCCTTGGGGGTCACCGTCATCGGCGTGCCGATCCTCGCCGGCGCGCTCTACGCCGCTCGGGCCTTCGCCGACATCGAACGGCTCCGGATGCCGGCCGTGCTGCGCCAGCCCCGGGTACGCCCGCAGTACCGCACCGCCGCCCCGGACGCCGCCATCTGGCGCCGGGTCCTGACCCCGATCACCGACACCCAGTCCTGGCTCGACCTGGCCCACGGCGTCGTGCGGCTGCCGCTGCACCTCTTCGGGTTCGCCCTCACGGTCACCTGGTGGGCCGGTGCCGTGGGCGGCTCGCTCTACTGGGCGTACGACTGGGCGATCCCGCACGGGCCCGACGACCAGGACCTTCCCGAGCTGCTCGGGCTCGGCGGCGGCACCGGCGCCCGGATCGTCCTCTACACCGCCATCGGTGTGTTCTTCCTCATCACGCTGCCGGTCGTGGTGCGCGGCCTCGCCGTGCTGGAGGCCAGCTTCGGCCGCGCCCTGCTCACCGGCATGGCGGAGATGCGCAACCGGATCACCGTCCTGGAGGAGCAGAAGCGGGCCGCGGTCTCCGCCGAGGCCACCGCGCTGCGCCGGCTGGAACGCGACATCCACGACGGGCCCCAGCAGCGCCTCGTGCGGCTCGCCATGGACCTCGGCCGGGCCCAGCAGCAGCTCGACACCGACCCCGAGGCGGTGCGGCGCACCCTCGACGAGGCGCTCGCGCAGACCCGCGACACGCTCAACGAGCTGCGCGCGCTCTCCCGCGGCATCGCCCCGCCGATCCTCGTCGACCGCGGCCTGCCCAGCGCGCTCGCCGCGCTCGCGGGCCGCGGCGTCGTACCCATCGACCTGAGCGTCGACCCGGCGCTCGGCACCCGCGCCGGACGGCTCGACCCGGCGCTGGAGAACGCGGCGTACTTCGTGGTCGCCGAGGCCCTCACCAACGTCGCCAAGCACAGCCGCGCCACCGAGTGCTGGGTCCGCGTCCAGCGCGCCGACGACGAGCTGGAGATCTCGATCATCGACGACGGCGACGGCGGGGCGCACGTCTCCAAGGGTCACGGCCTCGCCGGCATCGCCGACCGGGTCCGCGCCGCCGGCGGCACCCTCGACGTGGTCAGCCCGCCCGGGGGGCCGACCGAGATCCAAGCGCGGGTGCCGTGTTGAGTAGCAGGATGCGTGTAGTGATCGCCGACGACGCGGTGCTCTTGCGAGAGGGCCTCGTCCGGCTGCTGACCGAGCAGGGACACGACGTCGTGGCGGCCGTCGGTGACGGCGACAGCCTGGTGGTGGCGATCGAGGAGCACCGCCCCGACATCTCCATCGTCGACGTGCGGATGCCGCCGTCACACACCGACGAGGGCCTGCGGGCCGCGGTCACGGCCCGGGAGCGGGTACCGGGTACGCCGATCCTGGTGCTCTCCCAGTACGTCGAGGTCTCGTACGCCGACGACCTGCTCGCGGACCGGGCCGGCGCGGTGGGCTACCTGCTGAAGGACCGGGTGGCCGCGATCGCCGAATTCCTGGACGCGATCAGTCGGGTGGCGGCCGGTGGGACCGTGCTCGACCCGGAGGTGGTCAGCCAGCTCCTGGTCCGCCGCCGGCGCGACGACCCGCTGCGCGAGCTGACGCCCCGGGAGCGCGAGGTGCTGGCGTTGATGGCGGAGGGCCGGTCGAACACGGCGATCGCCCGGGCGCTGGTGGTGAGCGACGGCGCGGTGGAGAAGCACGTGCGCAACATCTTCACCAAGCTCCAGCTCCCGCCCGACGAGGAACAACACCGCCGCGTCCGCGCCGTCCTCGCCTACCTCCGCGGTTGACCCGGCCCACGCTCTGCTTCAAGAGGGCTGCCCTCTTGGGGCCTGGGCCCCAAGAGGGCAGCCCTCTTGGGGATGAATTCCGAACAGAGCTCCCCTCTCACCCTCTGGGCATGTATAGGGGAGCTTTCTTCAGAATTCACGCTCCAAAGGGCTGCCCTTTGGGGGCGTGACGCCCCAAGAGGGCAGCCCTTTGGGGGCGTGACGCCCCAAGAGGGCAGCCCTTTGGGGGCACAAGCGGGAGAGCGACGCGGAGCGTCGGAACGCAGCTCAGAGGGCGGAGGCGAGGGTGACGGCGGCGGTCAGGGTGTCGACGACCGGGACGCCGACCGTGTGGAGGCGGTCGGGGTCGGTGAAGCCGCCGGCGTAGAGCACGCACGCCGCGCCGACCGACGCGGCCGCGTGCGCGTCGTCGATCGAGTCGCCGATCAGCACGACCGACGAACCGTCGATGCCGAGCGCGGACAGGTGCCGGGCGAGGTGGCCGGCCTTCAGATCGCCGCCGACCGTGGCCCGCAGCCCGTCGACCCGGTTGAACACCGGCGTCAGCCCGTACGTCTCGATGGTCGGCACCAGCTCGTCGTGGAACCACATGGACAGCAGCGACTGGGTGCCGGTCCAGCCCGCGATCGCGGCGCGCGCGTCCGCCGTCAGCCCGCAGCCGGCCAGGCCCGCCCGGTACGCGTCGTGGAAGATCTTGTCGAGCCGCCCGAACTCCTCGGCGTCGACCGGCCGCCCCAGCACCTGTGCGTAGTAGTCGACCACTGGGCGGCAGAAGTCACGCCGGTGCTCGTCGGCCGTGACGGCCGGCCCGTCGACGATCGCGAACGCCGCGTTCGTCGCCGAGACCACTAGCCCGAGGTCGTCGAGGAGGGTGCCGTTCCAGTCCCAGACCAGGTGAGTGCGCGCCATCGGAGCACCATACGCAACCGTCCCGACGGGATCATTTCGATTTGTTCAAATCCCGGATCAGCCGCTGCTCCTCGACCCGCCAGTACCCGTGCTCCTTGCCGTCGAGCAACGTCACCGGCACCCGGTCGCCGTACTCGGCCTCCAGCTCGGGATCGCCGCTCAGGTCGATCTCCACCCATCGCTCCCCGGTCTGGGTCGCGACCCGCTCGATCGCCTCCTTCGCCACGTCGCACAGGTGGCAGCCGGTGCGGGTGATCAACGTCAGGCGCGGTTCAGACACGGTTCTCCGATCGCAGCAGCGTCTTGCGCACCTTACCCGTCGGCGAGTGCGGCAGCGCGTCGACGAACTCCACGGACGTCGGGCACTTGAACCGGGCCAGGTTGCGCTCGCAGTGCCGCAGCAGGTCGTCGAGGGTGGGCTCGGCGCCGGGCGCCCGCACCACGAACGCCCGCACGGTCTGCCCGGTGTACGGGTGGGGCGCGCCCACCACCGCCGCCTCGGCGACGCCCGGGTGTGCGGCGAGCACCTGCTCGACCTCGTGCGGGTACACGTTGAAGCCGCTCACCAGGATCAGCTCGCCGAGCCGGTCGACCAGGAAGAGGTCGCCGTCGGCGTCCGCGTACGCCACGTCGCCGGTCGCCCACCAGCCATCCGGGTCCGGCCCGTCCCGCCCATCCGGCCAGTACCCCGAGAAGAGGTTTGGCCCGCGCACGACGATCTCGCCGGGGTCGGTGCCGGGCGACTCCAGCTCGACCTCCAGCTCGTCTTCGGTCTCGGCGTCCGGGTCGATGGTGCCGTCGCGCCACAGGTCTTCCCCGTTGGCACCGACCAGCCGCAGCTCGACGCCCGGGATCGGCTGCCCGATCGAGTTGCTCTTCGGCACCGGGCTGACCAGCGCCGAGGTCAGGATCGGGCCGGTCTCGGTCAGCCCGTACCCGACGAAGACGGGGTGGCGGGTCGCCTCGGTGAACCGCGCCGCGGTGTCCGGGTCGAGCGGCGCCGCGCCGCAGGCCGCGAGGCGGACCGACGCCATCGCCTCGCCCAGCTCGGGCAGGAGTGACCAGCCCACGTACATGGACGGGACGCCGATCACGGTGGTGACGTGGTGCCGCTCGATGGTCTCCAACTCCGCCGCCGGGTCGAAGCGCTCGACCAGCACGCCGCAGGCGCCGTGATAGGCCACCGCACCCAGGCCGGAGTTCAGCCCGTACGCGTGGAAGAGCGGCACCGCGAGCAGCAACACGTCGTCGGGGCCGACGACGGTAGGTGCGATGGCCGCCATCTGCTCGTGGTTGGCGAGGAGCGCGCGGTGCGACAGCATGGCGCCCTTCGGGCGGCCCTCGGTGCCGGACGTGTAGAGCAGCACGGCCAGATCGTCACCGCCGGCCTCGACGGCAGGTGCGGGCCCGCTCAGGTCCGACAGATCCGTCCGTACCGTCGACAGCGCGGGCAGCTCATGGCGGATCTTGGCGATCGTGTCGCGTACCGGGCCGGTGCAGAGCAGGATCGAGGCCGCCGAGTCGGCGAGCACGTGCTCGAGCTCCCGGGCGGTGAACTCGGGGTTGATCGGCACCGCGACCAGCCCGGCACGCAGCGCGCCGAAGTAGGCGACCGCGAAGTCGGGGACGTTCGGCAGCGCGATGGCGACGCGAGCGGTGTGCCCGGCGGTGCCCGGCGACGCGAGCGCGGCGAGCCCAGCGGCCACGGCCGCCACCCGCGCGTCGAGATCTCCCCAGGTCACCGTCTGGTCGTGCCAGATCAGCGCCGGGCGTTCGGGGCCCGCTTCGGCGGCCTGCCGGACGAAGGAACTCAGGTTCGGAGCACGGTGCACCGTCACAGCGTAATGTGACGCACGCCATCCGGGCGTGTCGCTTCCAGGTCACTGTTATGTCCGGGTTTGTCCCTCATACGGGGGATGTCACTCTGTCGGGTAACCGACGACGCACAGACTGTGCGACTTATCCGCCCTCAAAGGGCAAATAATTCCGCTCTGTGTAACGGACTCCGCACATGTGGGTGATGTTGGCCCTATTATCTCTGGGTCGGCTCACCCCTTTTGCCGTGAGTCGACACCCCTCACCCCGAGGAGGCCGCTGTGCCCGATATCGCACCGCATCAGCACCTCATGGGTGTGTGTCGCCTGGTGGTGGGCTACGACCAGTCTGTTGACGGACGCGCCGGACCGGACACATGCCCGATGATGATGCTGCGCGGGCTTTTCGAGGAGGGGCAGTGACGGCTTACGTCTACGCCGGCGGACCGGTGAGCCGCGAGCAGATCGCCGCTCGCGAGGCGCTCATCGGCGGTCTGCGCGCGCTGCGCGCGGCCATGAAAACATCCACCCGCCAGCCCACGAACGAGCTGGCCATGAACGACATGAGCATCCGGCGCACCCGCAACC
Source organism: Actinomycetes bacterium KLBMP 9797 (assembly GCA_037414955.1). GTDB lineage: Bacteria > Actinomycetota > Actinomycetes > Mycobacteriales > Micromonosporaceae > Phytohabitans. The sequence goes on from JBBEWH010000021.1 coordinate 49,831, forward strand.
GGCCGCCGATCAACGAGGTGCCCGGCCGGCACACCCCGTCCAACGGGGGCAACGCCAAGCCGCTGCGCGGTGGCGTCTCCACCCCGGGCCGGCCCACGATGCCGGCGCAGCCCGCGCCCGGGCACAATCCGGCCGACCCCGGCGCGCGCGCCGAGGGCGACACCGCGGTCCTGCCGGCCGTCCGCCCCAACGAGGCCGGCGCCGCCAGCGGCGGCGGCGCGCCCACGCGGTACCCGGACCGGCCGGACCCCAGCGACGCCGCCGCCGAGGTGTGGGCCCTGGTCGAGCGGGCCCAGGCCGGCGAGTCCGAGGCCTTCGGCCTCATCTACGACCGGTACGTCGACACCGTCTTCCGGTTCGTTTACTTCCGGGTCGGCAACCGGCAACTCGCCGAGGACCTCACGTCCGACACGTTCCTGCGCGCGCTCAAGCGCATCGGCAGCTTCACCTGGCAGGGCCGCGACCTGGGCGCCTGGCTGGTGACCATCGCCCGCAACCTGGTGGCCGACCACTTCAAGTCCGGCCGGTACCGCCTGGAAGTGACCACCGGCGACGTGCTCGACGCCGACCGCGAGGACCGCGGCCCCGAGGGCAGCCCCGAAGCGGCCGTGGTCGACCACATCACCAACGTCGCCCTGCTGACGGCGGTCAAGCAGCTCAACCCTGAGCAGCAGGAGTGCATCGTGCTGCGCTTCCTGCAGGGCTTCTCGGTGGCCGAGACCGCGCAGGCCATGGGCAAGAACGAGGGCGCCATCAAGGCGTTGCAGTACCGGGCGGTACGCGCGCTGGCTCGCCTGCTGCCCGACGGATTCCAGCCGTGACCCACCGCCCTTCCTGGGCGGGCGTTGGCGAGGGCTGGGTATGACGCTGCTCACGGCAGGTAGTCACCCGTCCCCACCACCCGTAACCCATCGTCCCCCAGCGGCGTTTGTCAGGATGCGACCGGCGGTGGCCCTGGCATCCCCCCAGACCCGCATCGCGGTTCCCGCTGCCGTCGCGCCGGCCGGCAACCACGCCAGCCGCGCAGTCGTGACCAGCGAAGGGAGGTGCCCGCGGTGAACACGAGCGTCTTCAACCGCCGGCGCGCCGAGCGCTTCGCGCAGCTTCTCGACGAGGCCAAGGGCGTCCCGCGACACCACGTACCGTCGCCGGACGACGACCAGCTCGCACCGCTGGTGGCCGTGAGCGACCGCTTGGCCGCCGTCCGGCCCTCCGTGGACCTCGACCCCGAGTTCCGCACCGGACTACGCGCCATGCTGGTCGCCACCGCGGAGCGCGAAGGCATCGGACGCACCGCGGTGGCAACCGCCGAGCCCGACCCGAGCCGCTCCCGGCTCGCCGTCCTGCGCCTCCGCTCCCGGGGCATCGTGATCGTCGGCGTCGCCGCGAGCGCGGTCGCCATCTCCGGCATGTCCGCGGCCAGCGGCAGCGCCGTGCCGGGCGACGCGCTGTACGGGGTGAAGCGCTCCACCGAGAAGGCCCAGCTCGGCCTCGCCGGCTCGGAAGTCGGGCGCGGCCAGCTGCTGCTCGGCTTCGCGCGCACCCGGTTGACCGAGGCGCAGGCCGTGCGGGCCAACCGGAGCGGCTTCGCCGGCGCGCTGTCGGACATGGACAACGACACGCGCGACGGCGTGAAGCTGCTGACCACCGCCGCCACGCAGGGCCGCGACGCGGCCGCCCTCGACGCGATCGACGGGTTCGTCACCGACCAGCGGCGCGGCCTCACCGGCCTGCTCGACGAGGTCTCCGGCGGGCAGCGCGACCGGGTACTGGACTCGCTGAGCCTGCTCGGTGACGTGCGGCAGCGGTCCATCGCGATCCGCGAGACGCTCGCGTGCAGCGCGTCCGCCACCGCCGGCGCCGACGCGCTCGGCCCGCGGCCGGGCACCTGCCTGTCCACGCCGAGCGAGTCCCGCGGCGAGGGCGATCGCGGGTCGCAGATCGGCCAGCAGGGCGGGACCAAGCCGAGCCCGAGCCGCGACGGCGACGGGTCGACCGGCGGCGAGCGCGAGGACACCACGCCGAAGCCGGACGCGTCCCCGTCCGGCGGCACGCCGTCCGGCGAGCCCGCGTCGACCCCGTCCCCGACCCCGGACGACGGCCTCCTCGACGGCTTGGGCCGCATCCTCGGCGACCTCCTCGGCTAGTCCTTCCGGTGATCAGGGCGTCCTGCAGGTGGTTCTAGCTGCGTGAAGGACGCCCTGATCACCGGAAGGTTCGTTCGGCGTAACGATCATCACAGCGAAGCCCGCTACCCTCGCTAGGAAGTGACCTCGCGGGAAGGGGTCGCGGAGGGAGGTTCGCGCGTGGCCGGCACTCGCAGGGTTGGCGGTAACCGCAAGGTGACAGTCAGCACCGATGCGTACGGGCACACCGCCGGTTGGGCCGCGACCGATCTGGAGGCGGCGCTCACGGTGCCGCCAGACGAGTCAGCGGCGGCGTTCTTCGACGTCGACAACACGATGATGCAAGGCGCCTCCATCTACTGGTTCGCCCGCGGCCTGGCGGCCCGCAAGTACCTCACCACCGGTGACCTGATCCGGTACGGCTGGCAGCAGGCCCGCTTCCGGGTCATGGCCCGGGAGAACCCGGAGGCCATGTCGGAGGCGAAGAACGCCGCACTGGCCTTCGTGGAGGGCTGGCGGGTCGACGACATGGAACGGCTCAGCGAGGAGATCTTCGACGAACTCATGGCCGGACGCATCTGGACCGGCACCCGGGCGCTGGCGCAGCTGCACCTCGACGCCGGTCAGCGGGTGTGGCTGGTCACGGCGGCACCCGTCGAGCTCGGCCGGGTCATCGCGCGCCGGCTCGGGCTCACCGGCGCGATCGGCACGGTCGCCGAGGTGCGCGACGGCGCGTACACGGGCCGGCTGGTCGGTGACCTGATGCACGGGCCGGCGAAGGCCGACGCGATCCACCAGCTCGCCGTGGTCGAGGGCCTCGACCTGACGCGCTGCACGGCGTACAGCGACTCGTCCAACGACATCCCGATGCTCTCGGCGGTGGGTCACGCGGTCGCGGTCAACCCGGACAGCGCGCTGCGCGCCGAGGCGCGGATCCGTGGGTGGGACATCCGCGACTTCCGCACCGGACGCAAGGCCGCGAAGATCGCGGTGCCCGCGACCCTGGCCACGGGGGCTCTGGTCGGCGCCCTCACCGCCGGCCTCGCGGTGCGCCGCCGGCGCCGCCGGTGAGCCTGGACAGCCCCATGATCAAGGCGTCCCTCAAGCCCTCGCCCACCTCCCCTGAACCGCAGCCTGAAGGACGCCTTGATCATGGTGAGAAGGGGCGGCGGAGGGCGCCGCTCGGCGGCCTGATCGGGCTGGCCGCCGCGCTGGTGGCGGCCGGCGCGCTGCTGGCGCTGTCACCGGACGGCAACGAACCCACCCCACCCCAGACCCGTACCGTCGGCGAGACCTGGCCGGACGCGCGGCGCGCCGACATCCCGGGCACGCTGCCCGACGGCACCGCCTACAACCCGGCGTACTTCCTCGACGAGCGCACCTCGGTCGGCACCGCGCCGGACGCCAGCGGCGGCAGCGTGCGGCTGGTGCTGCGGGCGGCCGACGGCACGATCCGGGAGCTGCGCCGGCTGCCGTCCGCGGTGGGACCGCAGTTCGCCGGCTTCACCCGTGCCGGCGACGACCTGGCGTGGGCCGAGTCGGCGACCGGCAAGGACGGCGCCACGAAGACCACGATGTGGCGGGTCGGCGTGGCGGCCGGCGGCGCCCCCCTCCAGATCACCGACGACACCGGTGACGTGGTGTTCTTCAACTCCGAGTACGACATGCTGATCGAGCGGGGCCGGCTCTACTGGGCAGCGGTGGCGCCCGGGCGGGACACGGCGACCGAGGTGCGGTCCGCGCCGCTCACCGGCGGCCCGGTCGACGTGCGCACCGAGCCCGGCGCCTGGGCGCTCTCCGGCTGGCCGTGGCTGGTCAGCGCGGGCAGCGGACAGAGCGGCCCGGTGCGGATGCGCGACCTCGACAGCGGCCGTGAGCAGGCCATCGACGCCACCGCCAACGAGCTGGTCACCTGCGGCCCGACCTGGTGCCGGGTGCTCGTGCTGGCCGGCAACGGGCCGGCGCGCAGCGAGCTCATGCGGCCGGACGGCGCGGACCGGCAGCAGGTGGCCACCGGCACCGCCACCGCCTCGATCATCGACGTGGCGGTGCTGGACCGGTTCGAGGTGCTGTCGGAGGATTCGAGCAGCCTGGCGCAGGCGGTCGGCGGGCAGCGGCTCGTCCTGTACGACCTGAAGACCAAGCAGACCAGCACGGTCGCCGACACCGCCGGGATGGTGCTCTACCGGGGCGGCGTCCTGTGGTGGTCGACCGGCGACGAGGGCCAGACCACCGCGTGGCACACCCTCGACCTCCGCTCCCTGTCCTAGCTCCCATGATCAAGGCGTCCTTCAAGTAGTTAGAACTACTTGAAGGACGCCTTGATCATGGGGGGTTGCTAAGGGCCGAAGGGGTCTGGGCGGCGTTCCAGGAGGGTGTGCAGCGTCTGCTGGATCGTCTCGCGCACCTGGTCGGCGAGGTTGAACACCACCATCGGATCGTCGGCCTGCTCCACGAGGTGGGCGGTCGGGATCGGCGGGCAGAACTCGATCAGCCACTTGCTCGGCAGTGGGATCAGACCCAGCGGGCCCAGCCACGGAAACGTCGGCGTGACCGGGAAGTAGGGCAGCTTGAGCAGGCGGGCCAGCGGCTTGATGTCGGCCAGGATCGGGTAGATCTCCTCGGCGCCCACGATCGCGACCGGCACGATCGGGGTGCCGGTGCGCAGCGCCGCCGACACGAAGCCGCCGCGCCCGAACCGCTGCAGTTTGTACCGGTCCCGGTAGTTCTTACCGACGCCCTTGAACCCCTCCGGGAAGACGCCCACCAGCTCGCCGATGCGCAGCAGCCGCTCCGCGTCGGGGTTGCACGCCAGCGTGCCGCCGGACTTGCGCACCAGCTCGGACAGGAACGGCACCCGGAACACCAGGTCGGCGCCCAGCAGCCGGAGGTGGCGATGGTCGGGGTGCCGGTCGTGCAGCGCCACCGACAGCATCACCGCGTCGACCGCGACCGTGCCCGCGTGGTTGCCCACCACCAGGCCGGCGCCGTCGGCCGGCACGTGCTCGATGCCGAACACCTCGGTGCGGAACCATTCCCGGTAGAACAGCCGCAGCACGGGATAGAAGATCTGGTCGGTCAGCTCCGGGTCGAAGCCGAACTCGTCCACCTCGTAGCCGCCGGAGAGCCTGCGGCGCAGGAACGCCAGCGCGCCCGCGACCCGCTGGTCCCACACGTCGCCGGGCTGGTCGGGGACCGCGGGCCCGGGCCCGTGCCCGTTGCGCCGCGCCGGCCGGTCCAGGTCGTCGGCCGGCTCCGGACCGGGGACGGCGAACCGCTTCTGATCTTTCACCGGCGCTCCCGAACGGTGTCCCGCACCTTGCGGATGCCGTCCAGGATGGCCTGCTCGGCACTTGCCAGCTCGGCCGGGGTGAGCACCGCGCGCCCCGCCTGCCCCTGGACGAAGTCCTCGAACGCGGCGGCGGTGGAGCGCGGCTCGAAGCCGTACTCATTGATCAACCGGGTGGTGTCGACGACCCGGCCGTGCACGAAGAGATCCAGCTGATCGAGCCCGTACCGCCCGAACCGCAACCCACCGGCGAGCGTGGCCGCCGCCGACAGGCCGGGTTCCAGCACCGGCACCGCGACCCGGCCGGCCCGGCGGATGGCCTGCGACAGCGTCAGCACGCCGGCGCCGGCCACGTTGAACGTGCCCGGGTGATCCTCGACGACCGACCGGTGTGCCACCTCGAGCGCGTCGTTGACGTGCAGGAACTGGAGGCGCGGGTCGCGGCCGAACACGGTTGGCACCAGCGGCTGCGCGAAGTACCGGGTCAGCGTGGTGTCGGCGGTCGAACCGATGAACGGCGCGAACCGCAGCACGGTCACGCCGACGTCGGGCCGCCGGCGGCGGAACCCGCGCAGGTAGCCCTCGACGTCGAGAATGTCCCGGGCGAAGCCACCGCGCGGCACCTGGCGCGGTTCGGTGTCTTCGGTGAACACCGCCGGGTCGCGGAACGACGCGCCGTACGCGGCGGTGGAGGAGCGCATCACCAGCTTGCGCAGGCGCGGCACCCGCTGGCACGCGGCCAGGAGCTGCATCGTGCCGATGACGTTGTGCTCTTTCATGGCCGAGCGGCCACCCTGCTGCCGGTCGGGCGCGGTGATCAGGGACAGGTGCACGACCACCTCGGCGTCGAACTCCGCCAGCACCGGCCCCGCCGAACCGATGTCGGCGCGCACGTGCTCCACCCCGCGCAGCAGGGTGGCGATATCGGCCGACGGCTCGTTCGCATCGAGGCCCACCACGCGACCGACCCGGTCGTCGGCCGCGAGCCGGGCAGCGACATGCGCGCCGAGGTACCGGCTCACGCCGGTCACCACGACGACGCCTATGGCGGCCGTCACCGCCACCTCACTCTTGTCTCGCGCCCGGCGGCCAGCCGGACGCCGCTACTTGCCGAGACGACGACGCTGGACGCGGGTCTTGCGCAGCAGCTTGCGGTGCTTCTTCTTGGCCATACGCTTGCGGCGCTTCTTGACCACCGAGCCCATACGAACGCCCTTTCCTCATGCACACTTCGCCTACCGGCTACGAGAACCGGCCAGGCCAGCAGATGACCCCGGCCGACTGACGCACGACACGCTAGCCGCGTCACGGTCGCAACCAGGGTAGCCCTTGCTAGGCAGACTCCTGGAACGCCCCCCGCAGATATTCGTGCACCGCGTGCTCAGGCACCCGGAACGACCGACCCACTCGGACCGCCGTCAACTCGCCAGAGTGCACCAGCCGATAAACGGTCATCTTCGAGACTCGCATGAGCGTCGCCACCTCGGCGACGGTCAAGAACCTGACCTCCGACAGCCTGCCCTCGGACTGTGGTGATCCCGCCATGGCTCACCATCCCATCCCCGAGCGCGCGCCGACGCGATGGGTTACTCCCGTCGCGGCGAGCAACGCGCGTGTTACTAGTACGGTACCGGGACACCTGTGACCGACGCGATCCCTTCGGGCAACTCATCGCGCGGAGTCAAGCCGACACTCCGTACATTGTCGCAAATTCGCCCATAAGAGACCCGCTGTGCTCATGGGCCAGCGGCGGCGACGATGTAGGCGACGCAGTCCGCGTGCAGCGCCGGCCACTCCATGCCGAAGACCCGGCGGGAGGCCTCCTCGACGCTGCGCCGGTCGCGCATGACCGCCTGGAAGAACGCCAGCACGTCGCTCAGGCCGTACCGGTCGACCAGGTGCCGCACCGCGAGGTAGCCCACGCCGTACGCCGCGTTCACCCGCCACCCCGTCGCGCCCGAACCCGGCTCGGCCTCGGCGAGCGGCCCCTGCCAGCCGGCCGAGACCAGCTTGCGCACGTCCGGCAGGCTCTCGTACCCGTGGACCGGCCGCCCGTCCGCCGCCGCGTGATCGGCCAGGCCCTCCACGAGCCACCAGTTCGCCCCGGTGCGGTACCCCTCACCGGGCAACGAGGACACGTGCGTCATCTCGTGCCGCAGCAGGTCGTCGCGCACGCTGGGGTGCAGCCCCTGCGCGCCGAGCACGACGTCGAAGTGGTCACCACCCACCGGCACCGCGTACCCGGCTGTCCACTCCGGACGATCGCCGCCGTACCAGCGGCGCCACTCCGCCGCGCCGGCGAAGAAGATCAGGTACCGGTCGGGTGGCGCGCCCACGGCGTACCGGTCGGCGACCGCCGCGGCCTGCTCGGCCTCGGCCAGCAGCGTCGCGAGTTGGCCGCGCTGCGCGGACGTGGTGGCGACGAGCGTGCGCCGGCCGCTGGCGACCACCAGGTCGCTGACCTCCCACGGCCGCGGACCGTCCTGTGCGGACGGTGACGGTTCGACGGCCACCAGCCGCAACCGGTCGGCCTCGCCCGTCCAGCGGGTCTCGATCGACACCCGCGCCGGCTGGCACCCGGGCACCGCGAAGCAGTGCCCGAACGAGACCGCGACCTCCCACTCGCCGCCTTGCCTGGCCGGCAGGTCGACGATCCGGGGCTGCCACACGGTGACCCGCAGTGCGCGCAACGAACGGTACTGCCGGCGCAGCACCGGCACGGCCCGCGACGTCGGGACGGCGGCGGCGAGGAAGCCCCGCTCGTCACCGCGCAGCAGCGCGGCGGCCTGCTGGGCCAGCACGTCGGTCATCCGGTCGCGCAGCCACGCCTGGGTGACCGACTCCGGATCGCCGGGCCGCGGGCTCGCCGCGGGCACCCCGCCGCTCGCGGCCACGCGGGGCACCCGGTCCACCATGGTCACCGCGACCACGACCGGCACCGCGCACACCGCCAGCGCCAGAATCAGGCCGCCGACCAACCACGGCACCCATCGACGCCGGCCCTCCCCCTGAACCACAGCGGGGAGATTACTCCCTATCGCTTCGAGCTATCGCTTCGAGCGCAGCGCCCGCGCGAAGAACGTCAGGTTGGCCGGGCGTTCCGCGAGCCGGCGCATCAGGTACGCATACCACTGGTCGCCATAGGGCACGTAGACCCGCACCGTGTAGCCCTCGGCGGCGAGCCGGGCCTGCTCGTCCGGGCGCACCCCGTACAGGAATTGGAACTCGAACTCGTCGAGCGACCGGTCGAACCACCGCGCCCGGTCCTCGCCGATCGCGATCAGGCGCGGGTCGTGGGTGGCCAGCATCGGGTATCCGGACCCCGACATGAGGATGTTGAGACACCGCACGTACGACTTGTCGACATCCAGAGTGGACTGGAAGGCGACCGACTCGGGCTCCTTGTACGCCCCCTTGCAGAGCCGCACCCGCGAGCCCGCCGTGGCCAGCTCGCGACAGTCGGCCTCGGTGCGCCGCAGGTAGGCCTGCAGCACCGCGCCGGTGGTCGGGAAGTCGGTGCGCAGCTTGGTCAGGATGTCCAGCGTGGAGTCGGTCGTGGTGTGGTCCTCGGCGTCGAGGGTCACCGTCGTGCCGGCCTCGCTGGCGGCGACGCAGACCGCGCGCGCGGACTCGTACGCCAGGTGCTCGTCGAAGCGCTGCCCCAGCGCGGACAGCTTGACGCTCACCTCGGCGGCCGGCGTCAACCCGGCCGCGCTCAGCTCCGACAGCAGCCGCACATACTCGTCGCGGGTGGCGGTGGCCTGCTCCGGCGTCTCAGTGTCTTCGCCCAGGTAGTCGAGGGTCACGGCCAACCCGTCGCCGGCCAGGGCGCCGGTGACGTGGAGGGCATCGTCGACCGCGCTGCCGGCGACGAACCGGCGGACCACATCACGGGTGAGCGGGGCGGTCTCGACCAGGCGCTCGATCTGGGACGACCGGGAGGCGGCGAGGATGACCGATCGCAGCATGAGGCGAGCGTAACGCCAGGACCGCCCAGAAGGGGGCGTCGGGCGCCGCGCGGCGCACACCCCTCATGATCAAGGCGTCCTTCAACCCGCCCACCTCCCCAGTACCACCTACGAGAACGACTTGAGGGACGCCTTGATCATGAGACGGTGGTCAGGAGTTTTTCTTTCTTGCGGGCGCGGTGGGCGGCGACGTGTGACCGGGTCGCGCAGCGCTCCGAGCAGAACCGCCGGCAGCAGTTCGACGACGTGTCGAGGTAGACGTTGCCGCACCGCTCGTCGGCGCAGACGCCGAACCGGGCGCTGCCGTACTCGCAGAGCCACACCGACAGGCCCCAGACGGCGCCGGCGATGAATTCGGTGCTGATCGAGGTGCCGCGACTGGTCACGTGCATGTGCCAGTCGTTCGCGTCGTGGCCGGAGATCCGCGGCTGGACGGGGAAGTGCTCCAGCAGCACGTTGAGCTCGGCGACCGCTTCGATGTCGCGACCTGTGGTGCCGAACTCGAAGACGTCACGCAGGCGCTTCTGTGCCCTGCGGAAGGTGGCCAGATCCCGCTCGGCGACCTCGTCGCGCATCCAGGCGTTCTCTCCGCTGAAGAGGCCCTTAAGGCCGTCGAGCTCGTCCAGCGACGCGTTGACGAGGTCAACCGCGGTCCTGGCGTACGCGTCGAAGTTCACCCTATCCAAGGTAGACGACGCCGATCAGTAGCGGTGCGAGCGCATTCGTGCCTTCCATGGTCAAGGCGCGTCAGGAAGCGATAACGACGTGAGAAGCGGCGTGACCATGCGGCATCCATGCCCGATTTATTCCATTTCTAGGCATCTCGTCCTTGTGCGCTACGCTGACGGACGTGAGCTCCCGCGTACCTGTCCTGCTCTCCAGCTCCTCAGTGTTTCCGGAGCCGACGGCGGCGGCCTTCGAGATGGCCGCCACGCTCGGCTACGACGGCGTCGAGGTGATGGTCTGGACCGACGCGGTGAGTCAGGACGCGGGCGCGTTGCGCGGCCTGGCCGCGCACTACGGCGTACCGGTGTTGTCGGTCCACGCCCCGTGCCTGCTGGTCACGCAGCGGGTGTGGAGCTCAGACCCCTGGGAGCGGCTGCGCCGTTCGGCCGAGCTGGCGCAGACCCTGGGCGCACCGACTGTGGTCGTGCACCCGCCCTTCACCTGGCAGCGCGATTACGCCCGCACGTTCTCGACCGGCCTGGAGCGCATGGTGGAGAAGTATTCCGACGTACGGTTCGCGGTGGAGAACATGTTCCCGCTGCGGATGGCCGGCCGCGAGTTCGTGCCCTATATGCCTGGCTGGGATCCGACCCAGATCGGCTACGACGCGTACACGCTGGATCTGTCGCACTGCGCGGCGTCCCGCACTGATTCACTGGCCATGGCCGACGCGATGGGGTCGAAGCTGGCGCACGTGCACCTGGGTGACGGCACCGGTGAGGGGCGCGACGAGCACCTCGTGCCCGGACGGGGCACGCAGCCGTGCGGCCCGTTGCTGGCGTCGCTGACCACGCGCGGGTTCACCGGCTCGGTGGCGGTCGAGGTGAACACTCGCAAGGCCGCGAGTCGCGCGGTGCGCGAGGCGGATCTGCGGGAGGCACTCTCGTTCGCCCGCGAGCACCTGTCCGCGCCCACCCACGCGACCCACTGACCTTCATGATCAAGGCGTCCTTCATGTCGCTCTAGCGACGTGCGGGACGCCTTGATCACGGGCAAGGCTACGGGGATTCGAGTTGGTCGAGGCGGCGCAGGATGACGCCCTCGCGGAGAGCCCAGGGGCAGACGTCGACCGCGTCCACGTCGAGCCGCCGCATGGTCGCCTCGGCCACCACCGCGCCGGCCAGCAGTTGGTGCGCGCGCCGGGCGCTGACCCCCTCGATGCCGGGCAGCTCGCTCGGCGGGATGTGCCGGACGAAACCGAGCACCTGCCGCAGCCCGTCCCGGTGCAGCCGGCGAGGCGCCCACAGCCCGGCTGCCGAGGGCGCGGCACCGGCCAGTCGCGCCAGCGTGCGAAACGTCTTCGAGGTGGCGACCGGCCGGTCCCAGCCGAACTCCGACAGCTTCCCGACCGCCGGCTCGAGCGCCTCGTCGACGTACTCCCGGAGCTCCTCCACGCTGTGTGCCAGCGGCGGCGCGGAGTCGTGCCCGTCCAGGCGCAGGCGTTCCCGGGTCAGCCGCCCGGCGCCCAGCGGCAGCGACATCGCGATGTCCGGGTCCTCGTCGATCCCGGCGGCGAGCTCCAGCGAACCGCCGCCGATGTCCATCACCAGCAGCCGCCCGGCCGACCACCCGAACCAGCGCCGCACCGCGAGGAACGTCATGCGCGCCTCGTCGGCGCCGGAGAGCACCTGCAGGCGTACCCCGGTCTCGTTGCGGACCCGCGCCAGGACGGCGGCGGAGTTCGTCGCGTCCCGGACCGCCGACGTGGCGAACGCGAGCAGGTCGTCGGTGACCAGCCGGACCGCCGCGTTCATCGCGTCACCGACGGCCTTGACCAACGCGTCAGAGCCGGCCTTGGTGAGGGCGCCGTCCGTGCCGATCTGCTCGGCGAGGCGCAGCACCGCCTTTTCGGAATGCGCCGGCCACGGGTGCGCACCGTGATGGGCGTCGACAACTAAGAGGTGAACAGTATTGGAACCGACGTCGAGGACACCCAGCCGCATACTCAAACCATAAGCGGACCACGCGCGTAAGCTGGCCGGGTGGCCAGCCTGCACGTCTTTGTCGACGACCCCGAAGACCCCCGTAGCCGGGAGGTCGGTCTCGACTTTCCCCGAGAGTGGATCGAGTTCCTCGATCCAGACGACCCGAAGCATCTGATCCGCGCCGACCTGACCTGGCTGCTGTCCCGCTGGACGTGCGTGTTCGGCAAGGCCTGTCACGGCATCATCGCCGGTCGGGCGCACGAGGGCTGCTGCTCGCACGGCGCGTTCTTCACCGATGACGACGACGAGCAGCGGGTCAAGGCGGCGGTCAAGCGGCTCACGCCGGCGACCTGGCAGCACTACCGGCGCGGCTTCAAGAACTACACCGAGATGGACTCCATCGACGGCAAGAACCCCGCGCGGCGGACGGCGACGCAGTCCGAGGACGGGCCGTGCGTCTTCCTCAACGACGCCAGCTTCCCGGGCGGCGGCGGGTGCGCGCTGCACGCCCAGGCGATCCGCGACGGGGTGCACCCGCTGGAGTACAAGCCGGATGTGTGCTGGCAGCTGCCGGTCCGCCGGGACCAGGAGTGGAGCAAGCGCCCCGACGGCACGAAGGTGCTGGTGACCACGCTGAGCGAGTTCGACCGGCGGGGCTGGGGCTCCGGCGGGCACGACCTCGACTGGTGGTGCACGTCGTCGCCCGAGGCGCACGTCGGCACCGAGCCGATGTACCGCTCGTACGAGCCGGAGCTGACCGCCCTGGTCGGCAAGAAGGCGTTCGCGAAGCTGGCCGAGCTGTGCGCGGCCCGCGCCAAGCGCGGCCTGGTGGCACCGCACCCGGCGACCACCGCCGCGAAGCGGCGGTAGCCCTGCAAGGAAGGGTCCCTTGTTATCGCTTTACGCATATAAAGGGTCCCTTCCTAACTCACGGCTCGAACTTGTAGCCCAACCCGCGCACGGTGACGATGTAGCGCGGGGCGCTGGGCTCGGGCTCCACCTTTGACCGCAGGCGCTTGACGTGTACGTCGAGCGTCTTCGTGTCACCGACGTAGTCGGCGCCCCAGACCCGGTCGATGAGCTGACCCCGGGTCAACACCCGCCCCGCGTTGCGCAGCAGCAGCTCGAGCAGCTCGAACTCCTTGAGCGGCAGCTGCACGGCGGCACCGCTGACCGTGACGACGTGGCGTTCCACGTCCATCCGGACCGGGCCGGCCGCGAGCGTCGGCGCGGACAGCTCCACCGCCTCGCTGCCCTGGCGCCGCAGCACGGCACGGATGCGGGCGACCAGTTCACGCGGCGAATACGGCTTGGTGACGTAGTCGTCGGCACCGATCTCCAGGCCGACAACCTTGTCGATCTCGCTATCCCGGGCGGTGACCATGATGATCGGTACGTGAGAACGCTGGCGCAGCTGGCGACACACCTCGGTGCCCGACATCTCCGGCAGCATGAGGTCGAGCAGCACGATGTCCGCACCGGTTCGGTCGAACTCGGTCAGGGCGGAGGTGCCGGTCGCCGCGACCGAGACCTCGAACCCCTCTTTGCGGAGCATGTAGGACAAGGCGTCGGAGAACGACTCCTCATCCTCGACCACGAGCACGCGGGCCAACTGATTTTCCTTCCTATTCCAACCGTCAGGCCTGCCGGAGCTTGGCCGGACCGGCCTCGATCTCAACCGACTCCGGTAGCGGCAGCACGGCGTCCGGCGGACGGGCCGGCAGCCGAAGGGTGAACGTCGACCCCCCACCCAGCTTGCTCGACACGCCGACGCTGCCACCATGATTTGTGGCGATGTGTTTGACGATGGCCAGGCCCAGGCCGGTGCCGCCGGTGGCCCGCGATCGGGCCTGGTCGGCGCGGTAGAACCGCTCGAAGATGCGGTCGAGATCCCGCGGGCCGATGCCGATGCCCTGGTCGGCGACCGCGATCTCCACCCACTCGTGGTCGGCGCGGGTCGCGATGCTGACCTTGGTCTCCTCGGCGGAGTAGGCGATGGCGTTATCGACCAGGTTCGCCACCGCGGTCGCGATCTGGCTATCGCTGCCGTAGACGGTGAGGCCGCGCAGGCCGGTGACCGTGACCTCGATGCGGCGCGCCGACGCCGCGGTGCGGGTGCGGTCGATCACCTCGGCCACCACCCAGTCGATCCCCACCGGCTCCGGCGCGGGCAGCGGCTCGGCGCCCTGCAGCCGGGTCAGCTCGAGCAGCTCGCTGACGAGCCGGCCGAGCCGGGTCGACTCGGTCTGGATCCGCTCGGCGAACCGGCGGGCGGCCGCCACGTCCTCGGACGGGTCGGTGGCGGTGGAGTTCGGGTCGGTCGCGTCGAGCAGCGCTTCGGCCAGCAGCTGGAGCGCGCCGATCGGGGTCTTCAGCTCGTGGCTGACGTTCGCCACGAAGTCGCGCCGCACCCGGTCGACCCGGTGCGACTCGGTCACGTCAGCGGCCTCGACGGAGATGAAGTTGGCGCCCAGCGCCACCGCCCGCAGGTGCACGCCCAGCGGAGACTGCGCGCCGCCCTCCCGGCCGCGGGGCAGGTCCAGCTCCACCTCCCGGCGGACACCCGTGCGCCGGACCTGTCCGGCCAGGGTGCGCACGATCGGGTGCGGGGCGATGGTGCCCGGCTCGGCACCGGCCCGCAGCAGGCCCATCGCGCGGGCGGCGGGGTTGACGAGCACGGGTACGTCATCCGGGTCGAGGACAACGACGCCGACGCGGAGCGCGTCGAGACTCTTCCGGCCCAGTCCGGAGAGTGAGCCGTGCTGCTCCTTGGCGATCGCCGGCCTCCCGTTGTCGCGGGCGCTCGCGAGCGGGCGCCGATTGGTCGCCGTCTCGAACCACCTCACCAGACCTAACCAGTGGCGTCGCACGGCGATCACTCCGACGGTAGCGCCAGCCAGCAGGCCGGCGATCAGACCGCCGACCACGCCGACACCAACCGTCAAATCCACGTCGCGATCGTAGGGTCATTGTTAACCTGTACGATTCGCACGATAGGACAAATCCGGCCCTCTTTGAAGAAAGTTCACCAACCAGCCGGGCGTCGTTAACCACTGTTCACGGCCCTCCTGCGATGTTCGCCTACCATCGACCCGATGCGCGAGGAATTGCGATCGGATCTGCTCGAGGTGGGTCGCCTGCTGGTCTCCATGGCGGATGCGGCGCGCACCGCGATGAGCCGCGCCACCACCGGTCTGCTCACCGCCGACCGAGAAGCCTGCGAGACGGTGGTCGCGCGCGACGCCGAGATCAACGAGCTGCGGCGCCAGGTCGAGGAGCGGGTCTACGACACGCTGGCCCGGCAGTCACCCGTCGCCGTCGACCTGCGGCTGCTGGTCACCGGCCTGCAGATCGCGATCGACCTGGAACGCATGGGCGACCTCGCCGAGCACGTCGCCAAGACCGCGCTCCGGCGGCACCCCTCGCTGGCCGTGCCGGCCGAGCTGCGGCCGGTGTTCGAGGGGATGGCCGTGGTGGCCGACCGCATCGCCGGGAAGATCGCTCTGGTGCTGACCAGCCAAAACGTCGACCTCGCCGTGCAGTTGGAGAGCGACGACGACGCGATGGACGAGCTGGAGCGGCAGCTCTTTCGAATTCTGCTCAGCAAGGAGTGGCCGTACGGGGCGGAGACCGCCATCGACGGCGCGCTGCTGGGCCGCTTCTACGAGCGGTACGCCGACCACGCCGTGAACGCCGGCCAACAGGTCGTCTACCTGGTGACCGGCGAACAAACCCCCTCATGAGTGAAGAAGGGCCCCTTCCTATACGTAAAGCGATAGGAAGGGGCCCTTCCTTGCCTCAGCGGCCCTGGTTGGCGACCGCCGCGGCGGCTTCCTTCGCGGCCTCGGGATCCAGGTAAAGGCCGCCCGCGGTGACCGGGCGCAGCTGCTCATCCAGGTCGTACCGCAGCGGGATGCCGGTCGGGATGTTCAGCTTCGCGATCGCCTCGTCGGAGATGCCGTCCAGGTGCTTGACCAGCGCGCGCAGCGAGTTGCCGTGCGCGGCCACCAGCACGGTGCGGCCGGCCATCAGGTCCGGCACGATCGCGTCGTACCAGTACGGCAGCATCCGGGCCACCACGTCCTTGAGGCACTCGGTGCGCGGCATCAGCTCGGGCGGCAGGATCGCATACCGCGGGTCGCCCGCCTGTGACCACTCGTCGTCGTCGGCGATCGGCGGCGGCGGGGTGTCGTACGACCGGCGCCACAGCATGAACTGCTCCTCGCCGTACGTCTCCAGGGTCTGCTTCTTGTTCTTGCCCTGCAGCGCGCCGTAGTGCCGCTCGTTGAGGCGCCAGGAGCGGCGCACCGCGATCCAGTGCCGGTCGGCGGCGTGCAGCGCCAGCTCGCCGGTGCGGATCGCGCGCCGCATGACGCTCGTGTGCATGACGTCGGGCAGCAGGTCGTGCTCGCGCAGCAGCTCGCCGCCGCGCCGGGCCTCGGCCTCACCCTTGGCGGTCAGGTCCACGTCGACCCAGCCGGTGAAGAGATTCTTCGCGTTCCACTCGCTCTCGCCGTGCCGTAGCAGCACCAACGTCCCCAAACTCATGCCGGCCATCCTGCCACCGTGACCACCACCACGTGGAAAACGGGATGCCTTTGATCATGAGCCCGACTAAAGTCGGTAAGGACTTTGTCATAATTCGGTCGTTACACGGGGAGGCCGTCGTGCGGAGCTGGTTCCGGGATACCACCGGTGGGTTACCCGCCACGTTCTGGTACCTGTGGACCGGCACCCTGATCAACCGCCTCGGCTCCTTCGTCCTCATCTTCCTGGCGATCTACCTGACCGCCGAGCGCGACTTCTCCCAGTCCCAGGCCGGTCTGGTCATCGGCCTGTTCGGCGCGGGCAGCGCCGCCGGCGTCATGGTCGGCGGCGTGCTGGCCGACCGCTGGGGGCGCCGGCGAACGCTGTTGTTCGGCCACCTCGGCACGGCGACGCTGCTGGTGACGTTCGGCTTCGCGCGCGACCGGTGGGCGATCACCGCCGCCGCCGTGGCGCTGGGCTTCTTCATGGACTCGGTCCGGCCGGCGTTCCAGGCCATGATGGTCGACGTCGTGCCGGAGAAGGACCGGCTGCGCGCGTTCACGCTCAACTACTGGGCGATCAACCTCGGCTTCGCCTGCGCCGCAGTGCTCGCCGGTCTCGCCGCGCAGGCCAACTTCCTGCTGCTGTTCCTGGTCGACGCGGGCACGACGCTGATCACCGCCGGCATCGTGTTCCTCAAGGTGCGCGACGTCCGGCGGCCGCAGGGCTTCGCCCGCCGGGCCGCGGCGGTCGCACCGACCGCCGGGCTGCGCACCGTCTTCGGCGACCGCGTCTTCATGGTCTTCGTGCTGCTCAACGTGCTTAGCGCAATGGTCTTCCTGCAGCACATCTCGATGCTGCCGATCGCGATGGGCGAAGACGGGATCGCGCCGTCCACGTACGGCACGGTGATCGCGCTGAACGGCGTCATCATCGTGGCCGGCCAGCTCTTCATCCCGCGCCTGATCCGCGGCCGCAGCCGTTCGCATACGCTCGCGCTGGCCTCCGTCATCATCGGCCTCGGGTTCGGGCTGACCGCCGTCGCCGGCACCGCCGTGATGTACGCGGTCACCGTGCTGATCTGGACCCTGGGCGAGATGCTCAACTCGCCGTCCAACGCCACGCTGATCGGTGAGCTGTCGCCGGCCGAGGTGCGCGGCCGGTACCAAGGGGTCTTCTCGCTGTCCTGGTCGGTGGCCGGCTTCCTCGCGCCGGTCCTGGGCGGCTTCGTCCTGGAGCATGCTGGCAACGCCGCGCTCTGGCTGGGCTGCGCCGCCGTCGGCGGCGTGGTGGCCGTCGGCCACCTGGTGTCCGGCCCGGCCCGCGAGCGCCGCGCCCGCGCTCTTCGCACTCCTGTCCCGCCGATCCCCGCACCAGAGCCCGCCGCCGTCTCCTCATGATCAAGGCGTCCTTGTAGTCGCTAGAACGACGTGAAGGACGCCTTGATCATGGATGGGTCGGCTTAGGGTATGGGACATGGCCGGTCCGCTCGAAGGTCTCACCGTGATCGAGATCGCGGCGCTCGGGCCGGCGCCGTTCGCTGGGATGATGCTCGCCGACCTCGGCGCGGCGGTGGTCCGGGTGGACCGGGCCGACGGACCGCCGCCGGTTCCGGTGCCGCCCCGGCACGACCTTCTGGGCCGCGGCAAGCGCTCGATCGCCGTCGACCTCAAGCAGGCACGCGGCGCCGCGCTGGTGCGCGAGCTCACCGCCCGGGCGGACGTATTCATCGAGGGCTTCCGGCCGGGCGTCGCGGAGCGGCTGGGCATCGGGCCGGCCGACTGCCATGCGGCCAACCCCCGGCTCGTGTACGGGCGCGCGACCGGCTGGGGACAGGACGGTCCGCTCGCGCACACGGCCGGGCACGACGTGACGTACCTGGCGCGCACCGGCGTGCTGCACGCGATCGGTCCCACGGACGCCCCGGTGCCGCCGCTGAACCTGCTGGGTGACTACGGCGGCGGGGGCATGCTGCTGGCGGCTGGCGTGCTCGCGGCGCTGTGGCGGACGCAGCGCACCGGCATCGGGCAGGTGGTGGACGCGGCCGTCGTGGACGGTGCCGCGTTGCTCGCCACCCAGCTGTACGGGCTGCTCCACAGTGGAGCTTGGCAGGACCGGCGGGCCAGCAACCTCCTGGACGGCGGCGCACCGTTCTACGGCATGTATGAAACCGCCGACGGCCGGCACCTCGCGGTGGGTCCGCTGGAGCGCCGGTTCTACGCCGAGTTCGTCCACCTGTTGGGGTTGAACCCGCAGACCACTCCGGAACAGCTCGACGTCGAATCGTGGCCCCGACTGCACGCGCTGATCGGCGCGCGCATCGCCGCCCGCCCGCGGGCCGAGTGGCTGGCGGTCTTCGACGGCACCGACGCGTGCGTGGCGCCGGTGTGGTCACTCGCGGAGGCGCCGGACGACCCCCACCTGCGGGCCCGCGGCGTGTTCCTGGACGCGCACGGCATCCCCCAACCCGCGCCGGCGCCACGCTTCTCGCACACCGCCGCCGCGCCACCCACCCTGCCGCCGCCCTACCCGGGCGAGCACACGCGAGCAGTACTCCAGGATTGGGGTGTCACGGACGCCGACGCCCTCTTCGCGGCCGCCGTGGTCTCATGATCAAGGCGTCCTTGTAGTCGCTAGAACGACGTGAAGGACGCCTTGATCATGGAAGGTATGTGGCCCGGCGGCGGCGGGCAACGCCCACCCCCGTAGACGTCGCCCGCACTCGCCGCCGGTCTTAGGTGGCGCCGTCCCCCAACGGCTTGAGTGCCACCCATCCCCAACGCACACTCGGTGTGTCGGTCCGAATCGGACCGAGGTTCCCCCGAACCAACCGATCGCGGCGCGTGCTGATCACGTTACGTGGCAAGGGTTTCCGTGCACAAGCTGGTTAGCCTGTCTCGCCCGTCACACCCTGTGGCTGTTCACCCTGCGGCAACGTCGGATTCAGGTGGGCGAAGGCCTGCAAGTTCGCCACCGACTCGCCGCGATTGATCCGCCACTCCCACTCCCGGCGGATCGCGGTGCCGAAGCCGATCTCCAGCATGGTGTCGAAGGACTCGTCGGCGTACGTCAGCACCGCGCCGAGGATCCGGTCGAGCTCGTCCTCGTCGACGCCGGTCAGCCCCACCCGGCCGATGAGGTAGACGTCGCCGACGCCGTCGATGGCGAACGCGACCGCGTACATGCGCGCGTTGCGCCGCAGCAGCCACGCCCACAGCTCTTCCCGGCGCTCGTCCGGCTGGCGCATCACGAACGCCTCGACGCGCAGCGCGTGCTCGCCCACGATGAGGTTGCAGACGGTCTTCAGCTTGTGGGTGCCGGGCAGGGTCACCGCGTACGCGTACTCCCCGGTCGGCTCGCACGGCAGCGACCGCTCGACGCAGACCCGCTCGATCAGCGCGGCGACGGCGGCGCGGCTGTCGGCCCGGCTCAACAGACTCCCGCTCCGAGCGCCAGTTCGGCGGCGAGGCGGTCGCGGTGCTCGGTCATCACCTCACGGTAGATGGCGAGGAGCCCGGACGCGGTGCGGCTCCACGAGAACTGCCGCGCGTGGTCGACCGCGCCGTGCGCCAGCACCTCGCGGTGCTGCGGGGCGGCCAGCAGCGTGCCCAGCACCCGGGCCCAGTCGACCGGGTCGTGCCCGTTGACGAGTACCCCGCTCACGCCGTCGCGGACGGCGGTGACGAGCCCGCCGACGGCGGCCGCGACCACCGGCGTGCCGCAGGCCTGCGCCTCCAGCGCGACGAGGCCGAACGACTCGTTGTACGACGGCACCGCGACCAGGTCGGCGGCCCGGTAGAGGTCGGGCAGCGCCTCGCCGGTCTGCGGCGGCAGGAAGCGGACGGCGTCGGTGACGCCGAGCGAGGCGGCCAGGTCCATCAGCGCGGTGGGCCGGTCGAGCCCGCTGCCGCTGGGCCCGCCGACCACGACGACGGTGACCTCCCGGGCCAGCTCCGGGTCGCGGTCGCGGAGTGCGGCGAGCGCGCGCAGCAGCACGTCGGGAGCCTTGAGCGGCTGGATCCGGCCGACGAACGCGACGATGTATCCCCGCCCCGGAAGTCCCAGGCGGCGGCGCGCCGTCGCGCGCCGGGCCGGTGCGGGCCGGAAGCGGTCGAGGTCGACACCGGGCTCGACGACACCGACCCGGTCCGGCTCGGCGTGGTACCGGGAAATCAGGTCGCGCGCCTCCACCTGGGTGTTCGCGACCAGCCGGTCCGCGACGGCGACCACCTGCTCCTCGCCCACCACCCGGGCGATGGGCTCCGGCCGGTCGCCGCTGGCGAGCTGCGCGTTCTTCACCTTGGCGAGGGTGTGCGCGGTGTGCACGAGCGGCACGCCCCAGCGCTCCTTGGCCAGCCAGCCGACCTGCCCGGAGAGCCAGTAGTGCGAGTGGATCATGTCGTAGTACCCCGGGGCGTGCGCCGCCTCGGCGCGCAGCACGCCGTTGGTGAACGCGCACATCTGCGCCGGCAGGTCTTCCTTGGCGAGCCCTTCGAACGGCCCGGAGATGATGTGCCGCACCCGCACGCCGGGCGACATCTCCACATTCAGCGGCAGCCCGCTGGAGGTGGCCCGGGTGAAGATCTCCACCTCGACCCCGGCGGCGGCCAACCGGCGGGCGACCTCGACGACGTAGACGTTCATGCCGCCCGCGTCACCGGTGCCGGGCTGGTCGAGCGGTGACGTGTGCACGGACAGCGTCGCGATGCGCCTCGGCATCGGCCAGGATCGATCTCCTCGCTGCCGGATCACGCCCGTATGCGTGTGAGCCACGCCCGCTCCTTCCAAACCCAACCTCAGGCATCAACCCCCGCGCCGGGCCCCATCTTCCCGACCATGTCCGATATCCGCATCCCGCGCCTCCTACGACGTGACGCACGTCATCCCCGGGGGCGGCGCACCGCTTTGCCCCAAAAGGGCAGCCCTATACCCGCCCAGAGCGTGAGAGGGGAGCCCGGTGGGGAATTCACGCCCCAGAGGGCTGCCCTCTTGGGGGCAGCGCGACCCCCGCGCGACCCGCCCGCGCGGAGCGGGCGCGGGGAGTGACGGCGGGAGTGACGGCGGGAGCGGGCGCCCGCGCGGAGTGGCCGGCTCGTGCCGCGGCGCGACCGGGCAGAATCGACGGCATGACACCCATAGCGATCGTGACCGGCGCCTCCAGTGGCATCGGCGCGGCCACCGCCCGCCGGCTCGCGACCGAGGGCTTCCATGTGGTGGCCGCGGCCCGGCGCGCCGATCGGCTCGACGAGCTGGTCAAGGGCATCACGGAGGCCGGCGGCGCGGCGACGGCGGTCAGCTGCGACGTGACGTCGGACGCGTCGGTGGCGGCGCTGGCGACCGCCGTGGGTGAGCTGGACGGGCCGGTCACGCTCCTGGTCAACAACGCGGGCGGCGCTCGCGGGCTGGATCCGGTCGCGAGCGGGTCGGTCGCCGACTGGCAATGGATGTACGACGTGAACGTCCTCGGCACGCTGCGGGTGACCCAGGCGCTGCTGCCCGCGCTCGACGCGTCGGGGGCGGGCACCGTCGTCGTGCTCAGCTCCACGGCCGGCCTGATCGTGTACGAGGGTGGCGGCGGCTACGCGGCGGCCAAGCACGCGCAGACCGCGCTCGCCGAGACGCTGCGCCTGGAGTTGTGCGGCCGGCCGGTCCGGGTGGTCGAGATCGACCCGGGCATGGTGAAGACGGACGAGTTCGGGCTGACCCGGTTCGACGGCGACGAGCAGCGGGCGGCGGCGGTCTACGAGGGCGTGGCCGAACCGCTCGTGGCGGACGACATCGCGGACTGCGTCGCCTGGTGCGCGACCCGCCCGCACCACGTGAACATCGACCGGCTGGTGGTGCGCCCGCTCGCGCAGGCGGCGCAGCACAAGGTGCACCGGGTGCGGTAAGTGCCGCGACCGCTCGGGGCGATCACCCGCGGGACCACGAACCCCAACCGGCTGCGCCGGGTGGACAACTGGATCGCGGCCACCTGCGACGACCTGCTGCGGGCCGCGGTGGATCCGCTGGTGGTGGACCTCGGCTACGGCGCGACCCCGGTGACCGCGGTCGAGCTGCGCGCCCGGCTGGCCGCCGCGGTCCGGCCGGACGTGCGGGTGGTGGGGCTGGAGATCGACGCGGACCGGGTGGCCGCCGCCGCGCCGGCCGCCGCGCCGCCGGGGTTGACGTTCGCGCGCGGCGGTTTCGAGCTGGCGGGGCTGCGACCGGTGCTGGTACGCGCGTTGAACGTGCTACGCCAGTACGACGAGTCCGCGGTCGCCGGCGCCTGGCACACGATGACCGCCGCGCTCGCGCCGGACGGGGTCCTCGTCGAGGGCACCTGCGACGAGTTGGGCCGGCTGGGTTCGTGGCTGCTGCTGGACGGCGGCGGCCCGCGCTCGCTGACGCTGGCAGCCAAGCTGGCCACGCTCGACACGCCCGCGTCGCTGGCCGAGCGGCTACCGAAGGCGCTGATCCATCACAACGTGCCGGGCGAGCCGATCCACGCGTTCGTCGGCGCGCTGACCGCGGGGTGGCGCGCCGCGGCGCCGTACGCGGTCTACGGCCCGCGCCAGCGGTGGCTGCGGGCGGTGGCCGCGACGCGCGCGGCCGGCTGGCCCATCCTGGACCGCCCGGCACGCTGGCGCCACGGCGAGGTGACGGTCGCGTGGACCGCGATCTCCCCATGATCAAGGCGTCCCCGTAGTCGTTAGAGCGACTTGAGGGACGCCTTGATCATGGAGGCTGGTCAGGGGACGAGGCGGTACCGGCGACGGCGCGCGACGTACAGGGCGCCCCCGCCGCCGAGCAGCAGGATCGCACCGGCGCCGACGGTCAGCGCCGCGCCGCTGCCATCGGTCCGCGGCAGCTCGGGCGGCCCCGTCGGGCTGTGGGTCGGGCTCGCGGTGGGCGACGTCGTGGGGCTGAGCGATGGCGACGCCGTCGGGCTGGTCGTGGAACTCACGCTCGGTTTCGGCGACCCGTATCGGGACTTGGGTGAGCTTTCCAGGACCGGCTGGCCTTCGCCGGTCGCCAGCGCCACGGACGCGGACGCCACGACCGCCGCCGTGATCCCACCCACGAGCAACCCTGCTATAGATACCCGCCGAAAGACGTTGCCTCTGTTAGAGATCAGCACATTCCCCGTAACGAGCCCTTGTCAAAATGGTGACGCTCTACCCGGTACCGGCCAACGCAAGATATTTCGTATATGTGCGGATATTGCGAAGTCTTTTCGGGTACTCAACTGATCCTGTGCCCACGAGCCGACCACGAGACGAGAAGGGTGACTGCGATGTCCAGATCTGCCGGACGGGGTCGTCGCTTGGCCGTTGTGGCCATAGCCGCGGCGGCGATCTCCACCACGATGACGGCCGTGCCCGCGACGGCCGTGCCAAGCTCCCGCGCCGCGGCCGAGTCCGAGGTCATGCGGCTGACGAACCAGGCCCGCGCCAGGCACGGTTGCCGAGGGGTGCGCCACGAGTACAAGCTCACCTACGCCGCGCGCCGCCACAGCGCCGACATGGCCCGGAAGGACTTCTTCGGGCACACCGGAAGCGACGGCAGCGACTTCGCCACCCGTGCGAGGCGCGCCGGCTATCGCCACGCCATGAGCGAGAACATCGCGAAAGGCCACGCCAGCGCCCGCGACGTGGTCCGCGCGTGGCTGGACAGCGAGCCGCACCGGCGCGCGATGCTCGACTGCGCGGCGCGGGCCACCGGCGTCGGCGTCGCGCGGGCGAAGGACGGGGCCCTGCTCTGGACGCAGGACTTCGGCCGCCGATGACCCACTCTCAGGGCGTCCCCCCATCGAGGTCGGGGACGCCCTGCTCATAGATCCGACAACAGTCCTCCTTAGCTCCTTCACAGGTTCCGACCTAGTCTGGGAGTCGGGATCGAGGCAACCCAACGGCGGCCCGATCGCGTCGGGAGGATCGTGATGAGCAGACTGCACGGCTCGAGGGACTTCTGGATCAGTGGGCTGCGCGCCGAGGGCCCCGCTTTCCGCGCTGCGATCGCTGAGGCACCAGCCGACGCGCCGGTGCCGTCCTGCCCCGACTGGACCGTGACCGATCTGGTGCACCACCTCGGCGGGCTCTACCGGTGGGTGCGCGAGCACGCCCCCCGCGGCCTCACCAGCCCGCCCGAGCACCGCCGCGCGTCGATCCCCGAGGACGCACCGACCGGCGCCGCCGCGGTCGAGTGGTGGCAGCGGGAGTACGAGCAGCTGGTCCAGTTGCTCGACGGGCTCGACCCGGAGCTGCCCGCGTGGAACTGGGCACCACAGGCGAAACGGGCCGGATTCTGGCACCGGCGGATGGCCCACGAGACCGCCGTGCACCGGTGGGACGCGCAGATGGCGATCGGCATCGGTGAGCCGCTGGAGACCAAGCTGGCCGTCGACGGGGTCAGCGAGGTGCTCGACACCTGGCTGCCCGCCGGCCGCCGTCAGCTGCCCTCCGCGCGGCAGGGCGTCGTGCAGCTCGTGGCCACCGACGCCGGGCAAGACTGGTTCCTCCGGCTGCGCGGCCAGGGCGTCGCACTGCTCGACACCAGCACGATCTTCGACAGCGACGACCACCACGCCCGGGTCCACGCGGCCGGCACCGCCAGCGATCTCGTGCTCGCGCTTTACGGGCGGGTAGGTTTCGACGTGCTCGAGGTGAGCGGCGACGCGACCCTGCTGGACTGCCTGCGCACCGGGTGATCCCTAAGATTGCAGCATGACGGTGGGCCTGCGGTTTCCGGACGGTTTCGTATGGGGCGCGGCGACCGCGGCCTACCAGATCGAGGGCGCGGTGCGCGACGACGGTCGCGGTCCGTCGATCTGGGACACCTTTTCGCGTACGCCGGGCAAGGTGTACGCCGGACACACCGGCGACGTGGCGTGCGACCACTACCACCGGTACGCCGACGACGTCGCCCTGATGGCCGACCTGGGCCTGCGGGCCTACCGGTTCTCCGTCTCGTGGCCCCGCGTGCGGCCGGACGGCACCGGCCCGGTGAACCCGCACGGGCTGGACTTCTACGACCGGCTGGTCGACGCGCTGCGCGCCCGCGACATCGAGCCGATCATCACGCTCTACCACTGGGATCTGCCGCAGACCCTGGAAGACCGCGGCGGCTGGACCGCTCGCGACACCGCCTCCTGGTTCGCGGAGTACGCGGTGGCGGTGCACCGGCGCCTCGGTGACCGGGTGCGGGTGTGGACGACGCTCAACGAGCCGTGGTGCTCGGCGTTCCTGGGGTACGCGTCGGGCATCCACGCGCCGGGGCACCACGATCCGGCGGCCGCCTTCCGGGCCGTACACCATCTGTTGTTGGGCCACGGTCTCGCCGTGGGCGAGCTGCGCACCGCGGGCGCGGACACGATCGGGATCACGCTGAACCCGGCGGCCGTGCGCCCCGCGGACCCGGACAGCGCCGCGGACGCCGAGGCCGTGCGCGTGATCGACGGCCTGCACAACCGGATCTTCCTGGACCCGCTGCTGCGCGAGGGCTACCCGGCCGACGTGCGCGAGCTGATGGCCCGGCACACCGACCTCGACTTCATCCAGGAGCACGACGAGAAGGTCATCGCGGCGCCGATCGACCTGCTCGGCGTCAACTATTACGCGCCCACCTACGTCGCCGGGCGGCCGGACGCCACGGGGTCGCCGACCGCCCCCGGCAGTGAGGGCGTCCACTTCGTACCGCCGGTCGGCCCGCTCACCGACATGGGGTGGGCGATCGAGCCGGACGCGTTCACCGAGCTGCTGTCCCGGTTGCATGCCGACTACCCGGGCGTCCCGCTCATGATCACGGAGAACGGCGCCGCGTTCGAGGGCGCGGCGGCGGATCCCGACCGGGTCTCCTATCTAGACGGTCACCTGCGGGCGGTGCACGCGGCCATCGAGCGGGGGGTCGACGTCCGCGGCTATCTGGTGTGGTCCTTCTTGGACAACTTCGAGTGGTCCGAGGGCTATCGCAAGCGGTTCGGCATCGTGCACGTCGACTACCTGACCCAGCGGCGCACCCCTAAGCAGAGCGCGTACTGGTACCGGGACGTCATCGCCGCGAACGGCCTCTCCAGGGCCGAGTCGTGACCCCCGTCATGATCAAGGCGTCCTTCAAGTCGTTAGAGCGACTTGAAGGACGCCGTGATCATGGGCGGCGGGCGTGACAGCGGCGCGGGAGCGGCCGACGCTGGAGGCGGTGGCCCGCCGGGCGGGCGTCTCCCGCGCCACCGTGTCTCGCGTCGTCAACGGCTCCACGACGGTCGCCGAGTCCATCCAGGAGGCCGTCCGCCAGGCCGTGGCCGAGCTGGGATACGTGCCCAACCTGGCCGCCCGCAGCCTTGTCACCCAACGCACCGACTCGATCGCGCTGATCCTGCCGGAGTCCGCCACCCGGGTCTTCTCCGACGACCAGTTCTTCCCGCGTATCGTCCGCGGCGTCAGCCAGGAGTTGGAGGCCGCCGACAAGCAGCTCGTGCTCATCATGGCCGGCTCCACCGCCAGCTACGACCGGGTCGAGCGGTACACGACCGGGCGGCACGTCGACGGCGTCATGTTCGCCTCGATGCACGGCGTCGACCCGCTGCCGAGCACGCTCGCCCGGCTCGGCATCCCGGTGGTGTGCAGCGGCCGCCCGCTGGGGCGCACCACCCCCCGCGTGCCATACGTCGACGTCGACTCCGTCCGGGGCGCCGCCCAGGCGGTGCGATACCTGATCGACACCGGCCGGAGGCGCATCGCCACGATCGCCGGCCCGCAGGACATGGTCGCCGGCGTCGACCGGCTCACCGGGTACCGCGACGAGTTGCGCGACTCCGGCCACCGCTCGATCGTCGCCGTCGGCGACTTCACCCGCGAGTCGGGCGCGCAGGCGATGCGCCAGCTCCTGCAGGACGACCCGCACCTCGACGCCGTGTTCGTCGCGTCCGACCTGATGGCGCACGGCGCGCTACGCGCGCTCCGGGAGGCCGGCCGGCGGGTGCCCGACGACGTGGCCGTCGTGGGCTTCGACGACGTGGAGATCGCGCAGTACACCGATCCGCCGCTCACCACCGTGCGCCAGCCGATCGTGCGGATCGGTCGCGAGATGGCCCGCGTCCTACTCCGCCGCGCCGCCGGCGAAGACGTAGAAGAGTCCCTAATCCTCCCCACAGAGCTGGTAATCCGCGACTCCACCTAACCCCCTCCTCCCCCTACCCTCCCCCTCCCCTCCCCCTCCACGGGGCAGCGTCTCTGCCCGCCGATCAAGGGCTTGGGCACATGTTTTGATCTCGGATCCAGGTGCCCGAGCCCTTGATCGGCGCGGTTGTCCTTGATCGACGCGTCGGCGGCGGGATACCTGGGTACGCTCACCGCTCGTGATGCGTGATTTCTTCGCGGGTGTGGGGCTGTTCGGGCGCGGCCTTGGCATGTACGTGCGCAGCCCGCGCCTCGTCGGGCTCGGCCTGATCCCCGCGCTGATCTCGGCGATCGTGTACACGGCCGCGTTCGTCGCGCTGATCTACTTCGTCGGTGACCTGGCCGGGGCGGTCACCTGGTTCGCCGACGGCTGGTCATCGGGGGCCCGCGAAACCGTCCGAGCATTCGCCGGCGTCGCGATCCTCGGGGTGGCCGCGCTGATCGGCGTGCTGACCTTCACCGCCGTCACGCTCGCCATCGGCGACCCGTTCTACGAGCAGATCTCCGCGCGCGTCGAGCAGCGGTTCGGCGGCGTGCCGGACGAGGTGGAGGTGTCCTGGTGGCGCTCACTGCGGCGCAGCCTGGGCGACTCACTGCGACTGATCGCGCTGTCGCTGCTCATCGGGGTGCCGCTGTTCGCCGCCGGCTTCATTCCCATCGTCGGCCAGACCGTCGTACCGGTACTCGGCGCCCTCGTCGCCGGCTGGATCCTCGCGCTGGAGCTGGTGGGCGTCGCGTTCACCCGCCGCGGCCGCCGGCTCCCGGAGCGCCGGGCCGCCCTGCGCGCCAACCGCGCGACCGCACTCGGGTTCGGGGTGAGCGTGTTCTGCTGCTTCCTCATCCCGCTGGGCGCCGTGCTGCTCATGCCAGCGGCAGTCATCGGCGGCACCCTCCTCGCCCGCCGCTCCCTCAACCTCCCCACGTAACACCAAAAAAGAAACCCGACCCCAGAGGGGCCGGGCGGTGTGCATTCAGTATGGCGTAGACGGCTCGCTTTCCGCAACTCACCACCCCATCGGCTTGCGGTACCGACCAGATGGGTTGGGGAGTTGACTGTTGATGAAGTCCGCTGCAGTCAGCTGGCACCACCAATGTCTCCCGACGCCACGCCCTGCGTTGTCATTGAGCGCGCCGGCCGGATAGCCCGGAGTAGGATTGACCAATCCCACCGGCACGACATCGCGGGCTGACCTGATCGGCAGCGAAAGGTCACTGTCGTTGCTGATGACGATAGCCGCGTCGATCCTATGATAAAAGAGGTCGAGTAAGAGGTGGGTTGCCACATTGACATCAGAACCCTTCTCCTCTCGGCGCGCGACAGAGGCCATGAAGCGCGCGCCGCTGATTGCCTGAGCATCGCCGTCTTGAACCATGATGGGCCAGCTGGGCGCACAGATGATCGGACGACCGCGCCGGTCGCGCACGGCCAACGGTGCGGTCGCCACGCGGCTGACGTACGTGCCCAACTCGATGACGTCGACGGCGTTAGCGGCTCTGAGCGCACGCAAATAGACGTCTTGGTCCTGCGCGCTTGTAACATTGCCGCCGCCATGGATTCGAGCTGTGCAGTACACCACACGGTTCACATGGGCGCCATCCCAACCGGAATGCTGCGTCAGCAATCGTTCGGCCAACGCATGAAGGTGCAACCATTTCCAGCCTGGCAGCCCGGAACCACCCATGATCCTACGACCACCGTAGTAAAGATTAAATCCATCGATATAGACCCCAACGCGCACAACGCCGACCGTAGATCAGGACACAGCTTGGCACAGGACGCCCAATTGAGTTTCCTGAAAGAGGGCGCCTGGGGGGAGGATCAGGTGGTGCGGGTCGAGGTGGTCGAAGGGGACATCACGGCGCAGCGAGTGGACGCGATCGTCAACGCCGCGAACTCGTCGCTGCTCGGCGGGGGTGGCGTCGACGGCGCGATCCACCGCAAGGGCGGTCCGGCCATCCTGGCCGAGTGCCGCGCGTTGCGCGCGTCGCGGTACGGCCGGGGTCTGCCCACCGGACAGGCGGTGGCCACCACGGCGGGCACCCTCCACGCCCGCTGGGTGATCCACACCGTCGGGCCGGTCTGGTCGGCCCGCGAGGACCGGTCGGCGCTGCTGCGCGACTGCTACGCCAACGCGCTCCGGGTGGCGGACGAGCTCGGTGCCGCCACCGTCGCGTTCCCGCTGATCTCCGCGGGCATCTACGGCTGGCCGGTCGACGACGCCGTGCGCCAGGCACTCACCGTGCTCCGCACCGCCACGCCGCGGCACATCACGGAAGCACGCCTGGTCCTCTTCGGCCACGCCACCTACGAGACCGCCACCATGATCAAGGCATCTCTGTAGTTGGCGAGCCCGTCGGGCAAGTCGAAGCCGAAAGCCTTGATCATGGGGTGGGGGTCACCGGGGGTGGGGTGGGTGGATCGGTCGGCGCTGGGGTGGGGTCGACGGTCGCCTCCGGCGCGGCGGACGGGGAGACGGTAGGCAACGGCGACGCGGTACCCGTGGGCGGCATGGACGGCACGGTCGTCGGCGTGCTGGCCGTGGGTGTCGCGGTCGGCGAGCCGATCGGTGGCGTGGGCGGCGTCTCGCGTACGCGAGCGGGCCGGTCGCCACCCGGGGCGACGCCGAGCCCGCCGGCCCCTGACGGCGTCTCCCCCGGCGCGGACGCGACTCCAGCCAAATGCCAGCCGGCCCACACCGCGAACGGCAACCCCATCAGCACGATTGCCGCGAAAATCACCTTAGGCTTCTTGGTCACGCTATTTCACCGCGCAACGGTGAAAAAGGTTACGCACGACTGCGGGTCGGGGGCGACGCCCAGCACGGGCACTCACGCCGATCAAGGGCACGGGACGCGGAACAAGTCCTTGATCGCCGCTGGGGGTCCTACCCGTCGAGGAAGCTGGAGATGCGGTCTCGCAGGTCGGCGCGGTTCGTCCAGAGGACCGCCGGTTCGTCGTATACATGCAGGTCAGCGTGGGGTAGCGCGGTCGCCAGCGCCTCCGCCACCGCCACCGGATGCTGCTCGTCACCCTGACACCCGATCACCAACGCGCGGGCGGTGACCGCGGCGAGGTCGGCGCGGTCGGCGACCGCGGTCTGGTCGGGCAGGTCGGCGAGCGCCGGCCCCAGGCCGTCGCGCAGCAGCTGGTCGATCCGCTGCCGCAGGTAGGCCCAGCCAGCCGGCGTGTTGCGCACCACCGGCGGCAGCTCGGCGGAGACGGCCTCCGCCACGGCGGCGGGGTCGCCGGACTCGACCGCCGCCAGCAACTGCGCGAACCGCTCACGCACCGCCGGGCTCCTGGGCTGATCGAGTACCGCCGGGAGGAAGAACACCGCCCGGTCGAAGCGCTCGGGGCTCTGCGCGAGCAGCCGGCAGATCGCCCCGGCGCCCAGGCTCACGCCCACCGCGCGGGTCGCGCCCGTGAGATCGGCGATCGCACGGAGATCGCGAGCGAGGTCCGCGTACGCCCACGGGCCGGGTGGCGTATCGGACCGCCCGTGCCCGCGAAACTGGAAGAAGACCTTGGTGCCGGTCACCGCGCTGCCCAGCGGGCGGGTGGCGGCGATGCCGCTGGCCAACCCGTGCGCGAACACGGTCACCGGGTCACCCGATCCGGTGACCAGCCGCTCCAGGTGCACGCCGTGCGGGGTGGCGACCAGCTCGGTCGACGGCTCAGGCAGCGCGGGCCGCCCGGTGCGGGGCGCGGTCGGCCCCGGTCCGTAGGTCCGCGGTCCGCCGTCGGGCGGCGGTGGCCAGCGGAAATCTCTCACCAGAACCCTTTGCCGTCGGACAGGTCACGCAGCCCGACCCGCACATCCAGCAGGTAGATGAGGGCGGCCGCGATGCCGATGAGCGCGAAGAGCAGCATGCTGTTGAAGAACAGCAGCGTGAAGAGCAGCGAAATGCCGAGAATGGCCAACCACGCGCCCTTGGGCAGCGTGCCAATGGCCGGGAAGGCGTCGGAGCGCTGGGTCAGGCAATGCACGAGCGCGACGCCCTCGATCACCAACGCGAAGATGAGCAGCGCCAGGTCGAGAACGGTGCGGACACTGGCGTAGAAGAGCGGCGCGGAACTGGCCATGCCATGAAGCTTAAGCCGAGGATCCCGCACCCGTCGCATCCCACGACCGTCCTTCGATGATCAAGGCGTCCCTCGCGACGTGAGGGACGCCCTGATCACGGTCCTTACTGGGCGGCCGGGCGGGTGCGCTTCGCCGGGCGGGTGGCCTTGGCGGGCTTCTCCTCAGCCTGCGCCTCGGCCGCCGGCTTCTCCTCGGGCGTCGCGGGACCCGCGGTCACCTCGGCGGGCGCCTCGGTCGCCTCGATGTCGGCGTTGATCGTGTCGGCGGCCTGCACCACGCCGGTGCCGAGCACCCGCTCGCCGTGCGCGACCAGCTTGCCGTACACGGTGACGGCCCGCTCCTGAGCGGCCTGCGCGCTGGCGACGAACGCGGCGGCGTTGCGCTTGGCCGCGTCCCGCAGCTTGTCAACGTCCAGGTCGGTCTCGGCGGCCTTACCGCGCAGATTGACGGCGACGGTGTTGGCGACGCGCAGCGTGGCGACGGCCCGGTCGCGGGCCTTGGTCCGCAGGTCGTCTCCGCCCGCGGCCGCCTTCTCGCTGAACTCGTTCACCACCGCGGGCAGCTTGCGCAGCTGCTGGTAGGCCAGCTCGCCGGCGCCGGCCGCGGCGTAGAGCGGAGCGGGAATCCGGGTGCTCTTGGTCTCCTGGGTCATTGGGTCTCCTCCTCGGACGCGGGTGCGGCCGTCTTCTTGATCGCTTTCTTGGCGGTCTTGCGGGTGGGCTCGGGTGCGGGTGCCGCTTCCCCCTCGGTCACGGCGACCGATTCGATAACTGCGTCCGCCGGCTGCGCTTCGGCGCTGGGCCGCTCTTCAGCGACTTCGGCGGGTTCCGCAGCGTCCGCGGGTTCCGCGGCGGTCGCGGGTTCCGCAGCGTCCGCGGGTTCCGCAGCGTCCGCGGCGGTCGCGGCTTCTGCGGCGTCCGTGGTGGACCGCTCCTCCGCGTGGCGGGCGTTCTCCCGGCGGAAGGTCTCGTAGATCTGGCTCAACGACTGCTTCTGCGAGACCGTGAGGTCGGGGTCCGCCGCGATCGCGGCCAGGACACCGTGCCCCTCCTTGGCGTCGAGAGCGTCCAGCAGGCCGGCGCGCAGATACATGGCCGGTGTGGACACGCGCAGCGCGCTCGCCAACTGCTGGAGCACCTCGGCGCTCGGCTTGCGCAGGCCGCGCTCGACCTGGCTCAGATACGGGTTGCTGACCCCGGCCTGCTCGGCGAGCTGCCGCAACGAAATCTTGGCGTTGCGCCGCAGGTCGCGGATGAAGCCGCCGATGTCGCGGGGCAAATCCTTCGGGGTGGCCATGCTTTGACGGTAACGCGCCCCGCTTGCTCTTGCAAGCAAAACGCTAACTGTGAGCTAACTCCCTCACCACGCGTGAGGAAGGGACCCTTCCTATGCAAAAACCGATAACAAGGGGCCCTTCCTTGCAAGGTCACCAGAGGGAGCGGATCACGCCGACGGGGTCGCCGCCGCCGAGGACGGCCGGCTCGGCGAGCGCATCGAGCACCGGGGCCGCCACGCCCAAGCGGCGTAGGGCCGACACGAGCACCGGCATGCGGGCCCGCATCGCGCCGTCGTCGATCTTGATCGCCACCGCGCCCACGTCGGGCAGCGCCACCGCCACCACACCCTCGGCACCGCCCTTGGCGAGCAGCCCGGGAACGCCGCGCATCAGCCTCGTGTCCTCCGCGCCCGTGCCGGCGACCAGCTCGGGGTGGGCGCGCATCGCGTCGGCGACGGTGCGCTCAACGGACGCCGGATCCCCGGCGACCAGCCGCAGGAACGCGCCCGCCAGCCCCGCCAGCGAGAACGCGAACACCGGCGCGCCGCAGCCATCCACGCCTACGGCGGCGACCCGCTCCCCGGCGAACTCCTCCACCGTGGCGCGCAGCCGCTCCTGCAGCGGGTGGTCCGGACGCCAGTACCCTTCGATCGGCCAGCCGGCCGCTACGCAGGTGAGCAGCGCGCCGGTGTGCTTGCCGGAGCAGTTCATCCGCACCCGCGCCGGCCCGCCACCCGCGCGGAGCACCGCCGCGGCGGCCGGCGCGGACAGCGGCAGGTCGGGCGGGCAGCGCAGCGCCGACTCCTCGAGCCCGGCGGTGCGCAGCAGCGCGCGGACCCGGGACACGTGAAAGTCTTCGCCGTAGTGGCTCGCGCACACCAGCGCCAGGTCAGCCGGGTCCGCCAGCCGTAATCCCGCGCGCACCATGCCGATGGCCTGCAGCGGCTTGTTGGACGAGCGGGGGTAGATCGGCGCCTTGACGTCGCCGGCCGCGTCGACCACCGCGCCGCTCGCGTCGAGCACCACCACCGAGCCGCGGTGCACGCTCTCCGCGAACCCGGACCGCACCACCTCAGCGAGCGGCACGCCGCCGAGGGTCATGCCGGTACGCCCAGCAGCGTGCGGGCCTCGGCGCTGGTCAACGGCGGGCGCTGGGCGAGTTGCGCGAACCCGACCGCGCGCGCCACGAGCTGCATGTTCGACTCGACGGGACGCCTCCGGGCGTACGAGACGGTGTCCTCCATGCCGACCCGCAGGTGACCGCCGGTGGACAGCGACGCCAGCATCACCGGCAGCGTGGTACGCCCGATGCCGGTCGCCGAGAACGTGGTGCCCGCCGGCAGGTCCTGCCGGATCGCCTGGTAGCAGGCCACCAGCGCCTCGGCGGTGCCCGGCATGCCGCCCGGCACGCCCATCACCAGGTCGACGTGCACGTGCTCGCCGGCCGGCAGCCCGTACGTGTCGAGCAGGCGCTGCAAGGCGGACAGGTGGCCGAGGTCGAAGATCTCGTACTCCGGCACGATGCCCCGCTCCTGCATGCGGGTGTGCAGCTCGACCACGAACTGCCAGCGGTTCAGGAACACGTCGTCGCCGAAGTTGACCGTGCCCATCGTGCAGGACGCCATGTCCGGCGCGGCGTCCAGCACCGCGAGCCGGTCGGCCTCCGGGTCGGTGACCGCGCCGCCCGTCGACAGCTGCACGATCAGGTCCGTGCTGTCGCGCAGCGCGGCCACGGTCGCCCGGAGCCGGCCCAGGTCGAGCGTCGGGCGGGCGTCGTCGTCGCGGATGTGCACGTGGATCACGCTGGCCCCGAGCGCCGCGCACTCCTTGGCCGTGGTCACCAGCTCGTCGAGCGTCACCGGCAGCGCCGGCACGTCGGCCTTCGCGGACTCGGCGCCGGTGGGCGCCACCGTGATCAACGTACCGGTCATGCACTCAGCCTAGCCCCGTGATCAAGGCGTCTTTGATCACGGAACGTCGATCGCGGCGGCGGACTCACCGACCCGCAACGCGGCGTCGTCGGGCACGTTGCGCTTCAGCACCGCGAGCGCGACCTGACCCCACTCGAAATGACGCACTGCCGTGCCCACGAACCCCACGGCGCGCCCGTCGTCGGTGGTCACCGCCGTGCCCGGCGCCGGCAGCTCGTCGGTGGTCACCCCATCAAGATGCAGGAGTACGAGGCGGCGCGGCGGCCGCCCCATGTTGTGCACCCGGGCGACCGTCTCCTGACCCCGGTAGCAGCCCTTGTCGAGGTGCACGGCCGGCCCGAGCAGGTCCACCTCGGCCGGGATCGTGCGGTGGTCGGTCTCCCACCCGACCCGGGGGACGCGGGCGGCGACCCGGATCGCCTCGTACGCCCACAGGCCCGCCAGCGGCACGCCCAACGTCGCCACGACCTCGTCGACAGCGTCTCGTGGGACGACCAGGTCGACACCCAACCGGCCCCGCCGGGCAAACCCACCCCACGGCAGGGGCCGCACGGCGTACCCACTGGTTGACGTCGACGGCACGGACCCGGCGGCGAACTTCGGGCCCGGCACCGGTGCCACCTGAGGCTCGTCGAGCGGGAGGCCCAGCGCGCCGACGGCGCGCGGGCCGACCAGCGACAGCACCGCCCACTCGGCGGTGGCATCGCGCGGCTCGACGCGGGTCAGGAAGCGCATCTTCTCCAGGAACGTGAGCAGGTCGGCGGCGGTGCCCGGCTCGGTGTCGAGCCAGATCGTGTCGCCGTCCTCAGCGACCAGCGCGTGGTGCTCGATGTGCCCGTGCGGCGACAGCACCAGCAGCTCGGTGCCCTGGCCCGGGCGTAGGTCAGCCAGGTGCTGGGTGGTCAGGTTGTGCAGCCAGCTCGCCCGCTCCGGCCCGGGCACGGCCAGCACCCCGCGGTGCGACCGGTCGACCAGGCCGACGTCGGTGGCGAGCTGCCGCTGCTCGCGCATGGGGTCGCCGTAGTGCGCCGCGACACCCGCGTCGCGACTTTCCGGGTCTATGGCCTCGACGGGTACGCCGCTGCTAAGCATCTCCACACTCCCCGCACGTGCCGAACACCGCCAGGTGTCCGATGTCGACTGTGAAGTCGCACTGCCGCTGGAGTTCATCGGCCAGCGGCGCGAGGGTCTCTGGCGCGACCTCGCGCACCACGCCGCACCGCCGGCACACCATGTGAGCGTGTTGATCTTCGCTCACCGGATGGTAGGTCGGTGAACCGTGCGACAGGTGCGTATGGGTAACCAGGCCGAGGTCTTCGAGTAATTCCAGCGTGCGGTAGATCGTGGTGATGTTCACTCCGGCGGCGACCTCGCGCACGGCCGAGTGCAACTGCTCCGGGGTCGCGTGCCCCAGCTCGTGCACCGCTTCCAGCACGAGTTGGCGCTGGGCGGTCAGGCGCAGCCCACGCGACCGCAGGATCTCCGGAAGAGACGTGTCGGGCACCGTCCGATAGTAGTTCTTTGACCTGTGCGCCCCCGCCTTCCCATGATCAAGGCGTCCTTCAAGTCGTTATAGCTACATGAGGGACGCCTTGATCTTGGGTCAACCTCCCACTCGGATGAGGCGGGCGGAGAGGTGGGGCGACAGGCCGTAACCCATGGCGGCCATCTCCTGGGCGTAGAGCAGCGCGCCCTCGACGATGCCGAAGAGCCGGTGGCCGGCGGTGACCTCCTTGGCGGTCACGGTGCGCATGACCGCGTCGGTGACCAGCTCGACCTGGGTGCCCTTGATCGTGCCGACGTAGAGCTCCATGATCCCGGTCGGCGTGCTGATCAGCACCTCCAGGTCGTCGGTGACGCGCTCACCGTCCATCACCGGCCGCCACCAGCCGACCTCGCGCCCGGCCGGGCGGATCGGCTTGCTCTCCTCGTCGAGCAGCCAGGCCCGCGACTCGTAGTGCAGGAACGGCCGGCCGTCGTGCGTGATCCGGATTTCCTGCGCGTAGTCAAAGTCTTCGATCGTCGGGTATCCACCGCGGCCCCGGCCGCGCCACAACCCGACGTATGGCAGCAGGCCGAGCAGCGCCGGGTGCAGATCGGGCCCGGTGCGCAGGTCATAGGTCTCCTCGTACGGGTACGAGTCGACCGGAGGAGCGTTGAGCCACGGCGGGGGGCCGAGCGGGTTGTCGTCAGTCACCAGCGTCCTCTTGATATGCGCACCGCGAGATAGACCAGGCCACCGGCGAGCGCGCCGAAACCCGCGACCAGCAGGCTGACGAACCCGATCTCGGTGACCACGCCGTTCATCCTATGCTGGCCCTCATGGCCCGCTCACTCATCGTCAAGGCGACAGCCGGATCGGACGCACCGGAGCGGTGCGCGCAGGCGTTCACGGTGGCGGCCACGGCTGTCGCGGCGGGCGCCGACGTGTCGCTCTGGCTCACCGGCGAGTCTTCGTGGTTCGCACTGCCCGGGCGGGCGGCTTCCTTTGAGCTGCCGCACTCCGCCCCCCTGCCCGATCTACTCGACGCGGTGCTCGCGGGCGGACGGGTGACTGTGTGCACCCAGTGCGCGGCCCGACGTGATATCACCCCGGCCGACGTCCTCCCCGGGGTTCGCATCGCCGGCGCGGCAGCATTCGTCGAAGAAACCCTCGCGGACGGCGCCCAAGCCCTCGTCTACTAACCTCATGATCAAGGCGTCCTTCAAGTCGTTATAGCAACTTGAGGGACGCCTTGATCATGGGGGCTAGTAGACGGCGAAGCTAAGGATATCTTCGTCGTTCCACCTGTCTTGCCTGGCATACACGTGGTCCAGGTCACCGATCCACCGGTCGGCGCACCTGGCGCTTCCTATCGAGAACGGGCCCGGCGCGGCCCACGCCGCATTCGTCATAACAGCCTCGGCATACGCACCGCCGAAGTCCGGCGTCCCATTCACATACAGTTTCGCTGTGCCGATGGCTGGGTCGTAAATGCCGACCAGACTCACCCAGGTGTCCGCGGCCACGTAGTTCGTAGTGCAGGCCGCGTCCACGCCAGCATCCTGGGAGTCTGTCCGGGTGATGGAGAAACACCATGCCGTTTCCGGCTGGGCATCACCGTTCAGGTCTACGTCGGTGCGTAGGCCAAGCTGGAACATCGACCTGTTCGCCCCGGACTGCGACACCATTGTCCGGTTTCCCGTCAGATCGGTCGGGCGGCCCCACGCCGCCACCGTAAACCCCGACACCTTCGTGGTGTCCAACACCGGCGATGCCGTTGTCAGCTGACCGGCGCCGTCCAAGGTGACCGCGGCAGCGCCGACTTTGGCGGCAGGATTCCAGGTCACGCCCGTCGCACTGAACTGAGCCGGCCGAGTATTTTCCGGCTCCGACTTCGCGATCGCGCCAACCCCCTCGTCCATCGTCCAGTTCCACGAACCTTCGCTGGGCCGCACCAGGAAGTAGTAGTACGTCGGCACCGACGCGATACCCGCTGTGTTCCGCGCCTGCACCGACAGCACGTTCGACCCGTCCTTGGGCGGCGCGATCGACACCACGGTCGCCGTGCCGGTGCCGACCGGCACCGTCACGGTGTTTCCACCGTTGAGGCTGTAGACGTACTCCCGAAGGCCCACACTGTTCGCACCCGGCGTGAACGTGAAGTCGCCAGGAACGTTTGGCCCGCCGTTCCAGGTGCCGGTCGACTGCGCCTGGTACAACTCGCTGGTCACGCTCGGCGGATCCAGTGGCTCAGCAGCCGCGGCCGCCGCGGGTGAAGCTGGTACGACGAGTGCCATCGTCACCGCCACGGCAGCCGCAGCATGAAAACGTCTCATTCGTAAACCGCGCACAGCCGCACCCCCGTTACCGCAATCAATACCGGCCACACAGTAGGCAGAGTGCAACGCGCTGTAAATGCCAAGGCGGCTTTCGCGTTAACTATGCCGATTCTGGACGGCCGCCCAATTGGACAATATGGCCGGGCAGAGGCTGTCCGCCTGCGCGCTGCTCGACGGCGAGCCCGCGCTCCCGCACTCCCGCGCCGACACAAGCGCCGGCGGGCGGCGATCAGGGGCAGGGGGTGGTTAGTGCGGTGGTGAGGGTGGTGCCGTCGAACGAGATGGACACCGAGTCGGTGGGGGTGCGGTAGGCGGTGAGGTCGGCCGTGTTCACCACGGCGGTGGCGCCCTGCGGTGGGGCGACCGGGCGGCTGGGGGCCGATTCGGCGGTGGCCGTCATGGTGCGAACGACGCCGCCCGCGGGGCATGGCGCCTCCGCGAGAGACGCGGTGGACGCGGGAACGCCGAGCGCCGTCATCAGCCGTTCGACGCGCGCGCGGTCCGCCGCCGCCAGCTGTGGAGCGGAGGGAAGTGAGGCGGGTGGCCGGCAGCCAGTGTCTACTGTGAACACGGTTACGCCGGGGGCGGTGACGCGACCACGTATAGACACGAACTCGCCCGCGTCGGCGCGCAGTGAGTCGAGCTTGTCGGTGTGTCGCACGCCGGCGTCATATGACGCGGGCAGCCGCTCAGCCATCCGGTCCAGCAGCGCCGGCCCGTCGGCCTCGCGGGTGTAGACGGTCACCTGGCGTTCCAGCGTCTGCCCCGACCGGACCGGGGTGATGCGGCAGTCGCCGCGCACGGCGTACCCGGAGATGCGCAGGACCGCGTCGGAGCCGGCGGCGACGGCCAGCTCGCCGACCGCCCGGTCGACGACCGGGCGGGCTTCGCCGACGCTGCGCTGGTCGCGGACCGTCGGCGCGTCGCGGCGGACGGAGACGTATGCGATCGCGGCGAGCGCCACCGCCCAGAGCACCACGACGGCGGCCAGCCATCGACGGCGGCGGGCCGGACGTGGCGGCCAGGTCGGCGTCGGTTGCGCGGTCACCGCGCCATCCTGCCAGGTGCGCCAGCGAGACGCGGAAAGCGGCCCATGATCGAGGCGTCCTTCACGTAGTTATAACGACTTGAAGGACGCCTTGATCATGAGCCCGGCTATGTCCGCGCATAGGCGATATAGCCGGGCGCTGCCCGGATTCTGTCGGGAAACTGACCGACGATCACCATTGATGACTGCCGTTGCCTGCCAGAAGCATGGTGACACTGTCGGTAACCCGGGGGGTTGAACCATGAGACGGTTCCTGATCGCTTCGCTGGCCGCGATCCTCGGCGTCACAGCGCTGCCGGACACGGCCGGAGCGGCGCCACCCGCGCCCGGTGCCACCGTCAGCGCCGAAGTGCTGGCCGATCTGGCCACCGAGGGCACTACCACGGATTTTATGGTTTACCTGCGTGAGCGGGCCGATCTGAGCGGCGCGGCCAAGCGCGCCACGACAGACGCGCGCGCCACGGATGTATATAAGGCGCTCACCACCACCGCCACGCGCACGCAGGCCGATCTGCGCACGGATCTGGCGGCACGCAAAGCCCCGCACAAGGCGTTCTGGATCGCGAACGCCCTCCGGGTCACCGGTGACAAGGCCACTGTGGACGCCATCGCCGCCCGCCCGGATGTCGAGCGGATCGAACCGGCGCGCAGCTATCCGCTGATCGCGCCCACGCCGGGCACCGCGGCGGCGCCGGGCACGCTGGCCACCGAGTGGAACGTCGACAAGGTGCGGGCGCCCGAGGTCTGGTCCGAGTACGGCGTGCGCGGCGAGGGCGTCGTGGTGGCCACCATCGACAGCGGCGCCCAGTTCGACCACCCGGCCCTGGTGAACCAGTACCGCGGCAACCTGGGCGGCGGGGCGTTCGACCACAACTACAACTGGTTCGACCCGTCCGGGGTCTGCTCCAGCCCGGCCCCCTGCGACAACACCGACCATGGCACGCACGTGGCCGGCACGGCGGTGGGTTCCGACGGCGCGGCCAACCAGATCGGCGTCGCGCCCGGTGCGAAGTGGATCGCGGCGAAGGGCTGCGAGACCCGCAACTGTTCGGACGCCGCGCTGCTGGCGGCCGGCCAGTGGGTGCTCGCACCGACCGACCTCAACGGCGGGAACCCGCGCCCCGACCTGCACGCCGACGTGGTGAACGCGTCCTGGGGCGGTGGCCAGAACGACCCGTGGTACCGGCAGATCCTGGCCGCCTGGGGGGCCGCCGGCATCTTCCCGTCGTTCGCCGTCGGCAACAGCGGCCCGACCTGCGGCACCGCGCTTTCGCCTGGCGATGAGGCCAACGCGTACGCGGTGGGCGGGCACGACATCAACAACGCGATCTACGTGTCGTCCAGCCGCGGGGCGGCCGTGAGCGGCCTCACCAAGCCGGACATCTCGGCGCCCGCCGTCAACGTGCGTTCCAGCGTGCCGGGCAACGGGTACGCGGCCTTCAACGGCACCTCGATGGCCACGCCGCACGTGTCCGGCACGGTGGCTCTCCTGTGGTCGGCAGCGCCGAGCCTCAAGGGCCAGGTCGACGACACCCGCGCACTGCTCGACACCACCGCCATCGACGTCGACTCCACGAGCTGCGGCGGCACGGCCGCCGACAACAACAACTTCGGCGAGGGCCGGCTCGACGCGTACGCCGCGGTCACCGCCGCCCCGCGCGGCGGCGTCGGCCGGATCACCGGCACGGTGACCAACGCCGCCAGCGACGCGCCGCTGGCCGGCGCCACCGTGAGCGCCGGCGAGGTCCGCGCCACCACAGGCGCCGACGGCCGGTACGCGCTGACGGTGCCGGCCGGCGAGCACGAGGTCACGGCATTCCTGTACGGGTACGCGACCGGCTCGGCGACCGTGGTGGTGCCCGAGAGCGGCGCGGTGACCGCCGACTTCGCCCTGACCGCCACCGAGCTGGCCACGGTGAGCGGCCGGGTGACCGACGGTTCCGGGCACGGCTGGCCGCTGGCGGCCAAGATCGAGATCGCCGGTCGTCCCGGCGGCCCGATCAGCACCGACCCGGTGACCGGCCGGTACTCGTTCGAGATCGCCGGCGGCGTCACCTACCGGATGACCGTCACCGCGGCGTACCCCGGCTATCAGACGGTGATCCGCGAGCTGGCGGTCGGCGACGCGGACCTGACCGCCGACGTGGCGGTGCCGGTGCAGCCGGCCTGTACCGCCGCCGGCTACGCGGTCAGCTTCGCCGACCCGGTGGTGTCCCAGACGTTCGACGGCACCGCCACGCCCGCGGGCTGGCAGGTCGTCAACCGCACGCCGAGCGGCGGCTGGCAGTTCGACGACCCGGGCGGGCGCGGCAACCTGACCGGCGGCACCGGCGGGTTCGCGATCATCGACAGCGACAAGCTGGGCAGCGGCAACACGCAGGACAGCGATCTCATCACGCCGGCGCTCGACCTGTCCGGCGCGACCACGCCGTACGTACGGTTCAACAGCGACTGGCGGGCGCTGACCTCCGGCGACGACACCGCCTACGTCGACGTGTCGACC
Source organism: Actinomycetes bacterium KLBMP 9797 (assembly GCA_037414955.1). GTDB lineage: Bacteria > Actinomycetota > Actinomycetes > Mycobacteriales > Micromonosporaceae > Phytohabitans. The sequence goes on from JBBEWH010000021.1 coordinate 92,213, forward strand.
GACGGCGGCGCCAACTGGCAGAACGTGTGGACGCAGGGCGCCAGCCGGCGCGGGCCGCAGGTCGAGGAAGTGGCGCTGACACCCGCCGCCGGCGCGCCGAGCGCACTCGTGCGGTTCCGCTTCACCGGCACCTTCGCCTGGTGGTGGCAGGTCGACAACGTCCAGGTGCTCGACCGGCGCTGCGTGCCGGTGCCGGGCGGCCTGGTCGTGGGCAAGACCACCGACGCCAACACCGGCGCGCCGCTGGCCGGCGTCCAGGTGTCCAGCGTGGACAGTCCGGCCGCGACCGGTACCTCGGACGCCGCCGGCTTCTACTGGCTGTTCTCGTCCGCGCTGGGCCCGCGGGAGTTCACCGCGACGAAGACCGGGTACCCGGCGGCGACCAGGTCGGCGACCGTGGTGGCCGACGGCGTGACCCGGCTCGACTTCAACGTGGTCGCGCCGCGGCTGGCGGTCAGCACCACGTCGGTCGAGTCGCAGCAGCCGTACGACAAGACCCGGACGACCAGCGTCACCGTCACCAACACCGGCACCGCGCCGGCGCAGGTCGACCTGATGGAGCTGACCGGCGGCTTCGCGGCGCTCGGCCAGCGGCAGGGCGCCCGGGTCAGCGAGGTCACGGTGGCCGGCGGTGTCAGCAAGGAGCGCAACTCGGATGGGAAGTCGCCGCTCGGCACGCCGGCCCGCGCCGGCACGCTGATTGACGACGCGTGGAGCCGGGCCGCCGACTACCCCGAGGCGATCTACGACCACGCCGCCGTCACGCTGGACGGCAAGATCTACTCGGTCGGTGGCGGCAGCGGCACCGGTCTGGAACGGTCCGCGTACGTCTACGACCTGGCGGCCGGCGCCTGGCAGCAACTGCCGGACATGCCGAGCGCCCGGTCCAAGGCGTCCGCGGCGGCGGTGAACGGCAAGGTGTACGTCTTCGGCGGCTGGGGCCCGGACGAGGTGGTCGACACGGTCGACGTGTACGACCCCGGCACCGGTGCCTGGAGCACGGTGCCCGGCGCGGTCAACCCGACGCCGCGGGCCGCGGCCGGCGTCGCCGTGGTGGGCGGCCGGGTGTACCTCATCGCCGGCTGCGTCGACAGCACCTGCCCCGACTCCGTCGACGTGGTGGCGTTCAACCCGGCCACCGGCGCGTTCACCACCCGCGCCGCGTACCCGCACCTGGTGTCGTTCCTCGCCTGCGGCGGTATCCGGGGCAAGGTCTACTGCGCCGGCGGCTCGTCGACGGTCGCGCACCGCGATGGGTACGTCTACGACCCGGCCACCAACGCCTGGACCGCACTGCCGGACATGCCGTTCGACCTGTGGGCCTCGCAGGACTCCACGGCGAGCGGGCTGCTGGTGCTCGCGGGCGGCGTGACGGACGGGTTCAACACGATCACCAACCGCGGCCTGGCGTTCGACCCGGCCGCGAACACGTGGCGCGAGCTGCCCACGGCACAGTTCCCCCGGTACCGCGGCGCGGGCGCGTGCGGCGTGTACAAGCTGGGTGGTTCGCCGGCCAGGTTCGTGGGCTCGACCGAGTCGGAACGGCTCGGCGGGCTGGACCTCTGTGACGAGGTCGGCGACGTGTCGTGGCTGTCGAGCACCCCGACGGCGTTCACGCTGGCGCCCGGCAAGTCGCAGAAGATCACGGTGACGCTCACCGCCACGGCGGCGGCCGGCATCCTCCAGCCCGGCGGGTATACCGCCAAGCTCGGCCTGCGGACCACCACCCCGTACCCGGTGCCGCTGGTGTCGGTGACGATGAACGTGTCACCGCCGGCCAGTTGGGGCAAGGTGCAGGGCAGCATCGTCGGGCTGAACTGCCAGGACGATCTGATCGGCATCCCGGCGACCGTGCGACTCATGTCGGTCAACACGCCCGGCGTCAGCTACACGGTGCGCGCCGACTCGAGCGGCCACTACTCGTACTGGGTGCCACGCGGCCGATACGACGTGGTGGTGGCCCGGGACGGCTGGCTCCCGGAGACCCGCCGGGTGCAGATAGCGGCGGCCTTCACCCACACCGTCGACTTCACCTTGCAACAAGACTGCATCTAACCCTTCCATGATCAGGGCGTCCTTCAAGTAGTAAGAACTACTTGAAGGACGCCCTGATCATGAGGGTGGGCGGGTGGTGGGGAGGGCGCCGAGCCGGAAGCGGCGCGTCAGGTTGGGCAGGATCGAGCGGAGCGCCGCCACCGTGCCGCGCCGGTCGCCGCCCGCGTCGTGCAGGAGCACGATGGCGCCCCGGCGGGTGCCGGCATTGACCGTGCCGGCGATGCTGCCCGCGCTCGGCCGGCGCCAGTCCTGCGGGTCGACGGTCCAGTGCAGTGACGTCATGCCCAGTTCGCGGGCCACCGCGACGACCGACTTGCTCCACGCACCGCCGGGCTGGCGGTAGTAGGCGATCCGCGCGCCGGGCACCGCCCGCCGGATCGCGTCGTTGGTGCGGACGAGGTCGGCCCGGATCGCGGCCCGCGGGCGGCTGCCGAGCCGCAGGTCGTGGTGCCAGGAGTGGTTGCACAGCGCGTGCCCGTCGGCCGCGATCGCCCGCACCAGCGTGGGGAAGGCGCGCACGTTCACGCCGACCAGGCAGAACGTGGCCGTCACCCGGTGCTTACGCAGCAGGTGCAGCGTCTGTGGGGTGTGGCTCGGATCAGGTCCGTCGTCGAAGGTGAGCGCGACGAGGTGACTGCCCGTCGTCTTGCGGCTGCCGAACGGGCCACCCCGCTCGGCGGGCAACGGCGGGCCGGCGGGCCGGGCCGCCGCGAGCCGCTGCGTGGCCGGCGGCAGGGTAGCGGGTGACAGGGTGGGCGCCAGGGACCGCCCGATGGGCGAGGGCGCGGTCGCCCCCGGCCGCGTCGTGACCCGGCCGGCGAGATAACCGCCCAGCACCACTCCGGCGAGGACGGCCGCGACGAGCATGGCCAGACGGCCGTTGGAGGGAGGGGAAGCGCCAGACACGGCCCGAAGGATAAAGCTGACTTAGAGGATGTAAGGCGCTTTTCGCCTTATACCACTCGACCGCGTGGAACCCTCTCCTCATCCCGGCCGTCCCAAGCCGTATGCGCGCCATCGCCGCCATCGCCGCTCTCCTGCTGGCCGCCGCGTGCGGCCGGGACAGCGCGGCGCCGGCCGAGATCCCCGCCGATCCCGACACGCTGGTGCTCCGCACCCAGGAGTTGCGCAGCGGGCCCGCGCCCTGGGAGCGGGGTCTGCTGCCCACGTTCTCGCTCTACGGCGGCGGGCGGGTCATCGTCCCGGACACGCCGGCCGGCGCGCTCCAACGAGCCCGCGAGTTCGAGATCTCCGCGCCGACGCTCCACCAGCTCGTCGCGGACGCGCACGCGGCGGGTCTCCACCGCGCCCAGGTGTACGAGGACACCGACGTTGTCGACGCGGGCGCGCTGATCGTGACGCTGGGGACGGTGGATACCCGCATCTCCGCTCCGGAGTCAGCTGGGCGGGTGCTGCGGTACCTCAAACAGCTGCCGCGGACGCCGCCCGGCGCGCGGGACTTCCCCACGACGGCGCTGGCGGTCCTGGCGACCCCGGGGGTGAGTGCGGGACCGGCGGCGGCGACGCCGTGGCCGCTCCATCCGCTCGCCGACGGGATCCGCACCACGGAGGGCAGGTGTGTGATCGTCACCGGCGCCGCGCTGGCGGGGGCCATGCGCCTGGCCCGGACGGCGCAGCAGCGGACCCGCTGGAGCAGCGGCGACCAGCTTTACGCGGTGTCCTTCCGCCCCTTGCTCCCCGACGAGCACCGCTGCGCGGACATCGACATCAGGCTCCCATGATCAAGGCGTCCTTCATGTCGCTAGAACGACGTGAGGGACGCCTTGATCGTGAAGAGGTCAGACGGGGATGGGGGCGGGCTCGGTGTCGGGGAGGGACCGGCTCGGCGGCACCACGAACTTGTAACCCACCTGGCGGACCGTGCCGATCATCGACTCATACTCCGAGCCGAGCTTGGCCCGCAGCCGCCGCACGTGCACGTCGACCGTGCGGGTGCCACCGAAGTAGTCGTAGCCCCAGACCTCGCGCAGCAGCTGGTCGCGGGTGAACACCCGACCCGGGTGCTGCGCCAGGAACTTGAGCAGCTCGAACTCCTTGTAGGTGAGGTCGAGCGGCCGGCCCTTCAGCTTCGCCGCGTAGGTGTCCGGGTCGATGCTCAGCTCGCCGGCCCGGATCTGGCCGCCGGCGCCGGACGTGGCGTTCGTCAGCCGGCCCACCGCGAGCCGCAGCCGCGCCTCGACCTCGGCGGGACCGGCGCTGGCGAGGATCACGTCGTCGACGCCCCAGTCGGCGTTGAGAGCGATCAGCCCGGCCTCGGTCACCACCGCGACGAGCGGGACCCCGAGCCCGGTCGCGTGCAGCATGCGGCAGGTGGCGCGGGCTTCGGCGAGCTCGGACCGGGCGTCGACCATGACGGCGTCAGGGCTCGGGCCGGAGACCAGCGTGCGCACATCCCGCGGGGCGGTGCGCACCGAGTGTGGAAGAAGGTCGAGCGCGGGCAGCACGACGGAAGGCTCGCCAGCGCGCGCTGTCACGAGCAGCAAGATCTCCACATTCACCTCCGTCCTCGCGGCGCGGGGCCGCGTGACCGTGGTCCCGGCGTCGCTGACGGGCGGGGGTTAACAAAAGACTGAGGCTGAGCTTAACCGATAGTCAGCTGGATACGCTCTGGTCCAGAGCCGTTCATTTGTGTGATCGCCCATAGCGCCGAAGGCGAATTGCCGGTAACGTCCCGCCGCCTCAAGCGGTCGGGTTTTCTGGCACGATCGGGGGCGTGTTCCCCTCCTCCTCCGAGGTGAGTCGCGATTCGTGGGACAGCCCGCGCACCGCGACCGACGGCCTCGGACCACCCGACGGCCCAGCGAGCCCCGACCATCGGCGCGAGCGGGTCGCGGCCCGACGCGCCCGCCGGGACAGCGGCGGCTCGACACCCACCGAGCCACCGGACGAGCCAGTCGACGCGGAGGACGCCGAGCCGGAGGATGTGCCCGTCGTCCCGGTACGCCGGCCGCTGTCGGCCGCCGTGGCCGGCTTCGCCGCACTGCTCGCCGTCGGGTTGATCTTCGGCGCGCAGACCGCGGGCCCGGGAAACGCCCGCATCCCGTACGCGATCGTGATCTTCGGGGTGCAGGTCCTGTTCGTCCTGGCCTGGACGATGGCGATCCGCCCACCCGCGCTGCCGCTGGTGGCAGGCGTCTGCGTGGCCGTGGCCGCGGCGGCCGACCTGGCGGCCATCTCGTCGGACACGGCCCGGATCGCACCGATCGGCTACGTCGCCGCGGGCGGCTTCGTGCTGAGCCTGCTCACCCAGCTCATCCGGCCCGCCGACCGGGCGCGCCTCACCGACGCGCTCGGCGCCACCCTGCTGATCGTGGTCGGCGTGGTCGCGTTCGCGACGCTGATCGTGCTGAGCCGGGTGCCGCTCGGCACCCAGACGATCTTCGTGTGTCTCGCCGCGACTGGTGTCTCCCTCGCCGTCGCCCGGCTCACCGACGCGGTGACCGCGTGGCCGCGCCTCGCGCCACAGGTGCCGCGCGGCGCGCTCGGTGTGGTGCTCGGCGCCATGTTCGGCACGCTCGTCGCCGGCCTGATCGGCAGCTACGTCGTGGGGTTCACCCCGACCAGCGGCGCGGTGGTCGGCCTGATCGCGGCCAGCGCGGCGGTCCTCGCCGACCTCGCCGTCGGATACGCCGAGGCGGGCCGGCAGATGGCCGGCGAGCCACCGACGATGTGGGTCGCCCGGCACATGCAGGGCCCGCTCGGCGGGTTCGCGCTCGCGGCACCCGCGGCGTACGCCATGTGCGTGCTGTTCCTGTCCTAGACATTTGACCTTCCGGGACATTGACCTTCCGCGACATTGACATTCCGCACAGGAAGAACGGGTATACAAGCGCCGTGACCACCTACACCTATGCGGACGAAGAGACCCAGCCACGCCGGCGGCGACGTGGCCGCCGGGCGCTGATCGTGCTGCTCGTGTTGCTGCTCCTCCTGCTGGGGCTGGTCGCGGTGGCCGACCGGGTCGCCGCCTCCATGGCCGAGCAGGCCATCGCCGACGAGGTCCAGAAGGAGCTGGTCGCGCAGGCGGTCCAGTCCTCGCCGCCGGACGTCAGCGTCGGTGGGTTCCCGTTCCTCACCCAGGTGCTGGCCGGGGAGTACAAATCGATCTCCATCGCGCTCCGCGACGTCGAGGGCGATGTCGAGGGCAACGGGGTGCGGTTGCCGCGGCTCGACGTGGAGGCCCGCGAGGTCAACGCGCCGCTGGACACGCTGCGCACCCGGCAGGGCGACATCACCGCCCGCACCGTCGACGGCACGGGCACGATCGCGTACGCCAGCGTCATCGAGCTGATCAACCAGCCGGGCCTGCAGCTGTCCGAGGAGAACGGTGTGCTTTCGGTCACCGCACCGCTCCGGGTCCTCGGCCAGGAGGTGACCGTGCGCGGCACGGCCGAGCTGTCGGTACGCGACGGGCAGGTCCTGGTCGGCTTCGACGACCTGACCGCGGAAGGGGTGCCGAACACCGCCGGCGCGCGGGAGCTGGTCGAGGCGTACGCCGAGCAGCTCTCGCTGGAGCTCGCGCTGCCGGAGCTGCCGTTCGACATGCAGCTGCGCGACGTCAAGGCGCAGTCCGACGGGCTCGCCGTCACCGCCACCGCGCAGAACGTCCCCCTCAACCAATAAGTGACCGAGCCGTCCCGGATCGTGAGTCGGTTCTGTCACGGAACGAAGAACGGCTGGTAAGCTGCCTTCCCATGGGGACGCTCCTCACCAAACGGCGCGCGGTCGACCTGTGCCGCGTGGCCACCTGCCTGTGTCGCCCCGTCATCTGACGGCGGGGCCGGTTCTGCGTATTCCCTGATCCATTACGCCCGGCAGTGGCGCCGTCGCTACGTACCCGTGATCCGTCCAACGCCCATGGGTCGCGCGCTACGGCAACCAGGAGCGCCCGCGCGCTGACCTCGAATCAACCTCTGAGGAGTTCATTCGATGAGTCGCGACACTGCACTCGTATCGGCCGACTGGGCCGAGAAGAACCTCGACACGGCGGGTGTCGTCTTCGTCGAGGTCGACGAAGACACCACCGCCTATGACGCGGGGCACATCCCCGGCGCCATCAAGCTGGACTGGAAGACCGACCTGCAGGACCCGGTGCGTCGGGACTTCGTGAACAAGCAGCAGTTCGAGGCGCTGCTGTCCGAGCGCGGTATCGGCAACGACGACACCGTGATCCTGTACGGCGGCAACAACAACTGGTTCGCGGCGTACGCGTACTGGTACTTCAAGCTCTACGGCCACGGTGACGTCCGGCTGCTCGACGGCGGCCGCAAGAAGTGGGAGCTCGACGCCCGCACGCTCACCAAGGACCCGGTGACCCGGCCGGCGACGCAGTACACCGCGCGGGAGCCGGACCTGACGATCCGGGCCTTCCGCGACGAGACGGTGGCGGCGATCGGCAACAAGAACCTGGTCGACGTGCGCTCCCCCGACGAGTACGCGGGCCGGCTGCTCGCCCCGGCGCACCTGCCGCAGGAGCAGGCGCAGCGCGCCGGTCACATCCCGACCGCGCTGAGCGTGCCGTGGAGCAAGGCTGCCAACGAGGACGGCACGTTCAAGTCCGACGACGACCTGCGGCAGATCTACGGCGAGGCCGGCCTCGACGACAGCAAGCCCACCATCGCGTACTGCCGGATCGGCGAGCGCTCCTCGCACACCTGGTTCGTGCTCAAGGAGCTGCTCGGTCACCAGGACGTGAAGAACTACGACGGCTCGTGGACCGAGTACGGCTCGCTGGTGGGCGTGCCGGTCGCGCTCGGCGATGAACCTGGGAAGGCGTGACCCCATGACTGCTGTGACCACCCCCGCCGCGACGACCGCCGACGGTTGCGCCGCGCCCGATCAGTCCGCCCCGATCCCGGCCAGCGTCGACCTGGAGAAGGAGACCGTCATCACCGGCGTCGTCCAAGCCGACTCGGGTGAGGCGGTGGCCGGCGCGTACGTGCGGCTGCTCGACTCGACCGGCGAGTTCACCGCCGAGGTGGTGACGTCGCCGGAGGGCCAGTTCCGGTTCTTCGCCGCGCCGGGCACGTGGACGCTGCGGGCGCTGTCCCGCCACGGCAACGGCGACGCCACCGTGACCGCCAACCGCGGCATCAACCAGGTCAGCGTCACGGTCGCCGCCTGACCGCTGCCCTTCCCGCTGATTTCAGGGCGTCCCTCGTCGAGGGGCGCCCTGAGGCGTACCGATACGGTGATCGCGTGACGGCAGTACAGCCCGTAGTGGCCCGGGTCGAGCATCTCGCGGCGGAGGACGTCCACCACGTGCTCGCGCTCGCCCAGGCGGCCGGCGACGCGGACGGCGCGTATCCGCTCTCGGAACACGTCGTCCTGCACATCCGACACGGCGGCGAGGCGCCCGCCGTACACCTGCTGGTCCGGGACCACGACGGCGCGCTGGCCGGATACGCGCATCTGGACACCACCGACGAGGTGGAGGGCGCGGCGGCCGAGCTGGTCGTACACCCCATGCGCCGCCGGCATGGCCTGGGCCGCGCGCTGGTGTCCGCGGCGCTGGCCGTCACCGACGAGACGGACCCGCGCGGGCGCCTGCGGCTGTGGGCGCACGGCGACCACCCGTCGGCCGGCGCGCTCGCGCTGAGCCTCGGGTTCGTGCGGTCCCGGGTGCTGTTCCAGATGCGCCGGTCGCTGTTCGCCGCACTGCCCGAGGTGCGCCTACCGGACGGCGTCGAGGTGCGGCCCTTCCACCCCGGCGCCGACGACGTCGCCTGGGTCGAGGTCAACGCCCGCGCGTTCGCCGACCATCCGGACCAGGGCCGGTGGACCCGGCGCGACCTGCTCCTGCGGATGGCGGAGCCGTGGTTCGACCCGGCGGGCTTCCTGCTGGCCGTGGACCTCCGGACCGGCCGCATGCTCGGGTTCCACTGGACGAAGGTGCACGGTGGCGGGAGCGGGGAGCATCAGCACGACCCGATCGGCGAGGTGTACGTGGTCGGCGTCGACCCGAGCGCGCAGGGCCTGGGTCTCGGCCGCAGCCTGACCGTGGCCGGCCTCCGCTATCTGCGCGGCCACGGACTGGACCAGGCAATGCTGTACGTCGATGAGTCGAACGTCGCGGCCGTGGCCCTCTACACCGGCCTCGGGTTCGCCCGATGGTCCACCGACGTGAGCTACACGCACCGCCGCTAGTCACGGTCGCATCAAGGCATGATCTCGCCATGGTAACAGCGACCCGGATATTTCGGATATATCCGGCACTAGCCTCTCAGTTCACGGAACGGACAACTCGACCTCAGCAACGCGCAATCTTGATAGCAGAACGTGTTCACCGCTAGTTCACCTCGGTCCGGGTAGCCGTCTACCTGGCGCTTTTAGCGTCGCCTTCGTCAGGCCAAGCCATGGCCAGGCGCAACCCAAAAGAGAGGCATACCTGAGGTGAACCGCAACGTGCTTTCGCGGCGCGCTCTCGTCGGCGTCGCGGTCGCTGCGCTCGCGCTTGCTGGCTGTGGTGGCAGTGACGACGATGGTGACACCGGGACCGACTCCGGCACCGGGACCAACGCATACTCCAGCCTGTCCGGCTCGATCAAGGGTGGCGGCGCGAGCTTCCCGAACGCCTTCTACACCGAGGCGATCGCCGAGTTCAAGGGCCTGGCATCGGGTCTGACCGTCACCTACAACTCGGTCGGCTCCGGTCAGGGTAAGAAGGACTTCGGCGCCAACCTCACGGACTTCGCCGGCACCGACAGCACGGTCAAGGACACCGACGGCGTCGCCGCCGGCTCCTTCCTGTACGTGCCGACCGTGGCCGCGCCGATCACTGTGTCCTACAACCTCTCCGGTGTGGACAAGCTGCAGCTCAGCCCGGACACACTCGCGAAGATCTTCCAGGCCGAGATCACCAAGTGGGACGACGCGGCGATCAAGGCGGACAACCCCGGCGTCACCCTGCCGGCCACGAAGATCACCGTCGCGCACCGCTCGGACGGCTCGGGCACCACGAACAACTTCACCAAGTACCTGAAGGCCGCCGCGCCCACCGCGTGGAAGCTGGACAGCGGTGACACCGTGGCCTGGCCGGCCAGCACCCAGGGCGCCGAGAAGAACACCGGCGTGGCGCAGCTGATCAAGTCGAGCGACGGCGGCATCGGCTACGTCGACTTCAGCGACGCCAAGGAGAGCGGCCTGAAGTTCGCGGCCATCAAGAACAAGAACGGCAAGTTCGTCGAGGCCAGCCTCGACGGCGCGACGGCGGGCCTCGAGGGCGCGGAGGTCAAGGACGACCTGACCTACAACCCGCTGGACGCGGCCGGCGACACGGCCTACCCGATCACCGCGCCGACCTACATCCTGGTTCGCACGAGCTACACGGACGCGGCGAAGAAGGACGCGGTCAAGGGCTTCGTCACCTACATCCTGAACGAGGGTCAGAAGCTGGCTCCGGAGGTGGACTACGCGCCGCTGCCGGACGCTCTGAAGACCAAGGCGCTTGCCCAGCTCGACAAGATTCAGTGAACGACAGATAGCTGAGTTCAAGGGCGGGATCGACGTCGATCCCGCCCTTGGCGGCGCCCCGAGCGACCGGAGTTCCGACTGTGACGACCGAGACGCAACCCACCCTGACCAGTCGGGGCGGCGGCCCTCGAGCCGACCGCTCCTTCATGCTACTGGCGCTCGCGGCGGGCCTGCTGGTGCTGGCCGTGCTGGCGCTGATCCTCATCACCACCACGCAAGAAGCCTGGCCGGCCTTCACCCACATGGGGCTCGACTTCATCACCGAGCGCAACTGGAACCCACCGGCCGAGGTCTTCGGAGCGCTGTCGTTCATCTACGGCACGGCGCTCGTATCGCTCATCTCCCTGATCTTCGCCGTGCCGGTCTCGATCGGCATCGCGCTCTTCCTCACCGAGCTCGCACCGCGCCGCCTGCGCGGGCCGGCGATCACGGTGATCGACCTGCTCGCCGCCGTGCCGTCGGTGGTCTTCGGCTTGTGGGGCGTGCTGATCGTCGCCCCCAACCTGGTGCCCGTCTACCAGTGGTTCCACGACGTGTTCGGCGGCATCCCGGTGCTGGGCAGGGTCTTCGGCGAGCCGGTCGGCAGCGGCCGCAGCTTCATGACCGCCGGCCTCATCGTCGCCATCATGATCGTCCCGATCATCACGTCGATCTCGCGTGAGGTGTTCAGCACCGTGCCGCAGGCCGACAAGGACGCGGCGCTCGCCCTCGGCGCCACCCGGTGGGAAATGATCAAGGGCGCGGTCTTCCCGCACAGCTTCGGCGGCCTCGTCGGCGCGGTCATCCTCGGCCTCGGCCGAGCGATGGGCGAGACGATCGCCATCACGCTGGTGATCGGCGGCTCCACCCAGATCACCGCGAACGTCTTCGCCAGCGGCAACGCGTTGCCCTCGGTGATCGTCAGCCAGATCGGCGAGTCGACCGGCACCTTCACCGCCGCGCTGATCGGCCTCGGCGTCGTACTGTTCGCGATGACGGTGATCATCAACACCGCCGCACAGGCCATCGTGCGGCGCGCCGAGGCCCGGATGAGGGGGACCGCATGACCACCACCGCCGAACGCGCCACCCGCTCCGGCGGCGCGCCCAACCTGACCCGCGCGGCGCTCTCCACCCGGCGCCGGGTCACCAACCAGCTCGCGCTGGGCGCGTTCGTGCTGGCGTTGCTGGTCGCCATCGTCCCGCTCGGCCTGGTCGTCTACGCGGTCATCGCCAAGGGCGGCGGCATCATGAGCGGGGAGTTCCTCACCGAGGACATCTCCCTGTCGGTACGCCGCACCGGCGGCGGCATGGGCCCGGCGATCATCGGCACGCTGCTCATCACCGGCGCCGCCGCGCTGATGGCGGTCCCGCTCGGCGTGTTGGGCGCGATCTACCTCAACGAGTACGGCAAGCAGCGCCCGCTGGCCCGGCTCATCCGGATGCTGGCCGACATCATGACCGGCGTGCCGTCGATCATCATGGGCCTGTTCATCTACACGATCTGGGTGCTCACGTTCGAGGCGCGCAGCGGCTTCGCCGGCGCGCTCGCGCTCGCCTGCCTCATGCTCCCGGTGATCATCCGCAGCACCGAGGAGATGCTCCGCCTCGTGCCGGACGAGCTGCGGCAGGCCAGCCTGGCGCTGGGCGCCCGGAAGTGGCGCACCACCGTCACCGTCGTGCTCCCCGCGGCGATCTCCGGCATCACCAGCGGTTCGCTGCTGGCCATCGCCCGCGCGGCGGGCGAGACCGCGCCGATCCTCTTCGTCGTCGGTGCCGTCAACGCCACCAACTGGAATCTCTTCAACGGCGAGAACACCGCGCTGCCCGCGCAGATCTTCAGCAACGCCAGCCAGCCGTTCCAGGTCGCGCAGGACCGGGCCTGGGGCGCGGCGCTGACCCTGATCGCGATCGTGTTGATCTTCACGATCATCGCCCGCTTCATCGCCAACCGCTTCGCGATTAAGGAGCGCTGACCCATGGCTCAATCCCACCCCGAGGTACCGACCGTGACCGACCGCCCTTCCGTCAGCATCAACGCACCCGCCAGCGGCTGGGGCGCCACCGGCGTCGACACCCCGCAGGTGGCCGGCTCGCCGGTCATGGAACTGAAAGACGTCAGCGTCTTCTACGGCAGCTACGAAGCGGTCCGCGGCACCTCCATGCCGATCCGGCAGAACCAGATCACCGCGATGATCGGTCCGTCCGGCTGCGGCAAGTCGACCATCCTGCGCTCGCTCAACCGGATGAACGACCTGGTGGCCGGGGCCCGGGTCGCCGGCAAGGTGACCTACCACGGCCAGGATCTGTACGCCAAGGACGTCGACCCGATCCAGGTGCGCCGGCGGATCGGCATGGTCTTCCAGAAGCCCAACCCGTTCCCGAAGTCGATCTTCGACAACGTCGCCTACGGGCTGCGGATCAACGGGATGAAGGACAACCTGTCGGACCGGGTCGAAGAGGCGCTGGTCGGCGCCGCGCTGTGGGACGAGGTGAAGGACAAGCTCAAGCAGAGCGGCCTGTCCCTCTCCGGCGGCCAGCAGCAGCGCCTGTGCATCGCGCGCACGATCGCGGTCCGCCCGGACGTGATCCTCATGGACGAGCCCTGCTCGGCGCTCGACCCGATCGCCACCGGCAAGATCGAAGACCTGATGCACGAGCTGGCGAAGACGTACACCATCGTCATCGTCACGCACAACATGCAGCAGGCCGCCCGGGTGAGCCACTACACGGCGTTCTTCACCGCCGAGGTCGACGACAAGCAGGTGCGGCACGGCCGGCTGGTCGAGTTCAACGAGACCGGCCGCATCTTCACCAACCCCAGCGACAAGCGCACCGAGGACTACATCACCGGCCGCTTCGGCTAGGCCCTCCATGATCAAGGCGTCCTTCATGTCGTTATCACGACGTGAAGGACGCCTTGATCATGAGATGAGGAACCGGACGGTGCCGTCGGGGGAAAGCTCGACGCGCGGCGTCACGGGCGTCGCCGCGTCGCGGTCGGCCGCCGCACGCAAGACGGCGGCCACATCCGGGTACGTGGACAGCGCGCGCACCAACACGATGGTGGGCGGAAGCATCGCGATCTCACCGGCCTCGTACCCGGCCACCGCCTCCGCCGGAGAAATCCACAGTGTCTGGTCGGCTTCGCCCGAGATATCGCGCGGCTGCTCGCCTTCAGGCAGGGCGGCGACGAAGAAGTAGGTGTCGAAGCGGCGCGCCTCGAACTCGGGCGTGATCCAGCGCGCCCACGGCTCGAGTAGCTCCGGCCGCAGCCGCACGCCGGTCTCCTCGAAGACCTCGCGCATCGCCGCTGCGACCACGGCCCCGGCCTCCTCGGGCGGCCGACCCAGCCGGCGGGCCCACTCGTCCGGCGACGGCACGGCGGCGTCCGCGTCAGCCGGGTCGACGCTCCCGCCCGGAAACACGTACATGCCCGAGGCGAACGCCATCGAGGCGGCGCGCCGCAGCAGGTAGACCTCGAAGCCGGAAGCGGCCGGTCGGAGCAACGCCACCGTCGCCGCGGCCCGGGGCGTCGCCGGCGGCCCGGCCTCCCCGGCGTGATGCTGCCGGATCCGCGCGACCAGTGCCTCCGGCAGCCGCCACCCGTCCGCGTCCGTCATCGCGCCCCGGCGATCTCGTCAGCCCAGCGCACCAGCCGCTCCTGCAGGGCCGCCACCTGCTGGCCCGTCAACTGGTACGGCGCGAAGGCGCTCGCCGGCAGCCGGCGTACGGCCCGGAGCGCCTCAGCGAACATGTCGTTGTCGAAGCCGGGGTCGTGGTCAGCCGCAAGGCGCAGCAGCTCACCGCCCGTGTAGCGATCGGAGGTCAGCGCACCGTGCACGTCGACATAATCACGGACCTCCGCACGACCGAAGAGGGCGCATATCTTGTTGGCCACCGCGTCGTCGGGGTGCAGCACCGGGCCGATCGCGAGTTGTACCGGCGGGTACGCCCGCCAGTCGACGCCGAGCTCGACGATGCTCGCCGCCTTCGTTTCCGGATCGGTCACCGTAAGCCGCGCGAACGTCGCCCCCTCCCGCTCGACGCTGACGTCCAAGCGGTCGGCGCGGTAGGCGGCGACTACGTCGGCCACCGCGACTGGAAACTCCGCGGTCGCATCGGCGCTGGTGAACAGGTCGACGTCCTTAGAGAGCCGCTCCACGAAGCCGTGCGCCTGCACCGCATACCCGCCGGCCAGGCAGAAGCCGTAGCGCGCGGACGCGGCGAGGCCCACCCGAGCGAGCCGCTCGTGAAAGGGATCCATGCCGCTACGCCGCCCGGAGGCCGCCGAAGCGACCTTCCCACAGGTCGCGGACTCTGCGGGGCAGGTAGAGGCGGCGCCATACCTGGCGCAAAGTCTGCCCGTCGAGATAGGCCCGCAAGTCCTCGACCCGCATGGACTCGCGGATCACCCGTTCGTACATCAGGGACAACTCGCGAATATCGGATAGGTCGTAGCGGCTCTGTTCGGACCAGTCCAGGCGCAGCGGCAACTCGACCACCCCGCTCGTCGGGCCGGTCAGCTCCTCGAGCGTCTCCGGCACCGTGTAGGGGCGGCCGTCCTCGTAGCGGATCCGCGCCTGCGCCATGCCTTCAGTATGCCTTGGCCAGCGCACCCGCCTCATGATCAAGGCGTCCCTCAAGTAGTTAGAACGACTTGAGGGACGCCTTGATCATGGCAGTGGCACGGGATGGCCGTACGATCCGGGGCATGAGTGACCGCGTACGTTGGGGAATTCTGGCCACCGGCGGCATCGCCACGGCCTTCGTCGAAGACCTGCGGCTGCTGCCCGACGCGGAGGTGGTCGCGGTCGGCTCCCGCAGCCAGGAGTCGGCCGAGGCGTTCGCCGCGCAACACGACATCCCGCGGGCGTACGGGTCTTGGACCGAGCTGGCCGCGGACGCCGACCTCGACGTCGTGTACGTGGCGACGCCGCACTCGGCGCACTACGCGGCCGCCCGGATCTGCCTGGAGGCGGGCCGGGCGGTGCTGTGCGAGAAGCCGTTCACGCTCGACCTCAACACCAGCGCCGAGTTGGTCGACCTGGCACGCGAGCGCGGCCTCTTCCTCATGGAGGCCTTGTGGATGCGCTGCAACCCGGTCATCCGCCAGCTGGCCTCGCTCGTCGCCGACGGGGCGATCGGCGAGGTGCGGTCGGTGCATGCCGATTTCTCGCTGGCCGGCCCGTTCGAGCCGACCCACCGGCTGCGTGCGCCGGCGCTGGGCGGCGGCGCCCTGCTCGACCTCGGTGTGTACCCGATCCACCTGGCGCACCTGCTGCTGGGCGTGCCGGATCACGTGCGGGCCTGGGCGAAGCTCTCCCCGGAGGGCGTCGACGAGAACACCGGCATCGTCTTCGGGTACGACTCGGGCGCGCTCGCCGCGCTCACCTGCGCCATCGTCCGGGGTACGCCGATTACCGGCCTCATCACCGGCAGCGCCGGCCGGATCGAGCTGCCGCCCGCGTTCTTCGCGGCTCGGGAGTTCACGCTGCACCGCGACGGCGCGGAGCCGGAGGTGTTCCGCGGCCCCACCGAGGGTCGCGGCTACCACCACGAGGCGGCCGAGGTGCACCGCTGCCTGCGGGAGGGCCTGCTGGAGAGCCCGCTCCTGCCCCATGCCGCCACGCTGGAGGTCATGCACCTGCTGGACCAGATCCGCGACCAGATCGGCGTCGACTACCCCTCATGATCAAGGCGTAGTCGGCAGCTGCGGACACCGTCTGATCTTGACCGGGCGGCGCAAGCCCGACCGATTTGTCCAGGGCTTGCCGTCGTAATCGCCCGTTGATCGAGGGCTTGCCGTGGCGGTTTATAGATCAACCCGGGACGATAAGCCCTCGATCGACGAGAATGAGCGACGATAAGCCCTCGATCAACGCGGCGGCCGCTCCGCCCGGGCGGAGCGGGTGGTTGCTTGGATCTGGAGGGCATCCTTGATCATGAGAAGAGCGGGCGGACCAGGAAGTAGACGAGACTGGCGATGAGGCCCGCCGCCGGGAACGTCAGCACCCAGGCGCCGACGATGTTGCCCGCGACGCCCCACCGGACCGCCGACAGCCGCTTCGTGGCGCCCACGCCCATGATGGCCGAGGTGATCGTGTGCGTGGTGGAAATCGGGGCGCCCAGCACCAACGCGTTGAAGTACAGCACCGAGCTGGCGACCGTCTCGGCCGCGAAGCCCTCCGGCGGCCGCAGGTCGATGATCTTCCGGCCGAGCGTGCGGATGATCCGCCAGCCACCGGCGTAGGTGCCGAGCGCCAGCACCGTCGCCGACGTCCAGAAGGCCCACTCGGGGATCGTGCCCGGGTCGTCCTGGTACCCGCCGACGTAGAGCGCCAGCACGATGACGCCGATGGTCTTCGCGGCGTCCTGCATGCCGTGGCCGACGGACATGGCGGCCGCCGAAACCGTCTGCGCCCAGCGGAAGCCGCGGTTCAGCCTGCCGGGGTGACCGTTCCGGAACGTCCACATCACGGCCAGCATCGCCAGATAGCCGAGGCCGAATCCGACCAGCGGCGACAGCACCATCGGGAGCACCACGCTCTTGAGGATGCCGCTCCACAGCACGGTGCTGGACGCGGCGAGCGTCGCGCCCACCAGGCCGCCGATCAACGCGTGCGACGACGAGGAGGGCAGGCCGAAGTACCAGGTGATGAGGTTCCAGACGATCGCGCCGAGCACGCCCGCGAAGACGATGCTCAGGCTGGACCGGCCGGTGGGCAGCTCGACCAGCCCGCTGCCAACGGTCTTGGCCACGTCTTCACCGAAGTGGGCGCCGATGAAGTTGCCCACCGCGGCCATGATGAGCGCCACCCGGGGCGTGAGCGCCCGGGTGGAGACGCTGGTCGCGATCGCGTTCGCGGCGTCGTGGAAGCCGTTGGTGTAGTCGAACACCATCGCGATGACGATCACCGCGAGGACGGCGACTAGCTCTGCGCTCAAGGACTACGACTCCTTGACCGCGATGGTTTCGATCGTGTTGGCCACATGCTCGAACGCGTCGCAGGCCGCCTCCAACTCGTCGGCGACCTCCTTCATCTTCAACACGGTCAACGCGTCGTACTCTCCGGAGAAGAGCCTGACCAGCAGCATCCGGTACGCCCGGTCGCCGTCGTTCTCCAGCCGGTTGCACTCGATCCAGTAGTCCTCGAGGTCCTTCATCGAGCGCAGCCGCGGCATCGCGTCGGCGGTCAGCTTCGCCTGCGTGTCCAGCACGGCGATCAGCTCGTGCATCTCGCGCGGCAGGGAGGGCAACTTGGTCAGCCCGTACAGGTAGAGCAGGCTGCCGACCGCCTCGAGGTGGTCCATCACGTCGTCGAGCTGCGAGCCCAGCTTGTAGATGTCCTCGCGGTCGAAGGGCGTGATGAAGGTCGAGTTGATCTTCTTGTAGAGCTCGTGGGTGATCTGATCGCTGTCGTGTTCCACCTCGGTGAGTCGTTCGCTCACGGCCTGCACGTCCACGCCGGGCAGGGCGAGCTCATTGAGCAATTCCGTGCCGCGCACGAGGTTCTGCGCGGCGCGGGTGAAGAGCTCGTAGAAGGCGCCCTCGGTGGGGCGGAAGGAAAACTTCACGAGGCGACCTCAGGCGGGTGCGGGTGGGCGGGTGAGGCATGCGGGTGAACCTCCGGGGAATGCTAGGTAACGCCTGAACAGCTCGAACAGGCAGCTACCCCGATCATGGGGTGCTTCACCCACGGTTCACGTACTGTTCATCTTGAACATGACTTTCCGTGGTTAGTCGTTGACGCTCCGCATCGACATCGAAGTCAGCTCGCGGATATGCCAGGTCCATCCCCGCAAGGGCCTCGCGTACCAGGTGCGCGACCGCCCAGTCGCGGTACCACTTCCGGTCGGCCGGCACCACGTACCACGGCGCTTCGTCCGTGCTGCACCGGCTGAGCGCCTCGGTGTACGCCGCCTGGTAGTCCGCCCACCGCGCGCGGGCGTCCACGTCGCCCGGGTTGTACTTCCAGTGCTTCGTCGGGTCGGTCAGCCGTTCCAGCAGGCGCTTCCGCTGCTCGTCGTACGAGATGTGCAGCATGACCTTCAGCAGCCTGTAGCTGCCGTTGACCAACTCCTGCTCGAAGCCGTTGATCTGCCAGTACCGGGACCGCCAGGTGCGCTCCGGCACCAGCTCCTCGACCCGCGCCACCAGCACGTCCTCGTAGTGTGACCGGTTGAACACGCCCACCTGGCCGGCGAGCGGCAGTGCGCGCCGGATCCGCCACAGGAAGTCGTGCGCCAGCTCCTCCTCGGTCGGCGGCCCGAACGCGACGATGTGCAGGCCGAGCGGGTTCATCGCGCCGGCCACCTTCTTGATGGTGCCGTCCTTGCCACCGCAGTCCATGGCCTGGAGCACCAGCAGGAGGCGCCGCCGGTCGCCATCGGCCTGCGCGCCCGCGTACAGCATCTCCTGATACCGGGCCAGCTCGGCGCCGATGCCCGCCAGCTGCGCGCGGGCCCAGACCTTGGCGTCCCTTCCGGTCACCTTCCGGCCGGGCAGGCCGGGCGTGGACCGTGGGTCGATGTCCGTGAGGTCCACCGCTGGACCGACGCGCAAGAGGTCTCCCACAGAGGTCATCGCCTGATCATCCCGCACACTGGACGTATGCGGGACCTGGCGGAAGAGTTCGAGGCCGAGCGCGACCACCTGACAGCCGTGGCGTACCGGATGCTCGGCAGCCGTGCCGAGGCCGAAGACGCCGTCCAGGAGGCCTGGCTGCGGTACGCGAACGCGCTCACCGACCCCGCGGCCCGCGCGGAGGTGCGCGACCTGCGTGCCTGGCTCACCACCGCGGTCAGCCGCATCTGCCTCGACGTGCTGCGCTCCCCGCGGGTGCGGCGCGAGGGGTTCCCGAGTCAGTGGCTGCCGGAGCCGATCGTGGAGCGGGTGCCCGCCGGGCCCGACCCGGCCGACCTCGCGGCGCGCACCGATCAGGTGGGCATGGCGCTGCTGGTGGTGCTGGAGAAGCTGACCCCCGAGCAGCGGGTGGCGTTCGTGCTGCACGACGTGTTCGGGGTGCCGTTCGAGAACGTCGCGGAGGTGCTGGGCATCACGCCGGTCGCGGCCCGCCAGCACGCGTCCCGGGCCCGCCGCGCGGTCACCGACGGCCAGCCCCGGCACACCGCCGACCTCGCCGAGCAGCGCCGGGTGCTCGCCGCCTTCACCGCGGCGACCCAGTCCGGCGACGTCAACGCGCTGCTGTCGGTGCTCGCACCGGACGTCGTCATGATCGGCGACGGCGGCGGCGTCTTCCCCGCCGCGGGGCGGCCGGTCAGCGGCCGCGACCAGGTGGCGACTCTCCTCAAGGGACTGTCCCGGCTGGCCGACCGGAGCATGACCCTCGTGCGGGCGGCGCCGGTGCTGGTCAACGGCGCGCTCGGCATGCAGTGGGAAGGCGCGTACAAGGGCCGGCCGATCCGCGCGGTCATGGCCATGACCATCGCCGACGGCCGGATCACCGCGATCTACAACCAGCTCAGCCCCGACAAGGTCGCGGCAGTCCCACCCCTGCCCTCCCCATGATCAAGGCGTCCGTCACGGCGGTATGACTACGTGAAGGACGCCTTGATCATGGTCAGACGACGAGGGCCAACCATTTCCGGTACGCCGACGCGAACGGCTCGGTGCCGTCGCCCAGCGCGCCGTAGAGCCACTCGGCGGCGGCGCGGGCGTTCGCCACCAGGTCGTCGGGATAGCCGAACCGCTCCCGGTGCTCGGCGAACTCGTCCTCGTCGCGCAGCTCGACGGCCCCGGTGGCGCGCCGGCGCACCACGTCGAGATCGAGGTCGAAAAGGTGCACGGTGTCGCCGTCCCACGCGGCCGGGCTGGTGATGTCGCAGTAGACCTCGCTGGTGCGCGGCGGCGGGTTGAACATGCTGGTCCACCAGGCGTCATGCGGCACCAGCAGCACGAACGGGATCTGCTCCACCGAGGGCCGGCCGTGGTAGACCGAGCGCGTGCCGGCGGTGACGCCGAGCCAGATGCCCAGGTCGTCCTCGGCCAGCCGGCGAGCGGGATAGTCACGGTGCGCACCGCCGTCGTACTTACGGTAGACGACCCGGACAATGTCGCTCGGCATGCACCGCACCCTAACCGATGCCGATGACACCTCTATGACTCTGTGTCCGTCTTTGCCGTCCCGTGATCTCCACCGTGCACAAGCGGCGAACCGCCTGTGGATAACCACCACGGTGTCGGTCCGGCCCGGTACCGTCTCAGCGTGACCGCCGCACCCGCCACCGCCCCGCCGTCAACGCCTCGACCGCGGTCCGGGGGCCAGCCCACGGTCGACGACCTGCTGGCCGCCGCGGTCGGCGCGGTGCCGGGCGGCGCCGCGCGGCCGGGGCAGCAGCTGATGGCCCAGGCGATCGCGGACGCCGTCGACAGCGGCGACCACCTGCTCGTCCAGGCCGGCACCGGCACCGGCAAGTCGCTGGCCTACCTGGCGCCGGCGCTGCTGGTCGACGGCCCGGTGGTGGTGTCGACGGCCACGCTGGCGCTCCAGTCCCAGCTCGTCGACCACGACCTGCCGCGGTTGGCCGACGCGGTCGAGCCGGTGCTGCGCCGGCGCCCGACCTTCGCCGTGCTCAAGGGCCGCCATCACTACCTGTGCATGGCGCGGCTGGACAACTCGTCGGAAGACGAGCCGGCCGACGCGCTCTTCGATTCACCGGGCAGCGGCGGCACCCGCTGGCTCGGCGAGGCGGGCCGGTTGGGCAAGCAGATCCAGCGGCTCCGCGAGTGGTCGGAGAAGACCGCGACCGGCGACCGCGACGAGCTGGACCCCGGCGTCGACGACCAAGCCTGGCGGCTGGTCTCCATGCCGGCGCGCGAGTGTGTCGGCGCCCAGCGCTGCCCCTACGGGGCGGAGTGCTTCGCCGAGGCGTCCCGGGCCCGCGCCCGCGAGGCGGACATCGTGGTCACCAACCACAGCCTGCTGGCGGTCGACATGATCGCCGGGCGGCACATCGTGCCGCCACACAAGCTCCTCGTCGTCGACGAGGCGCACGAGCTGGCCGACCGGGTCTCGTCCGCGTCGCAGGCCGAGCTGACCCCTGACCTCATCGACCGGGCCGCCCGGCGGGCGCGCGCGTTCGTGCCCGCGCCGGCGTTCGAGTCGCTGGGCGAGGCCGGCGACGCGCTGACGGTCGGCCTCGCGGAAGCGCCCGCCGGCCGGATCACCGGCGAGCTGCCGGCCGCGCTGCGCGAGGCGTGCACGCTGCTCGACGCGGCCACCCGGGCGGCGCTCACCGGCATCGGCGACATCAAGGCCGACGACTCCGACCCGGTGCGCAAGCAGCAGGCCAAGGCCGTGCTCGACGAGCTGGCCAAGACGGCCCAGCGGCTGCTGGAAGAGGCCGACCACGACGTGGCCTGGGTCGAGAAACCGGAAGGCGGCGGCGGGAACCGCCGGGCCCTCGTGGTCGCCCCGCTGTCCGTCGCGGGCCTGCTCGCCACCCATCTGTACGACGAACGCACGGTCGTCGCCACCTCCGCCACGCTCACGTTGGGCGGCCGCTTCGACACGGTCGCCCGCGCGCTGGGTCTGGACGCCGCGCCCCCGGCGAAGGCTCTTGACCAGAGCGACGACGACCTGGGCTGGAAGTCGCTCGACGTCGGGTCGCCGTTCGACTATCCGCGCCAGGGCATCCTCTACGTCGCCGCCCACCTGCCCCGGCCGCAGCAGTCCGGCCTGCCCGACGCCGCCGGCGAGGAGCTGCTCACGCTCGTCGACGCGCTCGGCGGGCGCACCCTCGGACTCTTCTCCTCTCGACGGGCCGCACAGCAGGCCGCGGAGCTGGTACGGGCGCGCACCGACCTGACCGTGCTGCTCCAGGGCGAAGAGGCGCTGCCGCTGCTGGTGCGGCGCTTCCGCGAAGACCGGTCGAGCTGCCTGTTCGGCGTGATGTCGCTGTGGCAGGGCGTCGACGTGCCGGGCGACGCGTGCCAGCTCGTGGTGATCGACCGGTTGCCGTTCCCGCGGCCCGACGAGCCTCTCGCCGCGGCTCGGGCGGCCGCGGTCGACGCGACGGGCGGCTCGGGGTTCGCGGCGGTCAGCGTGCCCATCGCCGCGATCCGGCTCGCGCAGGGAGTGGGTCGGCTCATCCGGTCGACCGGCGACAAGGGCGTCGTCGCGGTGCTCGATTCGCGGCTGGAGACAGCCAAGGGCTACGGCGCGTTCCTCCGCAAGTCACTGCCGCCGTTCTGGTACACGACGCGCCACGACGTCGCCGCCGGCGCCCTGAAGCGCCTAGCCACCTCCTAGCCCGGCGCCGCGCCACCTTCCATGATCAAGGCGTCCCTCACGTCGGCTGTGGTGTAGGGGCGGTGGGCGGGGACTACAGGGACGCCTTGATCATGGAAGGTGGATGATCATGGAGTGGTGGCCCTGACCACGACGGCGTCCGGGGGTGCCTCGGGAGGGCGCCGCCGGGCGAGCCGGCGCACGGCGGTGTTCAGCACCGCGACCAGCGGCACCGCCACCAGCGCGCCCACGATGCCGGCGAGCACCACGCCACCCGCGATGGCCACGATCACGGCGAGCGGGTGGATGGCCACCGCCCGCCCCATGATCACCGGCTGGAGCACGTGCCCTTCCAGTTGCTGCACGGCGATCACCGCGCCGAGCAGGATCAGGGCGGTCACCCAGCCGCTGTCGACCAGCGCGATGAGCACCGCGACGGCGCCGGACAAGGTGGCGCCGACGATCGGTATGAACGCGCCGAGGAAGACCAGCGCGGCGAGCGGCACCGGGAACGGCACGCCCAGGATCCAGACCGCGACGCCGATACCCACCGCGTCGATGAATGCCACCAGCACGGTGGCGCGCACGTAGGCGACGAGGGTCAGCCAGCTCGCGCGCCCCGCGTCGTCGACCTGCCAGCGCGCCCGCAACGGCAGCAGCCGCACGATGAACCGCCAGATGCGGCCGCCGTCCCGGAGGAAGAAGAACGTCGCGAACAGCACCAGGAACATGCCGGTCAACACCTCGAAGACGGTGGTCGCGGTGGAGACCGCACCGCCGGTGAGCGTCTCGGTGTTTCGTTCCAGCCACGACTCCGCGGTGTCGATGTAGTTGTCGAGCTGCCTGTCGGACAGCTGCAACGGGCCGGTCTGGAGCCAGTTCTGGATCTGCCGGACACCGCCGGTGGCGCTCTCGGTGAGCTGGGGCAGGCCGTCGATGAACTCGGTGATGACCAGCGTGAGCGTGCCCGCGACCGCGGCCAGGCCGCCGATGAGGACGACGGCGGTGGCGAGCGACCGCGGGAACCCGGCCCGCAGCAGCCAGCTCACCGCCGGGGCGAGCAGCGCCGACAGCAACATCGCGATCAGCAGCGGAATGATCACGATGTGCACGGTGCTGATGACCCGGATGAGCGCCCAGCCGAGCACGCCGATGACGATGAGCCGCCAGGACCACGCCGCCGCGATGCGCAGCCCGTGCGGCACGTCGGCGTCGTCGCGGCTCGATGTGGACTGATGCATCGAGTCGCCGTTGGTCGGCGGCGGTGGCGGTTCCTCGCGGTACTCGCCGTTGCCGGCCTCCGCGCGCCGTGCGCGCACCGACTCCCGGCCCGCCTCGAACGCCCGCCGCAAGTTCACGCGGACCCGTTCTGCCCGGCTCAACTCACCCACCTCACACCGACTCCCCACCCGCCTCGAACGCCCGCCTCGAACTCACACGGACCCGCTCGACCCGACTCAAGTCCGCCTCCTGACTGGAGAAATCGGCGTCCCCACCGTATCCGCCGGCAACCCACCAATCTCCACCATTCGCCCCTGATTCTTCCCCCACATCGCGGACCCAACCACCCCGCGCGGCCAGGTACGCGGCGCGGTAGCGTTCGGGTCGTGACCGCCAATGCCGACCTCGATCAAGGACTGCCGATCCGGCTGCTGCACGACCGTGTCCTCGTCAGGTTGGAGGGCAAGGAAGGTGAGCGCCGATCCGCCGTGGGCATCGTCATTCCGGCGACCGCCTCGATGGGGCGCCGGCTTTCCTGGGCAATCGCGGTGGGGGTGGGCCCGCACGTCCGATCCATCGTGGCCGGTGACCGGGTGCTCTTCGACCCCGACGACCGCTCCGAGGTCGAGTTGCACGGACGCGAATACGTGCTGCTCCGCGAGCGCGACGTGCACGCCGTCGCGGCCCAGCGGGTCGAGCCGGACTCGACCGGCCTCTACCTCTAGCCCATGATCAAGGCGTCCCTCAAGTTGCTATAACGACTACAGGGACGCCTTGATCATGGGCGATAGGCCCACGGCGGGGGCGGCGGCGCCCAGGGTTGGGGCGGGCCCCACATCGGCGGTGGCGGTGGCGGGGTCAGCACGACCGGAATCGGCACCACCGGGTGCTCCGGTGCGTCGAAGGTGCGCGTAACGCCATCGGGGAACCGCAGGTGATACCGGGTGCCGTCCCAGAGGGCCGCCGGTGCCTGCGGGTCGCGACCCACGAACACCTGCCGGTATGCGGCGATGTCGGCGAGCAGCCGGCGCTCCTCCGCCGCGGCGCGCGCCGCGCCTTCGGGCGTGGGGTCCAGCTCACGACGCATCTCATCGCGCAGCAACGCCAGGCGGGTGGCCGCGAACTGATACCCGCGCATCGCCCGGAGCCCCGGGTCACCGGCGACCCGGCGGGCCCACCGCCGGGCGGAGTGCCGGCGGCCGAGGCTGCCGAGCGCGGCCACCTCGGGCGGCGACAGCCAGCCGGCCCGGACGTAGTCGGGCAGCATGCGCTCGGTCAGCCGGCCCTCCCAGCCGCGCAGCCACACCGCCAGGCCCACCATGCCGAAGAAGATCGGCACCATCACCCCGATGTAGCCGTACAGCATGATCAGCTGTTGCCCGGTCACCTGGACCAGCGTCGGCACCAGGTTCCAGGTGCCGTGCAGCATCATGGCGAGCAGGAGGCCGGCGATCGGCGCGAGCCAGCGCAGCCACGGCTCCCGGGAGCGGGCGGCGATGCCGAGCCCCACGCCGGTCATCGACGTGAACAGCGGGTGCGCGAAGCCGAAAATCAGGATGCGGGCGATGAAGAGCAGGAAGACCATCTGCGCGCCGGTGGCCGGACCGTACTGCTCGGCGCCCGTCGCGTAGCCGTGCCCGCCGAGGTAGAGGATGTTCTCCACCATCGCGAAGCCGATCGCGGAAAGTCCACAGTAGACCAGTCCGTCGGTGACGCCGGAGAACTCCCGGCGCCGCCGCCAGAGCAGCAGGAAGGGGCCGAGCGCCTTCGTCAGCTCCTCGATGAACGGCGCGACCAGCACCGCGACCAGTGCCTCGGGGACGCCCCACCGCTCGAAAACCCAGGCCATCGACGAGTTCACGGCCAACGCCGCCGCGGTCGAGACGAACGCCCCCCAGGCGAAGCAGAACAGCAGGTATCTGATCGGCTCTGGCTCGTAGCGGTCGAGCCAGAGGAAGCACGCGACGAGCACGGGCACCGGCAGGACGGCCGCGATCAGGCCGACGATCAACCCGGTGATGCCGATGTTGAAGCCGAGGAAGACCAGCATGCCGATCGCGCAGAGAGCGATGAACGCGATGACACTGCCGATCTGCACTCCGCGCCGCCACCCCAGCCGCCCCTTCGCGACCGGCTCCCCAGGCATCGCCGACCAGCCGCCCGCTCCTACCACCCCCGGCGTCCCGGGTCCCCCGGGCGCTCCTGGTCCACCGGCCGCTCCGGTCACCCCCGACGCTCCAGCCCCACCGGCCGCCCCGTCAGCCGCCCCGGTAGCCGCAGGCGTTCCCGGCCCACCGGGCGCTCCGGTCACTCCCGGCGGCGGGGACGGCGGCGACGCGGAGGGCTCCATGGCGCCAAGCCTAACCGGATCCACCCCCGTCCCCGCCCTCCACAGGACCGCCGCCGTCACGGCGCCCCCTTCTCGTTGATCGAGGCGTTATCGTCGCGAGTTGATCTATAAACCACGACGATAAGCCCTCGATCGCGGGGCAAACGCGACGCGGGACCGTACCCCCCCCGGAGCGGACGCGGGCGACAGGGGGTCCGGAGAATCAGGGGCTAGCGGTCGGACAGGTGGCGGCCGACCGCGCGGCGCACCAGGCGTTGCGCCTCTTCCGCCTCGATCCCGGACGCCCGGACCAGGTCGATCGCCGCCGACCGCACCTGCGCCACGATCACGCTGCCGGAGAAACCCACGCCGGCGGCGTACCCCAGACCGGCCTCGCTCGCGGCCCGCAGCGCCCGCTCCCGGGTCGCCACCGGTTCCACCGCGTCGGCGAGCTCCCGCTCCAGCCAGCTCACCGCCTCGCCGAGCGAGCGCACCGCCGCCACCAGTTCGTCGGGCACCGGCTCGCCGTCGCCGATCATGGCGATCGCGCGCCGCACCAGCACCCGGCTGTTCCGCAGCGCCCGCGCGACGAACTCCGCCGCATCGACGTACTGGCCGAGGGCCCCGCGCGTGCGCCACCGCACCGGCGCGAGCGTCGCGGTCTCGCTCGCGGCATCCATGGCGTCCTGCAGGCGTCGCAGGTCGCCCTCCGCGGCACGCATCCGCGCGAGCACCCCGTCCGCCAGCGCACGATCGCGCGCGGCGAGCGCCGCCGCGGTCTCGGTCAACCCCTGTCCGAGTACGTCGAGCGCCGGTCGCGCCGCGCGGCTGACCACGGTCAGCGGGTTGAGCGGCAGCAGCAGCGCCATGACGCCCAAGCCGATCAGTCCACCGACCAACGCGTCCACGAACCGCCCGAACGAAACGCCCTGACTCGGTGGCGTCAGCGTCGCCACCAGTACCGCCGAGGACGCCGCCTGCGTGATCAATGCCGAGCCGCTGCCGAAGAAGATCGCCGTGACGATGGCGAGCACGACGACCAGTCCCACCTGCACCGGCCCGGTGCCGATGAACCAGATCAGGGCGTCGCCGATGCCGATGCCGATGGCCACCCCGATCACCAGCTCGACGGTGCGGCGCAACCGCTGCCCGACGGACACCGCGAGCGTGATGACGGCCGCGATCGGAGCGAAGAAGGGGGCGCGGTGCCCGATCACGTCGTGCGCGACGAACCACGCGAGCCCGGCGGCGACACCGGCCTGCGACGCGAGCAGCGCGTTGGCGCGTACCCGGCGCGCGCGGTCCCGCAGCGAGGTTCTGGTGCGCCTGACCAGCGCCTCGGTAGCGACCGCCATGCCGGCACCCTACCCCGCATGATCGCCCCCCACCCCCATGATCAGGGCGTCCTTCATGTAGTAAGAGCTACATGAAGGACGCCCTGATCATGGGAGGGTGGCGGCGCGCGGTGCGCGCGGCCGGGGCGGCCGCCGGGGATGCCGCGGTCGATCGGGTCGGCGCCGCGCTGCTGGACCGGTGGCGGGAGCCGCACCGGCACTACCACACCGTGGCACACCTCACCACCATGCTGTCCATTGTGGAGCAGTACGGCGAAGCGGCGGAGGTGCGGCTGGCCACCTGGTACCACGACGCCGTCTACGATCCCCGGGCGGCGGGCGACGCCAACGAGCGGGCCAGCGCCGCGCTCGCCCGCACCGAGTTGACCGCCCTGGGCGTCCCCGCACCCGCGGTCGCCGAGGTGCACCGGCTCGTGCTGCTGACGGCGAGCCACTCGCCCCCGCCCACGGACGCCGCCGGTGCGCTGCTCTGCGACGCCGACCTCGCGATCCTGGCCAGTGCGCCCGCCGACTACGACCGGTACGCCGACGCGGTGCGCCGGGAGTACGCCCACGTGCCCGACCAGGCCTTCCGCACGGGCCGGGCAGCGGTGCTCAAGACCCTGCTCGCCCTGCCCACCCTGTACCGAGCGGTCCCGCCCGCTGCGGAGTGGGAGGTTCGCGCCCGCACCAACCTCCACCGCGAACTAGCGACCCTCTCATGATCAAGGCGTCCCTCAAGTAGTTAGAACAACTTGAGGGACGCCTTGATCATGGGAGGCGCCGGGTCGCGCTACGGTGACGATCATGGTGTACGTCGACGTGCCCGCCTGGCCAGCGCGCGGGCGACTCTGGTCGCATCTGGTCAGCGACGTGTCATACGCCGAGTTACACGCGTTCGCCGAAATGCTCGGCGCGCCTCGGCGTGGCTTCGACCGCGACCACTACGACATCCCGGCGGAGCGATTCGCCGCGGCGGTCTGGTTGGGCGCCCAGGTGGTGCCGAGCCGCGAGATCGTGCGCCTGCTCCGCGCGGCTGGCCTCCGCCGCCCCAAGCAACGCCCACCACACCCACCACGCCCATGATCAAGGCGTCCTTCAAGTCGTTATAGCTACTTGAAGGACGCCTTGATCATGGGCGTGGTCGGGGTGCGACGGATAGCCTGCGGAATATGGGCGACCTCATTGACGATCTCCGTGCCGCGCTGCCCGAGGGCGCGGTGCTGACCGATCCCGATCTGCTGCGCGCTCACCAGCGCGACGAGGCTGACCTGTGCGCGTACGGGATGCCGGCCGTGGTGGTCCGTCCCCGGACCACCGACGAGGTGGCCGCCGTGGTGCGGATCGCGGCGGAGCGTGGCGCGCCGATCGTGCCGCAGGGTGCGCGCACGGGGCTCGCCGGCGCGTCGAACGCGATCGACGGTGGCGTCGTGCTGTCGACGATGGCCATGGACCGGATCGTCGAGGTCGACCCGGTGAACCGGATCGCGGTCGTGCAGCCGGGCGTGATCAACGCGGCGCTCGCCGCCGAGGTGGCGCGGCACGGCCTGCGCTACCCGCCCGACCCGGGCTCCTGGGAGTCGTCGACGATCGGCGGCAACGTGGCGACCAACGCGGGCGGCATGTGCTGCGTGAAATACGGCGTGACCGCCGAGTATGTGCTGGGGCTGGAGGTGGTGCTGGCCACCGGCGAGGTGCTGCGCACCGGCCGGCGCACCGCGAAGGGCGTCGCGGGATACGACCTGACTCGGCTCTTCGTGGGCTCGGAGGGCACCCTCGGGGTGATCACGGAGATCACCCTCGGGCTGCGGCCGGCCGCCGAGGAGTCGCTGACCCTGGTCGCGGTGTTCCCGTCGACGGCCGCCGCCGGCGCCGCGGTCGCCGCGATCTCGGCCCGCGGCCTCACGCCGAGCCTGCTGGAACTGCTCGACCAGACGCATTTGCTGGCGCTGGAGGCGTACCGGCCGATGGGGCTGCGCACCGATGCTAAGGCGCTGCTGCTCGCGGC
Source organism: Actinomycetes bacterium KLBMP 9797 (assembly GCA_037414955.1). GTDB lineage: Bacteria > Actinomycetota > Actinomycetes > Mycobacteriales > Micromonosporaceae > Phytohabitans. The sequence goes on from JBBEWH010000021.1 coordinate 121,885, forward strand.
CGCCGACACCGGCACCCGCGCTGCCGCCGACCTATCGTCGATCGCCGCGCTGTGCGACGAGGCCGGGGCGGACGAGGTCTACGCCGCGACCGACACGGCGGAAGCGGCCGCCCTGCTCCAGGCCCGGCGGATGGCGCACGCGGCGATGGAGAAGTACGCGGCTGAGGCGTTCCCGGGTGGCAAGGGTGGTCTGATCATCGACGATGTGGCGGTGCCGCGGTCGGCATTGGCGGCGCTGCTCGACGGCACCGAGAAGATCGCCGCGGAGCACGGCGTCCCGATCGGGGTGGTGGGGCATGCCGGCGACGGCAACATGCATCCGAACATCGTGGTGGACCGCGCTGACCCGGCGAATGTGGCGCGGTGCCGGCGCGCGTTCGACGACATCATGGCGCTCGGGCTGTCGCTGGGCGGCACCTGCACGGGTGAGCACGGTGTTGGGTTGCTGAAGCGGGAGTGGCTGGCGAAGGAGATCGGCCCGGTAGGCGTGCGCGTGCACCAGGCCATCAAGACGGCCCTCGACCCCGCCGGCTTGTTCAACCCAGGCAAGATCCTCTAATTCCTCATGATCAAGGCGTCCCTCAAGTAGCTATAACGACTTGAGGGACGCCTTGATCATGGGAGACGGGTCACGGGAGGGTGGTGGCGCGGTCGGCGGCGAACCCGCGTACGTCGGGGGCGCCCACCCGCGCGGCGTCCGCCGTCGCGTCGTCGGGCATCGTCTGCGACTGCCGCTCCGCCTCGACCCGAGCCAGGTAGTGCTCGACCTCGCGAGCCCGCACGGCCGCGTCCCAGCCCAGCACCGCGCCCATGATCTCGGCCGCGTGCTCGGCCGACTCGGCGCCGCGGTGCGCGGTCTCGATGGAGATCCGGGTGCGCCGGGTCAGCACGTCGTCGAGGTGCAGCGCACCCTCGGCACGGGCCGCGTACGCCACCTCGGCCGCCAGGTACTCCGGCGCGCCGGCGAGCGGGCTGGCCAGCAGCGGATCGGCCTGGATCAGCGCGAGCAGGTCCAGCGTCAGCGTGCCGTACCGCTCCAGGAGGTGTTCGAGCACGCCGGCCTGGACGCCGTGCCGGCGCGCCATGTCCAACCGGTCGCGCCACATCGCCTGGTATCCGTCGGCGCCGAGCAGCGGCAGCTGGTCGGTGCGGGACGGCCGGTTGACGCCGAGCCGGTGCACAGCCCGGTCGACCACGTCGGCGGCCATCACCCGGTACGTCGTGTACTTGCCGCCGGCCACCAGCATGAGCCCGAGCATCGGCTCGACAACGGCGTGCTCGCGGGAGAGCTTGGACGTCGAATCCGCTTCGCCGGACAGCAGCGGGCGCAGCCCGGCGTAGACCCCCTCGATGTCGGAGGGCGAGATGGGCCGGTCGAGCCAGGCGTTGACCTGGTCGAGCAGGTAGGCGATGTCGCGCGCCGACGCCGCCGGATGCGCCCGGTCGAGCTGCCAGTCGGTGTCGGTGGTGCCGATGATCCAGTGTCCACCCCACGGCAGCACGAACAGGACCGACGAAGGGGTGCGCAGGATCAGCCCGGCGTCGCCGGTGATCGCCGAGCGGGGCACCACGAGGTGCACCCCCTTGGAGGCCCGCACCCGCAGGCCGGGGCGGATGCCGGCGTCACCGAACATGGTGGACACGTCGTCGCTCCACACCCCGGTGGCCGCGATGACGGTGCGCGCCCGTACCTCGAACTCCTCGCCGCCCTCGAGATCCCGTACCCGGACCCCGGTCACCTCGCGCGCCTGCCGCGCGAGGGCGACGGCGCGCGCGCTGGTCACCACGGCCGTCCCCAAGCTGGCCGCGGTGCGCGCCAGGGTGACCACCAGACGGGCGTCGTCGACCTGCCCGTCGTAGTACCGGATCGCGCCGGTCACCAGGTCGGGCCGCAGGCTCGGGAAGACCCGCCGCGCGCCGTCGCGGGTGAGGTGCTTGTGCAGCGGCATGCCGCGGCCACCGCCGAACACCCCGGCGAACGCGTCGTAGACCGCCACGCCGGCCCCGTAGTACAGCCGGCGCCAGGCCCGCCCGGGCCACTCGCGCAGCTCGTGGTCGCCGGGCAGCGGCACCAGGATCGGCACCGGCCGCACCAGGTGCGGCGCGAGCCGGGTGGCCAGCAGGCCGCGCTCGGTGAGCGCCTCGTGCACCAGGTGGAGCTCGAGCTGCTCCAGGTAGCGCAGACCGCCGTGGATCAGCTTGCTGGACCGGCTGGACGTGCCGGCCGCCAGGTCGCGCGCCTCGACGAGGGCGACCTTGAGCCCGCGGGACGCGGCGTCGAGCGCCGCGCCGGCACCGGTGACACCGCCACCGACGACCAGCACGTCGAAGCGTTCGCTGCGCAACCGGCGCAGGTCGGCGGCCCGGCGCTCCGGAGAGAGCTGGCCAGCGGCGTTTCGGGTTACGGCTGGATCACGCACCCCACCACGGTATCCGTAGTCTGACGGCCATGAGGAGCGGTCCGGGATCGGTGGTTGCTGCCGTCTTGATCGGCGTGTGGACGGTCGGTGTGACGCTCGTCGCACAAAGCGGCGGATGGTTCGCGGATCAGTTCGCGTTGATCTATGGCCGGTCCATCCCGGTGTGGGTCGAACCATTGATCGGTATCGGCAACGGGCTCCTCGTCGGGGTACCCGCCGCCCTGCTGGCCTTCGTCCCGCGCGGCGACGCGGTCCGGGCGGCGGGCCGGGTCTGGCTCGCCGGCGCGGCCGCACTGGCCGGCCTGAGCCTGCTCCGCGCGGTCCCGACCGCCCACAACGAGCTCTACCTCGGACTCCTCGCGCTCCTCCCGGCGGTCGGCGCCGTCGTCCTCCGGCGCTCCCGGCCGGCGGTCTCGACGTGGGCCGTCGCTGGTGGGCTCGCCATGCTGCTGCCCTGGCTGTGGCTGGGCGCGCTCGGCGGCGCGCTGGAAACCGGCAACGCGGTGCTGGCGGCCCTCGCCGTCGGCTGGCTCGCCGCCAGCCTGCTCGACGGCGCGCTCCGCGGCTCCGGCGTGTTCCTCGGCGGTCTGGTCGCGGGCGTGGCGTTGCTGCTGGTCGCCGCCGGGGTCGGGCAGAGCGGCGCGCAGCTCGCCGCGATGCTGGTGCTGCCGCCGCTCGGCTTCGCCGCCGTCGCGCTCCGGCAGAGCGCGGCGCTCGTCGGCCTCGCGGCCGTCGGCCCGCTGGCCTTCGTCGACCCGGAAGAGCTCACGCTGCTGCTCGCCACCCCCCGGGAACAGCCAGTTTGGACCGCCATCGCCGCCGCCAGCGCACTCGCCGTCGCGGTCCTTCTCGCTCTCGGGTACGCGGGCACGCGCACCCGGGAGTTCCGTTCGTGGGTCGCCGCCGGCGCGGCCGTCGTGGTGGCCCTGGCCGGCACCGCTGTCTACATCGGCCTCGGCCAGCCCGGCCTCTACGGCGAGCGGCTGTTCGTGGTGATGAAGTCGCAGGCCGATCTGAGCGGCGTCACCGGGACCGGCGTCTATCCACGGCTGGTGGCGCACGCCGACGAGACGCAGGCCGACCTGCGCCGCACGCTCGACCGGTGGCACCTGCACTACACGCCGTACTACCTGGTCAACGGCGTCGAGGTGAGTGGCGGCCCGGTGGTGCGCGGGTGGCTGTCCCGCCGCGACGACGTCGACCGGGTGCTGCTCAGCCAGCGGTTGCGGCCGCTGCCCTCGAACCCCGGCCCGAGCACCGGCGACGAGCCCGCCCCGACGACCCCGCCCTGGAACATCACGATGCTCGGCGCCAACCGGGTGTGGTCGGAGTTCGGCGTCACCGGGGCCGGCATCGTGGTGGGCAGCTCAGACTCTGGTGTGGACGCCCGGCATCCCGCCCTGGCGGCCGGCTTCCGGGGCGGCGACGACTCCTGGCACGACCCGTGGGACGGCAGCCGCACGCCCACCGACCGCAACGGGCACGGCACCCACACGCTCGGCTCGGCCGTCGGCCGTACCGTCGGGGTGGCCCCCGGCGCGCAGTGGGTCGCGTGCGCGAACCTGGCCCGCAACATGGGCAACCCGGCCCGCTACCTGGACTGCATGCAGTTCATGCTGGCGCCGTTCCCGACCGGTGGCGACCCGTTCCGGGACGGGCGGCCGGAGCGCGCGCCGCAGGTGCTCACCAACTCGTGGGGCTGCCCGGATATCGAGGGCTGCGACACCGGGGCGTTGCGGGCGGCGACCGCCGCGTTCGCCGCCGCCGGGATCTTCTTCGTCGCGGCCGCCGGCAACACCGGCCCGTTCTGCGACTCGATCGACGACCCGCCGGCGCCGTATGTGGACGTCGAGACCGTCGGCGCGGTGAACGAGCAGCGGGAAGTGGTCGAATTCTCCAGCCGCGGGCCGACCGACGCGGGCGACCCGAAGCCCGACGTCGTGGCGCCCGGCGACGGCGTGCTGTCCGCGATGCCGGGCGGCGGGTACGCCGAACAGAGCGGCACCTCGATGGCCACGCCGCACGTGGCCGGGGTGGTGGCGCTGATGTGGTCGGCGAACCCGGCGCTCGTCGGCGACATCGCGCGCACCCGCGCGATCCTGCGGGAGACCGCGACCCGGGCCGGCATCGGCGACACGTCCGACGACTGCGGCTCCCCGGCCGACCTCACCGGCGCGGGCCTCGTCGACGCCTACGCCGCCGTCCGAGCCGCCCGCTCGTCGCGATCCGCCTCCCCCTGACGCCTCCTCATGATCAAGGCGTCCCTCATGTCGTTAGAGCGACGTGAGGGACGCCTTGATCATGGGGTCAGAGCTGCTTGCGGTAGAGGAAGAAGACGCGTTGGATGCGGGCGCCGACGGTGCGGGCGTAGAACGGCACCGGGCCGACCCAGCCGATCTCGGCACTGGTGATGCCGGCCGCGCGCTGCTCGCGCAGGCAGCTGCGGATCAGCACGCTCCCGATGCCGAGCCCCTGGGCGGCCGGCGCGGTGCCCATCGGGCCGAACCAGGTCGGGCGCGAGGACCCGTACGCGGCGAAGCCGAGAATCTCCCCGCTGTCTCGCACCGCGAAGAAGCAGCCGGCGCCGGCGCGGTCGACGGAGTGCTCGACTTCGCCGGTCCAGGAACCGCCGAACGTGACGCGCGTGAACTCCACAAGCGTCGCGATGTCCTCCGGCTCCGCCCGACGTACCGTGATGCCCTCGGCGGCCAGCCGCCGCTCCGCCGCGTCGGTCGGCCGCAGCCCGGGGGCGTCGTCGCGGGACAGGTCCGCGGTCATGTTCCAGGCCGTGCGGTCCTCTTCGAACCCCAGCGCCATCGCGAGGCAGACCGCTGGCGTGTATCGCACGTCGATGCCCGGCCAGGCGTAGTACGGCGGATTGCCGGCCAGCAGCACGTCGCTCGCGCCGCGCCCGGCGAGTGCCGCCTCGATCCGCCCGATCAGCGCCCGACCGAGGCCCCGGCGGCGCGCGTCCGGGTGCACCGCGACCAGGTCGATGTGACCGACCGTCGGGTCCCGATGCGAGACGGACCCCAGCACCGCGCCGACCGTGTCCTCGCCGAGGGTGGCCAGGAAGCCGATCCCGGGTTGCTCCCGCAGCCGAGCCACGATCGGCGCCGCTTCCGCCGCGTCCTCGGGCAGGTCCAGCGCATCGCGGCAGAGCGCCACCACTCGGGGTACGCCCTTGTCGGTCAACGGAGTGATCTCGAAGTCCACGGTCGCCGACCCTAGCCGATCTCCCTCCCATGATCAGGGCGTCCCTCAAGTCGTTAGAGCAACGTGAGGGACGCCTTGATCATAGGAAAGGGACGTAAGGGTCGATAGTCTCTTTTCGCCGTGAAGTACGGGAATGACTCATACCGTGGCGGGTGGAAGGAGGAGATCATGGCCAAGGACAAGCGACCGAAGGACGATCTCCAGACGGCAAGGTCACGGATGGCCCACGCGCCAGCCGAAGACAAGTCGAGCCCGCGCAACGAACGCGACCTGAGCGGGCGCGATGCGAAGCCTCGCGAGCCAGGGCGTCAGGACATGGGACGCCGGGACCTGGACGCCGGCACCTCGATGGACCTGCCCGACGAGCCGGCGACCCCGCCGGACGAGCCGGCCCGGATGAAGCAGTCGATGACAAGAGCAGACAAGCAGCGCAATCAACCGCCGAAGCGCTGACCACATGAGAAGGGGCGAGCCGGAACCCGGCTCGCCCCTTCTACGTTGCGCGAAGGATGGACTTAGAAGTCCATGTCGCCGCCGCCGGGCGCACCCGCCGGGGCCTTCTCCTTCTCCGGCTTGTCCGCGACCACAGCCTCGGTGGTCAGGAACAGGGCCGCGATCGAAGCCGCGTTCTGCAGCGCCGACCGGGTCACCTTGGCCGGGTCGATGATGCCCGCCGCCAGCAGGTCGACGTACTCACCGCTGGCCGCGTTCAGGCCGTGGTTGACCTCCAGGTTGCGCACCTTCTCCACCACGACGCCACCCTCGAGGCCGGCGTTCACGGCGATCTGGCGCAGCGGCGCGTCCAGCGCGATCTTCACGATCGTCGCACCGGTCGCCTCGTCGCCGACCAGGTCGAGCTTCTCGAAGGCGGTCTTGCCGGCCTGCACCAGCGCGACGCCGCCACCGGGGACGATGCCCTCTTCGACGGCGGCCTTCGCGTTGCGGACCGCGTCTTCGATGCGGTGCTTGCGCTCCTTGAGCTCGACCTCGGTGGCCGCGCCGACCTTGATCACCGCGACGCCGCCGGCCAGCTTGGCCAGCCGCTCCTGCAGCTTCTCGCGGTCGTAGTCGGAGTCGCTCTTCTCGATCTCCGCGCGGATCTGGTTGACCCGGCCCTGGATCTGGTCGGCGTCACCGGAACCGTCGACGACGGTGGTCTCGTCCTTGGTCACCACGACCTTGCGGGCCCGGCCCAGCAGGTCCAGCGTGGTGGCCTCGAGCTTCAGACCGAGCTCCTCGCTGACGACCTGGCCGCCGGTGAGGATCGCGATGTCGGTCAGCATGGCCTTGCGGCGGTCGCCGAAGCCGGGCGCCTTCACGGCCACCGACTTGAAGGTGCCGCGCACCTTGTTGACGACCAGGGTGGCCAGGGCCTCGCCCTCGACGTCCTCGGCGATGATCACCAGCGGCTTGCCCGACTGCATGACCTTCTCGAGGATCGGGAGCAGGTCCTTCACCGACGAGATCTTGCTGTTGACGATCAGGATGTAGGGGTCGTCGAGGACGGCCTCCATCCGCTCAGCGTCGGTCCAGAAGTAGGGCGAGATGTAGCCCTTGTCGAAGCGCATGCCCTCGGTGAGCTCGAGCTCCAGGCCGAAGGTGTTGCTCTCCTCGACGGTGATGACGCCTTCCTTGCCGACCTTGTCCATCGCCTCGGCGATGATCTCACCCACGGTGGCGTCACCAGCGGAGATGGACGCGGTGGAGGCGATCTGCTCCTTGGTCTCCACGTCCTTGGCGATCTTCGCCAGCTCCTCCGCCACGTTGGCGACGGCCGCCTCGATGCCCCGCTTCAGGGCCATCGGGTTGGCACCGGCCGCCACGTTGCGCAGACCCTCGCGGACCAGCGCCTGGGCCAGGACGGTCGCCGTCGTCGTGCCGTCACCGGCCACGTCGTCGGTCTTCTTCGCGACCTCCTTGACCAGCTCGGCGCCGATCTTCTCCCACGGGTCTTCGAGCTCGATCTCCTTGGCGATGCTCACACCGTCGTTGGTGATAGTGGGGGCGCCCCACTTCTTCTCCAGCACGACGTTGCGGCCCTTCGGGCCGAGCGTCACCTTTACGGCGTCGGCGAGGACGTTCATGCCCCGCTCAAGGCCGCGGCGCGCCTCCTCGTCGAACGCGATCATCTTGGCCATACGGCGTTGTCCTCCAGGACATCCACGGCGCTTCGAGCCGGTAGGCCCGAGAGCGCGCCACCTTCGAAAGGTCACTGCCCCCATGACAGAGACGTTCCGTTGGCCGGGCCGGATAGCCCGCGACGACCGGCCCCGTGCCGCCCAATGGACGACCGTGGCCCCACCGCCCCGACCTGTTGGCACTCACAAGCCGCGAGTGCCAATCACTTGTTTAGCACTCTGCCCTGGCGAGTGCAAGCGCGCCCGGGTGAACCCCGCGCCAATGGCCGGGAAAAGCCGCGAGGCGGGGCCAGCCGGCACCCGCCTCACCGCGTCGTTCAGTCCGCTCAGGCGATGAGCCGAACCTTCTCCGCCTGGGGGCCCTTCTGGCCCTGAGCGATCTCGAACTCCACACGCTGACCGTCGTCCAGCGCCTTGTAGCCGTCCATCTCGATCGCCGAGAAGTGGACGAAGACGTCCTGCCCGCCGTCGACTGCGATGAAGCCATAGCCTTTTTCGCTGTTGAACCACTTGACGGTGCCCTGTGCCACGGTGCACTTCCCTCACTTCGAATGGTGCTGGGTTGCGACAACCCCCGGTCGAATCCTTCGTCGACCGGGGCCGCCGTTCCGTGGTCCCGGGGTGGTCCGTCGAACACAGCGGCCGAAATGGGACGCTACATGAGAACCCCCGCGCGCGCACTACCCCAAACCGGACACCCGGGCATCTTCTCCATGCCGATCAACGTACTGGATCGTTAAGTACAGCGTGCTCGGCCACCATCGCGCGGGGCGCCACCGGGCCACCGGCACCCGGAGCTGGCTCCTTGTCCTCACGTACCTGACCGTCGCCGCCGCGGGCGTCGCGGCGCTGGTCACGGCCGTCTATACGGCCGCCGACCCGCCGCCGCGGGTCGCCATGCGACCACCCGCCCGGAGCGTGCCCACGCCGCCGGCGCCGCGCACCGTCGCCCTCCACACCGGACCGGTGTACGTGGACAGTGCCGGCTTCCTCTCCTGGGCGTTGCTGGACCGGCGTTCCGGCCGGATTTCCGGTTCCGCCAACCGCACCGCGCCCAGCGACACCATGTCGATGGTCAAGTCCTGGATCGCCGCCGACTACCTCCGGCGCGCCGCCGAGCGCGGCGTCACGCCCAGCCGGCAGCGCATGCGAGAGCTCACCATCATGATCCGGGACAGCGACAACGGGTCCGCGCAGACGATCTTCGCGGAGCTGGGCCGGCGCGCCTCGATCGAACGCCTCATCGCGATCTGCGGCCTCACCGACAGCCACCCGTACCGGACCTGGTGGAGCAACACCACCGTGTCCGCCCGCGACGTGGTGCGGATCGGCGCCTGCCTCGCCGACGGCCGGGCCGCCGGTCCACGGTGGACACGCTGGCTGCTGGACGAGATGCGCCAGGTGCGCGGCGCCGGCGACTTCGGCGTCCGCACCGCCCTACCGGACCGGCTCGCCGCCCGGGTGGCCATCAAGAACGGCTGGCTGCTGCGCAGCGGCGACGGGCTGTGGCACATCTCGTGCCTGGCGATCGGCGAGGACTGGGTGCTGGGCGTGCTCGCGCGGTACCCCGGCGCTCTCGGCTTCGGCTATGGCACCCAGCTCTGCCAGGACGTCGGCGCCCAACTCATCTCCCCCCTCTCCCCATGATCAAGGCGTCCTTCAAGTCGTTATAGCGACTTGTAGGACGCCTTGATCATGGCTGGGTTAGCCGACGATCAGCCGGATGGTGTTGTCCGCCGGGTTGGCGTCGGCGTCGGCCGCACCGTCCACTATGCCCACCGCGGTCAGCTCGACCACGGTGCCGGGCACCGGCGGCTCGGTGACGACGATGCTCGCCTGGATCGTCCGCGTCGTGTGCTGCGGCAGCTTCCCGCCGACCGTGCACGCGACGCCGCCTTGTGGGGTGAAGAAGCAGGAGTCGGACGGTGCCAGATTCAGGCTCCGCAGCCCCGGCAACGGCGTCAGCAGCTCAACCTGCATGCTGTCGTGGAATCCGTCCGTGCGCGCGTGGACCGTGGTGGTGAACGACGCGCGATAGGTGCCGTCGTCCTGTGCGGTGAACGTGAGCGGTTCGGAAGCGGCCGCGAACGTCATGTCGGTGGCGTCCGCCGGCTGGTACGGGCGCAGTGCCAGCCCGGTGCCGGTGCCCCGGAGCGCGCCCCGGAACCCGGCGGTGTCCTGCGCCTCGGTGCCACTGGCAATGACCGTGACCGACCCCGGCGCCGTCAGGCGGGTCTTGGCCTGCGGGGCGGCGAGCGCCTGATAGTTGACGGTGATCGTGCGGGTCTCCCCCGGGGCCAGCTCACCGCTGAGCCAGCACACCGATGCGCCCTGCTCCGGCGCGGCGTGGAAACACGCGTCGATGCCGTCGAAGGCACCGGTCAGGTACAGGCCCTGGGGGTGGTCGAGGTTCAGCTGTACGGAGGTGCTCGCCGGCCCGTCGTAGCGCACCTGGAGCGCGAGCTGCCCGGCGTAGCCGCCACTGGCCGCCGGGGCCAGCACGACGCTGCCCGCCCGCACCGAGATGGCCCCGTCGGCCGTCTCGGGCGCGGCCATGGCGCCCCCCGCGCCCGCCAGGACGAGCCCGGTCGCGACGGCGCCGAGCATCGTCGTCCGGGTGATGATCTCCTTGGGTTTCACCGTGTTCCCCCAATCGTGGTGAGTCTTCTGCGGGTAACACCCGTGAACCGCACGCACGGTTGAGCGCGTTTCTGTCGACTCGCGGACATCGGCGCGGCGGACCGCCGATAGCCGCCACCGCCGGTGGCTAAGGTGGGCCGGGTGGACACCTCAGAGGCCGTCGTGCGGCGGATCCGGCCGGAAGACGCCGCGCGGATGCGCGCGCTGCGGTTGGAGATGCTCGCCGACGCGCCGCTCGCGTTCCTGGAGACCATCGCGGACGCGGCCGCCCGCCCGCACGCCGAATTCGTCCGCCGCGTCACCTACGTCTCGGCCGGCGACGAGGTCGCCCAGTTCATCGCGGAGGCCGACGGCCGGTTCGTCGGGCACGCCGGCGGGATCGCGGCGCCCGACGACGCCAAGCTGACCGTGATCTTCGCGGTGTACGTGACGCCCACGTTCCGCGGCAGCCAGGTGTTGGCACAACTCGTCGACGAGGTCGCCGAGTGGTCCCGCACGGCTGGCCGGCCGGAGCTGATGCTGGAGGTGGTGGTGGGCAACGAGCGGGCGGTGCGCGCGTACGAGCGGCTCGGCTTCGTCGACACCGGCGTGCGCCTCCCGCACCCCAGCATCTCGGTCCTCACCGAACTCCAAATGCGCCGCCCCGCCTAACCCCTTTTCCATGATCAAGGCGTCCCTCACGTTGTTCTAGCGACTTGAAGGACGCCCTGATCATGGAGAACCGTCGGCGGTTCTCGCGGGTGTTGTCATCGAGGACTCCGGAGGGGGAGCACGGGGTGGGCGACGACAACGGCTTCGAGGATTTCTACAACGGGACCCGGCAACGGGTCGTGACGTTCCTGTACGCCATGAGCGGCGACCGCACGGAAGCGCAGGACGCCGCGCAGGAGGCGTTCGTCCGGGCGTGGGAACGCTGGTCGGCGGTCTCGGCGTACGACGATCCGGAGGCCTGGGTGCGCAGGGTCGGGTACCGCCTGTGCCTCAACCGGTGGCGCAAGACCCGCAACCGGATGGCCGCCTACCGCCGCCACGGCACCGCCCCGGCCGTAGCGCCGCCCAGCGAGAACACCGTCGCCCTCGTCGCGGCGTTGAAGCGGTTGTCCGCGGCCGAACGCGAGGCGGTCACGCTGCACCACCTCCTCGACCTGTCCGTCGCCGAGGTGGCCGCCCAGACCGGCGTACCCGCCAACACCGTGAAGAGCCGGCTGGTCCGCGGCCGCCGGGCGCTCGCCGCGCTGCTCGGCACCGACCTCTCGGGGGAGTACGAGAATGCCTGACCCGATGTTCCGAACCCTGTTCGACGACACCGAGACGACGCCCTGGGCACCGGTCGGGGAGGTGCGGGAGCGGGCGCGCCGCCGGGTCCGGCGCGCCCGGACGACGGCGGTCGCCGCAGCGGTCGCGTCGGTGGTCGCGATCTCCGGCGGCGTGGCCGTCGCGCAGCGCGACGACCAGCCCGGCCCGGGACCGCTCGTCACCCCCGGGTCGCCCACGCACCCGACGCCGCCACCGCCAACCTCGCCGCCGGTCACGCCGCCCACCTCCCCGGCCACGACGGCGATCACCGACGGGATGTTCCTGCGGCCAGAGGACGTCGGCGCTGGCTATCGGGCGTCGACCGGCAAGAAGAACGCTGGCGACTGGACGTTCGAGTACAGCGCGTCGACGCTCGGCTGCCCCGAGCCGGATGTCGCGCTGTCGCCGCTCGCGAGCCAGCAACGGACGTTGAGTCGGGGAACGCCGCAGGACGAAGACTCGCTGACCCAGTACGTGGCCCGGTACCCGGCCGGCGGTGCCGCCGGCTACCTCCAGCGGGTCCGGGCGCGCGTCGACGCCTGCGAACCGGCCGGTGGACAGTCGATCCGGATCGCGCAGCAGCGCTTCGCGGGCCAGGACGCACTGCTGATCACCGTGGACTATGGCGAGGGCTTCACCACCACGCACGTGCTCGTGCGCGAAGGCGACCTGCTCACCGAGTTCTTCGCCAAACCAGAGCGCGGCAACGCGGCGATGCGCGCCCTGGGCGAGAAAGCCGCCCAGCACCTCCCATGATCAGGGCGTCCTTCAAGTAGTTAGAACTACTTGAAGGACGCCCTGATCATGGGTTAGCGGCGGGTTTGGATGATGCGGAAGCGGCTGGCGACGTAGGCGCCGTCGGTGAGGGCGGCGTTCGCCGCGGGGTTGGCGCCGCTGGCGTGGAAGTCGGAGAACGCGGCCGACTGGTTCACGAACACGCCGCCGGTGAGGTTGCAGGACAGGTGCACGCCGACGTCCGCCGCAGCCGCCGATGCCGCGTCGAGCACCTTCTCGTCGGTGCTGTAGACGGCCGCCGTCAGGGCACCGCGGGCGCCCACAGTGGACCGGAAGATCTCCAGGCTGTGCGCGGTGGAGTCGGTGGCGATCACGAACGAGATCGGCCCGAACCACTCCTGGCCGTAGACCTCCGCGTCGGTCGCCGCGAGCCGCACCACCGTGGGCGTGCGCACCTCGGCCCCCTCGTACGCCGGATGCGTGACCGCCCGCGACTCCAGCACCGGCGTGCCCACCGCGCGGACGTCGGCCAGCCGGGCCAGCACGCCGTCGTTGACGATGGCGCCGGTCAGCTCGACCGCGCGGGCCGGGTCGCCGGTGAGCTTGCCGACCGCGCCAGCGATCCCGGCGGCCACCTCGTCGAAGCTCTTGGGCCCCTGGTCGGTGCCGATGCCCTCGGCCGGGATCAGGATGTTCTGCGGCGTGGTGCACATCTGTCCGCTGTAGAGGGCCAGCGAGAACGCGAGGTTGCGGCACATCCCGGCGAAGTCGTCGGTCGAGTCGACGATGATCGTGTTGACGCCGGCCTTCTCGGTGTAGACGACCGCCTGCCGGGCGTGGGCCTCCAACCAGTCGCCGTACGCGGTCGAGCCGGTGAAGTCGATGATCTTGACCTCGGGCCGCACCGCCAGCGTGGACGCCAGCGCCTCGCCGGGCGTCTCGGGGGCCAGCAGCACGAGGTTGGGGTCGAAGCCGGCCTCGGCGAGCACCTCGCGGGCGTACCGCACGGTGACCGCGAGCGGCAGCACGGCCCGCGGGTGCGGCTTGACGATCACCGGGTTGCCGGTGACCAGCGAGGCGAACAGCCCCGGGTACGAGTTCCAGGTCGGGAACGTGTTGCAGCCGACGACGAGCGCCACGCCGCGCGGCACCACCCGGAACGTCTTGGTGATCCGCAGCGGCTCGCCCTTGGCCGGCTTCTCCCACTCGACGGTCTCCGGGTGCCGGGTCATCTCCGCGTACGCGTACGCGATCGCTTCCAGTGCCCGGTCGAGCGCGTGCGCGCCGCCCGCCTGGAACGCCATCACGAACGCCTGCCCGCTGGTGAACTGCACCGCGTTGGCCAGCTCGAAGATGTGCGCGTGCAGCCGGGCCAGGATCTCCAGGCACACCCCGGCGCGAGCCTGCGGGCCCGCGTCGCGCCACGCCGGCAGGGCCGCCGTCGCGGCGGCCACCAGCGCGTCGGGGTCGCTATGCGGGTACGCCACGCCGAGTTCCAGCCCGAACGGGCTGGTCTCGGTGGCCACCCACCCGTCGGTGCCGGGCTGGTCGAGGGGGAAGCGCCCGTTCAGGTACGCCCGGAAGGCGGCCGCACCGTCGGCGGCGGCGGTGTCGCCGTACACCCGGGGGCTCGGCGACTCGGGATAGGCCGACCAGTACCCACGCTCCCGGATCGCGGAGAGCGCGCGCGTGAGCGTGTCGGCGTGTGTGTCGTACAGGTGATGCGGGGTCTCCGTCATGCCCGTCATCATGCCGGCTTTCCCCATGATCAGGCGGCTCTCAAGTCGTTCTCACGACATCAGGGACGCCCTGATCACGAGGCCATGGGACGCTCAGGGCTATGCCTCGGTGGCCCTCCGTGCGCACCGCGTTGACATGGGTGAACGGCACGTCGTTGGCCGGCATCGCGATCTGCGCGATCGCCCGCATCCGACCGGTGCGGGCGCCGGGCGGTGTGCTGATCGCCCCCGGGTACCGGCTGCGGGTGCCCCGGCAGTCCTGCTTCACGGTCGGGACGGTGGTCTTCACCCGGCGCACCGCCGAGTGGCTACTCGCCCCCGAGCGCGCCGAGCTGTTCGGCCACGAGACCCGGCACGTCGGGCAGTACGCCGTGCTGGGCCCACTCTTCTGGCCGCTGTACGCGGCGGCGTCCGGCTGGTCGTACCTGCTGACCCGCTCGTACGGCTACCGCAACGCCTTCGAGCGGCACGCGGGCCTCGCGGCCGGCGGCTACCGCGAGCGCCCCCTCCGCCCGTGGGTCACCCGACTCAAGCGCCCTCGCCCATGATCCCGCCCATGATCAAGGCGTCCCTCACGTCGTGAGAACGAGGTGTGGGACGCCTTGATCATGAAGAGGGTCAGACGGCGTATTGCCAGTTTTGCCAGCCATCGACGGGGCGGAAGCCCATCGCCTCGTTGATCCGGATCATGTGGTCGTTGACGCCGGCGTTCCAGGTGTCGATCATCCGCACCGACGGCTCGTTGGCCAGCAGGTACCGCAGGTTCTCGATCTTCACGATCGTGCCCAGCCGGTGCCCGCGGTGCTTCGGCTCCACGAGCGTGATCTGCTGGAACGCGTGCCAGTCGACGTCGCCGGCGTCGAGCGTGGTGAAGGCGACCAGGCGGCCGCTCTCGTCGTGCCGCACACCGACGTTGTAACGGCGCCTGCCCCGCGCCACGATGACCCGCTCGGCCGCCCGGATCCGCGCCGCGTCGATGTTCTCGCCTTCCCAGCCGAGGTCGCCGAGCGGCGCGTCGGTGAGCAGCCGGCCGTCGAGGTAGGCGATGTCGTCGACGTACTCGTCGGGCGCCGTCTCGCGCCAGCGCACCAGCGAATAGCCGTCCGCCCGCCGCCACGCCTCCGCGAGCTGCTCGTCGAGCGCGCGTTCGTCCAACTGGGTGACGTCGAGGCGACGGCGCACCTCCAGCAGGGCCGGTTTGGCCCCTATGGCCTCGCCGAACGCGCCACCCGCCGGGTCCCGCGCCACCCCGCCCGGCAGCGCCTCCAGCGCCATCCCCGAGAAGCGCTTCCGCCCCAGGTCACGGACCACGCTCGCGGCGTGCTCGAACAGCACCCGTCCGACCCCGCGCCGCCGGAAGTCGGGGTGCACGAACAGCTCGACCTCGGCGTTGTCGAGGTTGTCGAGCACCGGCAGGCCGATCTCCAGGTAGCCGGCGGCCACGCCATCCACCCGGGCCAGTGCATGCCGGTAGTCGTTGCCCGGCCAGGGATGACGGAACATGGCACCGAATGCCCGCCGGGTCTGTGGCGGGAAGTCGGGCAGGTCGGCCGCGCGTGCCGCCTCGGCGACCTGATGGGCCTCGTCTACGGCGCTGTCGTCAGCGGTGTCCAAGGGCGTGACGGCGATTTCCATACCGTCGAGAGTGGCGTCTCCGAAGACCCGACGCGAGCGATTTTCGTCGGCCCGCCAGGGCACCGGAAAATTTGTTGGTCGGGAGGGCCGGCCGCACAGCGCCTCCGGCGCTGGGACGTTAGAACTACGAAAGTCTACGGCGGCCGCCCTCCCGCACGGAGCATCTTGCGGTGTCGCAAACGCCCTCGTCAAGTCCCCTGAGCGGTGTTTCTCCACGGACGGCAAAATCTTGGCTACAGAATGCAACTCCCGTTCCGGTCGCTCTCTGTTCACCTGCCCGTTGCAGAGTGATCAAGCATTTCTCCATGATCAGGCGCCCGTCACGTAGTGCGGACTACGTGACGGACGCCCTGATCACGAAAGGAGCCCGGCCTCGCGCGCGCCGCGCAGCGAGGGCTTGATCCGGTACGTCGGGCCGACCAGCTCGGCCACCGCGTCGATCGTCTTCAACCCCTCGCCGGTGTTGTAGACGACAGTCTCGGCGTCCGGGTCGAGCTTGCCTGATTCGACCAGCTTGCGCAGTACCGCGACGGTGGCGCCGCCCGCCGTCTCCGCGAAGATCCCGGTGGTGCGGGCGAGCAGCCGGATCGCGTCCCGGATCTCGTCGTCGTTCGCGTAGTCCATCCAGCCGCCCGTGCGACGCACCGCCTCCAGCGCGTACAGCCCGGCGGCCGGGTCGCCGATGTTGAGCGACTTGGCGATGCCGGTCGGCTTCACCGGCCGGATCTCGTCCACGCCCTCGTGCAGGGCGACCGCGATGGGGTTGCAGCCCGCCGACTGGGCGCCGAAGACCCGCCAGCCGCCCGCCGGCGCGTCGACCAGGCCGATCTCCACCAGCTCGCTGAACGCCTTGTCGATCTTCGTCAGCAGCTCGCCGCTCGCCATCGGGATGACCACCTGCTGCGGGATCCGCCAGCCGAGCTGCTCGGCCACCTCATACCCGAGGGTCTTGGAACCCTCCGCGTAGTACGGCCGGACGTTCACGTTGACGAACGCGGTGTCCTCGAACTCGTCGGTCTCCACCAGTTCGCTGCACAGCCGGTTCACGTCGTCGTACGAGCCTTCGATGGCCACCAGGTCGCCGCCGTAGACCGCGGTGGTGATGACCTTGCCCTGCTCCAGGTCGCCCGGGATGAACACGATGGACGGGACGCCGGCCCGGGCGGCGTGCGCGGCCACCGAGTTGGCCAGGTTGCCGGTGGAGGCGCAGGCGAAGCGGGTGAAGCCCAACCCGCGCGCGGCGGTCAGCGCCACCGACACCACGCGGTCCTTGAAGGAGTGCGTCGGGTTGGCGCTGTCGTCCTTGACCCACAACGGCCCGCGGACCCCGATCTCGGCGGCCAGGTTGGGCGCCGCGACCAGCGGCGTGAGACCCGGGTCGAGGGTGACCCGGGTGGCCGGGTCCTGCCCGGCCGGCAGCAGCGCGGCGTAGCGCCAGATGTTCTGGGGACCCGCTTCGATCTGGGCCCGGGTCACCCGCGCCAGCGCGGCGGGGTCGTAGCCGACCTCGAGCGGGCCGAAACACTCGTAACAGGCGTGCTGGGCCGCGAGCGGGTACTCCGCGCCGCAGCCGCGACAGACGAGCGCGCGGGCGGGGCTTTCCTGGACGGAGGTGCCGGAGACGGGAGCGTCGATGATCGACGGCATCACGAGGCCTTTCTCTCATCTTCCCCTGCGCCGCACCGTGCGGCGGGGACGGAATTGGCACCTGCTCCCGCCTGGCCTCGTCATCGAGTCACGCGGGGTGGTTGCCGGGGCGTCTTCGGGCCGTATCCCTCAGCCCCTCTGGATGAGGTATTCAGTTGTGTTACGGGCAAGTGTAACGGTTACGGCTGCCGCACGGATTGTGATCAGCTTCACCCATGATCAGGGCGTCCCTCAAGTCGTTAGAGCGACATGAGGGACGCCCTGATCATGGGTGAAGGGTCAGGAGGTGACGTCCTTGCGGGTGAAACGCCAGAACGCCAGGGACCAGAAGATGGTGGCGTAGACGATCGCCGAGATGCAGCCCTTGACGATGTCGTCGGTCTGCGCGGGCGTGGAAAGCAGGCCCAGCCAGGCGTCGCTGTAGTGGGTCGGCAGCCCGTTGCGCAGGTCGCCCAGCGCGGTGATCTGGTCCAGGATGCTCGACACGATGAAGAGCAGCACGGCGCCGCCGACCGCGCCGAGCGGCGCGTCCGTCGACACCGAGAGCAGGAACGCCAGCCCCGCGACCACGAGCAGGGTCACGGCCAGGTACCCGACGATGGCCAGCAACCGCAGCGTGCCCTCCCCGGTCGGGATCTCCGCGGCCACCGTGCTGCGCAGTGGGTGCCAGCCGTACCGCAGCGTGCCGATCAGCAGCGCGGTGCCGGTGAGCAGCAGCAGCGACAGTGCCGAGTACCCCAGCGCCACCACCAGCTTCACCGCCAGCAGCCGGGCCCGCGGCACCGGGATCGCCAGCAGGTATCGCAGGCTGCCCCAACTGGCCTCGCTCGCCACCGTGTCACCGCAGAAGAGCGCGATGACGACGGTCAGCAGGAAGCCGGCGGAGACGAACAGCGCGAACAGGGTGAAGTTCAGCCCGCCCGAGGTGGCCATGTCGACCAGGCTGGCGAACTCGCCGCCGCCGTTGTCGTCGTCGCCGGTGCCGCCGAACTGGAACGCCGCCAACATGATCAACGGCAGCAGCACCACGAAGCCGAGCGCGAGCTGGGTGCGCCGCCGGGACGCCTGCCGGCGCCACTCGCTGGCGAGGGAGAGCGTGCGCCCCGGCCGGTAGCCGGCCGCCGCGCCGGTCGGCGCCGCGGCACCGTCCGCAGCAGCGCCGTCCACAGCGGCACTATCCAGGGAAGCCATCACCGGTCACCACTTCCGCGAGTATCGGAGCCCACCAGGGCCAGGAACGCGTCTTCGAGGCGGCGCCGCGGCGCCACCCGGTTCACCCCGATGCCGGCCCGGACCAGCTCGGCCACGACCTCGCTGCGCGGCGCGCCGTCGATGTCGACGACCAGCCCGCCGTTGCCGTCCCAGGCCACCGAGCGCACCGCCTCGAGCCGGTCGAGGACCTCCTCGGCGGCGTCCACGTCGGTCACGTCGAGCTGGACCGTGGGCGACTCGCCGACGATGTCGTCGACCGGGCCGGACGCCACGATCGCGCCCTTGTTCACCACGACCACGTGCGTGCAGGTCTGTTCGACCTCGGCCAGCAGGTGGCTGGAGACCAGCACGGCCCGGCCACCGGTGGCGTACCGCTTGAGCACCCGGCGCATCTCGGCGATCTGCGGCGGGTCGAGGCCGTCGGTGGGCTCGTCGAGGACGAGCAGCTCGGGCAGGCCGAGCATGGCCTGCGCGATGGCGAGTCGCTGCTTCATGCCGTGGCTGTACTTGCGGACCTTGCGGTGGATCGAGTCGCCCAGCCCGGCGATCTCGACGGCCTCGTCGAACCGCGCGTCGGCCAACGGGCGCCCGGTCGCCCGCCAGTACGCGTGCAGGTTCGCCAGGCCGGACAGGTGCGGCAGGAAACCCGGGCCTTCGACGAGCGCGCCCAGCCGGGACAGCACCGGCGAGCCGGGCACCAGCGGGTGGCCGAAGACGTAGATCTCGCCGCCGCTGGGCTGGGTCAGCCCCATCAGGACCCGCAGCGTGGTGGTCTTGCCGGCGCCGTTCGGCCCGAGCAGGCCCACCACCTGCCCACGCGTGACCGTGAAGTCCACATCGGAGACCGCGACGAAGCCGTCCGCGTACTCCTTGCGCAGATGCTTGACGACCAGCGGCGTGTCCGCGTACTCCGCGACGACCGAGCCGCCGGTGCGGCGGTGCCGGCGCCGCGCGATCAGGACGGCCACCGCGAGCGCCAGCACCACCGCGGCGAGCAGGCCGGCGAGCACCCAGCGCCACAGCGCGGCGGTGGTGGCGATCGGCTCGCCGGTGACCGTCGGCAGCGTGATGCCGGCACCGCCGAGCGCGACCGTGTAGACGGCCGGCTCGACCGGCGTCGCGTATGCCTGGTCGGCGGTGGCGACGGTGACCAGCAGCGTGTGTCCGGCCTCGATCCGGCGCACGATCGCCGGCAGCGTCACGGTGATCGGCTGGGCCTGGGTGATGTCGGCCGGCAGGCCGGTCAGCCGTACCGGCGCGACCTGGCCGCCGGGAAGCGTGTAGTTGCCGTCCGGGTCGACGTCATAGAGCTTGACGAACAGCACCGCCTCGCCGGTGGCGGAAGCCGCCCGGATCGACACGGCCGGCGCGCCCACCACGTCGACCGCCGCGTCCAGCGGCTGGGACGGGAACATGCCGTGCTGGCCGGGCAGGTCGCGCGCGATGAGGTCGGCCGCGCCGCCGAGGTCGCCGGCGCCGGGCAGCGACGACACCGCAGCCGGGTTGCCGGCCGGCGGGTTCGCGACCGGCTGCGGCGGCCCGCCGAGCGCCACCTGCCGCGTGCCGGTGCCGCGCAGGCTCGGGTAGTCGTCGATCGAGTAGCCGTTGGTGACCAGGCCGCGGTCCATCGCGTCGAAGCCGGCGACCCGCGACCAGGTGAAGCTGGTCGACGGCGCGTCGCCCGCGCCCTTGACGTAGTGGTCGAGCCACTGCGCCATCAGGAACCGCAGCCGGTCGCGGTCGGTGGCCGGCCCCTCGCCGCCGTCGTGCCCACCCGTGTACCACGCGACCCGCACCGGGGTCCCGTTCGCCGCGATGCCTTTCGCGTTCTCGTCCGCCTCGGCGAGCGGGAAGAGCGTGTCCGCCTCGCCCTGGATCAGCAGCGTGGGTGCCTTGATCCGGCTCAGTGCCGGGGCCGGGCTGGACCGCCGCAGCAACTCGACCGCCTCCGGCGTGGCGCGGCCGTTGGTGGCGGTCGCCAGGTACATGTCGCAGACCTCGCGGGCGAACCGGCCGCAGGTCGGGTCGGTGCCCGCCGAGTTGCCGAAGAAGAGCCCCGCCCAGCCCTTCTTGAACACCCCGTCGACGTCCGGACGGCCGGTCGACTCGGGCAGGAACGACCTGGCCAGGTCGTTCCAGGTGATCATCGGCACGATCGCGTCGACCCGCTGGTCCTGCGCGGCGAGCAGCAGGGCGAGCGCGCCGCCGTACGACCCGCCGACCACGCCCACCCGGGGGTCGCCGTTCGCGTCGGTGCGCACCTCCGGCCGCGCCGCCAGCCAGGTCAGCAGACCCTGCGCGTCGCGCACCTCGTAATCCGGGTGGTCCAGGTGGATCTCGCCGCCGCTCTGACCGAACCCGCGGGCACTGTAGGTCAGCACCGCGTAGCCCAGCTCGGCGAGGTCTTCGGCGTCCTCCCGCACGCTCTCCTTCGTGCCGCCGAACCCGTGCGCCAGCAGCACCGCCGGCACCTTCCCGGCCCGGCTCGCGGGGAGGTAGAGCCGGGTGTCCAGGTCGATCGACTCGTCGCTGCGTGGTCCGGAGCGCACGACGACCCGGGCGTCCTCGGTGGTGAAGGCCGGCGGCTCCGGCCACACCGCCCAGACGAGGGCGCTGGCGGCGACGACCAGCACCGCGAGGGCCGCGGGCCATGCCCGCCGGGAGAGGAGACGCATGCCGCAAACGGTACGGCCTGCCCGTCCTCCCCCGCTGAGAGCTCTCTCAGCCCTCCCATGATCAAGGCGTCCCTCAAGTCGTCATAGCTACTACAGGGACGCCTTGATCATGGTGAGGGCCAGCTACTCTCGGCGCGTGGCGGAACGCGATCTCACCCTGACGGCCAGCCTGCGCCCCGCGGCGCTGGACGCCCGGCGCGGCATCGTCCGGCTCCACCCGGAGGTGCTGACCGCACTGGGCCTCGCGCCCGGCGACCCGGTCCGCCTCGCCGGGCGCCGGGTCACCGCCGGCATCGCCGCCCGCGCCGACGCGGGCGCCAGCCGGGCGCTGCTCTACGCCGACGACCTCACGCTCGGCAACCTCGGCATCCGCGACGGCGGCGAGGTGACGATCGCGCCGGCACCGGTGGTCGCGGCCCAGCGGGTCACGCTCGCCGGTCCGCCCGAGATCGAAGCCGCCGTGCCCGCCGACACGCTGCGCCTCGCGCTGCTCGGCAAGGTGGTCACCGCCGGTGACAACGTCTCCCTGCTACCGCAGGACGCGCTACCCCCGTCCGAGGCGCGCGGCCTCATCGAGGGCGCGCGGCGCAGTCTCGCGAACACCATCGGGTACGGGTGGACGAGCACCCTTCTCACCGTTGGCGCGGTGCAGCCGGCGTCGACCGCACTGGTCACCATGGACACCGTGGTGGGCTGGGGCTCGGTGTCTTATGTGGAGTCGCCGCCACCAGTCGCCGCTTCCGCGCCCACTGTGGACGATCTGCCCGGGCTGCGCGCCCAGGCGCATGAGCTGACGGAGCTGCTGGATCTCGGTTTCCACCACGGCGAGGTACTGGGCCGGCTCGGCACCACCATCTCGCTCGGCGTGTTGGTCACCGGCCCCGCCGGCTCGGGCAAGTCATCGCTGGTCCACGCGGTCGCGGCGGCGGTCGGCGCCCGGGTGGAACCGTTGTGGGCGCCCGAGGTCGCCGCGCTGACCAACAACGACGCGGCGGCCCGGCTGCGCGCGGCGGCCGCTTCGGTGCGCGCCGGCGGTCCCGCCGTCCTGCTGGTGTCCGATGTGGATGCCCTCGCGCCGCGGGACACGCCTGGTCCACTGTCGACGGTGTTTCGTCAGGTGCTCGCCGAGACGGTCCGCGCCGGTGCCGCCGTGGTATGCACGACCAGCCGCCCGGAGGCGGTCGACCCCGCGGTGCGCGCCCCCGACCTGCTCGCGGTGCAGATCGCGGTGCCCTTGCCGGACGCCGCGATGCGCCGGGAGCAGCTCGCCGCGCTGACCAAGGGCATGCCGCTCGCCGAGGACGTGCGGCTCGACGACGTCGCTGGGCGTACCCCCGGGTTTGTCGCCGCCGACCTGGCCGCGCTCGTCCGCGAAGCCGGCGTGCGCGCGGCCCTGCGGTTGCGTGCCGGCGCGGCCGACGCCGTGGCCGCCGTCACGATGGCCGACTTCGAGGCCGCCCTCGAAGTGGTGCGGCCGACGTCGATGGCGTCGTCTACATTGGAACTGGCGGCCGTGACGCTGGACGACGTGGGCGACATGGTCGAGGTCAAGGAGATGCTGACCGAGTCGGTGCTGTGGCCGCTGACCTATCCGGACACGTTCGCCCGACTGGGCGTGCAGCCGCCGCGCGGCGTGCTCCTCTATGGACCTCCCGGCTGCGGAAAAACGTTCCTGGTCAAGGCCATCGCGGGCACCGGCAAGGCGAACGTGCTCTCCGTCAAGGGCGCCGAACTGCTGTCGAAGTGGGTGGGCGAGAGCGAGCGGGCGGTCCGCGAACTGTTCCGCCGGGCCCGCGAAGCCGCCCCCACGCTGGTCTTCCTGGATGAGGTCGACGCGCTCGCGCCGGTGCGCGGACAGGCCACCGACGGCGGCACCACCGACCGGGTCGTGGCCGCACTGCTCACCGAACTGGACGGCGTCGAGGCGCTGCGCAACGTGGTCGTGGTGGGCGCCACCAACCGGCCGGACCTGGTCGATGCGGCCCTGCTCCGACCGGGCCGCCTGGAACGGCTGGTCTACGTGCCGCCGCCGGACGCCGAGGCGCGCGCCGAGATCCTGCGCGCCACGTCGCGCTCGGTGCCGCTGGCGTCCGATGTAGACCTCGCGGCGTTGGCATCCGGTTTGGACGGTTTCTCGGCGGCCGACTGCGCCGCCCTGGTGCGGGAGGCGGCGCTCGCCGCGATGCGCGAGTCCCTGGAGGCGTCGTCGGTCACCGCCGCGCACGTGGCGACCGCCCGCACCCGCATCCGCCCCTCCCTAGACCCCACCCAAGTCGCCTGGCTAGCGTCCTACGCCAATTCCCACTCATGACCCCCTTGCCCCCTCTCCCCTCCCCCTCCCCCTCCCTCGTCGTCGATCAAGGAGTTGGGCACGTGGTTCGATCTCTAAACCGCGTGCTTAAGCCCTCGATCGGCGCTAGGTCCCTTGATCGCGACGACCAGGCCGACCCCAACAGCGGCGGTCCGGTCGATCCTGAACGGTGGCCACTCGCCCGCGGGCGCTCGCGGCGGGCGGTGGTCGCGGTGGCGATGGTGGCGTCGATGCTCGTGTGCGGCTGCGGCGGTCTCTGGGCCCTGCTGTCGCTGAGCCGCGACGACGCCGGCCCCACCCGCGCGGCCTGCGCCGTGCCGACCGGCGACACGTACGGCTACTGCGACCGCCTCGACGAGCTCAACCGCGGCCGGAAGGCGCTCAGCGCCGAGCAGTGGGCGGCCGCCTCCGCGGTGGCCCGGTCGATCCGCGAGGCCCTGGCGAGCGCCCCCGCCGACGCCACACCCCGTGACGTCACCCGCATCCTGCGGGACGCCGGCTATCCGGAGGCCGTGGTGCGCACCGCCCGGGAGATCGACCCGGCCCCGCCCGGCGCGGTGGCCTACGCGGTGCGGGCCGGCTCGGCGTGCGTCATCGGATACCGCCAAGGCACCGCGAGCGGCAGCATCCCGGCCGGCACCCTCCCCGGCGACACCTGCCTCCTCCCCTAATCATTGGCCCAGAAGGGCCGACCCTCCCATGATCAAGGCGTCCCTCATGTAGTGAGAACGACTTGAGGGACGCCTTGATCATGGAAAGGGCTGGCGGCGTGCGCGGTGGTGATCAAGGGCGCCCTCCACCGTCCGCTCTCGTTGGCGGAGGTCTAGCGGCGAACGGACCGGCCGCCGCCGGCAGTCGTCGCACAAGATCGACAGGGCAGGCGGTGATCTTGGATGAGATCCTGGAGACATGGGAGTCGAGATCCGCGGTGCGCAGATGGGTGAGGTCGACGCGATCCTGGAGTTCTGGCGGGAGGCGGCCGAGGGCACAAGCGTCAGCGACGACCCCGCGGGCGTAACCACGCTGATCACGCGGGATCCGGAGGCCCTACTGCTCGCCGAGATGGACGGGCGCATCGTCGGCAGCATCATCGCTGGCTGGGACGGCTGGCGTGCACATCTGTACCGGCTGGCGGTGCACCCCGAGTACCGCCGGCGCGGCATCGGCACCGCCCTGCTGCAGGCCGCCGAGCAGCGGTTGATCGCGCTCGGCGCACGCCGCGGCGACGCCATGGTGCTGGACCGCAACACGCTCGCTCACCACGCCTGGTCAGCGGCCGGCTACACCCGCGACACCCCCTGGACCCGCTGGATCAAACGCTGGCCGCCCACCCGCTAACGATGAGCGGTCTTGGCCTTGTCGCCGCGATCGAGGGCATATCGTGGCGAGTCGATCTCTAAACCACGACGACAAGCCCTCGATCGCGACGCAATCACCACGGTAAGTCCAAGATCGACGCGGAGAGCGCCACCCGCGACCGCAGAGCGGATGCTCGGCGACGCTGACGCCCAGGATCGAGGCGTCCCTGTAGTAGTTAGAACGACTTGAAGGACGCCTTGATCATGGGGAAGGGGTCACGAGGGAGTGGCCGGGGTGAAGACGCCGTTGTGAAGGACGGGGACGGTGTCGGAGGAGCCGAACTCGACAGCGATCTCCACGTCGTCGCCGAAGCCGCGCTCGATCAGCTCCCGCCCCGATACGCAGCCGCGCACCGCCGCGGGCACGTCGGGCACGCTGGCCAGCGTGGCGAGCGCCACCGCCGCCTCCACCGAGTACCCGGCCGGCGCGTCGATCAGCCCATCCAGCACCGTGGCCGCGCCCAGCAGATCTTCCACCCCGGGCCGCAGGGTCTCGTCGGGCCAGCGCTCTCCGGCGGCCACCACACCGATGGGGGCGCGCAGGCCCCCGTACCCTCGCCTGATGAGCCAGCGCCCGACGGCGGGTGCGTTGCGCAGGCAGCCCGCGACCACCGGAATGCCGGTGGCGCTGGCGGCGGCCGAGATCGCGGACCCGTTGGGCGACGGCAGCACCAGCTCCGGTGTGACCGGCGCGGCGCTCAGCGCCGCCGGCGACAGCGACCAGGGACGGTCCGGGCTGACCGCGCCGCGGCCGACGGCCGCGACCGCGCCCACCCGCCGCGCGTAGTCGTCGGCCTGCGCACCCCACGGAAACGGGTGTACGCGCATGCCGCGCCCCACCGCGACATCGACCGCCGTGGTGAAGGACAGCACGTCGACGACCACGAGGACCGCGCAGACCCGCCCCAGCTCGGCCGCGCCCGCCAGTCCCCAGTCGAACCGGACTCCGACGCCCGGCTGCGCGAAGACCGGCTCAGGCACCGGCGCCAAAGAGCTTCGGCAGCGTCGAGGTGTGCGCCTCGCGCAGCTCGTCGAGGCCGATCTCGAACTGGCCGCGGATCTCCAGGACGCCGCCGCTCTGGTCGGTCACGCCGAGCGCCGACCAGGGCAGCCCATGCTCGGTGCAGAGCGCGGTGAACGCCTTCTCCTGCCCGTGCGGCACGGCGACCAGCGCGCGGCCAGCCGACTCGCTGAACAGGTAGACGAACGGCATGGACCCGGTCGTGTACTCCTCGGGCAGCGCGATGCGCGCGCCGACGCCGCGGCGCAGGCAGCTCTCCACCAGGCTCTGCGCGAGGCCACCGTCGGAGAGGTCGTGCGCGGCACTCAGGTGGCCGACCCGGGCGGCCTCCGCCAGCACCGTCGCGAGCACCTGCTCCCGCTGGAGGTCGACGACCGGCGGCACGCCACCGAGGTGTTCGTGCGTGACCCACGCCCACTCGGTGCCGGACAGCTCCGTCTTCGTCTCGCCGAGGAGGAAGAGGATGTCGCCCTCGGGGTGAGCCGGCTCGGGGAAGCCCATCGGCACCCGCTGGGCCACGTCGTCGAGCACGCCGAGCACGCCGACCACCGGTGTCGGGTGGATCGCGGCGGCGCCGGTCTGGTTGTAGAAGCTGACGTTGCCGCCGGTGACCGGGATGCCCAGCTCGGCGCAGCCGTCCGCGAGGCCGCGGACGGCCTCGGCGAACTGCCACATCACGCTGGGATCCTCCGGCGAGCCGAAGTTGAGGCAGTTGGTCACGGCCACCGGCTTGGCGCCGGTGACGGCCACGTTCCGGTATGCCTCGGCGAGCGCGAGCTTGGCCCCCTGGTACGGGTCGAGTCGGGCGAACCGGCCGTTGCCGTCGACCGACAGCGCCACGCCGAGGCCGCTCTGCTCGTCGATCCGGATCACCCCGGAGTCTTCCGGCTGGGCGAGCACGGTGTTGCCGAGCACGTACCGGTCGTACTGCTCGGTGACCCAGGACTTGTCGCACAGGTTCGGCGAGGCGATCATGCGCAGCAGCGTCTCGCGCAGCGCCTCCGGAGTCGACGGCCGCGGCAGCGTCTCGGCGCGGTCGGCCTGGAGCAGGATGCGGTCGGCGGGCTCGCGCACCGGGCGGGCGTAGACCGGGCCGTCGTCGGCCAATGAGCCGGGCGGCACGTCGACGACCGTGTGGCCGCGCCACGCGATGGTCAGCCGGCCGGGCAGCCCGTCCGGGCCGGCGGGGGTGACCTCGCCGATGGCCGTGGCCAGCACGCCCCAGCGGTCGGCGATCTGCAGCACCGCGTCGAGCTTCTCGGGCTCGACGATCAGCAGCATCCGCTCCTGCGACTCGCTCGCGAGGATCTCGTGCGGCGCCATCGACGGCTCGCGCAGCGGCACCCGGTCGAGCTGGACCTGCATACCGGTGCCGGCGGCCGCCGCCGTCTCGGTGAGCGCGCAGGTGAGCCCGGCGCCGCCGAGGTCCTGGATGCCGACCACCAGACGGGCGTCGTACAGCTCCAGGCAGGCCTCGATCAGCAGCTTCTCGATGAACGGGTCGCCCACCTGCACCGACGGGCGGCGCTGCTGGCTGGCGTCGTCGAAGGTCGCGCTGGCCAGCACGGAGACGCCGCCGATGCCGTCGCGGCCGGTCTTGGCGCCCATGAGCACCACGATGTTGCCCGCACCGGCGGCCGCCTTGTTCTGCAGGCGGTCGACCGGCAGCACGCCCACGCAGAGCGCGTTGACCAGCGGGTTTCCCTGGTAGCAGGGGTCGAACACGACCTCGCCGCCGATGTTGGGCAGGCCGAGCGAGTTGCCGTATCCCCCGATGCCGCCGACGACGCCGGGCAGCACCCGGGCGGTGTCCTCGTGGTCGGCGGCGCCGAACCGGAGCGGGTCCATGACGGCTACCGGCCGCGCGCCCATCGCGAGGATGTCGCGGACGATGCCGCCGACGCCGGTGGCCGCGCCCTGATAGGGCTCGACGTAGCTGGGGTGGTTGTGCGACTCGACCTTGAACGTCACGGCCAGGTCGTCGGAGATCTGGATGACGCCCGCGTTCTCGCCGATGCCGGCGAGCAGCCGGTCGCTGGGCGGTGCCTTCTCCCCGAACTGCCGCAGGTGCACCTTGCTCGACTTGTAGGAGCAGTGCTCGCTCCACATGATCGAATACATGGCGAGCTCGGACTGGGTGGGCCGGCGGCCGAGGATCTCGCGGATCCGTCCGTACTCGTCGTCCTTCAGACCCAGCTCGGTGTAGGGCTGGAGCTCCTCGGGGGTGGCGGCGGCGCTCTGCACGGTGTCGGGAGCGCCGATCTCCACTTCTTGCTGGATGGTCATGCCTTTGCCCCCGCGCCCGCCAGATACTTGAGCACCGACGTGAAGAAGCCGAGCCCGTCGGTGGAAGGGCCGGTCAACGCCTCCACCGCGTGCTCCGGGTGGGGCATGATGCCCACCACGTTGCCCGCGGCGTTGCTGATCGCCGCGATGTCGTTGAGGGAGCCGTTGGGGTTGCCGTTGATATAGCGGGCCACCACCTGGCCGTTCGCCTCGAGCTCGTCGAGCGTGCGCTGGTCGGCGACGTAGCGCCCCTCGCCGTGCTTGACCGGGATCAGCACCTGCTGCGCGTCGGAATACGCATTGGTCCACACCGGCTGCACGGCTTCGACCTTCAGCCACTGGTCGCGGTTGCGGAAGTGGAGGTGCTGGTTGCGGGTGAGCGCGCCGGGCAGCAGGTGGGCCTCGCAGAGGATCTGGAAGCCGTTGCAGATGCCGAGCACCGGCAGGCCGTCGCGGGCCGCGCTGGCGATCGACTCCATCACCGGGGCGAACCGGGCGATCGCGCCGCCGCGCAGATAGTCACCGTACGAAAAGCCGCCGGGCAGGATGACCGCCTCGACGCCGTGCAGGTCGGGGTCGGCGTGCCACAGGCGCACCACGTCGGCGCCGGCCAGCCGGGCCCCGCGGGCCGCGTCGCCGTCGTCGAGCGACCCGGGAAAAGTCACCACACCGATGCGCGTGCTCATGCCGGCGCCTCGACCTGCTCGCCGACCTCGGCCCCGGCCGAGGCCGGCTCCACCCGCACGGAAAAGTCCTCGATCACGGGGTTGGCCAGCAGCTTGTCCGCGATCTCCCGGGCGCGGGCCAAATCTGGCTCACCGGTGAACTCGATCTCGATCCGCCGGCCGATGCGCACCGACGAGACATCGTCGACGCCGAGCCGCGGCAGCGCGTTGGCGACCGCCTGGCCCTGCGGGTCGAGGATCTCGGGCTTCAGCATGACGTCGACGACGACGCGAGCCACTGGGCACTCCTGACTGTGTATGCGGTCATGCCGCTGTTGACCGCCGAGGGTCGAATTTGTTGAGCCGCCCCCCGCCCCCGGACAAGCGTGCCAAGCCTACCTGGTAGAACGCGGACACCTCGCGGGGGCCGCCGCCCCCGACGACCTCCATGATCAAGGCGTCCCTGTAGTCGTTCTAACGACTACAGGGACGCCTTGATCATGAGGTGAGAGCGCCAAAAAGGGTGATAACGGCGAGGAGGGCCCAGACGGCGCCGGCCGTGTACCGGATGACCGAGAGCCGGACCCGCCGCAGCAGCCAGCGGCCGAGTAACACCGCGGCACCGGACACGACGATCAGCGCCGCCCAGGAACCCACGAACACCGGCAGCGCCGGGCGCCCGCTGGCGACCAGACCAGCGGTGAGGAGTTGGGACAAGTCACCCCATTCGGCGGTGAACAGGACAAGGAAGCTGGTGCCAGCCGCCCGCCACCCGCGCTTCCCGGTCCGGATCCGGCCGGCGTACTCGCGCTCCTGCTCGGCCTCCGCGCGGTCCGCGCGACTGGCCCCCCGGATCAGGAACACCGCGCCGACCGCGAACAAGCCGGCCGCCACCAGCGCGACCGGCTGCTCGGGCAACCGGGAGAGCAGGTGACCGGCGCCGGCGGCCACCGCGCACTGCACCCCGAACGCCGCGCTCACCCCGAGCCACACCGGTAGTGCCGGGTATCGCGTGCTGAGCACGAGGGTGGCGACGAACGTCTTGTCCGGCAGTTCGACCGGCAGGATCAAGACGAACGCGGTCAGCGCGACCAGCGCGTACTCCATGGTGGTTGATCCTTTCCCGGCCGGGCCGGGAGCGTGGGCGCCCTCGACCCGGCCACCTGGCCTGGGTCGAAGGTCTCGCCCACCGCAGCGAACCGCGGTTCGCGTGGCCGGGCGCCGGAGCGCCAGTGTGTCGACCGCGCGATTGGGGGCTACTCCCCTTCGCTTTCGCGCCGATCTTACCTGGTCATCAGCCCACGGTATGACCCTGATGATTCTTGTAGATGATCATCGATGGCCTCTAGCGTGTGCGAATTCCCCTCACAAAGGAGGCGCATCATGCGCATTCGAGCAGCCACCCTGGCGGTCGCCACCGCGGTCGCCGCCGCCCTGGCCACACCCACCGCCGCGGTCGCCGATGCCGATGACGTCCAGCCGATGATCATCGGCGGCGGCACCGTCTCGTCTGCCCCGTGGGCGGCCGCCGTGTTCAGCAACGGCTCGTTCACCTGCTCCGGCACGATCGTCGCCGCGAACTGGGTGCTCACCGCCCGGCACTGCATCAGCGGCTCGATGTCGGTCCGGGTGGGCAGCGTGTACCGGGCATCCGGCGGCGTGACCCGCACGGTCAGCAGCACGTCGGTCCGGTCGGACCTCGCGCTCATGCGGCTGTCCAGCCCGATCAGCACCACGTACGTGACGCTGGCGAACACCGACCCGCCGGTCGGCTCGACCAACTCGATCTACGGCTGGGGCATGACCTGCTACAGCGGCTGCTCGGCGTCCAGCCAACTCAAGACCGCGACGGTGCAGGTCACCAGCCTCAACGCCGTGGACGCGTACAACGGTCGGGCGATCCGCAGCACGCGCGTCAACGGCAACGCGTGGCGCGGCGACTCGGGCGGGCCCGAGTTCTACAACGGCGCGCAGGTGGGCGTCGCCTCCACGGCCAACGGCACGACGATCCAGAACTACGGCAGCGTGGCGTACAACCGCGCCTGGATCACGTCCACGGCCGGCGTCTGACTCTCATGATCAAGGCGTCCTTCAAGTAGTTATAGCTACTTGAAGGACGCCTTGATCATGAGAGCTAGAGGATGGGGGCGGGGGTGTAGAGGGCGGCCTCGGGGTGGGCGGCCACGACCGCCGCCACCCGGTCGGCGACGGCCCGGACCTGCGCGGCCGCGGCGCCCACGAACGCGCCCCGGTCGGCCACCAGCGTGTCGATCTCGGCCCGGCTGAGGCCGAGCCGCGCGTCGTGCGCCAGCCGGTCGAAGAGGTCGTTCTCGGCGACCCCCTTCTCCCGCATGTCCAGCGCCACGGCCACCGCGTGCTCCTTGATCGCCTCGTGCGCGGTCTCCCGGCCGACGCCCCGCCGCACGGCCGCGACCAGGATCTTCGTCGTGGCCAGGAACGGCAGGTAGCGGTCCAGCTCGCGGGCCACCACCGCCGGGTACGCGCCGAACTCGTCGAGCACGGTCAGGAACGTCTGGAAGAGACCGTCGGCGGCGAAGAACGCGTCCGGCAGCGCGACCCGGCGCACCACCGAGCACGACACGTCGCCCTCGTTCCACTGGTCGCCGGCCAGCTCGCCGACCATCGACAGGTAGCCGCGGATGATCACCGCGAACCCGTTGACCCGCTCGCTGGACCGGGTGTTCATCTTGTGCGGCATCGCCGACGAGCCGACCTGGCCGGGCTTGAAGCCCTCGGTGACCAGCTCCTGCCCGACCATCAGCCGGATCGTGGTGGCCAGCGACGACGGCGCCGCGGCGACCTGGGCGAGCGCGGCCACCACTGCCATGTCGATGGAGCGCGGGTAGACCTGGCCGACGCTGTCCAGCACGCGCGTGAAGCCCAGGTGGGCGGCCACCCGCCGCTCGAGCTTCTCGACGAGCGACGGCGAGCCGAGCAGGTCGAGCTGGTCGGCCGCGGTGCCCACCGGGCCCTTGATGCCGCGCAGCGGGTACCAGTTGATGAGGTCGACGAGCCGCTCGTACCCGATCAACAGCTCCTCCGCCGCGGAGGCGAAGCGCTTGCCCAGCGTGGTGGCCTGCGCCGGCACGTTGTGCGACCGCCCGGCCAGGACCAGGTCGGAGTGCTCGACGGCGAGCCGCGCGAGCCGCGCGAGCGCGGCGACCACCCGGTCCCGGACCACCTCCAGCGACCGGCGGACCTGCAGCTGCTCGACGTTCTCCGTGAGGTCGCGCGAGGTCATGCCCTTGTGAATGTGCTCGTGCCCGGCCAGGGCACTGAACTCCTCGATCCGCGCCTTGACGTCGTGCCGGGTGACCCGCTCGCGCGCCGCGATCGAGCCCAGGTCGACCTGGTCGAGCACCCGCTCGTAGGCCTCGACCACACCGTCCGGCACCGGCACGCCCAGGTCACGCTGGGCGCGCAGCACCGCCAGCCAGAGCCGCCGCTCCAGCCGCACCTTCTCCTCGGGCGCCCAGAGGGCGGCGAGTTCCGGCGAGGCGTAGCGGGCGGCGAGCACGTTGGGAATCACGGCCCCAACGGTACGGCGTCACCGTTCCAGGATCGCCACCACGCCCTGCCCTCCGGCAGCGCAGATGGAGATCAACCCGCGGCCCTTGCCCTTCTCGGCGAGCATCTTGGCGAGCGTGGCGAGGATCCGGCCACCGGTCGCGGCGAACGGGTGCCCGGCGGCCAGCGACGAGCCGTGCACGTTGAGCTTCTCCCGGTCGATCGCGCCGAGCGGGTTGTCGATGCGGAGCTTCGTCTTGCAGTACTCCGGCGACTCCCAGGCCGCGAGCGTGGCGAGCACCTGCGAGGCGAACGCCTCGTGGATCTCGTAGTAGTCGAAGTCCTGCAGGTTGAGGTTGCGCCGGTCGAGCAGCCGGCAGGTCGCGTAGGTCGGTGCCATGAGCAGGCCGTCGCCGCCGTGCACGAAGTCGACGGCGGCCGTCTCGCCGTCGACCAGCCACGCGAGGATCGGCAGGTTGTGCGCCTTGGCCCACACCTCCGAGGCGAGCAGCACGACGGACGCGCCGTCGGTCAACGGCGTCGAGTTACCGGCGGTCATGGTGGCGCCGTCGTGGTCGAGGCCGTACACCGGCTTGAGCTTCGCGAGCTTCTCCAGCGAGGTGTCGGCGCGCAGGTTCTGGTCGCGGCTGAGCCCCAGGTACGGCGTGACCAGATCGTCGAAGAACCCCTGGTCGTACGCGGCGGCGAGGTTCTGGTGCGAGGCCAGCGCCAGCGCGTCCTGATCTTCCCGGGTGATCCCGAACTCGCGCGCGGTGATCGCCGCGTGCTCGCCCATCGACAGCCCGGTGCGCGGTTCGGCGTTGCGCGGCAGCTGCGGCTTGAACGGCTGGCCCGGGCGCAGCTTGGTCGCCGCCTTCAGCCGCGCGCCGAGGCTGCGGGCCGCGTTCATCTCGATCAGCGCCCGCCGCATGTCCTCGTTCAGCGCCAGCGGCGCGTCCGAAGTGGTATCGACGCCGCCCGCGATGCCGACCTCGATCTGGCCCAGCGCGATCTTGTTCGCGACCAGCAGCGCGGTCTCCAGGCCGGTGCCGCACGCCTGCTGCACGTCGTACGCCGGGGTGTGCGGGTCGAGCCGGGAACCGAGCACGCACTCGCGGGTCAGGTTGAAGTCGCGGGAGTGCTTGAGCACCGCTCCGGCCGCCACTTCGCCGAGGCGCTTGCCGGCCAAGCCGTACCGGGCGACCAGCCCGTCCAGCGCGGCGGTGAGCATGTCCTGGTTGGACGCGGCGGCATACCGGCCGTTGGAGCGGGCGAACGGGATGCGGTTGCCACCGATGATGGCGACTCGACGTACGGTCTGCACGACTTCCCCTCCCAGAGAAACCTACTCACGAGTAGGATACGCCCCATGAGCGAGCGTAGCGAGCGAATCGTCGGGCGCAGCGCGATCCGAGCCTCATGGCCGCCCGCAGCGAAGCGAGGACGGCCATGAGCGATCGGTACGCGACCTTCGCCAGCACCGGTCCGGGACGTGCGATTGTGAAGCGGCTCGGCTTGCCCGAACCGCCCCGCCTTCGTCGCCACCGGGCCGGCGAGCCCCTGATACCCGGTCCGGTCCGGCTTGAAGCCGCCCCCGGCGGCCGCTTGGCCGAACCGGTCCGCGAAATCCTGAAATCGGCCGATATACCAGACGCGGGCGAGCGGTACGGCGCGCTCATCTTCGACGCGACCGGCATCACCGACTCCGCCGGCCTTCACGCGCTCTACGACTTTTTTCACCCGAACGCGCGATCAGTGCTGGCGTCCGGACGGGTCGTCGTGCTCGGCACCCCGCCCGAGGCGTGCGAGAGCCCGCGCGAGGCCACCGCGCAACGCGCTCTCGAAGGGCTCACCCGCAGCATCGGCAAGGAGTCCGGCCGTGGCATCACCGCGCAGCTCGTCTACGTGACGCCCGGCGCCGAGTCCGCCACCGAGTCGACCATCCGGTTCCTGCTGTCCGGCCGCTCGGCGTACGTGTCGGGTCAGGTCGTGCGGATCGGGCCCGGCGCCTTCGCGGCGCCCGCCGACTGGGACCGGCCCCTCGACGGCAAGGTCGCCCTGGTCACCGGCGCGGCCCGGGGCATCGGTGCGGCCATCGCGCGGGTCCTGGCCCGGGACGGCGCGCAGGTGGTGGCGCTCGACGTGCCCGCCGCCGGCGACGCGCTCGCCGCCGTCACCAACGAGGTGGGGGGTACGGCGTTCCAGCTCGACCTCACCGCGACGGGAGCGCCCGACCGGCTCGCGGACCACATCGGCAGCCGGCACGGGCGGCTCGACATCGTCGTCCACAACGCCGGCATCACCCGCGACAAGACGATCGCCCGGATGGACGCCGACCGGTGGGACACCGTCCTCGACGTGAACCTCTGCAGCCAGGAGCGCATCAACGACGCGCTGCTGGAGCGCGACCTGATCCCGCACGGCGGACGGGTGGTCGCGGTGTCGTCGGTCTCCGGCATCGCCGGCAACCGGGGCCAGACCAACTACGCCACCAGCAAGGCCGGCGTGATCGGCCTGGTCCAGTCGATGGCGCCGGCCCTCGCCGGCCGGGAGATCACCATCAACGCGGTGGCGCCCGGCTTCATCGAGACCCGCATGACCGCGAAGATGCCGGTCATGATCCGGGAAGCGGGCCGCCGCATGAACAGCATGGCCCAGGGCGGGCTGCCGGTCGACGTGGCCGAGACGATCGCCTGGTTGGCGTCACCGGGTTCCGGCGGCATCACCGGCAACGTCGTCCGGGTCTGTGGCCAGTCCCTCCTAGGCGCCTGATCCCCCACTCTCCATGATCAAGGCGTCCTTCACGTCGTTATAGCACCATGAGGGACGCCTTGATCTTCGTACGTTCCGGACGTGAGGAGCAGCGATGTCGCTCTACCTGCGCGCGGCGATCGGGTTGGTGCCCTGGTACGGCCGACCCAAGGACCTGCCCGACACCACACTGACCCGCCGCACCACAGTGGACCGGAAACGGCTCGCCGACTACAACCGGGTGTGCGGCTTCCGACTCGCCGACACGCTGCCTCCCACCTATCCGCACATCCTGGCGTTTCCGCTGGCCATGCGTCTGATGTCGGCGTCCAGCTTCCCGTTTCCGGCGGTCGGGCTGGTGCACGTGGGCAACCGGATCGAACTGCGCCGCCCGATCGACGCCGCCGAGCCGCTCGACCTGGCGGTGCGCGCCGCCGACCTGCGGCCGCACGACCGGGGCCGGCAGTTCGACGTGATCGCCACCGCCTCCGTCGAGGGTGAGGAGGTGTGGCGCGGCGTGTCCACGTATCTGCGCCGCGAGTCGTCTCGCCCTTCGGACTCGTCCGGCCCATCGGCGGGTGGGCGCGGCGACCGCGCGGCTCCGGCGCCGCCGGCGGCCTCCGCACGGTGGCGCGTCGAACCCCGCGTGGGAACGGACTACGCGCGCGTCTCCGGCGATCACAACCCGATCCACACGTCGCGGCTGGGCGCCCGGCTGTTCGGCTTCGCCCGGCCGATCGCGCACGGCATGTGGAGCAAGGCGCGCTGCCTGGCGGCGCTGGAGGGCCGGCTGCCCGACGCGTACACCGTGGACGTCGCCTTCAAGCTGCCGATCTTCCTGCCCTCCACCGTGGCCTTCTCGACGACGGCGGCCCTGCCCGAGTGGTCGTTCGCCCTCCACCACGCCAGATCCGCCAAACCGCACCTGACCGGCGCCATCACCCCCATCCCCTCCTCATGATCAAGGCGTCCTTCAAGTAGCTCTAACTACTTGAGGGACGCCTTGATCATGGGAGTATCCACAGGTTTATCCACAGGGGTGGTATGGATCTTTTGGTGTCGGCACAGTGCCCTCCATGCCGAAAACGAGTGCGCGTCCAGATCTCGCCGGCCTGCTTGATGTACAGCGCCGCATCGTCCGTCGGGACCAGGTGGTCGGCACCGCGCTGACCGACGGCACGCTGCGCTGGTTGCTGCAAAGCCACCAGTGGCAGGCGGTGCTGCCGTCCATCTACGGCTGTTTCAGCGGCCAACTCACCGACGAGCAGCGCGAGATCGCCGCACAGCTCTACTGTGGATCGTCGAGCCAACTGACCGGTCCGGCGGCACTGCGCGCCCACGGCATGCGCTACGTTCCGGAGGACGAGCGGCTGCACATGCTGGTGCCGCACGCCCGGCACTTGAGTTCGTCGGGTTTCGTGGTGGTCCAGCGCACCCACCGGCTCGACGACCGGCCGATCGAGCGCGGCCTGGTCCAGGTCGTCTCGCCGGCCCGCGCCGCGGCAGACACCGCTCGGATGTGCGAAGACCTCCGCGCGGTGCGGGCGATCGTCGCCGAGTCGGTGCAGCGCCGGCTCACCACGGTGCCGCAGCTTCGGGCGGAGTTGACGGCGGGCAGCCGTAAGGGCAGCGGATTGCTGCGCCAGGCCATCGACGAGGTGAGCGACGGCGTGCGCTCCGCGCCGGAGGCTTCGCTGCGCGACATCGCGCAGGCGACCGCGGCGCTGCCACCGATCCTGTGGAACCCCACGTTGGTCACGTTGGACGGCGTGGAGTTGCCGACCCCGGACGGCTGGATCGACGAGGTGGGCATCGCCCTTGAGGTGGACTCGCGGGAGCACCACGCCATGCCGGAGGAGTGGGCCCGGACGCTGCATCGGCACAACGTCCTCACCAGTCTCGGGGCGCTGGTGCTGCACTTCACGCCGACGGCGGTCTACACCACGCCGGAGGCGGTGCGGCGCACGATGGTGAGCGCCTACCGGGAGCGCCACCGCACCGGCGCCAAAGCCGCCATCCGCGTCCGCGACTCATGATCAAGGCGTCCTTCAAGTAGTCCTAACTACTTGAAGGACGCCTTGATCATGGGAAGGGTTACGGGAGGAGGGGGTCGGTGAAGTAGCCCTGCACGTCGATGAAGAAGTGCACGGTACCCGTGCTGGTGTTCTTGACGCGGACCTTGCCGTCCGCGCCGACCTTGACCGCTGCCATGGTGGCCCGCGCCCCCGACTCGATGATCTGGTAGGCCGCCACCGGCGCGGCCGGCTCGGTGCCGCCGGTCGGCCAGACCTTCAGGTCGCCACCGGTGGTGTTGCCGACCACCGTCAGGTTGAGCAGCGCGGCGTTCGTGCCCGCCGGGAGGCCGACCGGCACGTCCACGATGCCGTTGGCCGGCACCGGTTTCGCACCGCCCGCACGGGTGTCGATGATTCGACGCCCGGTGACGCTGCGGAAGCCCACGCCGGCGCTGGCGCTGGCGTACCCCTCCGCCGTCACCGAGAGCACGATCGCCTCGGTGGTGTTGTTCTTGAACGTGACCCGACCGTCCGCGGGCAGCGGGACCAGCGCCGGGGCGGATCCGCGGGGCGCACCCCAGTTGATAAGGCTGCGCGCCGCCTCGTTGCCCACCGGGAAGACGCTGAGCTGGCCGTCGTTCTCCGTGCCGCTGATCGAGACGTCCAGCAGCGCGGCCTGCGCACCGGTCGGAATGATCCCGCCGGTCAGCTTGAGGGTGACGCTGGCGCTCTGCCCGACGGTCTGTACCGCCACCGGCCGGGTGTGCGCGACCGGCGTGAAGCCACCGGTGTCGGCACCGGTCGTGAAGTACCCGCGCACCTCCGCCACCACCGCGACGTTGCCCGCGTTGTTGAAGATGCTGACCCAGCCGTTGGTCCCGACCGGCACGGTGACGAGGTTCGATTCGGCCTCACCGACGCCGGGGTTCATCGCGGAGGTGCCGGGGCGCGATGTGCCGAACGGCCAAAGCCCGAGCCACGTCGACGCGGTCGCCCCGGAAGTGGTGAGCCGCAATTGAACCGCGCTCACGCCGGTCTGCGGCACCGCGCCGACGCCGGTGACACTGAAGTTCCGCGTGCTCTGCGGCCCCAATACGCCGCTGGTCTTGGTGTCCAGCACCTTCACGGGCGTGGTGAGCGGCACGAACCGGTCGCCGTTGACCTGCTGGCGGATCCAGTCCTTGAGGTTGTCGACGCGCACCTCGGTGCCGCCCTTGCGCTGTTCCGTCTCCGCCACGCAGCCGCCCTGCCAGGCGGTGTCGTGCAGCGCGACCAGTTCCACGGCGCCGTCCCGCTCGCGGAGCGCCGGGCCGCCGGCGTCGCCCTTGCAGAGCAGGCCGTCGCTGGCGCTGGGCGTGATGGTCAGCGCGGCATCGGCGACCGCGTCGACGGCGAAGTTCGCGGCGTGCGGCTGGGCCGGCATCCACTCGGTGGCGGTGCGCCCGTAGCCGGCGATCCGCAGTGTTTCGCCGGCCTGCGGCGGCGTGGTGCCGATCGCCACCGGGCGGACGTCGGTGACCGGTTGGGCGAGCCGGGCGAGCAGAAGGTTGCGCTCGGGGTGGCGCACGGTCTCGACCACGCGGATCTCGTGTCCCGTGCCGGTGGCGTAGAGGTCAGCGCGCCCCAGCGTCACGGTGGCGCGCAACCCGAGGCCGCCGGAGGACTGCGTGAAGCAGGACGGCGACGTGGCCACCCACTGCGGGTCGACCAGTACCCCGGTGCAGGTCTGCATGCGGAAGTTGGTCACGCCGTCCAGCATGAGCGTGTTGTTGACGGACACCTTCGCGATGAAGGGGTACGTCGCCGGAGTGCCGTCCCCAGCCGTGGTGGTCGTGGTGCTGAACTTGAGCTCGACCAGCGCCGCCGCGTTCTGTTCGGCGCCCACTCCGACGGGTACCCATTCGTTCGCGGGCAGCGCCTTGGTCTCGCTCTTGTTGTCGACGGTCACCGTGGCGGAGGTGTTCCGGTCGTTGCCCTTGATGAGGTAGACGTCCTGCAGTTCCAGGGCGAGGTAGCCACCGAGACCCCGGGTCTTGAAGCAGAACTCGTCGGCGTGCTGGGTGCTCCACACCTCGATCAGGCCGGTGCCGGTGCACTCGGTGAGGACGATGTTCCCGTCGCCCTTGATGAGCCGGATGTTCCGCTCCTGGAAGATCCGGTCCGCGTCCGGGTAGTCGTGAGATTCCACGATGGACGGTTGGAGGTCGTCGGCGAGCGCGGGGCCGGCGTTGCCGAACGCCCCCGCGGTGCCCGCCAGGCCCAAGGCCAGGAGGGCGGATGTCAATCGGAACGGCAGCCGCACAGGCACGCACCTCTTCTAGTGAATCCGCACGCGGGAACCCAGCCCACGCGCAACGAAAAGCCATGCGTGGATGAGCACCCCGCGACGCATGGCCCGCCGAGACTAAGGGAGCACCCCGACCTCTCACATCGTGAGAGTGATCACGCAGGGATCGTCGATGGTCGTTGCGTAGGCGACTGTCCAGTTTGTCCGCCTGGATTACCACGGATGGGGCGAT
This sequence comes from Actinomycetes bacterium KLBMP 9797, assembly GCA_037414955.1. Classification (GTDB taxonomy): domain Bacteria; phylum Actinomycetota; class Actinomycetes; order Mycobacteriales; family Micromonosporaceae; genus Phytohabitans. The sequence goes on from JBBEWH010000021.1 coordinate 161,692, forward strand.
TTTTCCCAACGACCGAGTGGTTTGGCAGAGGTGATCACCGTGACCTACAGTCTCGGGCGCTCGGTCGTAAGAAATTTTCGGGTTCGCAAACGGGGGTCGCGATGACTGTCGCTTATGGACGATCAACCGCAGGTACACGCGGAACCGCGTTACGGCGGGTCATCGCGGCAGCGGCCGGGGTGGTGATCGCGTCCGGGCTACTGGCCGTTCCGGCCACGGCAGCGCCGCCGGCCGCACGGCCGGCGGCGGCCGCCGCCGGCGCCGCAAAGGCACCCACGGCGAACACCTCCACGACAAGGGCGATCGCGGCCGCGATCACCGAAGTGGACGCGGGAGACCGGGACGGTCGCACGGTCGCGGTCATGCTGATGAAGACCGGCGGGCCGGTCGTGGCGCGGGCGGCCGAGGCGGCGCTGGTGGGCTCCACGGCAGAACTCGACGAGTTCCTGACCCAGGGCTGGATGGCGGCCGCTGACGAGGAGGACCGGCTCCGGGTCGAGGCGTACCTGGCGCAGGGTGGGCCGGCGACCAAGGAGGCGGCGCAGGCGGCGCTGAACGGCACGGCCGCGGACCGGCAGGCGTTCCTGGACTCTGGCTGGGAGCCGGCCTGGGTGCACGACGAGCGGATCCGCGCGGCGCAGGTCCTGGCGCTCGGCGGTACGAAGGTGAAGGCGGCCGCCCAGACGGCGCTCAACGGCACCGACGAGGACGTCGCGAACTTCCTGTCCACCGGGCAGTACGAGGCACGGGCGCACGACGACCGGGTACGCATCGCGCAGATCCTGGCGAGCGGCGGGGCGAACGTGAAGGCGGCGGCCCAGGCGGCGCTCAACGGCACCATGGTTGACCAGCGCGAGTTCCTGCTCACCGGGCAGCACGTGGCCCGGGCGCGCGATGCGGAACTGCTGACCGTGTCGCAGCTGGCCGACCTGGCCAAGGAGGCCGGTGAGCTGGCGGCGCAGGAGACGCAGGCCGCCAAGGACGCGGCGGCGCGCGCCGTCGAGGAGGCCCGGCTGGCCAAGGAGGCGGCGCAGCGGGCGGCCGCCGAGACCGCGGCGGCCAAGAACTCGGCCGAGAAGGCAGCGGCCGCGGCGGCTCGGGCGGCGCACGCCGCGGGACGTGCCGCGCAGGCGGCGAACACGGCGATCAGTGCGGCGAACGCGGCGAACACCGCGGCCCGGGTGGCCTCGAACGCCGCGGCCCGGGCCGCCTCCGCTGCCGCGCTCGCCGGGGATGCCGCCTCGCGGGCGTACTCGGCGGCCTCCGCGGCCGCGACGGACGCCACCAAGGCGGATGCCGCCCGGCAGGCCGCGCAGGACGCGCGCAACGTCGCCGCTGGCGCGCGGAAGGCCGCGCAGGCCTCGGACGCGGCCAAGAATGCGGCGAACGCGGCCGCCGACGCGGCCAGGCACGCTACCAGCGCAGTGGCCAACTCGAACGCCGCTGCCGCTGCGGCCGACGAGGCGGGCGGCTACGCGCACGTGTCGGACGCGGAGGCGGCGCGGGCCCGGCAGGCGGCGGCGACCGCCCGGCGCCGGGCGCAGGAGGCGACCCGGGCGGCGAATGCCGCGGTCGCGCTGGCGCAGCAGGCGGCAGCCGCCGCCGACGACGCGAAGCGGCACGCGAACGACGCGGCCGCCCGGGCCGAAGCGGCGGCGAAGGCGGCCGACGAGGCCGCGGCGCACGCCGGTGAAGCGGCCGACGCGGCCAAGAAGGCCACCGAGCACGCCGCGGCGGCGATGCAGGCCGCCAAGACGGCCGCGACCGCGGCTGTGCAGGCCAAGCAGGTGGCCGACCTGGCTCGGCAGGCGGACACGGAGCGGCTCGCGACGCAGACCGCGCTGCGGGTCGTGGAGGCCGAGGAGCAGCACGCGGCCGAGCAGGAGCGCTTGACGCAGGCCGCGTACGACGCCGCGGAGCAGGACCGGTTGGACGCGGAGGCCCGGCGACTGCTGGCCGAGGCGCGCGCGTCCGACGCGCCGCCGGCGACCGTGGTCTCCAACGGGCGCCGGGTGGCGGCACGGCTGGTGAAGGTCGGCGGACCGTGGACCCGCGGTGCGGCCGAGGACGCGCTGACCGGCTCGGACGCGGACGTACGGGAGTTCGTGTTCACCGCGCTGTCGCTGGCCGAGGAGCAGGACGACCGCGCCAAGGTCGGTGACATCGCCGACACCACCACCAAGCCGGCGCAGAAGACGGCCGCGGAGGCCGCGCTGTTCGGGTCCATCGCGGACGTACGGAGCTTCCTACTCACCCGGGACTACGCGGGCAAGGAACACGACGACCGGATCGCGATCGCGCAGCTGATCGCCGCTGGTGGCACGCAGCTGAAGGAGAAGGGCAACGCGGCGCTGAACGGCACGGCCGCGGATCGGCAGGCCTTCCTGGCCAGCGGGCAGTTCGCGGCCGCCGAGCACGACGACCGGATCGCGATCGCGCAGATCATGTCGGCTGGCGGGCCGGAGGTGAAGGCCGCCGCGCAGATCGCCCTCTCCGGGCCCCGGGCCTCCCTGCGCCACTTCTTGCGAGTCGGGCAGTACAAGGCCCTCCAGCGGGACGCCGCGGCCGCCGCGCATGTCGCCAAGGTGAACGCGATCGTGCTGGACGCCAGCCGGGATGCGGCAGCCGCGCTGCACAAGGCGGCGGAGGCGGCGAAGGCGGCGGCCCTCGCGCGCAACGCCGCCGCGGAGGCCCAGCGGTACGCCGAGGAGGCGCGCCAGTCGGCGGCCCAGGCCAACGTGTACGCCGAGCAGGCGCGCGACTCGGCGACCCAGGCGCAGGCGTCGGCCGACCAGGCCGCTCGCTCCGCCCAGACGGCGCTGAACGCGGCTGCGGCGGCCCGCAGCGACGCCGCGGCGGCCGAGAACTCCGCCCGCCAGGCGCGGATCTCCGCCGGCCGGGCGCACAACTACGCCGCCGCCGCGCGGCACTCCGCTGACGAGGCGAAAGCGTCGGCGATCGCCGCGGGCAAGTCCTCGGAGGAGGCCGGCCGGTTGGCGGTCGAGGCGCTGGCGATCAGCATCAGGAAGCTGCGCGAGGAAGAGGAGGCGCGGCGCAAGGCCGCCGAGCAGGACACCACGAGCGGCCAGTGCTCCTACCTGGAAGCCGCCTACTACAACGTCTGCGACCACCCCCTGGTGGACGCGATCAACAATGGCGAAAACTGGTGCACCATCCAGTTCGGCGACAACGAGGCATGCGACGCCGCGGTCCGGTACTACTCGGAGAAGAACAAGCGGGACGCCGACCAGGCCATGCTGGCCACCCAGATGGTGCTGACCGTCTGCGGTTTCATTCCGGCGGTCGGCGAGCCGTGCGACGGCTTGAACGCGCTCATCGCCTATCTCGATGGCGACAAGACCGGCGCGCTGAGCAGCCTGCTCGCCATGGTGCCCGTGGTGGGCTGGGTGCCGGGCGGCAAGCGCGGTGCCGACCTGCTCCGCGAGCTCAAGAAGTTCCAGGAGAAGGCGAAGTGCCCGCTGGGTCTGGCGGCGGCTCAAATCCAGGTCCAGGCCGGCAAGAAGGACCCGCTCCGGTTCTACGGCGACTACACCGGCCGGCTGGACCAGTACGGCAGCAACGGTGGCCAGTCGAGCTTCGAGATCCACGTCTACTACAAGGGCAAGGAGTACGGCTTCTACAGCAGCAACGGCTGGTTCTCCAAGCACAGCCTGCCGATCCCGACGGACCCGCCGCCGCAGTTGGAGTCGGTGCTGAAGGGGTACGCGGTGGACTTCATGCGCCGCAGCGGCCAGCTCAAGCCGGGTGAGAGCATCAAGGGCGACGGCTGGAAGCGACCCCGAATCGAAAGCTGCTGAATGAAGTACATCAAGATCGAGCAGACCGAGCTGGGTTTCTCCCTGGACCCGACGGCCTACCTCGATCGGCTCGAGGCGATCGCCGCGCAGCTCCCCCCGGGAGCGGCGGCGTTCGCCCGTGAGCCCGGGCACTACGCGTTCGGCGACCGCTGCCCCAAGGACCTCAAGCTCGACCGGGCGAGCCTCGTCGGGACCGCGCTGGAGCTCTCCTTCGTGGGCTACACGCCGGAGCCACGCCTGGTGATCCGCTACGACGGGGTGGTGAGCTTCACGGCCGCCGCCGACGAAGGCGAGGACGACCTCGGCCGGGTACAGCTCGATGAGATCCTGCCGCACGATCGGGGCTGCCGCCACGAGATCAAGCTGATCGCCGGCACCGTCGCCGTTGTCTGTGCGGATCTCACAGCGAAGTGGACCCTTCCATGATCAAGGCGTCCTTCAGGTAGCTCTAACGACTTGAGGGACGCCTTGATCATGGGGGAGGAGGGGACCAGAGGGCGCCGCGGAGCAGCTCCGCGGCCCCGAGCCAGGAGACGTTCATCATCCGGGTGGCCATGCCGTCCGGGTCGGCATCGGGGTGATCGGCCAGCCAGTCGGCCAGCGACTCGGAGGCGCCCACCAGGGCGTACGCCATCACCTCCAGGTCCGCCCGGCGGACCGCATGCCCCTCCGCGGTGAGCGCCTGAGTGAGCATCACGGTGACCACCTGGACCATCCGTTCCCGCATGTCGGCGAGCGCGCCGGCGAACGGCTGCTCGGCGCGGGCCTGGCGGTACAGCACGGCCCAGCCGTCGCGGTGCGCGCCCACGAAGTTGAAGAAGGCCCGCAGGCCGCGCCACAACTGCTGGTCGGGCGGCAGGTCGCGACCCACGACGGCGGCGATCGCCTCCATCAGGCGGGTGCCCTCGCGGTGCAGGCAGGCGACGAACAGCTCTTCCTTGGTGCCCAGGTACGCGTAGACCATGGGCTTGGAGATGCCGGCGTACTCGGCGATCTCGTCCATGCTCGCGGCGTGGAACCCCCGCCGGGAGAAGACCTTGACGGCGGCGTCGAGCATCTGCTGCTCACGTACCGCGCGCGGCAGTCGTTTGAACGTGGGGGTGGTCTGCACCCTTGTCATGATACCTACTCGCACGTAATGTTACGCGCGAGTAGGTTTTCCAGAGCCGGAGGCAACACGATGACCGACTTCGATCCGTCCACCTTCGCCAACGTGGACCCCAAGCAGTTCGCGCAGTTGGTGAAGACCACGCCGGACGCCCAGATAAAGCAGGTCATGCAGAGCGACCTGCGTGGCAAGATCCTCGACGAGGTGTTCAACCGGATGCCGACGCTGTTCCGCCCGGACCGGGCCGGCAGCACCAATGCGGTGATCCACTGGACCGTCACCGACCGCCCCGACGGTGGCGCGGACACCTACGAGGTCGTGATCGAGAACGGCGCCTGCACGCTCTCGGAGAGCCCGGACCGGGACCCGAAGCTGACGCTCACCATGGCGCCGGTCGAGTTCCTCAAGGTCGTCTCCGGCGCCGGCAACCCCGTCATGATGTTCATGACCGGCAAGCTGAAGGCCAAGGGCGACCTGGGCCTCGCCGCGAACATCGCCAACCTGTTCGACATCCCGAAGGCGTGACATGCCGGAGTTCTCGCTCGACCTGAATGAGGAACAGCGGGATCTGCGGGACTGGGTGCACGGCTTCGCTCGCGAGGCCGTGCGCCCAGCCGCCGCGGAGTGGGACGCCCGCGAGGAAACGCCCTGGCCCCTGATCCAAGAAGCGGCCAAGATCGGGCTGTACGGGTTCGAGTTCCTGGCCAACTGCTGGGCCGACCCGACCGGGCTGTCGCTGCCGATCGTCAGCGAAGAGCTCTTCTGGGGCGACGCGGGCATCGGCCTGTCGATCTTCGGCACGTCGCTGGCCGTGGCGTCGATCTACGGATCGGGCACCCCGGAGCAGATGCTGGAGTGGGTGCCGCTGTGCTTCGGCACCGTCGACGAACCCGCGGTCGCCGCGTTCTGCAGCACGGAGCCCGAGGCCGGCTCAGACGTCGGAGCGATGCGCACCCGCGCGGTCTACGACGAGGCGTCCGACGAGTGGGTGCTGACCGGCCAGAAGGCGTACGCCACGAACGGTGGCATCGCGGCGATCCACGTCGTCACGGCCACCGTCGACCCGACGCTGGGCACCCGGGGGCAGGCGGCGTTCGTCGTACCGCCCGGCACCGCCGGACTGACCTCCCCCGGCAAGCTGAAGAAGCTCGGCCTGCGGGCCTCGCACACCGCCGACCTGTTCCTGGACGAGGTACGGGTGCCGGGGCGCTGCCTGCTCGGTGGCCGCGAGGCGCTGCTGGAACGGCTCGACCGGGCCCGCTCCGGTCAGCGTGCCGCTGGTCAGGCCGCGATGCGCACGTTCGAACTGTCCCGCCCGACGGTGGGCGCGCAGGCGATCGGCGTGGCCCGCGCGGCGTACGAGTACGCGCTGGAGTACGCCCAGGGGCGGGTGCAGTTCGGCCGGCCGATCGTCGAGAACCAGGCCATCGCGTTCGCGCTCGCCGACATGAAGATGGAGATCGACGCGGCGCGACTGCTGGTCTGGCGGGCCGCCTGGATGGGCCGCAACAACCGGCCGTTCGAGGCGGGCGAAGGCTCGATGTCCAAGCTCAAGGCCGGCGAGGTCGCGGTGGCGGTGACCGAGAAGGCGGTGCAGATCCTCGGCGGCGCCGGCTTCCTGCGCGAGCACCCGGTCGAGCGGTGGTACCGGGACGCCAAGATCTACACCATTTTCGAGGGCACGTCCGAGATCCAGCGTCTGGTGGTGTCACGGGCGATTTCTGGGAAGCAGATCAGATGAGGCCACCGACCGGAACGCGTCACCGAGGTGGCGCATGATCACGCCCTATGTGGTGGCGACGCTCACCCGGCGTGGCCTGATCACGCCGGGGCCGCCGATGCGGGTGGCCGCGCAGCTCAACGCGTTGCGCCGGTGGGGCTTCAGCCTCGCCGGCGAGCTGCGCCAGGCCGCCGGCCGGGACCCCGACCGCATCGCGATCGTCGACGAGCAGCGCGGCGAGGTCACCTACGCCGAGTTGCTCCAGCGCGCCGAGCGCCTCGCCCGGTCGCTGCGCGCCTCGGCCGGCCTCGGCCCCGGCGATCGGCTCGGCCTGCTCTGCCGCAACCACGCCGGCATGGTCGAGGCGATGGTCGCCAGCAATCTGCTCGGCGCCGACACCGTCCTGGTGAACACCGGGCTGTCCGGCGCGCAGCTCAGCGTCGTCGCGGCGGAGCAGCGGTTGCGCGCGGTGCTGCACGACGACGAGTTCGCCGAGCGGGTGGTGGGCCTGGCCGGCGCGGTGGAACGGATCGACGAGAGCCGCGCCGAGGAGCTGACCGCGGGGGCGCCGCCCGGCGCGCTACGGCCGCCGGAGCGCGACGGCCGCACGATCGTGCTGACCTCCGGCACCACTGGCACGCCGAAGGGCGCGCGGCGCCGTACGCCCGGCGGGTTCGGGCCGCTCGTCTCGATCATCGACCGGATCCCGCTCCGCGCCAAGGACCGCATCATGATCGCCGCGCCGCTGTTCCACACCTGGGGGTTCGCGGCGCTCCAGGTCTCGTTCGCGCTGCGGGCCACCATCGTGCTCCAGCGCCGGTTCGATCCACTCAGCGTGCTCGCGACGCTCACCCGCGAGGGCTGCCGGGCCCTGTTCGCGGTACCGGTCATGCTGCAACGCCTGCTGGAAGTGCCCGCACCGGACCCGAACCCACTGCGCGTCGTCGCGGTCAGCGGCTCCGCGCTGCCCGGCGGCCTGGCCACCCGGTTCATGGACGCGTACGGCGAGGTGCTCTACAACCTGTACGGCTCGACCGAGGCGTCCTGGGCGTCCATCGCCACCCCAGCCGACCTGCGGTTGGCCCCGCAGACCGCCGGCAAGCCGCCACACGGCACGCGGCTCGCGATCCTGGGCGAGAACGGCGAGCCGGCGCCGCGTGGCCAGGTCGGCCAGATCTTCGTGGGCAACGAGATGATCTTCGAGGGGTACACGTCGGGTGCCAGCCAGGAAACCGTCGACGGCCTCATCTCCACCGGCGATCTCGGCTTCGTCAATGGCGACGGCCTGCTCTTCATCGCTGGCCGCAACGACGACATGATCGTGTCCGGCGGCGAGAACGTCTTTCCGTCCGAAGTGGAGAATCTGCTCGCCGACCTGCCGCAGGTGCGTGAGGTCGCGGTCGTCGGCGTGCCGGATCCCGAGTACGGCCAGCGACTCGCCGCCTATCTCGCGCTGCACCCGGGCGAGACGCTCGACGCCGACGCGGTGCGCGAATACGTGCGACGCTACCGGGCCCGCTACTGCGTACCGCGCGACGTGGTGTTCCTCCCCTACCTGCCACGCAACGCCACCGGCAAGGTGGTGACCCGGGAACTCCCCCGCCCCTACCCGTGACCGCCTTGATCATGGGGGCACTACGATGCCCTGCGTGGACGCCAAGACCGAAGAGCTGAGGGCCGCGCACGACGTTCTCGCCGAGTTTTACGCCGACCGCCTGACCGATGCCCTGGACCGCATGCCCGCCGAGCGGGCCGTGCTCAGCCTGTTCTGCGAGCTGGTAGGTGCCGCGCACCTCGGCACCAGCGTCGGGGACGTCGGCTGCGGAACGGGTCGGCTCGCGCCCTACCTGGCAGCGAGAGGGCTGTCGCCACGAGGGATCGACCTCTCCCCCGAAATGATCCGGGTGGCCCGACGTGACCAGCCCGACTTCGACTTCGACCTCGGCGACGTGCGCGAGCTGCCGTTCGCGGACGCCTCGCTAGCCGGCGTGGTCTGCTGGTACTCCCTGATGTACCTCGCGCCTGCCGACCGGCCGCTCGCCTTCGCCGAACTCGCTCGCGTGGTCAAGCCGGGAGGCTATCTGGCGACGGCCTTCAAGGCCGGTGACAACCAGGTCCGGCGCGGGGGTCGCGCCGCCAACCTCGGCGTCGAATTCGACATCTACTGGTTGTCCCCCGACGAGATGCAGCGCCAGGCGACCGACGCCGGCTTCACGACCGTGTTCTGGGCCGGGCGCCTCAGCGAGGCAGTCTGGGATGGACAGGACGGTCTCCCGCAGGGGTATCTGATCGCCCGCCGGGCCGATTCTTGATCACGGGGTAGGTTCGGCACGATCTCGGGATTTCCGGGACCGGTCGGCGCTCTTACCGTCATGAGCATGAAGAACCGGAAAGCGATGTTGGTGCTCGCCGGCGCGGTGGTGTTCGCCAGCCTGCTGGGCGCCTTCGCCGGCTGCCTGACGCTGAACCGCGGCGACCCCGAAGCCACCGACGGCGGCAGCGCCGCGACCCCGACGGTCGGGATCACCCGGTCTACTCCCACGACGCCGGAAGCCGTCGTAACGACACCCACCGGAAAGGCGACGCCGAAACAGACCACACCGCCGGCGTCGCCGCGCGGGCCGCGCATCGTCTCCTTCACGATCTCCCAGCAGCCACGGTGTCCACAGGGGACGTCGGAGTTCCCGGTCGAGGGCACGCCGGTAACCCTGTCCTGGAAGGTGACCGGCGCGGACCAGGTGACGCTGTCGGTGGACGGCCCCGGGGTCTACGACACCTACGGCATCGAGGGCAGCGCGACGATCAACTTCCCGTGTGCGGGCGAGCCGGGCGAGACCGTCACGCACACCTATCTCTTGAAAACCGTCGGCGGTGGCGCGGTGAAGTCGAAGCAGCTGACCGCGTCCGCGGAGGTCTACGAGGTGGCCAGCGTCTGAGGCCGCAGCGCTATGGCGTGATCTCGGTGATCGGCAACTTGATGGCGAAGGGCTCGGTCAGCTCTAGCAGCTCAGCGCCGTCCCCGCACAGCGCGTACTGCTGGTTGTCGCCCAGCTTGTAGGCGAAGACGTGCACCGGATCCTGCTCCACCCGCCAGTAGTAGGGGATGCCCACAGCGGCGTATTCGCCGGGCTTGCCGAACCGGTCCCGCCGGCGTGTGCCAGGCGAAACCACCTCCACCGCCACGACCACGTCGTCCGGGGTGAGGTAGTGGTTGCTCGTGCTCACTCCGGCGCGATACAGGACGACGTCGGGCTCCCGACTGTTCTTCCCATCGATGGCGATGCCGATCGCCATCGTGGCCCTGAGCTCTCGTGGCGCGTGCTCACGTAGCCACTGACACAGAAGGAAGGTTATGTCCTGATGATCAATCGTGGGGGAGGGGACCACGTGGATGACTCCGTCAACGAGCTCGACGCGAGGGGCGTCGTCCGGCAGATTCCAAACGTCTTCGATCGTGTAGGCGGCCAGCCGTTGCCGGACCGGGTCAGGCTGCCAGAGCCCCGGACGGTGGGGGATCGGCTCCGCGCTCATGGCGTCAGCGTACCGATCAGATTCGTTGGTCATAGCCCCCCAAATTTACCCACATGATCAGGGCGTCCCTCAAGTAGTTCTAACGACTTGAGGGACGCCCTGATCATGAAGAGGCGGCGTGGAGGGCGATGTCGGAGCGGCGGTGTGCGTCGGCCAAAGTCACCCCGTCGAGCAGCTCGTACGCCCGCTCACGTGCCGTCGCCAGGTCCGGGCCGGTGGCCGTACCGCAGAGGACCCGGCCCCCGGCGGAGACCAGGGCGCCGTCGGCGGCCCGGCGCGCCGTGCCCGCGTGGATGATGCCGGCGCGCTCCGCGCCGGTGATGACGTCGCCGGTGCGCGGCGCGGCCGGATAGCCGGCGGCGGCCAGCACCACCGTGACCGCCGCGCCCGGCCGCCAGCGCAGCGGCGGTTGCGCGGCCAGCGTGCCGGTCGCGGCCGCGTGCAGGAGGCCAGCGAGCGGCGTCTCCAGCAGCGGGAGTACGACCTGGGTCTCGGGATCGCCGAACCGGGCGTTGAACTCGATCACCCGCGGCCCGGCCTTCGTCAACGCGAGCCCTACGTAGAGCAGCCCGGCGAACGGCGTGCCGCGCCGGCGCATCTCCGCCAGCGTCGGGTGCACGGTGCTCGCCATCACGTCCTCGACCAGGTTCGGTGGCGCCCACGGCAGGGGGGCGTACGCGCCCATGCCGCCGGTGTTCGGTCCGGTGTCACCGTCGCCGGCCCGTTTGAAGTCCTGCGCCGGCATGAGCGGCACCGCCGTCTCGCCGTCGGTGACCACGAAGAGCGAGACCTCGGGCCCGTCGAGGTACTCCTCGATCACGACCCGCTCGCACGCCCGCGCGTGGGCCAGCGCCGCCTCCCGGTCGTCGGTCACGACGACGCCCTTGCCGGCCGCCAGCCCGTCGTTCTTCACCACGTAGGTAGGGCCGAACTCGTCGAGCGCCCGCGCCGCCTCCGCGGGCGTCGTGCAGGCGTACGCCCGCGCGGTCGGCACTCCGGCGGCGGCCATGACGTCCTTGGCGAACGCCTTGGAGCCCTCCAGCTCGGCCGCGGCGGCCGACGGCCCGAAGCACGCGATCCCCTTGGCCCGCACCGCGTCGGCCACCCCCGCGACCAGCGGCACCTCGGGCCCGATCACCACCAGGTCGACGCCGGTCTCCACCGCGAGTGCGGCAACCGCGTCCGGGCTGCTGATCTCCACCGACGCGAGGTCGGCGATGGCACCGATCCCCGGATTACCCGGCGCCGCGATCACCCGTTCCACGCCCGGATCCGCCACCAACCCGAGCGCGAGCGCATGCTCCCGCCCCCCACTGCCGATGAGAAGTACACGCATGACCGCGAGCCTAATTCCCTCTGTTGATCATGGCGTGTGCAGCACGAACGAGGGCGTTTCGCGCCGCACACGCCATGATCGACACAGCTAGCCGAGGAGGTCGTGCCGGAGGACGTTCTCCTCCCGGCCGGGGCCGACACCGATCATGGAGACCCTCGTGCCGACCAGTTCCTCGATGCGTTCGACGTAGGCCTGGGCGTTGGGCGGGAGGTCGCTGAAGGTGCGGGCCTTGGTGATGTCCTCCCACCAGCCCGGGTGCTCCTCGTAGACCGCGCGGGCGTGGTGGAAGGCGGTCTGGGTCATGGGCATGGTCTCGACCCGTTCACCGTCGATCTCGTACCCGACGCAGATCGGCACCTTTTCCAAGCCGGTGAGCACGTCGAGCTTGGTCACCACCAGGTCGGTGATGCCGTTCAGCCGGGTCGCGTACTTGGCGACCACGGCGTCGAACCAGCCGCACCGGCGTTCCCGGCCGGTGGTCGTGCCGTATTCGGCGCCGATCTTCAGCAGGTGCGCGCCGTTCTCGTCGAACAGCTCGGTGGGGAACGGCCCGGACCCGACCCGCGTGGTGTACGCCTTGGTGACCCCGATGACCTTGGAGATGGCGGTCGGCGGGATGCCGGCGCCCACGCAGGCCCCACCCGCCGACGGGTTGGACGAGGTCACGAACGGGTACGTGCCGTGGTCCATGTCGAGCATGGTGGCCTGCGAGCCCTCCAGCAGCACGGTGTCACCGCGCTCCAGGGCCTCCCACAGGATCGTCCGGGTCTCCGCGATATACGGCCGGAGCCGCTCCGCGTAGGCCAGATATTCCTCCGCCACCGCGTCCGGGTCGAGCGCCTTGCGGTTGTAGACCTTGAACAGGATCTGGTTCTTCTCCCGCAACACCAACTCGAGCTTCTTGCGCAGGATGCCCGGGTCGAGCAGGTCCTGCACCCGGATGCCCATCCGGGCGACCTTGTCCCCGTACGCCGGACCGATGCCGCGACCGGTGGTCCCGATGCGGGCGGAGCCCAGATAGCGCTCCACCACCCGGTCGAGCGCCCGGTGGTGCGGCATGATCAGGTGCGCGTCGCCGGAGATCCGCAGGCGCGAGACGTCGACGCCCCGCTCCGCGAGCCCGTCGATCTCCGCGAGCAGCACCTTCGGGTCGACCACGACCCCGTTGCCGATCACGATCATCGCGTTCGGCGACAGGGCACCCGAGGGCATCAGGTGTAGGGCATACTTCTGCCCGTCCGGGGTCACGACGGTGTGCCCCGCGTTGTTTCCGCCGGAATAGCGGACGACGTAGTGGACCCGCTCACCCAGCAGGTCGGTAACCTTGCCTTTGCCCTCGTCGCCCCACTGCGCGCCGATGAGCACGATCGCTGGCATCTCTTTCCCGCCTTCTGGGGCTCGGGTGCCAGTGTGGCGACCGCGTGGCGAGCCCGAGGTGTCAGGCTAACAAGAAGTGACGGCCAGGTCAGAGCTGGCCAGCGAGATCAGCAGGGGGTCACCGGCGGTGTACGACGTGGTGTTGCTCACCTTCGGTGCCGGCTGCGGCTCTCCTCGGGTGCCCGTGCTGTCCTGCGCCGACGCGCTCACCGCCGCGGGCGCGACGGTCGAAACGATCACCGCCGAGTCCGACGTGGAGATCGATTCCGCGCTCGACGGGCGCCGCCTGATCGTCGCTACGGCCGCCGACGGCCAGTTACGCGCCGTCGTGCGCCGGCTCGTCCGGCGGCACGCCCCAGCACCCAGCAAGCGCCCTGCCGAGCTACCGATCAACCGGACAATTCCCGACCTGCCGCCCATCGGCGTGTTGCCGCTCGACTCGGGCGGCGACGACCTGGCCGCCCGGCTCGGCCTGCCCCGAGCCCCCGCCGACGTGGCGGCCGCGGTGCTCGGCGACCGGATCCGCCGCTTCGACCTGCTCCGCAACGACGGCGGCTCGGTGACGCTCGACGGCGCGCTGCTCGGCGGCGGCACGCCGGCCGGCTGGCGGGGGCGGGTGGAGGTCGACGACGCCATACTGAGCGACGGCACCGACCCGATCCTGGTCTGCGCGGTGGGCAACGCCGCCGGCTACAGCCACGTCGACGGCCTGCCGCTGTTGACCGCACCGGACCCGGCCGACGGCGTGGTCGAGGTCGCGGTGGCGGTCCCGGTGGTCACGCGCCGCCTGCTGCGCCAACCACGGATACGCGTGGAGGTGCGCCGGGCGCGCGGCCGCGCGGTGGCCATCACCCCCCGCGAGCAGGAGATCGGGTACGTCGACGACGGTGTCCAAGCCACGTTGACGCGCAAGCGTTCCTGGTGGATCGAGCCGGGCGCCTGGGCGGTGTACGTCCGTTGACCCTCGGCCGTGCTCAGCGGTACCACACGCACCTCATGGGCGCCCGATAGCGTGCGTACGGTACCGCTGAGCGTCGATCTTGTGTCGCTATGCACCTTGCCGCCTGACAGTAGCGTTGTCGCCGGGTTGTTCCCGGGTGCTGGTGGTGAACCGGTAGGTCCCAGCTCGGCCGGACAGGGAACAGCGAAGCTGGAAGACAGTCACTAGGATTCTCCCAACGGAGGTATCGGTGGAAGAGGATCACGGGCGGGCGGCGCGCCAGAAGCCCGTCGGGCCCAACCGTGGCGTCAAGCCGCTGTGGCCGACCGACGACTACGTGCCCGACGAGGATCCCGCCCCGCCGGCCGAGTCGCCTGCTCCGCCGCCCGCGCCAGCACCGCTTTCGGCTTGGCCTCCCCCGCCTGCCCCCGCGCCCCTGCCACCACAGGCCGCCGCACCCCTGCCACCTCCGCAGCCCGCCCCCGCCCTGCCGCCACAGGCCGCGTCCCTCCCGCAGGCTGCAGCGCCGGCGCCGCGGATCGCGGAGTTTCCGCCGCTTCCACCGCCCGCCGATTGGGCGGAGGGCGGCGACAAGCTGCCGCCCGGCGTGTGGCCGCTGACCGGGAGCAGCGACTCGGGTGAGCCACTCACGCCGATCCACGCCGGCCAGCCGATCATCACCACGCCACCGGCCGGCATCCCCGTGTCGGGACCGCTGGGTGGCGTCGCGCACGTCCCGAATTCGCCAGCCTCCGGACCACCATCGTCCGCGCCGCCCGCCTACGGTTCACCCACCTCCGCGCCACCGTCATCGGCACCGCCTGTCTACGGGCCACCGTCATCCGCACCGCCCGCCCACGGTTCGCCCATCTCAGCGCCCCCATCGTCCGGGCCGCCCGCTTATGGCCCGCCCACCTCCGGGCCGCCCGCGTATGGGCCGCCTTCGTCCCCGCAGCCGGTGTCACCGGCTGCGCCGTCGTCGGCTCTCGCTCCGCCGTTCTCGGCGCCGCCGTCATCGGGGCCACCCTTCACCCCGCCCCCGGTTTCCGGGCCGCCCGCGTCCTACGCGCCGCCGGCCACCGCCGGGTCCTCCGGCCCGGCCCTGTCCGCGCCGTACGACCCGCCGCCGTCCTCCGGCCCACCGGCGTCCTACACGTCCCCGGCCACCGGCGGGCCGTTCGCCCCGGCCTCGTCCGCGCCGTACGACCCGTCGCCATCCTCCGGAGCGCCTAGGTCCTACGCTGTGGCGCCCTCGTCCGGGCCGCCCGCGCCGGCGACCAGCGCGCCGCCGACGCCGTTCACACCGCCGACGCCGCCGGACGCTGGATCCGGTCCGGCCCCGTTCCAGCCGCCCCAGCCGGCCCCGCCACCGGCGTCCTACCCGGCGCCACCATCCCACGACCCGGCGCATCAGGGACCGACACATCAAGGGCCGGCGCACCAGGGGCCGGCATACCAGGGGCCGGCACACCAAGCCGCGCCGCTCTACGGACCGCCCCCGCTCGCGGAGCCACCCACCCCGACGAACGGCGGGCATCGAGGGCTGCAACCGCCGGCGGATCCGTGGGCCAGCGCGGCGCCGCTCACGCAGTCGCCCATGTCGCCGTGGGCATCGCCGCCGACCGTCCAGCACCAGCCGCCCGCGGCTCCGCCGGTCCACGCGCCACCGGGCCCGACAGGCCTGGTACCCCTGCCTCCGCCGCCGCCCGGGGCACCACCGGTGGCTGGGCCGCCCGCCCCGGCGTACCCGGCTCCGGAACGGTCGTGGACCGGGGAGGCCGCGACGCCGACGG
This sequence comes from Actinomycetes bacterium KLBMP 9797, assembly GCA_037414955.1. Classification (GTDB taxonomy): domain Bacteria; phylum Actinomycetota; class Actinomycetes; order Mycobacteriales; family Micromonosporaceae; genus Phytohabitans. The sequence continues at coordinate 177,315 of JBBEWH010000021.1, forward strand.
CGGAGGAGTTCGCGCGGCGCCGCGCGGCCCGTCCGGCCGATCCGGTGGCCCGCACCGGCGTGCGGGCCGCGGTCAACAAAACCACGCTCGGCCTCGTGAAGCTGGCTCCGGGCCAGCAGGAGATCGAGTTCCGGCAGGACATCGAGCGGGTACGGCGCAACTTCGGTGGCCTGCGCCAGGTGACCGTGGTCAACCCGAAGGGCGGCGCCGGCAAGACCGTCGCGGTGCTGCTGCTGGCGATGACGTTCGGGCAGAAGCGCGGCGGATACGTGCTGGCCTGGGACAACAACGAGACCCAGGGCACCCTCGGCATGCGCGCGCAGCAGGACTTCCACAGCCGTACCGTCCGGGACATGCTTCGCGACCTGGGCAACTTCCAGGGCGCCCGGGGGCGGGTCGGCGACCTGTCGCAGTATGTGCGGGCGCAGGGCGAGGGCATGTTCGACGTGCTGGCGTCCGACGAGTCCGCCACGGCCGGCGAGATGCTGACCGCGCACGCGTTCGGCGAGATCCGCGAGGTGGTCAGCCGCTTCTACAAGCTGATCGTGGTGGACACCGGCAACAACGTGCGGGCGCAGAACTGGCAGGCCGCGATCGACGCCACCGACCAGTTGGTGGTGACGATGTCGGCCCGTAACGACTCGGCGGAGACCGCGGCCCGGATGCTCGACCACCTGGAGCAGACCGGCCGCACCCGGCTGGTGCGGCAGGCGGTCACGGTGGTGTCGATGCCGCCGCGCGCCAAGGACATCGACCTGCCACCGATCCAGGGACACTTCGCCGCGCGCACCCGGGCGGTGCTGGTGGCGCCGTACGACCGGCTCATCGACACCGGCGAGCCGATCCGGTACGGGGAGCTGTCCCCCGCCACCCTGGACGCCTGGTTGAAGGTCGCCGCGACGGTCTCCGAGGGCCTCTAAACTCCCATGATCAAGGCGTCCCCCACGTCGTCATAGCGACATGAGGGACGCCTTGATCATGGGAAGTCAGGCGTTGGACAGCGCGTCGCCGGCGGCCGGGTCGCAGTCCCGCAGGAACTGGGCGCACCGGGCCGCCTCGTCCGCTTCGCCGATCTCGTCGGCGGCCCGGGCGAGGGCGTGCAGGCAGCGCAGGAACCCGCGGTTCGGCACGTGCGACCACGGCACCGGGCCGTGCCCCTTCCAACCGCTGCGGCGCAGCTGGTCGAGGCCGCGGTGGTAGCCGGTGCGGGCATAGGCGTACGCGGTGACCGGCCGGCCGGCGGCGAGCGCCCGGCTCGCGAGGGCGGCCCAGGCGGCGCTGAAGGTGGGGAAGTGGGCCGCGACCGTCTCGTACGACTCGTCCGTGCCCACCCGCTCCGCGTCGGCCAGGGCGACCGCCGCCTTGTCGTCACCGGGCAACAGCGTGGCGGGCGGTTCGGGCATCAGGTTCTGCATGGGCACATTCAACCCCTAACCACCTGCGTACTGTGGCTGAACGGCTGAGGGATTCGTCACGCGAGCGGACGGTGTGCTGCAGGTCAAGAGGGACTACAAATAGAAGTCCGGAGCCTCCCCAGGACCCGGTAACGGGAGCCCGGTGGCAGCAGTGCCACCGGGCTCTCTCTCGTCCCGGCTTGAGATGATGGTGGTGTGCCGTCCCCGCCGCCCGCCGATGTCCTCGAGCCACACGACACCACCCCGGACGAGATCGAGTCCCGCGCGGAGCTGGAGTCGCACCTTCCCCACGGCAGCCTCGCGGGCCTGACCGTGCAGGGCGTGTGCCTCGACGACCCGCCGGTGCCCGACCTGTCCCGGGTGGATGTCACCGACACCCTGTTCATCGGGTGCGTCTTCGCCTCGGCCGAGGTGGAGGCCGACCTGGTGCGGCGCGGTGCGCACGTGGTGCCACCCTTCCGGACCCTGCCCTACCCGACCCATCCGGCATACCTCTACACGCCCGAGGAGTTGGCGGCCGGGTTCGAGACGGCAGGCTTCACGGGCATGTACGACACGGTCGTCTACGACCACTTCCGGGACCACGGTGGTGCGCTGCCGGACGTGCGGGAGGCGCTCGCTCAGCGGCTGCACGACCACGGCATCGACAACGCGCTCGCCGACGTCACGCGGCACTGGCTGGCCCGGCACGGTCCCGGCTCGGTGGTCGGCGTGATGGGCGGCCACGCGGTGCCACGCGGCACCTCGGCGTACCGGTTGGCGGCCACCATCGGCTGGGAGCTGGCGCGCGCCGACCGGCTCGTGGTGACCGGCGGCGGGCCCGGGATCATGGAGGCGGCCAACCTGGGCGCCTACCTGGCCACCGGTACCCCCGAAGATCTCGCGGCCGCGATCGACGCGCTCGCCGCGGCACCCGACTTCACCGACCACGACGCGTACACGGCGGCGGCGCTGCGGGTGCGGGCCCGGTTCGCGCCGGCCGGTGCGGTGTCCTGGCCGCGCCGCGGCGGCCTGTCCATCCCCACCTGGCTGTACGGGCACGAGCCGGCCAACCTGTTCGCGGCGCGGATCGCGAAGATGTTCTCGAACGCGGCCCGTGAGGAGATGCTCCTGCGGCTGTCGCGCGGCGGGATCGTGTTCGCGCCGGGCATGGCGGGCACCGTGCAGGAGGTGTTCCAAGCCGCCACCATGGCGTTCTACGCCACCGCCGGCCCGTCGGGCCCGTTCGTCTTCCTCGACCGGGCCTTCTGGACCGAAACGTTGCCGGTCGAGACGCTGCTGGGACCGCTACTCATGGCTTCGCCGTCCGGCAACCTGTCAAGATCCATTCACGTCACCGACGACGTCCACGAGGCCGTCCACGTCCTCACGGCAAGGTGATCTGGTCCGCGAGTGGGACCTCCGCGTGCGGACCTCCGCGTGCCCTGCCGGCGTGGGCGACGGCATTTAGGTAGGATCGTCCGATCTGATGCGCTCTGGAGGTCGGTCGTGCTCGGCATCGAGGGGTACGAGCCGCAGTGGTGCCACAGCGCCAAGACGCTCGCGGCCAACCACCGCTCCCGGTTCGCCCGGATCGTCGGACGCTCCCTCGACGGCGCCTGGCTGATGTGGGACCTGGACCGCCGCCGCTGGTTCGCCGACGGCCCGGTGATCCTCGGCTTCGGCGACGTCAACGTAGAGGTCACCCACCGCAAGTTCGACGAGTGCGCCATCACCTGGAACCAGGTGGACATGTCCATGCCGCTCGACTGGCCGGGTCTGGCCCTCGACTGGCGCTCCGACGCGCACCCGGCATTCCACGGCGTCCAGGGTCGGCGGCTGCGCGAGGTCAACGTGATCGAGCGGACCATGCCGTCGCACTGGCGCCCACACATACTGCACGCGGTGGAGTTCCTCTTCGACGGCGCGCGGCTGGCGATCTACAACGCGCTCGACGAGAACGGCCTCACCGACGCCACCGATATCGACCTCCCCGTCGGCTTCTGGGCTCGCATCCCGATCGCGTAGCTCATGATCAGCCCGTCGCCGCGCGGGCGCCGCACCGACCGGTCTACGCGCCGATCAAGGAAACCCATGCCGATCAAGGGCTAAAGCACCCGGAACAGAGATCAAACCACGTGCCCAAGCCCTTGATCGGCGGGGTGGTCCTTGATCGGCGGGGGTGGTCCTTGATCATGAAAGAGGGTTACTTCGAGAGCTTGGTGCCGGCGGAGCGGAGGTGCTCGCAGGCCTCGATGATGCGCTTGGCCATGCCCTCCTCGGCCGCCTTGCCCCAGGCCCGCGGGTCGTAGGCCTTCTTGTTGCCGACCTCGCCGTCCACCTTCAGCACGCCGTCGTAGTTGGTGAACATGTGCGTGACCACCGGGCGGGTGAACGCGTACTGCGTGTCGGTGTCGATGTTCATCTTGACGACGCCGTAGTCGACCGCCGACTGGATCTCCGACAGCAGCGAGCCGGACCCGCCGTGGAAGACCAGGTCGAGCGGCTTCTCCTTGCCGTACTTGGCACCGACCGCGTCCTGGATCTCCTTGAGGATCTCGGGACGCAGCTTGACGTTGCCGGGCTTGTAGACGCCGTGCACGTTGCCGAACGTCAGCGCCGCCATGTAGCGGCCCTTCTCGCCCAGGCCGAGCGCGGCGACGGTGGCCAGGCCGTCCTCGACGGTGGTGTACAGCTTCTCGTCGATCGCGCCGACGACGCCGTCCTCCTCGCCGCCGACCACGCCGACCTCGATCTCCAGGACGACGTGTGCGGCGGCCGCCTCGGCGAGCAGCTCCTCGGCGATCTGGAGGTTTTCGTCGAGGGGCACGGCCGAGCCGTCCCACATGTGGGACTGGAACAGCGGCGCCTCGCCGCGGGCGACCCGCTCCTTCGAGATCGCCAGCAGCGGCCGGACGAAGCCGTCGAGCTTGTTCTTCGGGCAGTGGTCGGTGTGCAGGGCGATGTTGACCGGGTAGTTCTTGGCCACCTCGTACGCGTACGCCGCGAAGGCCGCCGAGCCGGTGACCATGTCCTTGACGGTGGAACCGGAGAGGTACTCAGCGCCGCCGGTGGAGACCTGGACGATGCCGTCACTCTCCGCCTCAGCGAAGCCCCGCAGCGCCGCGTGGAGCGTCTGCGAGGACGTCACGTTGATCGCGGGGTACGCGAACGCGCCGGCCTTGGCGCGGTCGAGCATCTCGGCGTAGACCTCGGGGGAAGCGATGGGCATGTCGAACGCTCCTTGCTGTGCGGTTGAGTGCGCCGGACCGCGCTGTCCTCCAGCCGCAGTATCCCGCAGCTCGTCGGCCGGGACGCGACCGCCCCACACCCGCCGAAGCTACTCGGACTTGCCTTCCCAGCGGTCCGGAACGACGAGGCTGATGAGCCAGCTGACCACCGCCATCACGAGCGCGCCCCAGAAGGCCGGCCAGAACCCGTCGATCGCGAAGGGCAGGCCGATGCCGCCCGCGATCCAGTCGGTCAGCAGGAACAGCAACGCGTTGACCACCAGGGCGAAGAGCCCCAGGGTCAGCAGGTAGAAGACGCAGCCGACCACGTGGATGATGGGCTTGAGCACGGCGTTCACGACACCGAAGATGACCGCTACTAAGATCAGGGTCAGCACGTCGCGCGCGGTCGAGTTGCCGGTCACCTCGATGCCCGACACTACGAGCGTGGTTATCCACAGCGCGATAGCGTTGATCACCAGCCGGATCAGGAGTCCCACCCTTACATCGTGACACCGCAGTACCAGTTGAGCCCGGGTTTCCCGCAGCAAGCCCGGGGGCACAGCCCCAGCGGAAGGAGGCCACGATGACCGAGCCCGATGAGGAGTTCGCTCCCGGCGACCACCTCACGCCGGAGGAGCGCGACCTCGAGGCGCCGGCCGCCGACGCGGTCGAGCAAGCCACCACGGCGCGCCCGGCCGACGAGGAGCCGGAGGCGCACCGTGGCTTCGAGGTGAACGACTGGGACGCGCTCGAACAGGCCCGCGTGGTCGACCTCGACGACGATTACCGGTAGCGGCCCCCTGTCACCCAGCGCACCCCGGTACCCTTTGTGCCCGTGGATACCGCCGAGAAGGCCCGTGCGCTCTCCGAGCAGCTGACCGTCAACCCGCTCGATCCGAAGGAGCTGTTGCAGACCTTCGGTCTGATTGGCGTCTGGGCGATCCTGTTCGCCGAGACTGGCCTCCTCGTCGGGTTCTTCTTCCCCGGCGACTCGCTGCTCTTCCTGGCGGGCGTCGCGGCCTCACCGGTGGCCGACGCGATGTTCGGCGACGGCACGAAGCTGTCGCTCGCCGGTCTGCTGATCGGCGCGCCGCTGTGCGCGATCGCTGGCGCGCAGCTCGGCCACTTCCTGGGCGCGCGCTACGGCCGCCGCATGTTCGACCGCCCCAACTCCCGGCTCTTCAAGGCGGAGTATGTGGAGAAGGCGGAGTATTACTTCACGAAGTTCGGGCCGGCCAAGGCGGTCGTGCTGGCGCGGTTCATCCCGATCGTCCGCACGTTCCTGAACCCGGTCGCCGGCGTGCTCGGCATGCCCGCGAAGACGTTCTTCCTGTGGAATGTGGTCGGCGCGATCCTCTGGACCGACGGCATCCTGCTCGTCGGTTACCTGCTCGCCGACAGCATCTACGAGGCGGTCGGCGACCACATCGACCGTTACATCCTTCCGGTGGTGGCGCTGATCGTGCTCGTCTCGGTGCTGCCGATCTTCATCGAGATCATTCGCGACCGGCGGGCCAAGCGGCGCGCGGCACAGACCATGGAGGAGGTCGGCGCCCACAAGGCGCCGTAACCGACGCCAAGCACGATCAAGGCGTCCTTCTTGTCGCTCTCCACGGCAAGAAGGACGCCTTGGTCATGAATAGGGCACGTAGACATAGCGACGCGGCGAAGTGGCGCCGCCACGCAGCCTTCATCAACGCCGGAGCCGCGCACCCACAAGCGCGACACCAGCTACGGATACCGCCCGGTGTCGCCGAAGCGGCACCGGACGATTCCGGTGAACTCAGCGAGCCTTCTTGGTGGCTCGCTTACGCGGCGGAGTGAGCAGATCCGCGATCGTAGCGATCGCGCTCGGCACCAACCGGTAGTAAGCCCACACACCGCGCTTCTCCCGCTCCAGCAAGCCGGCCTCGGTGAGGATACGCAGGTGGTGGCTTACGGTCGGCTGGGAGAGGCCGAGCGGCGCCGTCAGGTCGCAGACGCAGGCCTCACCCTCCGGCGCCGACTGGATCAGGCTCAAGAGCCGGAGTCGGGCCGGATCGGCGAGTGCTTTGAGGACCCCAGCGAGGCGCTCAGCATCAGCGCGCTCGATCGGCTCGCCGCCAAGCGGCGAGATCTGAGGCATGGTCGTTTCAGCCAACGCAGTTCCCACGTACTCCATCCTTCCACCTACACCATCGATCCGCCTGCATATCAGCAGGTCCGAATCGGCAAACTTTTAGGCCTAAAGGCCGAGGTCGCCCAACGTGTAGGCCGACCGGTACGGAAGTCCCACGTTCCGCACCGCGTCACCGGCACCGCGATCCACGATAACCGCCACACCCACTACCTCGGCTCCGGCCTCTTGTAGTGCCTCCACCGCGGTCAGCACGCTGCCGCCCGTGGTCGAGGTGTCTTCCACCGCCAAAACTCGACGGCCGACCACATCCGGACCTTCGATCCGGCGCTGTAGTCCGTGCGTCTTCTCGGCCTTACGGACCACGAAGGCATCCAGCTCGCGCCCCGCCGCCGTAGCGGCGTGAAGCATGGCTGCTGCCACCGGGTCCGCACCCAACGTCAGGCCGCCGACCGCATCGAAACTCCAGTCCGCTGTCAGGTCGAGCATCACCCGTCCCACCAGCGGAGCCGCCGCGTGATGAAGCGTCACCCGGCGCAGATCGACATACCAGTCCGCTTCACGACCTGAGGACAGCATCACCTTGCCGTGCACCACGGCCAGTTCAGTGATGAATTTACGCAGGTCGTCATGGTCCCCCATGGCGCACAAGCGTACTGCTCATCCGGCGCGGACGAGCGATCGACCCGGCATTACTCTGCGCGGCCGATCCGGCCCCGAGTGTCACGGGCTGCCGCCGCGAGCAGCCGGCGGGGGGTGTGCCGCAGGCCGAAGGCGGCCAGCTTGTACTTCCAGTCCGGCACGCTCACGACCTTGCCCCGGCGCAGGTCACGAAGACCTTCCCGGGCGACGTCATCGGCCCGCAACCACACCCAACGCGGCATCTTGGCCATCGTGATGCCGGCGCGATCGTGAAACTCCGTACGCGTATAGCCGGGGCAGAGAGCCATCACCTGGACACCGTACGGTCGAGTCAAAAGCGCCACGGATTCACTGAAATTAGTGACCCAGGCCTTCGATGCCGGGTACGTCGAACCGGGCATCGCCGCCGCGAAGCCGGCCACCGAAGAGACATTTATCACGCTCCCTCGCCGGCGCTCGGTCATTCCGGGAAGCGCGGCGTGTGTCAGGCGCATTACGGCGTGCACATTAAGCCGTAACAACCGGAGTTCGTCGTCCGCCGATGTGCGCAGGAACGGCTTGTTGAGGCTGATGCCCGCGTTGTTGACGAGAAGGTCGATCGGCCGGCCTGGATCGGTCAACCGCTTCTCGACCACCGCGCACCCGGCATCGGTGGCCAGATCGGCGGGCAACGTCTCGACGGCGGCCCCGTGCCGCTCGGACAGCTCGGCCGCGAGCGCATCGAGCCGTTCCCGGTCCCGGGCGACCAGCACAAGCCCGTACCCCTCGGCCGCCAGCAGCCGCGCGAAGGCCGCGCCGATCCCCGCGGTGGCTCCGGTGACGACGGCGGTCTGTGCGATCACGGACACCTCACTGGGATGGAAGACCCGCCGGCCGGGGTCCTGCCGCGCGCCGGCGGAAGTGCGAGTGCGCGGAGGGTAGCGCCAGCAGTACAGCTACTGCAAGGTAACCGAGCGCCTGGCCAGCGGCGCAGACGCCGTTGAGGACGATCCACCAGTCGGGGTACGCGTCGGTCAGCGCCTGGGTGAGCTCCTCGGTGACCCGGACGTCGGAGACGTTCCAGGACAGCCCGGCCTGGCCGACCACCGCCAGCCACGCGCACGCCCCACACAGCAGGCCGACCCCGCAGAGGATCCAGGTCGCGATCCGGGCGCCGTTGACGCCGCGCAGGATGCCGAGCGCGAGGCCGATCAGGAGTGCCGCCACCGCCACCGCCAGCACGCCGGCGGCGATGACGGTGCCCCACGCCACCGTCGCCAGGGTGTCGATCTGCGACGCGCTGGCATCGGTGCGGCCGGCCGCCTCCCGGTACCGGTCCACCACGCCGCCGATGCTCGCGAGGCCGACCACCGCGTTCACCAGGCCCGCGGCCGCCATGAAGATCATGACGGCCGCGGCTGCGGTGACGGCGGCCGGCCGGGAGGCCGGCGCCGGGTCCGGAACGCTCACGCGTTGGCCGGCGGGTTCGGCTGGTCGGGCGGGTTGCTCGACGGGCCGGGCTGGGACGGCGGCGCGGCCGGCGGCGGAGCCGACTCACCCGACGGCGCCGGCGGAGCTGACGGAGCCGACGGGCTGGCCGGCGGGACCTGCGGGTACGCCGGATACGCCGAGCCGGGCACCGGCGGCTCCCACGCGGGCGCCGGCTTGCGGAAGAACTCGTTCGACGGCGGCAGCGCCAGCAGGATCAGGGCCACCAGCATGACCAGCAACGCCAGCACCGACACGATCGTCGAGATCGGCGTATACCAACCCGGCAGCGCGTCGTCGAGCTGGCGCTGGACGTCAGCCGGGTCGGGCATGTTGCCGTTGCTCGACGACCCCATGCCCATCGAGTTGCCGGCGGCGGTGAAGGCCAGCCCGATGCCGGTGCAGCACAGCGAGATGCCGCCCAGGACCCACGTGACGATCCGGGAGGCGTTCTTGCCGCGGTTGTTGAAGAGAGCCAGCACCACGAACGCGGCCGCGAAGATCAGGCTGAGCACGGCGGCACCGACCGTGCTGATCGTGACGAAGCTTTCCATGCCTTCGGCGTCGGTGCCCTCGTAGGCGTCCCGGTAGACCTCGGTCATGGTGCCGACCACCGACAGCCCGACCACCACGCCGATCAGCCCGAGTGCGGCGTAGAGGTAGAGCAGATAGCTGGAGACGGTGACGGTCGCCGGCCGGGTTCGGGCGCCCGGGGTTGTGGGATCTGTCACGGCTGTCCTTTCCAGATTAATTGTCCTATCGCGATAGACACCGTATCGGCACCTGGCTAGGCCCGCCGCACTTCGCCTAGTAGGAGCGCCACTCGGTGCGGGCGTACTCGAGCACGTGGGGGGAGAGCAGGGTCGACGGGCGGACGTCGAGCCGCTGGCGGTCGGGTGGGAAGACGGTCGCGGCGCGCGCCACCTCGGGTGTGAGAAAGCGCAGCGCCGGCGCCGCGTCCGGCACGGCCGGCGCGGGCGCCGGCCCGGGGGCCGCGGCCAGCACGAAGCCCCAGTCGCCGAACGACGGCACATCCACGTGGTACGGCGTCGTGGCGAAGCCGGCCGCCCGGATGGACGCCTCGACGCACCAGAACGACCGGGGCGCGAAGTACGGCGAGCCGGCCTGCACGACCAGCCGGGCGCCCGGACCGAGCACGTTGCGCACGAGCGCGTAGAACTCCACCGAGTACAGCTTCGCGGTCACCGTCTCGTCCGGATCCGGCAGGTCGACCAGCACCGCGTCGAAACGCTCCGCCGCCGTGCGCAGCCAGGCGAACGCGTCGACGGACACCACCCGTACCCGCGGGTCGTCGAACGCGGACCGGTTGAGCGCGCGCACCTCGGGGTGCGACCGGGCCAGCGCCACCACCGCCGGGTCCAGCTCGACCACCGTCACCGACGCCACGTCGGGGTAGCGCAGCGCCTCCCGGACGGCGAGCCCGTCGCCGCCGCCGAGCACCAGCAGGCGGCCCCGGCGCCCGGCGAGCGCGGGATGCACCAGCGCCTCGTGGTACCGGTACTCGTCCACCGAGCTGAACTGCAGGTCGCCGTTGAGAAAGAGGCGCAGGTCAGCGGAGCCGACCGAGCGGGTCAGCACGATCTCCTGGTACCGGCTGCGCTCGGCGTGCACCACCGGATCGCGGTAGAGCTGCTGGCGGGCGGTCACCTCGAAGTCGTGCGCGACCGCGTAGGCGTACCCGAGACAGAGCGCGACCGCGACGGCGCCGGCGCTGAGCGCGGCGCGCGAGCGGCGGCCCAGGTCGCGCCGGAAGAGCGTGCAGACCAGCGCCAGGCCCGCGACCGCGTTGACCGCACCCACCACCAGCGCGCCCCGGAGCTGCCCGAAGACCGGCAGCAGCAGGAACGGGAACGCCAGGCCGCCGAGCAGCGCGCCGACGTAGTCGGCGGCGAACAGGTCGGCCACGGCGCTGCCCGCCGCCTGCGCGCGGATCCGCTGCAACAGCACCATCAGCAGCGGGATCTCCGCGCCGATCAGGCCGCCGAGCACGAACGCGGTGACCACCAGCGCCGGGGCGTAGAGGTCCAGCCAGGCGAACGCGGCGTACAGGCCGAGCACGGACAGGCCGCCGAGCAGCGCGAGGGCCAGCTCCACGGCGGCGAACGCGGCGGCGGCCCGGTGCTGCAGCGGCTTCGCGGCCAGCGCGCCGATGCCCATCGCGAACACCATCACGCCGAGCACGATCGAGGCCTGGCCGACCGTGTCGCCGACCAGATAGCTGCCGAGCGCGACCAGCGCCAGCTCGTAGACCAGGCCGCAGGCGGCGCAGACGAAGACGGCGGCGAGCACACCGGCGCGCGCGAATCTCACGACGCCACCCGCGACTTCTCGTGTTTGCGCTGGAACCAGCCGATCCCGAACATCAGCGCCCCGGCGAGGATGAGCAGGCTCGCGGTCAGCACCTGCCACCACCGGTCCCGCCAGAAGTCGCTGCCGGCATCGTCGGGCGCCGCCACCGCGCCGGCTTGCGGAGCCGGCAGCGGCGCCGGGCTGGCGAGCCCGCTCTCCGCCATCAGCAGTGGCAGGGCCAGGGCGGCCTCGCAGATCGCCCAGGCGGGGTCGTCGACGAACGCGCTCTCGGTGAACCCCAGCTGCCCGAGGTGGGTCGCATCGGGCGCGGCGAGCCCGTTCGATGCCGCCAGCAGGACCGTCGCGAAGTCCTCGCTCTCGCTGGTCTCCTCGGTGTAGGTGACCGTCGCGCGCACCTCCACCCATCGGGGGCAGGTGTCCGGGACGAGGTCCACCGGCGCGCCGGCGCCGAGGTTGGAACCGCGGCTCAGGTCGGCGCCGGTCCGGCCGTCTTCGAGCCACCAGCCGTAGCAAATGCCCTGCGCGGCCGTGGCCTTGGCGAGCTGAGCCGTGGTCTCGGCGCGCATCTCGCCGGTCGGCGCCGGCACGACGACGCTGTCGTCGCTGGTCAGCACGCCGTAGGCGCACACCACCACCATGCCGAGGCCGGCCGCGACCGCACCCGCGATCTTGAGCCGGTGGGCGATGGCCTTCGTCGGCGGTCTCTTCGGTGCGGCCATCAGGTGATCGCCGCGGCGATGATGCCGCTGGTCGCGACGTGGACGACCGCCGACACCCACACCGCCGGGTGCGGCTCCGGGTGCACCAGGATCTCACCGAGCTGGCCCGGCGTCACCGCGTCGAGCAGCAGGAACGCCACCGCCATCAGGACCAGGCCGAGCAGCCCGTACGCGCTGGCGCCCACGATGCCGTCGCCGAAGTCGTCGTCGCTCGCCAGGATCGCGGACACCACGATGATCCCCACGCCGGCCAGGTTGGAGGCGAGCAGCAGCGCGGCGTTGCGGTTCCGGTCGACCCAGATCAACTCACGCAGCCGGCCGGGCGTGGCGACATCGACCAGCAGGTAGCCGATCGCCATCAGCGCCACGCCCACCACGCCGTACGCGAGGGTGGCGAGCAGATCGGCGGTGAGGTCCATCAACATCTCTGGTCTCCTATTTTCCGGCGCCTGGGCCGCCACCGCGGACGTCGGTGCCGCGACTCCAACCCCAGTAGCCGCCCACGACACCCGAGTAGCGCGGGTACGCGGTGGTCATCTTCTCCACGAGGATCAGCGAGCCGCGACCGGCTGGTCGCACGACCACGGCGTCGTCGTCGTAGCGCAGATAGATGCCGCTCCCGTCGACGTACCGCTCGACCGGCTGCCACGCGCCGGTGATCTGCTTCGCGACCTCGATCGGCTGATGCGGCGACCGGTAGGCCACCGCGTCCCGGCCGATGTCGTCGGCGGCGGACCGGCGGTAGGTATCCGCGACATATCCGCGCGGCGAGAAGCTGCCGGTGAACACGGCGACGCCGGCCACCAGCACCCCGATCACCGCCAGCGCGGCGCCCGCCAGGAGCCATTTCCGGTACGTCATGCCTCCAGCACCGTCCGGGTGACGACCAGCTCACCGGTCTGCGGATAGGCATGCCAGGTCTGCCACCCGTGGTCGTCGGCCCGCAGCGCGGTCACCGCGTCCGGGTCACCCGGGAAGACACCCACCAGGGCGCGCGGGTCGCGCACCAGGTCGCGCCACAGCGCCGCGGCCACCGTGCGGTCCAGCCGCTCGACGGTGGCGGCGAACCGGTACCCAGGGTCGTCGACCGACGGCGGCAGGTGGGGTGCGCGGCCCGGCAGGCAGGCGACCGTCTCCACCAGGTCACCGGCGACCACCTGGTGGGAGGCGCCCAGCAGCCGGAGCTCCAGCGTCGCGCTCAGGCGCAGCGTGTGGAGGGCAGGGAGGACCGGCAGACCGAGAGCGAAGCTGAGGTCGCCCGCGGTGCTGTCGGCGTACGGGACGTCGAGGCGCACCAGCACCGCCCCGTCACCCGCCCTGCGGGTAGATCAACAGCTCGGCGCGGTGCAGCCGCTCGCCGCGGCCCACCTCCCACGCGCCGCTGTCCCCGAAGGACTCGAAGGAGAGCAGCGCGCCGTCGGGCGCCGCGTAGTCCTCGTACCGGACCGTGCCGCTCGGGTTGAGGCCGGTGGTGCCGGTGCCGGTGTACCGCGCCCGGCCCGCCTCCTCCCGGCGGTACCGCCGGCCGTCGAAGTCGACGGTCGGCTCGCCCGGGAGCACGGTCGCGGTCGGCACCTCGGTCCAGAGCGCCAACTCCAGGTCGGGATCCTCCTCGACGGAGAGCCACACCTTGGCGCCGGCCGCGTCGTCGAGCAGGTGTTCGGCCCAGCCCCAGGCACCCTCGGTGAACCGCAGCGTGCCGCGTACCGCGTACGACCGGCCGCGAATCTCGACGAGGTCGCCCGGCTTGAGCGCGCGCGGATCGCCACGCAGCGCGTCGGTGTCGGCGTCCCGGAACGGGTCGGTGGCTTCAGTCTGGGGCGCGGCCGGGCGCCGCGCCTTACGCGCGGCGATCACCGCGATCGCCACGCCGGCCGCCGCCATCAGGCAGCCCACACCCAACACCACGACCGCGATGTCCCCCGTCACATCGCTCACGGTAGCAACGTTGATCAACCTGCATGATCTGAAGCGCCCCTCAAGCAGTGCGAACTACTCGAGGGACGCCTCGATCAGGAGAGGGTCAGGCCGTCCTTGGTGTCGGCGAGGTCGACGCGCACGGTGTCGCCGTCCCGGATGTCGCCCGCGAGCAGCGCCTTCGCCAGCCGGTCACCGATCGCCGACTGCACCAGCCGGCGCAGCGGCCGGGCACCGTAGATCGGGTCGTAGCCGTGCTCGGCCAGCCACTGCCGCGCCACGTCGCTGACCTCCAGCGCCAGGCGGCGGTCGCCGAGCCGCCGGCGCAGCCGCTCGAGCTGGATGTCCACGATGGACGCCAGGTCGGTCCCGGTGAGCGTGTGGAACACCACGACGTCGTCGAGCCGGTTGAGGAACTCCGGCTTGAAGCTCGTGCGCACCACGGCCAGCACCGCCTCGCGGCGCTCGTCTTCGCTGAGCGTCGGGTCGGCGATGACCGACGAGCCCAGGTTCGACGTGAGGATCAGGATCGCGTTACGGAAGTCGACCGTGCGCCCCTGCCCATCGGTGAGCCGGCCGTCGTCGAGCACCTGCAACAGCACGTCGAACACGTCGGGGTGGGCCTTCTCCACCTCGTCGAGCAGCACCACCGAGTACGGCCGGCGGCGCACCGCCTCGGTCAGCTGGCCGCCCTCCTCGTACCCGACGTAGCCGGGCGGGGCACCCACCAGCCGGGCGACGGAGTGCTTCTCCCCGTACTCGCTCATGTCGATGCGGACCATCGCGCGCTCGTCGTCGAAGAGGAACTCGGCGAGCGCCTTGGCCAGCTCGGTCTTGCCGACGCCGGTCGGGCCGAGGAACAGGAACGAGCCGGTGGGCCGGTCCGGGTCGGCGACGCCGGCGCGGGCCCGGCGGACCGCGTCGGACACGGCACCGACCGCCTCGGCCTGGCCGATCACCCGCGAGGCCAGCGACTGCTCCATGCGCAGCAGCTTGACGGTCTCGCCCTCCATGAGGCGGCCGGCCGGGATGCCGGTCCAGGAGGCCACGACCGCGGCGATGTCGTCGGCGCCCACCTCCTCCTTGAGGATCGCGCCGTCGGCCTGCAGCACCGCCAGCTCCGCCTCGGCCTTGGCCAGCTCACCCTTCAGCTGCGGGATGCGCCCGTATCGCAGCTCGGCCGCCCGCTCCAGCTCGGCATCGCGCTCGGCCCGGTCGGCCTCGCCACCCAGCCGCTCCAGCTCCTCCTTCGCCGAGGAGATCTTGGCGATGTGCTCCTTCTCCAGCCGCCACCGCTCGGAGAGCGCGGTCAGCTGCTCGCGCCGGTCGGCCAGCTCCTTGCGCAGCCGCTCCAGCCGCTGCTGGGAGGCCGGATCCGGCTCCTTGGCGAGCGCCATCTCCTCGATCTCGAGCCGGCGCACCGCGCGCTCGATCTCGTCGATCTCCACCGGCCGCGAGTCGATCTCCATGCGCAGCCGGGAGGCCGACTCGTCGACCAGGTCGATGGCCTTGTCGGGCAGGAACCGGTCGGTGATGTACCGGTCGGACAGCGCCGCCGCGGCGACCAGCGCGGCGTCGGTGATCCGCACGCCGTGGTGCACCTCGTAGCGCTCCTTCAGGCCGCGCAGGATGCCGATCGTGTCCTCGATCGTCGGCTCGCCCACCAGCACCGGCTGGAACCGCCGCTCGAACGCCGGGTCCTTCTCGACGTGCTCGCGATACTCGTCGAGCGTCGTCGCGCCCACCATCCGCAGCTCGCCACGGGCCAGCATCGGCTTGAGCATGTTGCTCGCGTCCATCGAGCCCTCGCCCTTGCCGGCGCCGATCACGGTGTGCAGCTCGTCGATGAACGTGATGACGTGGCCGTCGGAGTTCTTGATCTCCTCCAGCACCGACTTGAGCCGTTCCTCGAACTGCCCCCGGTACTGCGCGCCGGCCACCATCGCGGCCAGGTCGAGCGCGACCAGGCGCTTGCCGCGCAGCGACTCGGGCACGTCGCCGGCCACGATCCGCTGCGCCAGGCCCTCGACGATCGCGGTCTTACCCACGCCCGGCTCGCCGATCAGCACCGGGTTGTTCTTGGTGCGCCGGGATAGCACCTGCATCACCCGGCGGATCTCCGAATCCCGGCCGATGACCGGGTCGATCTTGCCGTCGCGGGCGTGGGAGGTCAGGTCCACGCCGTACTTCTCGAGGGCCTGGTAGGTCTGCTCCGGGTCGGCGGTGGTGACCCGGCGGTCGCCACCACGGACCGCGGGGAACGCCGCGACCAGGTTCTCCTCGGTGACGCCCGCTTCCTTCAGCGTCTGGGCCACCGCGCCGCCCACCCGGGCCAGGCCGGCGAGGAGGTGCTCGGTCGACGTGTATTCGTCGCCGAGCGGGCGCGCGATCTGCTCGGCCGCCCCGATGGCGTTCACGAACTCGCGGGACAGGCTCGGCTCGGCCAGACTGGAACCGCGCGCGGACGGGAGGCTCTCCACCGCCCGGGCCGCGGCGCGCCGGATGTCGGCCGGGTTGGCACCGACCGCCCGCAGCAGCCCGCCGGCGGTCGACCCGCCGGTGTCCAGCAGTGAGAGCAGCAGGTGCCACGGCTCGACCGTGGCGTGGCCGCGCTGGTTGGCGGTGGCGACCGCACCGGTGATCACTTCGCGGCTCTTGGTGGTCAGGCGTTCGGCGTTCACTCATTCTCCCCAAGACTTGAGCCTATCGGGCTCAACTCTACCTCGCGGTACCGTGTTGCGCGTGCGAGTACGGGTAGAGCAGACCGCGCTGCCGGGCATCGGGGTCCGGCACGACGTCGTGACCAGCTCCGGCCGGCGGATCGGCGTAGTGTCCCATCGAAACGGCCAGCGAGATCTCATCGTCTACGACGACGATGATCCGGACGCGAGCGTGGCGTCGATCGCGCTCACCGACGACGAGGCGGAGGCGCTCGCCGACCTGCTCGGCGCGTCACTGATGCTCGGCCAGCTCGCCGGCCTCCGCCAGCAGGCCGCCGGCCTGCTGACCGAGCAGGTCTCGATCCCGGCCGGATCGCGGTTCGTCGGCCGCCCTCTCGGCGACACCAAGGCGCGCACCCGGACCAGCGCGTCCATCGTGGCCGTGCTTCGCGACCGCGAGGTGATCGCCTCACCCGGCCCGGAGTTCGTCTTCGAAGCCGGTGACGTGATCGTGGTCGTCGGCACCCGCCGGGGCCTCGACGGGGTCACCGAGATCCTCGCCAACGGCGACCCGGACGGCTAGCGGATGCACGACACCACCGTCCTGCTGATCGAGCTGGGCGCGATGCTCTTCGGGCTCGGCATGCTGGGCCGGCTCAGCCGGCGCATCGGGCTCTCCCCCATCCCCCTCTACCTGCTCGCCGGGCTCGCGTTCGGGCACGGCGGCCTGATCCCGCTCTCCGCGACCGAGGAGTTCATCGCCGTCGGCGCCGAGATCGGCGTGATCCTGCTCCTGCTCATGCTCGGCCTGGAGTACTCGGCCAGCGAGCTCGTCGGCAACCTGCGCACCAACGCGCCCGCCGGCCTGCTGGACGGGGTGCTGAACGCGCTGCCCGGCATGGCGTTCGGGCTGCTGCTCGGCTGGGGCTGGCAGGCCTCGCTGGTACTCGCCGGCATCACCTGGGTGTCCTCGTCCGGCGTCATCGCCAAGGTGCTGTCCGACCTGGGTCGCCTCGGTAACCGGGAAACGCCGGTCATCCTCTCCATCCTGGTCATCGAAGACCTGATGATGGCGCTTTACCTGCCGCTGATCACCGCCGTGCTCGCCGGCACCGGGCTGCTCGGCGGCGCGCAGGCGCTCGCCATCGCGGTCGGCACGGTGATCGTGGTGCTGGTGGTCGCGCTCCGGTGGGGGCACGCCATCTCCGCGTTCATCTCCGCCAAAGATCCGGAAGCGCTGCTGCTCGGCGTACTCGGACTCACGCTGCTGGTCGCGGGCGTGGCCGCGCAGCTCCAGGTCTCCGCCGCGGTCGGCGCGTTCCTGGTCGGTATCGCCCTCTCCGGCCCGGTCGCGCACCACGCGACCCAGCTGCTCTCGCCGCTGCGCGACCTCTTCGCGGCGGTGTTCTTCGTGTTCTTCGGCCTGGCCACCAACCCCGGCGACATGCCGCCGGTGCTGCTGCCCGCGCTGGGCCTCGCGGTGGTCACCATGGGGACCAAGATCATTACTGGGTACGCCGCGGCGAAGCGCGCCGGCATCGCCCTGCCCGGCCGGGTGCGCGCCGGGTTGGCGCTGATGCCGCGCGGCGAGTTCTCGATCGTCATCGCCGGGCTGGCCGTGGCGACCCCGGGCATCGAGCCAGGGTTGGCCCCGCTCGCCACGGCGTACGTGTTGATCACCGTGGTGACCGGACCGATGCTGGCCCGCCTGCCAGACCTCGCCTGGGCGAAGAAAGTGCTGCGTGCGCGCCGCGCGGCGGCACGACGGGCCGATCCGCTCCCGTCGCCGGATTAGATCAGATATGGCATATGGCACGTTCCGCTACTTCCGCAAACTGCCTGTAACGGGTTAACGTGTCGCCGCGGCGTCCTGGGGGTCCGGCCTGGGCCGCCCGGAGGCGGCAACACTCGCGAGGGGAGCGGGCGGGTGACCCTGCAACAAGCAACATTCCGAGGCTTTGCCAACCCAGTGGACCCGTCGACGGCGGAGCTACGGGCGTGGGCCTACCAGCCTGACTCGGTGCCGCTCCAATCCATGCCCCAAGACTGGGACCTGCTGGTCTCCGGCGACCGGTTGATCGGCACGCTCTTCGACCTGGCCATGGACCGTTCCTGCCCGGCGCGCCGGTTCGCGCTGCACTGCCTGTACATCTACGCGGCCGACGGCATCCGCACGAAGTTCCGGGCGCACCCGAAGCGGCGGCTGCGCAAGCTGGTCGAGCAGGCCGAGGAGTATGGCGACGAGCTGATGGTCACCTGGGCCCACAACGTGCGCGTGCTGCTCGCCCGCCCGGAGCTGTTCGACTACCACGACTGGTGCGAGGGCGGCCTGGTCCGCCAATCCCGCCGCCTCGCCTAACCCGCAAGGCTCGCCCAGCCGCATAGGAAGGGCCCCTTCCAATCAGAGGGAACGGGCGGGGACCCCCCGTGGATCCCCGCCCGGTTGTGTCGCCATGTCACGCGGGCACGCCTCCGCTATCGCGGATTTTCGTCATCCAGCCCGTCGATGTACTCGCCGGCCTTCTGCTGCCCTGTGTCGATGTGCTTGGAGTACTTGCCGCCGGTCCTCTCGTCAACCTGGTCGGCGGCGGCGTCCACGCCCTTCTTGGCCTTGTCGCCACCGATCTTGTCGACGGCTTCCTTGGCCTTGTCCTTGAACGAGTCGGCGATCCCCATCGACCCCTCCTTCGCTAGTCATGGTCCGGAATGTGCGGTCCGAACCAAATGTCAGGTTAGTCGAGAGGGTCGGCGGACGCGGGCGAATCAGGATTGCTTGCGGCGGCTCGCCTGCCACAGCACCACCGCGGTGGAGGTGCGGGTCGCGGGCAGCAGATCACCCCGCGGGTACGCCGAGGTGGCCTCCATCTCGGCGATCCGCTGATATGCGTCGGTCAGCGCGGACTCCAGCTCAGCGATCCGCTCCTGGAGCTCGGCCACCAGGTTCTCCAGCCCGATGATCCGCTTGATGCCGGCGAGGTTGACGCCGTCCTCCTGGCTCAGCCGCTGCACCTCGCGCAACAGCGCCACGTCCCGGGCACTGTATCGCCGGCCGCCGCCCGAAGCGCGACCCGGCTGGACAAGGCCCAGCCGGTCGTACTGGCGCAGCGTCTGTGGGTGCATGCCGGCCAACCGCGCCGCCACCGAGATGATCAGCACCTTGGCGTCAGAGGAGACGTCGATCGAGATCTGGAAATCCTCGTCCACCGGCTCACCTCCTACGATCAACCATATCGACGCACCCGAGCGTCGAGATGTTCCCGCGGCGCCGGGGCGGTCTCCGCCGCGAGGGTCTCCAGCGCGTCCCGTGCCTTGTCGGTGAGGTCCGTCGGCACCACCACGTCGACGGTCACCAGCAGGTCTCCGGCGCCACCGTCGCGCCGGGACACCCCCTTGCCGCGCGCGCGCAGCGTGCGCCCGCTCGGCGTGCCCGGTGGGACCCGCAGCGTGACCGCGCCGTCCATGGTCGGCACCCGCAGGTCGGTGCCCAGCACCGCTTCGGAGATCGTGATCGGCACGGTCAGCGTCAGGTCGTCACCGGACCGCCCGAACAGGTCGTCGCGGCGCACCTTCACCAGCACGTACAGGTCGCCGGCCGGCCCACCCCGGTCACCGGGCTCGCCGCGTCCGGCCAACCGGATCCGCTGGCCGTCGGACACGCCGGCGGGGAAGCGGACGTTGATCGTGCGGGTCTTGGTGACGCCGCCGGTGCCCCGGCACTCGGGACATTTCTCGTCGACGACCGTGCCCACGCCCTGGCACTCGCGGCACGGCTCGGAGAAGCTGAACGACCCCTGGTTACGGGTCACCAGCCCGGACCCGAGACACACCGGGCAGGCGCGCGGCTGGGTGCCCGGCTTGGCCCCCGACCCGTGGCAGGTCTCGCACACCCCGGGCGCCCGCAAGGTCAGCGGTACCGTGACGCCCCGGACCGCCTGGCCGAAGTCGAGCACGACCTCGGCCTCGACGTCCCGACCTCGTGCCGGTCCGCGGGCCCGGCCACCCGGCGCGCCGCCCGAGAAGATCGTGCTGAAGATGTCGGAGAAGCCAGCGCCACCGAACCGGCGGTCACCGCCGCCCTGACCGCTGAACCCACCGAACAGGTCGGCCGGGTCGAATCCGGCGCCGCCTTGGCGCGCGCTACGCCGGAACGCCCCCGAGCCGAAGAGCGCGCGCATCTCGTCGTACTCCTTGCGTTTGCGCTCGTCGGAGAGCACGTCATACGCCTCGGAGACGGCCTTGAAGCGGTCTTCGGAGTCGGTGTTGCCGGGGTTGTGATCGGGGTGCAGTTCGCGGGCGAGCTTGCGGTAGGCCTTCTTGATGTCATCGGCGGAGGCAGACTTCGGTACCCCCAAAACGGCGTAGAAGTCCTTCTCCAGCCAGTCTTTGGAGCTCACGTCAGCCACCCCCCTCACGGGTCGATGTGGTCACGGCGCCCGGTCCGGGCGCCGTGACCACGCGCTCACTCCGGGTCGGCAACGCCGACCAGCGCCGGACGCAGCAGCCGGTCACCGAGCAGATATCCCCGGCGCATGACCTGGACGCAGGTCGGCTCGCTGACCTCCGCCGAGGTCTGGTGCGCCACGGCCTCGTGCCGGGTCGGGTCGAACGGGTCGCCGGTCTCACCGAACGCGGTCAGCCCGAACTTCCCGAGCGCCGCGAGCAGCTGCTCGGCCACGGCGGCGAACGGCCCGACCAGGTCGCCGTGCTCCCGCGCGCGATCCAGGTCGTCGAGGACGGGCAGCAGCGCGCTCAGGACCGCGCCGGTCGTCTGCTCGGCGGCCAGACCGCGGTCGCGGTCGACCCGTTTGCGGTAGTTGGCGTACTCCGCGGTGACCCGCTGGAGGTCGTTGGTCCGCTCGTCCAACTCCGTGCGCAACGCAGCCAACTCGGCAGCGAACGGGCTGCTCGACTCGCCCGCGGTCTCGGTGGTGTCGGCGGTGTCCGCGGTCTCGGCCGGGGCCTCGGTCGCCTCGACGACCTCACCCTCGACCACGTCGACCGCGTCGACCGTCTCCTCCTCCGGCGCCGCGTGGCTCGGCTTCCGCTCGTCCGTGGCTTCGGACTGCTCCGGAGCCTCGGCGGGAGCCTCCGGCTCGCCATCGCCTGCCGCCTTGGCCTTGCCGCCAGCGGGGTCGATCCGGCGCTTGTCGCGGATCACCACCCGCTCCGTGGTTTGGCCTTCGTCTCGTGCTCCACTCACTTTTTGTCGTCCTCGTCGACGATCTCCGCGTCAACCACATCGTCCGGCCCGCCGGCGGCACCGGTCGCGCCGGCACCTGGGCCGGCGCCCGGCGCGCCCGTGCCGCCCGCGGTGGGCTGCTCCTCCTGCTGCTGCGCGTACAGGAGGGAGCCGGCCTGCTGGGACACCTGGGACAGCTTCTCCTGCGCCGACTTGATCTTCTCGATGTCGGTGCCACCCAGCGCGCTGCGCAGGTCACCCAGCGCCTCGTTGATCTGCTCCCTCGAGTCGGCGGGCAGCTTGTCGCCGCTCTCCGCGAGGAACTTCTCGGTCTGCCACTGGAGCTGCTCGGCGAGGTTGCGGGTCTCCGCCTCCTCACGGCGCCGCTTGTCATCGTCGGCGTGCTCCTGCGCGTCGCGCATCATCCGCTCGATGTCGTCCTTCGGCAGCGCCGAGCCGCCGGTGATCGTCATCGACTGCTCCTTGCCGGTGCCCAGGTCCTTGGCGTTGACGTGGACGATGCCGTTGGCGTCGATGTCGAACGTGACCTCGATCTGCGGCACCCCGCGCGGCGCCGGCGGCAACCCGGTCAGCTCGAACGTGCCGAGCTTCTTGTTGTACGCCGCGATGTCCCGCTCGCCCTGGAAGACCTGGATCAGCACCGACGGCTGGTTGTCGGCCGCGGTGGTGAACACCTCGGAACGCTTCGTCGGGATCGTGGTGTTGCGCTCGATCAGCTTCGTGAAGATGCCGCCCTTGGTCTCGATGCCCAGGCTCAGCGGGGTCACGTCGAGCAGCAGGACGTCCTTGACCTCGCCCTTCAGCACGCCGGCCTGGAGCGCGGCGCCGACGGCCACGACCTCGTCGGGGTTGACGCCCTTGTTCGGCTCCTTGCCGGTGAGCTGCTTGACCAGGTCGGACACCGCCGGCATCCGGGTCGAGCCGCCGACCAGAATCACGTGGTCGACATCCGCCACCCGGATCCCGGCGTCCTTGATCGCCTGCTCGAACGGGCCCTTGCAACGGTCGAGCAGATCCTGCGTCATCCGCTGGAACTCGGCGCGGCTCAGCGTCACGTCCAGGTGCAGCGGCGCCGACGGGCTGCCGTCCGCACCCGCCGGACCGGCCGTGATGTACGGCAGGTTGATGCTGGTGGTGGTCGCCGCCGACAGCTCGATCTTGGCCTTCTCGGCGGCCTCGCGGAGCCGCTGCATGGCCATCTTGTCCTGCGACAGGTCGACGCCGTGCTGCCCGCGGAACGTCTTGACGAGGTGGTCCATGACCCGCTCGTCCCAGTCGTCGCCGCCGAGGTGGTTGTCACCGCTGGTGGACTTCACCTCGATGACGCCCTCGCCCAACTCCAGCAGCGACACGTCGAACGTGCCACCACCGAGGTCGAACACCAGGACGGTCTGCTCCTTCTCGCCCTTGTCCAGACCGTAGGCCAGCGCGGCCGCGGTGGGCTCGTTGACGATCCGCAGGACGTTGAAGCCGGCGATCTCGCCCGCCTCCTTGGTGGCCGTCCGCTGGGCGTCGTTGAAATACGCCGGGACGGTGATCACCGCGTCGGTGATCCGCTCGCCGAGGTAGGCCTCCGCGTCACGCTTCAGCTTCATCAGCACCCGGGCAGAGATCTCCTGGGGGGTGTACTTCTTGCCGTCGATGTCGACGGACCAGTTGGAACCCATCTCCCGCTTCACGGACCGGATGGTCCGATCGGGGTTGGTCACCGCCTGACGCTTCGCTACCTCACCGACGAGCACCTCACCGTTGCGGGCAAACGCGACGATCGACGGCGTGGTGCGCGATCCCTCGGCGTTCGCGATGACGGTGGGCTCACCACCCTCGAGCACGCTGACCACGGAGTTAGTCGTGCCGAGGTCGATGCCGACCGCACGTGCCATGTTTGCTTCCTCGCTTCTCCTGGAAAACTTCGTTTGGGTCAAGTTGAGCGAACCAGACTCAATACTGCCACGATCATACCCGCCGTCAACTCAACGTTGAGCCCACCCCACGCAATCCCACCCGACCCCAGCAAGATCGAGACAACTGTTCGACTGTTGCCCCGTCCAAGCGCCGACAACACGGCAACTCTCGAACAGTTGCCTCGATCTTGCGCTTTTCCGCGCCCGACCCACACAGGGTGAACGTTTTGTCCGACTTGCGTGCCAACCCGGGTAGCTCTAGCCGAGTTATGGCTGCTTGAGCGGCCATAACTCGACTAGATCTGCTTCGATGGGCTGCGGGCGGGCCGCTTTGTCCGTGATCAGGGGAAGAGTCCATGATCGGCGGAAGCCACCAGGTTCCGGTTGTCTGCGTTGCGGGGATCGGGCAGTCTTTACCCCGTGACTTCGCACGGTGACATGCCGGCGGGCAGATCTGGCACGCCCACCGTGACACCTGAAGGGCCGCCGGCGGGCGCGAGCCCGGAGCCGAGCGGTAACGCTGGGCCGGGTTCGCCTGCGCCAAAACCGCAGCCCGAGGCCACTCCAGCGGCCGAGGATCCCGGCCACGACGCTACCTCTGCCACCGAAAACGCCGGCGCCGAAACCAGCGACGCCACCGATGCGGAGCCGAAAGCCGCGCCCGCGGCCGCAGGCACCGACCCCCCGACCAGCGACGCGGCCGACGCGGAAACGGGAGCAGCAGGCTCCCGCCCGAAGGCCAGCGAGACAGCCGACACGGACCCGATAGCCACAGACACCGGCCCCGAGGGCAGCGACGCCGCCGCCACGGAGCCGAAAGCCGCGCCCGCGGCCGCAGGCACCAACCCCCCGGCCAGCGACGCGACCGATCAGACTGAGGCCGAGGACGGCGACGACGCTCCCGCCGTTGCGGAAGCCGTGCCGGAAACCGTCACTCCAGATGAATCCGCGGCTCCTGGATCTGGCAAGGTGCCGCAGGGCAACGCGACCGGCGACGATGCTGAGGCTATGGGTGAAGTCGTCGACCAGGCACCCGATGGCGCCGCGGACGAGAAGAACCGCGACGGCGAGGAACGCACGGAAGAAGTCGGTGTCGACTCTCCGAGCGAGGACGCCAGCGCCGACGCACCCGCCGGCCAGGGAACCGCGACGCGGCCCGATGACCGCGTCACACCGGAGACGGCGGGCATTACGCAGCGGGACGACACAACGACGACCGCGGGCACCGCACCCCAGGCCGAACCGGACCCAGGGAACGAGGCCGAGGACGGCGCGACGACCGACGCCGCAGAGACGGTGAACGCCGCCCAGGTCGACGATGGCGCGGAGACGACCGACGCTGCCACCACCCCGGAAACCAGCCAGGAGACAACCGACGCCTCCGGCGCCCCGGCGACCGGCCGCGCTGACGGGGCGGCGGAGGCGCGGCCGCCGTACCCGGATGGTGGCGTCGACGAGGAGGCCAGCGCGCTGGTTGGGGCGCTGCGCGACCTGCGCACGGCGATCACCACGGCGTCGTACCCGCTGGCGGTGCCGTCGGCGGAGGCCGCGCGGACGGTCGGCGGCGCGCTGGTCGCGCAGCTCGACGACTATCTGCTGCCGCGGCTGGCGCGGCTGGACGCACCGCTGCTCGTCGTGGTCGGCGGGTCCACCGGGGCGGGCAAGTCGACGCTGGTGAACAGCTTCGTCCAAGCGCCGGTGAGCCCGGCGGGTGTGCTGCGGCCGACCACGCGGACGCCGGTGCTGGTCTGCAACCCGCTCGACATCCCGTGGTTCCGGCGCGGCGACCTGTTGCCCGGCTTGACCCGCACGACCGAGGCGACCACCGACTCCGGGTCGTTGCAGATCGTCGCGGCACCGGCGCTCTACCCGGGGCTGGCGTTCCTCGACGCCCCCGACATCGACTCGGTGGTCGACGAGAACCGGGCGCTCGCCGCCCAACTGCTCGCCGCCGCCGACCTCTGGCTGTTCGTCACGACCGCCGCCCGGTACGCGGACGCGGTGCCCTGGGATCTGTTGCGGACCGCCCGGTTCCGGGGCACGGTGATCGCGCTGGTGCTGGACCGGGTGCCGCCGGAGGCCACCGTCGAGGTGACCGCGCACCTGGCCGAGATGCTCGAAGCGCACGAGCTGGCCAACGCGCCCCTGTTCGTCCTGCCGGAGACCGAGACCGACCGGCAGGGGCTGCTGCCGGAGTCGGTGACCGCGCCGTTGCGGGACTGGTTCGACCGGCTGGCGGCCGACGCGGCGGCCCGCACGACGGTGGTACGGCAGACCGTGGATGGTGCGCTCGCGTCGCTCGGCCCGGCCGTGGCGGAGCTGGCGGGCGCCGCCGATGAGCAGGTCGCGGCCGCCGAGACGCTTGAGGAGCGGGTCAGCGCCGCGTACCGGGGCGCCTGGCGCACCGTGGAGAACGGCATCCAGGACGGCCGGCTGCTGCGCGGCGAGGTGCTCGCCCGGTGGCAGGAGTTCGTCGGCACGGGTGAGCTGATGCGCGCGCTGGAGGCCCGGGTAGGGCGGCTGCGCGACCGGGTCATCGCGGTGGTCACCGGGCGTCCGGCACCGGGACGGCAGCTCCAGACCGCGATCGAGGCGAACCTCGTCACGCTGCTGCGGGGCGCGGCCGCCGACGCCGCCGATCAGGCGTACACGGGCTGGCTGGCGCATCCGGCGGGCAGCGCGCTGCTCGATCCCTCGCTGGGTCGCGCGGCCCCCGACCTGCCGGAACGCGCGGAGCGACTGGTCCGCGACTGGCAGCGCGGGGTGCTGGAACTGATCCGCCGCGAGGCGAGCGGCAAGCGGGCGGTGGCGCGCGGCGCCGCCTACGCGGTGAACGCGACCGGCCTGCTGGTGATGGTGGGGGTGTTCGCCTCGACCGCGTTCATCCCGACCGGCGCCGAGGTGGCGGTGGCCGGCGGCACGACGGTCGCGGCCCAGAAGGTGCTGGAGGCGATCTTCGGCGACCAGGCGATCCGGGCGCTGGCCGCGAAGGCGCGCGAGGATCTGCTGGCGCGGGCCGGGGCGCTGCTGGAGGAGGAGGCGGGCCGGTACCTCGACCGGATCGCCGCCGTCGGGATCGCCAGCGATCCGGGCGCCGCCCTGCGCGAGGCCGCCACGGCGGTGGAGCACACCCGGATCATCGCCGACCTCACCCGGGGCGCGGCCCTGGCCCTGCCGGAGATCAAGTGATGAGCGTACTGAGCAGGCTGCGCGGCGAGCAGCGGATCGACGGAGACCAGCTGATCACGCGGATCGAGGCGCTGGACCGGTTCCTGCGTGTCGTCGAGGGGCACCTGCCGGAGCAGCGGCTGATCGCGGCGCACACCGTCGTGGAGCGGGCCGGTGCGCGGTTGGCGCTGTCCCGCGACCACACCGTGGTGGCGCTGGCGGGCGCGACGGGCAGCGGCAAGTCGAGCCTGTTCAACGCGCTGGCCCGGCTGGACCTGTCTCCGGTGGGGGTGCGGCGGCCGACCACCGGCATGGCCCACGCCTGCGTGTGGGGCAACCTGGAGGGCGCCAACCGGCTGCTCGACTGGGTGGGCGTGCTGCCCCGCCACCGGTTCATCCGGGAGAGCGCGCTGGACGCGGACGACGAGGCGGCGCTGCGCGGCCTGGTGCTGCTGGACCTGCCGGACTTCGACTCGGTGGAGCGTTCGCACCGGCTGGAGGTCGATCGCCTGCTCGGCCTGGTCGACCTGGTGATCTGGGTCGTCGACCCACAGAAGTACGCGGACCGCGTGGTGCACAGCCGATACCTGCGCGAGTTCCGCCGCCACAAGGACGTCACCGTGGTGGTGCTCAACCAGGTCGACCGGTTGCGCCCGGACGAGATCGAGCCGGTCCTCGATGACCTGCGCCGCCTGCTCGACGAGGACCAGCTCGACGGGGTGCCGATGTTGGCGACCACGGCGCTCGCCCAGGCGGCGATAACCGACCTGCGGGGCCTGCTCGAGCAGACCGTCGCCGAGCGCCAGGCCCTGCTGCGCCGGCTCGCCGGTGACGTCGACGCGGCGGCCCAGCAGCTGTCCGATGTGGTCGGCCCGGCGGTGGCCGAGGACGAGATCGACCGCACGACGATCCGAGCGCTCACCGACGCGCTGGCCGCCTCGGCCGGGGTACCGGCGGTGGCGGAGGCCACCGAGCGGGCGTACCGGCATCGGGCCGCCCAGGTAACCGGCTGGCCGGTGATCCGGGCCTGGCGGCGGCTGCGGCCGGACCCGCTGCGGCAGTTGCACCTTTCCCAACCGGCAGGGATCGTCGGTGCCACCTCGGTGCCCGACCCGACGAGCGCGCAGCGGGCGGCCGTCGGCCTGGCCGTGCGGACAGTGGCCGACCGTGCCGCGGCGGCGCTACCCGCGCCGTGGACCACCGCCTTGACCACGGCCGCCCGGTCCCGCCTGACCGACGTGCCGGACGCGCTCGACCGCGCCGTGGCCGGCACCGAGCTGCGGATCGATCGCACGCCGGTCTGGTGGCGGCTGGTCGGCACGCTGCAGTGGCTGGCGGTCCTGGCCGCGCTCGGCGGGCTGGGCTGGCTGCTGACGGGCTACGCGGTGCGCGTCCTCGGCCTGCCCGAGCTGGAGCACCCCGAGGTCGGCGACGCGCCGCTGCCCACGCTGCTGCTGCTCTGCGGGCTGGTGCTCGGGCTGCTCATCAGCCTGCTCGCCCGGCCACTCGTCCGGCACGGCGCCCGGCGGGCCCGCCGGCGCGCCGAGAACCGGCTACGCGCGGCCGTCGCCGGGGTGGCCCGGGAGTACGTGGTCGCGCCCGTCCGTGCGGTCCTCAACGCCTACGCGCAGGCGCGGGAAGCCCTCACCACTGCCCACCGCTCATAAGCCCAGCACTCATGACGACGCCCACCGCTCATAAGCCCGGCACTCATGACGACGCGGGCGGGATGTTCTGCGCC
This sequence comes from Actinomycetes bacterium KLBMP 9797, assembly GCA_037414955.1. GTDB lineage: Bacteria > Actinomycetota > Actinomycetes > Mycobacteriales > Micromonosporaceae > Phytohabitans. The sequence continues at coordinate 205,807 of JBBEWH010000021.1, forward strand.
AGCCAGGCGTCCAGCGCGTCCGGGTCGTTGGGGTCGACGCCCTCCGCGATGAGCTGGGCGACCGCGGCCGTGGCCGGGCTGCGCCGCTCACCGGTCGTGTAGAGGCGCACGAACTCCGGGACGAGCTCCTCGATCGCCGCATCCGTGCCCGCCGTCGCGGGCTCGGAAAGGCCACGCTGGCGGCTCGCGTACGCCGCCCAGGCGCGCACCACGCGGGGCAGCATCGCCGCGTCGTCCAGGTCGAGCACCGCCCGCCGGTGCACCCAGTCGAGCAGGAAGAGGCCGGCCACCGCCGGACTCCACCGCATCGGGTCGGGGTCCGGGGAGCTGGCGGCGAAGTCGAGCACCAGGCTGAGGCAGAAGTGCAGGGACGGCAGCTCGGCCTCGGACACGTGGGTCAGCCCGAAGCGGGCCGCCTCCGAGGAGTCGAGGAACCGGCGGACCAGGACGGTCCGATCGTCCGAGGACGCCGGCGACGAGATCGACGAGATCGACGGCGAGGACGACGGCGCCGGCAGGATTGCCAGCCGGGCTCCGGCCAGCGCCCGGTCAGCGGCCAGCGAGCTGCCCTCCGGCAGGTTGGTCAACCCGTCGGTGATCCGCAGGTGCCGGACCACCTCGCCACGCAGGCGGCGCGGGTCTTCCTCGCGGAACCAGGTCAGCTCGTCGCTGGCGCAGATCTGCCGCACCTGCGCGAGGATGCCGTCGGCCGGCCCGCCCACGAACACGTCCTTGGTGATGCCGATGTTGTGATCGACGAGGGCCACCACGGCGTGCTCCGGACCGCCGACGTCGCTGTCGTCGTACGCGAAGGTCGCCAGGTAGGAGGTCTGGTCGCCGTACACGTCGCCGTAGGCGTAGCAGCCGGTGAGCCGGACCCGACCGATCTGGCCGACCCACTCCGGCGCCTGCGCGCCGCGCTTCACGGCGGCGGCCCCCGGCGCCTCGGGCACCATCCGCGCGAATACCTCGCGGATGGTGGTCGCCGCCGCCGTGCGGCGGCGGGAGGTGGCGGCGAGGAAGCCGCCGACGAAGTCACGGACCGCTGCGGCCCGGTCCTCCTCGGCGACCGCGTAGACGCTGCCGAGCAGCGCGGTGGCCAGCATCTCCGCGTCCAGCGCGCAGTCCAGCTTGGTCACGTCGCGGGCGGCGTGCAGTACTGCGTCGTAGGGCGTCGTTGGATGGGCCATGCGCCGACCCTACGCGCCACACTCCGCCAGAAGGCCGGGGTCTCAAGAACATTTGCCCGTCAGCGGTTCGACACGCCGGTCGTCGAACTGCTGACGGGCAAATGTTCTTGACGGACCGCTCAGGGGCGAGTGCCGAGCGCGAACAGGGAGATCAGGGCGGCCAGCACGGCGGCGACGGCCGCGATGGCGAGCGGCTGGAGGTCGGCGCGCGCGGCCGGCACGCCCGCGGCTATCCCGGGAGCGCTCGGCGGTGCCGTCGAGACGGCCGGTCCCGGCGCCGCGCCGATCGTCGCCGTCGCCGTCGCCGAACGGTCCGCGGAAATCTGAGTCTGCCGCGCTGGCGCCCGGGTGGTGCGGCGCTGGGGCGCAGTGGTCGTCGGCACCGCCTTGGCGTGCACCATGACGGACGCCCGCATGTCCGGGTGGAGGCTGCAGTAGTACTGGTACGTCCCGGCCGTCGTGAACGTGTGGCGGAAGGACTCCCCGGTGGCCAGCGGCCTCGAGCGGAACGACGCCGGGCCACTCGTGGTGACCACGTCGTGCGCGGCGGTGTCCCGGTTCGTCCAGGTCACCGTGTCACCGACGGTCACCATCAGGCTGGCCGGCGAGTACGCGTACTGCCGGATGGTCACCGACCGGGTGGCTGCCTGCACCGGGGTGCCGGTGAGCACGGCGGCCAGCAGGAGCAGGGCCGTCCAGGCGGCGCGGCGCCTCACCGGCCGAACTCCGCGGCCAGCAGTACGTCGACCCGCCCGCCCCGGGGCAGGCCGGAGCGGGCCGGCGCGACCTCGGCCAGCGGCGCGCCGCCGGTGGCGTGGATCAGCAAGGTCTCCCCGTCCACGGGGATCACCCGGGTGCGCAGCGCGAGCGGCACCTCGCGCTGCCGGAGCAGCACGGTTCCGTCGATGTGCAGATGCTGGTCGCCGACCGGCTCGACGCCGGTCGACCTGAACCGGACCCGGCTGTACGGCGACTCGAACAGCAGCATCCAGGCCGCTCCCTGCACCGCGGAGCCGTCCACATCGATGCGGAGCCGCGGCTCGTCGGCGACGGTCAACCGGCCGCCGATGGCGGGCAGTCGGCCGCGCATCACCGGCAGCAGCCAGCGCCACACGGTGAACTCCAGGAAGCACCGGTCGGCCCGCATCCGCCACTGGCCGGCCGCCACGCCGGCAAGCGCGGGCGGCACACCCGTGACGACCGTCTCGGTCATGGCTCGACTCCGATCTGGAGAATGGGCGACACTTCTGGCGGGCCTGGTGGTCCGGCCGACTGCGACTCGGCCGGACCACCAGGCTTGGTGAGAGGGCCTAGCAGGAGCCGAGCTCCGCGTTGGCGAACGGCTTGATCATGTTGGCGACCATCGCGGTGTGCATTTTGATGTAGTTGTCCAGGTCCTGGATGTCCGCGACCTGCCCTTCCGGTGAGCGCTCCAGGTGCGCCACGTAGACGTGCTGCAGGAAGATCACCAATGCCGTCTCGGATGCGGGGACGAGCGCGCTGACCTGCGGTTCGATCATGTTTTTGATCAGCACGGTGTGCATCTGGACGTACCGGTCGAGGTCGACGATGTCCTCGATCTGACCGAGCAGCGACCGCTCCAGGTGCGCCGCGTAGAAGTGCTGCATGAACACGCCGGCGCTGTCCTCGAGCGCACCGCAGGAGTTGGGGGGCGCGCTCGGTGAAGCGGTCCCGGTCGGGGACGCCGTCGGCGTGCTACCGCCGCCGACCGTCACCGACCCCACCATGTTCGGGTGGACGGCGCAGTAGTACGCGTACTTGCCCGCCGCGCTGAACGTGTACGAGAACGACTCGCCCTGCTCCAAGGTGCCGGAGTCGAATTTCACCGGGCCGTCGGTCACCGTCACCGTGTGCGGCGCGCTGTCATGATTCGTCCAGGTCACGGTGTCTCCCACCGCGACCGTGAGGCTCGCCGGCGAGTATGCGAAGTCCATGATCATGACTTCGTGCGCCGCCGCCGTCCGCGCCGGCGCCTGCGCCGCCGAGCCCGACCCCGACCCGGTGGCAGCATTGCCACTGTCGGCGCCGGTCGCGCCGGCCACCCCGGTCACGTCGGTGAGCGACGCGGCGTCGCCCAGCAGGCCCGCCTCCGCGGCGAGGTCGGCCGGCGGCGCGTCGGCGCTGCCTGTCGATGCCAACGCCGTGATTCCCGCGAACGCCAGTGTTCCGGTGACCACCACGGCTGCCAGCATCTTGGCCGCGCCACCCCGGGCGCGGTGCGCGGGCGCGGCCCGCGGTGGCGCCTCGCCGTCGCCGGCCAGGTCGTCTTGGTTCATCGCGCTGAACCCCTCTTTCTCCGGTTGTTTCCGCTGATCACTCGCCGGAAGCGGCGGTGACGACTGATCACCCGCTGGAAGCGGCGGTGACGACTGTTCACCCGCCGGGAGCGGCGGTGACGACTGGTCATCGGCCGGGCGTGGCCGTGACGAGGAGGCTCGCCGCGCCCACCACGGCGAGTAGCAGCACCGTCTCGGCGGCGACCGAGGCGACGAACGGACGCACCGTGGCGGCGTCCCCGCGCAGCACCACCGCGAGATCCAGCCGCCGGGCGACCCAGGTCTTGCTGCGCCACGCGGCCAGCAGCACCAGGCCGAGCGCGCCGAGCTTGACGATCAGTAGCACCCCGTACCGGGTGTGGGTCAGTGCGTGCCACGAGCCGACCAGCTGGATCGCCAGTACCGCGCCGGTGCCGGCCAGGACGAGGACCGCCACCCGAGCGAACCGGGAGAAGCCCGGCACCACGACGGACAGCTCGGCGGCGTGCCGGCGGGGCAGCACACCGAGCAGCAGGACCGTCAGACCGCCGAACCAGGCGGCGACCGCCGCCAGGTGGGCCAGATCGACCAGGACGCTCCACCAGGCACTGGCCGCCGCGGCGGCGTGGGCTGTCATCCCCGTGGTGCGCAGCAGGCCCAGCCCCACGGCCAGCGCGGCGATCCGCCAACCAGTGGCGCGCGTGGACCGGTCGGCGTGTTGCAGCACGGCGCTGAGCACGACCCCGGCGAGCAGCCACAGCAGCGCCTTCGCGGCCAGGGCGCGGCCGGTAGGGGTGGCCACCGCGTCAGCGAGGTCGGTGCCGTACCGGCTCCGCACCCACAGGTCGGCCACCGCGGCGACCGCGCCGCACGCGCAGGCCAACCCCAGGATCCGGCGGGTACGCCGGTCGGCCGCGCCCGCCGGCCACAGCGCGGTGACGAACAGCAGCCCGCCGAGGAACACGGCCAGCGCGAGGTAGCCCACGATCCGGGCCGCGACGTCGAGTGTCCGGACGCCGCCGGCCGGTCCACCCTCGTCGTGCGCCAGGCTGACCAGCACCATCGGGGTAGCGGAGGCGGCACACGACCCGCCGATGAGCGAGTCCACCAGCGGTCCCAGCAGTGGCCCCACCAGGGGCAGGTCGCTCACGATCGTCGAGTCGCAGGTGGGGGACGGCGACGGGCTGGGAGGCGCGGTGGCGGTGGCGGCCGCGCTGGGCGTACCGCTGCTCTCCGGGCTGGCCGATGCGGAGCCGGAGGCGGACGCGGCGCTCGAGCCCGGCGGACGCGCGCCCGCCGCGGCCGGTGGGACGCCGCCCACCGGCACCGCCCCCGCGCGACCCGGCGGGGTCGAGGGCGCGGCGGTCGTGGGCGCCGGAGCGCCGGTCGGTGGGGCGACCTGCGCGGTGGCCGGGGAGCGCATCCCCACGCCGTACGCGTAGGCGAGGATCACCGCCACCGCGGCGGTGACCACGACACCGACGACCCCCTCCCGCAGCCCGGCACCCAGCGGTACCGCCGTGACCTTGGCCGCAGGACGGCTGGGCATGGTGGCGGTCGCGGGCCGGACCAGTACCGCGGTCGGCTCCTCGGACGCTGACGTCATCTACCGACCTCACTTCAGCGACAAACCCAGCAATCAACAACCACAGCTTTGATTGCCGCGCGCACGGTGGCGTGTCCGCGTCGTAAATAGCGCCGCGCGAAAAACTCAAACAATTGACAGCGGCGGAAGTGAAGGCGGTCGGTGGTGACTAATAGGTCATATCTGACCTGCGGAAACGCCGTAACCCCAGAACGCCCTGAAGCGTTTTACCGGGTAGCCGCCGCTGTCTTCCGAATTGGTCACCAAAAACACTGTAACGTTGTCGCACCCTGCCGCGATATAGCAGATGCCCTGGTTTCTACCCGCCGCTTTTCGAGACGCTGGGAGTAGGCGTCGGAGACGACGGCAGCACCGGAAACGGGGGGAACGACTCGACCGGGGCGGGCGCCGACTCGGTCGGCCGGGCCGGCGCCGGCGGCTGGGCCGGAGGCGGCGGCTGGGCCGGAGGCGCCGGGCGCGACACCCGGGTGGCGGTGGGGCGTGGGCGGTGCGGGGCGAGGGCCGGGCGGGTGCGGTGCGAGAGGCGGACCGGCGCGGTCGGCACCCGCGGTGGGTGGGCACGGGGGACGGCGGGGATCGGCGCGCGGGACGGCAGCGGCGCGACCAGCACCGGCGCGGCCGGCGGCGCGGCGAGGAACGGCGTGACACCGCTGTCCCGGGCTCGCGGCGTCGAGGAGAAGGCCAGGATCGCGACCAGGATCGGCAAGGACGCGAGGGTAGCGAGGATGATCACAATCGCCGTGTCCCGGCCGGCCCGGCGACGGTGGCGGGGCAGCTCAAGCACCGCCGTAGCGTGTCTTATCCGGGCAAACTTCGCCACTCACCACGAGCGTGTCGAAGTGCCAATTTCAGCTTGAAGCGACCCGCCAAGGATTGTCGAGGTCACACTGTGGGGATGCTCACCACCTCTGCGAATATGGACGCGACGGCAACGCCGCCGTAATCTCCGCCCACCAGCGGTGACGCGGCGCGGGGCCGCCGCTCCCGGAGCGGGCCGGAAAACCGGACCGGCCCAACCGGGAGGCAGCCGCGCGGCAACCCACACCCGGGCCAGGCGCGGCGACCAGGCCCACGAGCTGCGCGGTCCGGGACACCCCCGACGGCGCCGCACCGACGACAGGGAGAGACCGATGGCGAAGGGCAGAGACCCCGGCGGCGAGGCCGCGCCGGAGTTCGTCCAGTTACTCACCCCGGACGGCGAGCGGATCGACAGGGTGGTCGGCGCCGACGGCGTCGAGTACACCGTCGACTTCACCGATGAGGAATACCGAGGGCTGTACCGCGACCTGGTCGTGGTGCGGCGGTTGGACGCCGAGGCGACCGCCCTGCAACGGCAGGGCGAGCTGGGCATCTGGGCCAGCCTGCTGGGCCAGGAGGCGGCCCAGGTGGGTTCCGGCCGGGCGCTGCGCGCCCAGGACATGGCGTTCCCCACCTACCGCGAGCACGGAGTCCTCTACTGCCGCGGCATCGACCCGATCATGCCGCTGAGCCTCTTCCGCGGCGTCGACTTCGGCGCCTGGGACCCGAACGAGTTCAAGTGCAACATGTACACGATCGTCATCGGGGCGCAGACGCTGCACGCGACCGGCTACGCCATGGGCATCAACAAGGACGGCAAGGTCGGCGGTGACGACGGCGAGGCCGTGATCGCATACTTCGGCGACGGTGCCAGCGCGCAGGGCGACGTCAACGAGGCGTTCATCTGGGCCAGCGTCTTCAACGCGCCGGTCGTGTTCTTCTGCCAGAACAACCAGTACGCCATCTCCGAGCCGATCGAGAAGCAGACCCGGGTGCCGCTCTACCAGCGGGCCTCCGGCTTCGGCTTCCCCGGCGTGCGGGTGGACGGCAACGACGTGCTCGCCTCCTACGCGGTCACCCGCAACGCCCTCGACCACGCGCGGCACGGACAGGGACCGACGCTGATCGAGGCCTACACGTACCGGATGGGCGCGCACACCACCACCGACGACCCGACCAGGTACCGGATCGCCAGCGAGGTCGAGGCCTGGCAGGCCAAGGACCCGATCGCCCGGATGAAGGCGTTCGTGACCAAGCAGCAGATCGCCGACGACGCCTTCTTCGCCGAGGTCGACGAGCAGGCCCGGCAGGAGGCTTTGCATCTGCGCGAACGGGTATTGAGCATGCCGGACCCCGAACCGCTGACGATCTTCGATAACGTCTATCCACACGGGTCGCCACGGGTCGATGAGCAGCGCGAGTGGTTCGCCGGCTACCAGGAGTCGTTCGAAGGGACGGCCCACCGATGACCGAGAAGCTCACCATCGGCAAGGCGCTCAACCTCGGCCTCCGCCGCGCCCTCGAGTCCGACCCCAAGGTGCTCATCATGGGCGAGGACATCGGCAAGCTCGGCGGCGTCTTCCGGATCACCGACGGCCTGCAGAAGGACTTCGGCGACGACCGGGTCATCGACACGCCGCTCGCCGAGTCCGGCATCATCGGCACCGCCGTCGGCCTCGCCATCCGCGGCTACCGGCCGGTGTGCGAGATCCAGTTCGACGGGTTCGTCTACCCGGCGTACGACCAGATCGTGTCGCAGGTCGCGAAGATGCACTACCGGTCCCAGGGCAAGGTCAAGATGCCCATGGTCATCCGGATCCCGTTCGGCGGCGGCATCGGCGCGGTCGAGCACCACTCGGAGTCGCCCGAGGCCTACTTCTCCCACACCGCCGGCCTCAAGGTCGTCGTGTGCGCGACGCCGCAAGACGCGTACACGATGATCCAGCAGGCGGTCGCCTCCGACGACCCGATCATCTTCTTCGAGCCCAAGCGGCGGTACTACGAAAAGGGCGAGGTCGACGTCGACGGCCCGCTCGCGTCCGCGTACCCGCTGCACGCTTCGCGCGTCCTGCGCGAGGGCACCGACGCGACCGTGCTGGCCTACGGCCCGATGGTCCGCGTCGCGCTGGACGCGGCGGAAGCCGCGGCCGCGGACGGCCGCACGCTGGAGGTCATCGACCTGCGCTCGCTGTCACCGCTCGACCTCCACCCGGCGTACGCGTCGGTGCGCCGCACCGGACGCTGCGTCGTCGTGCACGAGGCACCGGCGAACCTCGGCATCGGCGCCGAGATCGCGGCCCGCGTCACCGAGGAGTGTTTCTACTCACTCGAGGCGCCGGTGCTGCGGGTGACCGGGTTCGACACGCCCTACCCGCCGGCGCGGCTGGAGGAGTCCTTCCTGCCCGACCTCGACCGGGTGCTGGACGCGGTCGACCGGGCGTTCGGGTGGTGAGCGGAATGTCCCGGATCAAGGAGTTCAACCTGCCGGACCTCGGCGAAGGCCTCACCGAGGGCGAGATCCTCAAGTGGCTGGTGTCGGTCGGCGACATCATCGAGTTGAACCAGCCGATCGTCGAGGTGGAGACCGCCAAGGCAGCCGTGGAGATCCCGGCGAAGTGGGCCGGTCGGGTGCAGGCGATCTTCCAGGAGGAGGGCGCCACCGTCGCGGTGGGCGCCCCGATCATCGCCATCGACACCGACCCGTCCGCTCCTCCCCCGTCGGCGTCCGCCGACGAGGACGGCGACAGCGGACGCACCCCGGTCCTGGTCGGTTACGGCCCGCGGTCGGGCGCGGCCACCCGCCGACCCCGAAAAGCCACAAATGGTACGCCCACCACCTCCCCGCCCGTCGCTGCTCCTACCCCGCCTGTCGCTCCTCCGCCGCCGCCCACGCCTCCTTCGCCTCCGGCGCCTTCACCGGTTCCGGCGCGCGCTCAGGCCGGGGTGCTGGCGAAGCCGCCGGTCCGGAAGATGGCGCGTGACCTGGGCATCGACCTGGCGACGCTGACCGGCACCGGCCCGGAGGGATCGGTGACCCGCGACGACGTCTCGCGGGCCGCAGCCGCTTCGACCGCGGCGCCCGTGGTCGGCGGCGAGCAGCGGATCCCGGTGAAGGGTGTGCGCAAGCTCACGGCGGAGAACATGGTGGCGTCGGCGTTCACCGCGCCGCACGTCACCGAGTTCCTGACCGTCGATGTGACCCGCGCGGTCAAGGCGCTCGACCGGCTCAAGGCGCTGCCCGAGTGGCGCGATGTGCGCGTCTCCCCGCTGCTGCTGGTGGCCAAGGCGGTGCTCGTCGCGCTCCGGCGGCACCCGATGGTCAACTCGACGTGGGCCGACTCGGAGATCATCGTCAAGCCGTACGTCAACCTCGGCATCGCGGCGGCCACCGAGCGCGGGCTGGTCGTGCCGAACGTCAAGGACGCCGGCCGGCTCTCGCTGCGTGAGCTGGCCGACGCGCTGACCGAGCTGGTGCAGACCGCGAAGGCGGGGCGTACCGCGCCGGCGGACATGTCCGGCGGCACGTTCACGATCACCAACGTGGGCGTGTTCGGCGTCGACACCGGCACCCCGATCCTGCCGCCCGGCGAGGCGGCGATCCTAGCGCTCGGGACGATCCGCGAGACGCCGTGGGTGCACAAGGGCAAGATCCGCAAGCGGCAGGTGACCACGCTGAGCCTCTCGTTCGACCACCGCATCATCGACGGCGAACTGGGCTCGAAGTTCCTCCGCGACGTCGGGGCTTTCCTCACCGACCCCGAGGCCACCCTCCTCGCCTGGACCTAACCCACCCCGTCCGCTCCCTCCCGCTACCCCCATGATCAAGGCGTCCCACCACTCGTTTTTTGGAAGTGTGGGGCGCCCGTTTAATGGGCGGGCGCGCCCGGCCCCCAACCCGGATATAACGCGAGTGGCCCCACGCCTTGATCAGGGGCGGCCGCGCCCCGGCGCCGATCTTGGGCATACCGCAGTGCTTTCGCAGTGATCAAGGGCATATCGTGGCGATTTTGAGATCAACTCGCCACGATATGCCCTTGATCGCGGTCAAAGAGCCGCAGTATGGCCAAGATCGGCGCGGGGCGCGGGGCGCAGCCGCAGCATGCCCAGAGCGCGGCGCCATGGGGGGACATGGAGTGTCAACCCCAGTGACCAGACGTCGCTCGATGTGGGACCCGTCACCTCACCGATCAACGACTTTCGTCTCGATCAGGGACTAATCACTGAATAGCGGTCAAAGCGCGTGCATTTGCCCTTGATCGACGAGTGGAGTGGGCTTGGTCGGCCGGAGCGTGGCCTTCGAATCGAAGGTTGGTGTGGGAGGTCACCCTCTAAATGTTCGGCAGATCGGCCTGTACTGCGGTTTAATTGAGGAGCAACAGAGGGGAGGGCACAGACCGTGAAGATGATCAACCGCTACCGCAGCCGTCGGGAGGCAGCCCGCCGCGAGCGCGCCATTGAGCGCGCGCTCCGCGCAGCGAGCTCCCCGTCCGTCCGCGATGAGATTCGTGTCATGGCGCAGCGCTACTACGGGTAGTGTCGCCACAACGCAACGCCCCGCTCGGTCTCTACTGAGCGGGGCGTTGGCATATCCCTTGGCAGATACCGGGATTCCTCATGTGGGATGAGCCCGGTACGGTTGGCACGGTCGCCGCCCTAGCGGGGCGCACCCGTCGGCATCGATCCGCTGAGATCACCGACGGGAGCGCTGGCCAGGGCAGGCGATGCCGGCAGCACCGGTTCCGCCGACCCGCTGCCAGGCCAGCCGAGCCGCCACGCGCAGGCGGCACGGCAGACATGCGATGAGGAGGCGCACATGACGTCCGAGGGGCCGCAGCACCACGCCTCGGAGCCGGCCAACGCTGCGCCGGGCACCGGCGGATCCGCCCCGTACGGCGACGCGCACGACAGCGAGTGGGGCACCCCACCGCCGCCGGGCCGGCCACCCGCGTTCTGGGGAGCCCCACCGGCGACCAACGGCGCGGGGAGCAACGGCACCGACCCCGCTGCCGGGCAGGCGTCGCCAGCCGCTCCTCCGGCGCCGGCCTTCCCGGTGGACTGGACTCCGCAGCCCGCGGCCTACCCACCGCCGCCAGCGGCCTACCCGCCGCCCCCCGCCGCCCCGGGTTCCCCGGGGTCGTATGCGCCTGGGGCGCCCGCCCCCTACCTGCCCGGGTCACCGGCGCAGCCGGCCGCAGGCGAGCCGGTGGGCCTGCCGCCCGAGGCGTGGGCGCCGGGCGGTGCCTGGCCGCCGCCACCCCAGCAGGAGCGCTCCTCCGAGGCGCGCGAGTTCCCGCCGCCGGGCCCACCAGCGCAGAGTTTCCCCGCGGCCTACCCGCCGTCGCCGCCGACCCCGACCCCGGAGCCGCCCGCCTTCCAGCGGCCCTTCCAGGGTTCGGCCACCCCGTCATACCCGGAGTCCTACCAGGACCAGTCCTACCCGGGCTCGGCGCCGCCGTCCGGCCACGCGCCCGCGCAGTCCGCTCATTCGCCGGTTTCGCCCGGGCCCGCCGACTACGGCACGGCTGTGCCGGGGCCGGTCTCACCGGGCCCCGTCTCGCCCGGGCCGGCCAGCTACGGCGCGGCCTCGTCCGGACCGGTCTCGCCCGGGCCGGGTGTCTACGGTGCGGCAGCGCCGCGGCCGGTCTCGCCCGGGCCCACGGTGTACGGCTCGGCCTCCCCTGGTCCGGCCGCGCACGGGTCCCCGGATCCCGATCCCCGGTCCCCGGATCCCGATCCCCGGTCATACGAGCCGGCACCGTCGTACGAGCCGGCGCAGCCCTACGAGCCGGCGCCGTCTTACGACTCCTATGAGCCGGCGCCGCGGCCCAAGCCGGACCCGACCGCGCCCGGTGGGCCTTTCGCCGGCCAGCAGGTGCGGGTGCCTGGTGCGAGCCTCGGTCCGCCGCCCGAGGAGTCGAGCGGCGGTTCGCTCTTCGAGCCGCGGAACGCGGATCCCTACGGCGCGCCACCGAGCCAGCAGGCGCCCAACGGCTTCCCATTCGGCGGCGCCGCATCGGGTCCGTCCGGGTCCCACGCCGCGCAACCGCCGGAGCCGGCCCCCTACGGCGCACCGTCGAGCCAGTCGAACCCTTACGGCGCACCGTCGAGCCAGTCGAACCCTTACGGCGCACCGTCGAACCAGTCCGACCCCTACGGCGCACCGTCGAACCAGTCCGACCCCTACGGCGCGTCGCCGAACCAGCAGGCACCCAACGGCTTCCCATTCGGCGGGCCGGCGTCGGCGCCTTCCGCGTCGCACGGTGCCCAGCCCTCGGAGCCGGAGATCGCGCCCCCGGTACCCCAGCCTCGTGCGTCCCACGATGCGGCCGCGAGCGGCCGGGTGTCCGTGCCGCAGGCTGCCGTGCCGCGCCCGCCGTCCGCGTCGTCCGGCGCGGCACCGGTGTCGCCCGGCGCGCCGGATTCCGGTGACGGCCACCGGCCGGTGTCGGCGAGCGCCTCGGTGCCGACCGCGAGCCGCATCGCCCCACCCTCCGACCACAGCGTCCCGCCGGCGCAGTCGTCGGGCCCACAGCCCCGGGTGTACGGGCGACCCGCCACCTCGGACGGGCCGCCGGCCCCGCCGAGCCCTGGTCCTGGTGCCGGCGCCGCCGCGATGAGTGGGAATGCCCGCGTGGCTCCGCCCACCTCGCCCGCCGGGTCGTATGCGGAGCCGACCGGGGTCTTCCAGGGTCCCCCGCCGAACGAGGACCTGAGCGCCCACCAGGGCTACGCGGGGCCGTACGGCGCGCCACCGCAGCAGCAGTTCCCGCACGGCGGGCCACCGTCCGGATATCCGGAGCAGGCGGGATTCGCCGCCGGCCCGCCGGCCGGGTTCGCCCCACCCCAGGGCGCGCCGCCGGAGTACGGCCGGCCGGCAGCGCCCGAGTACGGCCAGCCACCGCAGCCGGAGTACGGTCAGCCGCCGCAACCCGAGTACGGCCAGCCCGAGTACGGGCAGGCGGCCCCGCCCGCGTATCCGCAGCACCAGCCGTTCGGGCAACCCGGCGGCCAACCGGGCGGCCAACCGGGTCCGCAGCCGGGGCTCCAGCAGTACTTCGGCCCGGCCGGGCCGCCGCCGGGCGGACCGCCGGAGGTCTTCCCCGCCAACCCGGCCGACGACCAGAGCAAGTTCGACTCGTTCAAGCCGGACGCGCCGGCCGAGCCGCAGCCGGCGGCGAAGGAGCGCAACGGCCGTGTGCTGGCGATGGTGATCGCGGCCGCGGTGCTGATCCTGGCGGTGCCGCTCGGCACCGTCTGGCTGTTCACGCGCGGCGGCTCGGACAACGCGTTCAACCCGGCGGTCGGATCGTGCGTGAAGCAGTCCGGCAACGGCGCGGTCGCAGCCGATTGCGGTGAGGCCGGCGCCTACACCGTGGTGTCCAAGGTGGACACCGACGCGCAGTGCGAAGACAAGACCCAACCGCACATCGCGATCGCCGGCAGCAACGGGAAAGACCAGGTCCTTTGCCTGCGGCCCGCTAGTTAGGCTATTGACAAAACTAAATAGAACATGTGAACCTCTGCTGCACGGACCGGTGCGGGAGCCACGTATGCCGGACGCGGAAACAAGGGCAAGTTTCCGCGCGACCGCTGCACGTTGCTGCTTTGCACTGGAGGACCCATGTCCACGCTCGCGCCCGCCCGGCGGCCGCTGATCTACCGTTTGACGGTGGTCGCGGCCGCCGCGCTGCTGCTGCTCACGACGTTCCTGGCGAACGTCGCCGAAGCGCACGGTTCGACGATCAACCCGATGTCCCGCAACTACGGTTGCTGGAAGCGTTGGGGCAACGACTTCCAGAACCCCGCCATGGCCACCCAAGACCCGATGTGCTGGCAGGCGTGGCAGGCCGACTCCACCGCGATGTGGAACTGGAACAGCCTGTACCGGGAAGGCGTGGCCGGCAACCACCAGGGCGCCATCCCCGACGGCCAGCTGTGTAGTGGTGGCCAGACCGGCGGCACCCGGTACGCCGCGCTCGACAACCCCGGCAACTGGCGCGCCACCGACGTGGGCAACACGTTCACCTGGACCATGCACGACCAGGCCAGGCACGGCGCGGACTACATCCGGATCTACGTCTCGCGGCAGGGCTACAACCCGCTCACCCAGCGGCTGCGCTGGAGCGATCTGGAGTTGGTGCGGGACACCGGCCGGATCCTGCCGGGTGTCGGCCAGACCGAGACCGACCCGGTGCTGAACGGCGTGTCCATCTCGGCGACGGTCAGCGCGCCGGGCCGCACCGGCCGCCACATCGTGTACGCGATCTGGCAGGCCAGCCACAGCGACCAGTCGTACTACTTCTGCAGCGACGTGCGCTTCCCCGGGGGCGCGGCCGACCCGACGACGCCGCCCACCACACCACCCACGACGCCGCCGACCACGCCGCCCACGACCGCTCCGACCACGCCACCGGCGGGCGGCGGCGCGTGCTCCGCGACGTACGCGGTGACCGGACAGTGGACCGGCGGCTTCCAGGGTGAGGTGCGGGTGACCGCCGGCTCGTCGGCGATCAACGGCTGGACGGTCGGCTGGACGTTCGCGAACGGCCAGCAGGTCTCGCAGGCGTGGGGCGCCACGGTGACCAGCAGCGGATCGGCGGTCACCGCGCGGAACGTGGCCTACAACGGTGGCCTGGCCGCCGGCGCCAGTACCACGTTCGGCTTCATCGGCTCGTGGACCGGCGCCAACGCCGCCCCTGCCCTCACCTGCACCCCCGCCTAACCCCCGCCCACCCCCCCCACCCCCCCCCGGGGGGGGCCACCCGCGCAAAACCCGCGGGTGGGGCCCCGTGAGATGGGGGGG
>JBBEWH010000022.1:0-18283 GCA_037414955.1 Actinomycetes bacterium KLBMP 9797
CCACCCCGCCGCGGCGTCCCTCACGACGATAGAACGCCGTGTGGGACGCCTTGATCATGGGCGGACGGTACTACCGTGACCTCCCATGGACCTCAACGCTGACCTCGGCGAAGGCTTCGGCATCTGGCGGCTCGGCGACGACGAGGCGCTGCTCGACGTGGTGACGTCGGCGAACGTGGCCTGCGGCTTCCACGCCGGTGACCCGGCCACCATGCGCCGGGTGTGCGTGGCCGCGGCCGCGCGCGGCGTCGCCGTGGGCGCGCAGGTCGGCTACCGCGACCTGGCCGGGTTCGGGCGGCGGCGCATCGAGTACGCCTTCGCCGAGCTGCGCGACGACGTGCTCTACCAGATCGCGGCGCTGGACGGCTTCTGCCGGGTGGCGGAAACCCGGGTCCGCTACGTCAAGCCGCACGGCGCCCTCTACAACGTGGCCGCCGTCGACGAGGCGCAGGCCGGGGCCGTGGTGGCGGCGATCGTCGACTACGACCGGTCGCTGCCCGTGCTGTGCCCGCCGGACTCGGTGCTCGCCCAGCTGGCGACCGGTGCCGGGCTACGGGCGGTCGGCGAGGGCTTCGCCGATCGCGGCTACCTGCCGAACGGTGCGCTGGTGCCGCGCACGTCCCCGGGCGCGCTGGTCACCGCGGTCGACGAGGTGGTGGACCGCGCGGTGCGGATGGCCGTCGACGCGGAGGTGACCGCCGTCGACGGCACGGTCCTGCGGCTGCCGGTGGAGTCGATCTGCGTCCACGGCGACACTCCCGACGCCGTCCATCTCGCCCGCCGTATCCGCGCCGCCCTCCGCGACCCTGCCCCCTTCTCATGATCAAGGCGTCCTTCAAGTAGTTAGAACTACTTGAAGGACGCCTTGATCATGGAGTTTGGAGCTTCGCCAGCTCCCGCAATCCCGCCAAGACCTCTTCCGCGGTGGGCGCGTTGGCCGGATCACTGAGGCTCTGGACCATCACGCCCGACATCAGTGCCATCTGGACCGTGCCGAGCGTGCGCGCGCTGCGCTCCGACACCGTCTCCTCCGGCACGCTCAGGAGGATGGCGGCCATCCCGCGCCGCCCTTCGCCGACGCCGCCGGCCAGCCGGGCCCGCAGTTCGGGTTGCCGCTGCGCCTGCAGGAACAGCTCCACCGTGGCCAGCCAGAGGTCCGGATGGGCGGCGAACTGCTCGATGAGCCCCTCCCACATGCGCGCGTAAGCCCGCACCGCGTCGTCGCCGGCCCCGGGCGCCAGCGCGCGGCCGAGGCTGTCGCCCCATTCGTCCAGCAGCGCGAACAGCGCCTGGCTGAGCAGCGCTTCCCGGGTCCCGTAGTGATAGCCGATCGCGGCGGTGCTCACGCCAGCCGCCGCGGCGATGTCACGCACGCTCGTGCGGTCGTACCCCTTCTCGCGCAGGCACTGCTTAGCGCCCGCGAGCAGGTCCTCACGGTTTCCCATGCGCGCACACTAGCACGATTGCCTCATGCGTTCGTTTTGCGCGATCGTGTTGCGCGTTCGTGCAAGAGGCTGTTACGGTCCCTGGCATCGCTTGATCGACAGTCGATCGATAGGGGAGAGACATGCGAAAGATGCTCGCCGGGGCGGGCCTGGGGCTCGCGCTCCTGGCCGCCTCCACACCGGCCGCCCAGGCGGCGCACGACCCCTCGGTCGTGGTCACCGCCCAAGGGGTGGTGCGCGGCACGGTCGGCCCGGAGGTGCGGTCCTTCCAAGGAATCCCCTACGCCACCGCCGGCCGCTTCGCCGCGCCGCGTCCGGCCGCCGCATGGACCGGCATACGCGACGCCACCGCTCCCGGCAAGGTGTGCGCCCAGCCTGCCGGATACCCGATCGGCAAGCCCAGCACCGACGAGGACTGCCTCAACGTCAACGTCACCGCACCGGTCGGCACGCGCGGAAAACTGCCGGTGATCGTGTGGATCCACGGCGGCAGCATGATGTTCGGGATGGGCGACCTGTACGGTCCGGGCCGGCTCGCGGCCGGCGGCGCCGTCGTGGTGTCGATGAACTACCGGCTCGGCGTCACCAGCTTCCTGACCCACCCGTCGTTGCCGGAGTCGGGCGGCCTGGCGTTGGACGATCAGCGCGCGGCCCTGCGCTGGGTGCGGACCAACATCCGGGCCTTCGACGGCGACCCGCGCAACGTGACGCTGATGGGCGGGTCCGGGGGCGGCTTCAGCGTCTGCGGCCATCTCGCCTCCCCGGCCTCCGCCGGGCTGTTCCAGCGGGCGATCATCCAGAGCGCACCCTGCGTCACCCCGGGCAACGCCTCCCGCACCCGGGCCGAGGCGCAAGCCGAGAACGACGCGGTGATCCGGGCGGTGGGCTGCGCGGACAAGGCCGATGTGGCCGGCTGCCTCCGCGCGGTCGAGATCGAGAAGCTGCTGGCCGTCTACGGCGCGGAGCGGGAGCCACGCCCGATCTCCGGGACACCCACGCTGCCGCTCCCGGTCGACGAGGCGATGCGCACCGGCCGGTTCAACCGGGTCCCCGTCCTCATCGGCGTCAATCACGACGAGGAGAACGGGCGGGTCCTCGGCCAGGAGTTGGCGACCGGTACACCCATGCCGACGGAGGCGTACGAGCCCGCGATCAGGGAGGCGTACGGCGACCGGGCCGACGCGGTGCTGAAGCGCTACCCGCTGGGCAGCTCGGCCGGCCAGACGCTGGCGAAGGTCCTGACCGACGCGACCTGGTCGGTGCCGACCCTCGACACCGCCCGCGCACTGTCCCGCTGGACCCCCACCCGGATGTACGAGTTCGCCGAGCAGGACACCCCCTGGTACGCGGGCTTCCCGCCGCCGAGCTTCCCGGGCGCCGCCCAGCACATGATCGAGCTGGCGTACCTGTTCGACCTGAACCTGTTCGAGAACCTGTCGCCCGCGCAGATCGCGCTCGCCGACCGGCTGATCGGCGCGTGGACGCGGTTCGCCGCCACCGGCGACCCCAACGGTGGCGACGAGGCGGCCTGGCCCCGCTTCCGCGACAGCCGGGACGGCCGGTACGCGCAGTCCCTGACCTCCGGCACCTGGAAGCGCGCCGACTTCACCACCGACCACCACTACCGCTTCTGGCACTAGCTCCCATGATCAAGGCGTCCCGCAAGTCGCGCGAACTACTTGAGGGACGCCGTGTTCATTGGGTGTCCAGGCCGCGGAGGATCAGCGGGAGCCGAGCGGCACCTTCCGGCGTGATCCGGATGGGGACGCCCCAGTCCTGCCGGGTGAGGTGGCACGCGGCGTGCTCCGCCTCGGCGTCGCAGGTGGCCGCCTGCGCCACCACCTGGAGCACGCCCACCGGCACCGCGTCGTTGAGCACCAGCCGGCGGCTCAGCTCGGTGGTCGTGCCGGCGCCGTCGAGCAGCAGTTCCGGCGGGGAGGCGGACACCTCCAGCCGGGTCGACGGGCCGAACGACTCGTCGAGCTTCTGGCCCGGCGCCGGCGTGAACACCACGTCGAGCGTCACCTCGCCGGCCGCCAGGTCGGTCGGTGGCCGCTCGGTGCGGTGGCGCTCGCCGGCGACCGTCACCGCGCCCGCCGCCGAGACCTCGCCGGGTGCGAGCTTGACCAGCCGGTGCGCCGCCGACTCGACCACGACCACGCCGCCGTCGACGTCCAGCACGACGCCGCTCGGCTCCGCCAACCCGCTGGCCACAGTGGACACCGTGGCGGCCGCCGGGTCGTACCGGCGGACCGCGCCGTTGTAGGTGTCGGCGATCAGCACCGAACCGTCCGGCAGCGCGCACACGCCCAGCGGGTGCTGGAGCAGCGCCTCCGCGGCCGGGCCGTCCACGTGTCCGAAGTCGAAGAGCCCTTGCCCGACGGCCGTGTGCAGGGCGCCGTCCGCGACGTAGCGCAGCGCCGACGTCTCGCTGTCCGCGATCCACAGCCGGCTACCGTCCGTGGACACGGACAGGCCGGACGGCTGGGCGAGCCACACATCCGGCAGCGGCCCGTCGCGCAGCGCCTCGACGGTGGTGCCCGCGTAGACACCGACCGTCCGCTTCACCGGGTCGAACCACCAGAGCTGGTGGATGCCGGCCATCGCGACGATCACGCGGCCGTCGTACCAGGCCACGTCCCATGGAGAGGACAGGTCGGCGGCGAGCGCGTCGTGCGCGTGGTCGTCCACCGTCGACCGCCACGGCCGCCCGCTGCCGGCGACCGTGGTGACCTCACCGGTGTCCAGCTTCACCCCGCGCAGCAGGTGGTTGACGGTGTCCGCGACGACCAGGTCGTACCCGGCGATCTCGGCCTCGTGCGCGGGCAGCAGGCACAGGCCCTGCGGCTCGGAGAAGCTGGCGGTCGCCGGCGGGCCGTCCACGCGGCCGCGCGCGCCGGAGCCGATCCGGCGCACCACGGTCTCAGCGTCCGGTGCCAGCTCGACCAGCGAGTGCCGCGCCGAGTCGGACGCGAGCAGGTTGCCGTCCGGCAGCAGGATCGCCTTGCCGGGGAAGCGAAGCACGGTGGCGGCGTCGGCGGGTGGCACGTACGGGCCGTCGCCGCGGCGCAGGGTGCCCTTGGCCTCGTGCCGCGGGATCAGCTCGTCGAGCAGCCGGGTCAGCCCGTCGGCGTGGCCCTCACCGGCCATCTGGGCGACCACATAGCCCTCCGGGTCGAGGACGGCCAGCGTCGGCCAGGCCTTCGCCGCGTACTGCCGCCAGGTCACCAGGTCGGGGTCGTCGAGCACGGGGTGCGCCACCCCGTACCGCTCCACGGCGGCCGCCAGCGCGTCGGCGTCCCGCTCGTGCTCGAACTTCGGCGAGTGCACGCCGATCACGACCAGCGCGTCGCCGTACTTCTCCTCCAGCGGCCGCAACTCGTCGAGCACGTGCAGGCAGTTGACGCAGCAGAAGGTCCAGAAGTCCAGGATGGCGAACCGACCCCGGAGATCGGCCAGTGTCAGGTCCTTGCCACCGGTGTTCAACCAGCCCCGCCCGCGCAATTCGGGCGCCCGTACTCGCGACATGCCCCAAGTATTGCCCGCGCTCTCTCGTGCCCCCTGATCAGGAGAACGTCACGGTGGTGCCGGGCACGGCCTGCGCGAGCGGCGTCACATCGCCGACGACCGCGATGACCGGGTATCCGCCGGTGGTCGGGTGGTCGGCCAGAAAGATCAGCGGCTGGCCGTCGGGCGGCACCTGGACCGCGCCGAGCACGATGCCCTCGCTGGGCAGCTCGCCGGACCGGGCGCGGGCCAGGGCCGCGCCGGTCAGTCGCGCGCCGACCCGGTTGCTCAACGGGCTGATCGTGTACGCCGTGCCGAGCAGCGCCGCGACCGCGTCGTCGGTGAACCAGTCCCGCCGGGGCCCGAGGCGCACCCGGAGCCGGAGTGTGGCCGCGGGCGGCTCCCACGGCACGAAGTCCACGGTGGACGGTGCGGTGGCGGGGCCGACCGGCAGGACGTCGCCGTCGCGCAGCGGTGCCGGCCCGAGACCGGCGAGCGTGTCGGTGGACCGGCTACCGAGCACCGGGGTCACCGCGACGCCGCCGGACACCGCCAGGTATGACCGCACCCCATGCACCGGGCGCCCGACCTCGACGAGCGCGCCAGCGGGTACCGGCACCGGCTGCCCGTACCCGGAAGGTCGGCCCCCGACGGTGAGCGGCGCGCTGGCGCCGGTGAGGGCGACCGCGCCGGCGGACCGCAGCCGGAGCGCGCACCCGGCGGCGGTGATCTCCAGGCCGGCCGCGGTGTCGGGGTTGCCGACGAGCCGGTTGGCGAGCCGCAGCGCGGGCTGATCGAGCGCGCCGGCGCGCGGCACGCCGAGGTGCGCGTAGCCGGGCCGGCCCAGGTCCTGCACGGTGGTGAGCGGCCCGGCCCGCACGATTTCGATCATGCCGGGACCAAACGCACCCGCACGCCGGGCGCGAGCAGCGCCGGCGGGTCGCGGTCGACATCGAAGAGAACCGCGCCGGTACGCCCGACGAGGCGCCAGCCGCCGGGTGAGGCGGTGGGGTAGATGCCGGCGTACGGGCCCGCGAGCCCGACGGCACCGGCCGGCACCCGCGGGCGCGGGCTGGGCAGTCGGGGCACCGCCCACGCGTCGGGCAGCCCGGCCAGGTAGGCGAACCCGGGGGCGAAGCCGCCGAACGCGACCCGCAGCTCGACGCCGGCGATCCGGTCGACGGCGTCGGCGATCGACACGCCCCAGTGCGACGCGACCCACGGCAGGTCGTCACCGTCGTACCGGACCGGGATCTCCACCAGCGGGCCGGGCGTCGTGCCGGCGGCCGCGGGCGGCGGCCAGCCGGCCATCAGCCGCGCGGTCGCGGCGGGGTCGGGGACGCCGTCCACCAGGACGGTACGGGCACCGGACACGATCTCCACGGCGGTCAGCTCACCACCGTCCCGGCGCCGCCACAGCTCGACCCGCCACGCCTCGACCTCGGCATCGTCGTCGCATTCGACCAGCAACGCGGCCTCGCCGACCTCGACAATCCGCATGCCGACAATCTATTGGGCCGGTTCTGTTAGGCAGAACACTACTTGCGAGTAACCTACGGTGCCGTAACCTAGATCGGGTGAGCACCGAAGCACCCATTCGCCCCTCGCCCATCGATCTGGGTAAGCCGCGGATGCGCGGCTTGCTGCACGCGTACGCCTTCTTCGTCGCCGCGGTGTGCGGCGCCGTCCTGTCCTCGATCGCCGCGACCCGGCCCGGCGCCGGCGCCGTGGTGAGCTGCGTGATCTACAGCCTCACCGTCTGTGGCCTCTTCGGCACCAGCGCGCTCTACCACCGGCGCGTCTGGTCACCGCGCGGCTTCCAGATCATGCGCCGCCTCGACCACTCCATGATCTTCATCTTCATCGCCGGCACGTACACGCCGTTCTGCCTGCTGCTCCTGCCCGGGCGTACGGCGACCGTGCTGCTGGTCATCGTGTGGACCGGCGCGCTCGGCGGCGTGGGGATGAAGCTGATCTGGCCACACGGCCCGCGCTGGGCGTCCGCGCCGTTCTACATCGGACTCGGCTGGGTGGCGGTCGCCGTGCTGCCCGACATCCAGCGGCACGGCGGCACCGCCGCGCTGGTGCTGCTGGTCGCGGGCGGGGTCGGATACACGGTGGGCGCGATCTTCTACGCGCTACGCCGGCCCAACCCCTGGCCCACGGTCTTCGGTCACCACGAGTTCTTCCACGCGAGCACACTCGTCGCGGCGATCTGCCACCACGTGGCGATCTACCTCGCGCTGTTCGCGCGCTGACGTCACGCGTACGGGTTGCGGCGAACCACCCGGTGCTCCTCCTCCACCCGGTCAGCCGTCGGCTGCTCCTGGATGATGGTGGTCGGCCGCTGCACGACGGTCCGCCGCCGGTTGTTCCAGAACCACATGGTGAGGATCAGGCCGAACAGGCCGGCGAGCATGAGCACCCAGCCCACGACGTTGATGTCGAGCCAACCCAGGTCGAACTCGACCGCGAAAGCGAAGATCGCGCCTACGGCGATCAGGAAGATACTTCCTCCGATACCCATGTATCCGGTTTACCCACGGGTATCGGCGCTCAATCAGGCAAGCTGGAGCTCATGACGGACCGCACTCTCGTGCTGTTGCGCCACAGCAAGGCCGACCGGCCCGCCCGCATCGCCGACATCGACCGGCCCCTCACGGCCCGGGGGCATGCCGACGCGGCCGCGGCCGGCGCGTGGCTCGCCCGCCGCCGCCTCCTGCCCGACGTGGTGATCTGCTCGCCCGCCAAGCGCACCCGGCAGACCTGGCACGGGGTGGCCCTCGCTCTCGGCGAATGCACCCCGACGGTCTCCTATGAGGCGCCGCTGTACGGCGGCGACGCCGAGGAGTTGCTGGCCGCCATCCGCAGCGCCCCGGAGCACGCGGCCACGGTGCTGGTGATCGGCCACAACCCGCCCATCTCGGAACTCTCGCTGCTCCTCGACCCGAACGGGGCAATCGATTCGGACGGCCTGCGCACCAGCGGCATCGCCGTCCACCGCGTCGAGGGCGGATGGGCCGGGTGTGCCCCCGGTTCCGCCCCGCTCGCGTCGACCCACACCGCCCGCGGCTGACCTACTGCTACACGATCAAGGCGCCCCTCACGTGGATGAGGGACGCCTTGATCTTTGGGCTAGAACGCGGATCTTCCGGGGCTAGAACGCGTCTTCGGGCAGGTCCATGAGGTCCAGCGTGGTGGACTCGATGATCCGGCGGTCGGCGCCGATGCGCGGCAGCACCTCGTGGGCGAAGAACCGGGCCGCGGCCACCTTGCCCTCGTAGAAGGACTTGTCGGCGGCGGAGACCTCACCAGCCAGCGCCCGCAGCGCCACGTCGGCCTGGCGCTGGAGCAGCCAGGCGACCACGAGGTCGCCGAGCGCCAGCAGCAGCCGGCGCGAGCTGAGGCCGATCTTGTACAGCGCCCGCGGCTCGCCGCCCTGCGCCTCGCCGAGCCAGCCGGTCAGCACGCCGAGGATCTGCTGGGTCTCGGCGAGCGCCTTGCCGAGCGCCAGCCGCTCCTCCTTGAGCCGGCCGTTGCCGCCCTCGGACTCGATGAACGCCTGAATCTCGGCGGCCACCGACATCAGCGCCTGGCCACCGTCCCGCACGATCTTGCGGAAGAACAGGTCGAGGCTCTGGATCGCGGTCGTGCCCTCGTACAGGGTGTCGATCTTCGAGTCCCGGACGTACTGCTCGAGCGGGTAGTCCTGCAGGTAGCCGGAGCCGCCGAACGTCTGCAGCGACTCATGGCCCAGCAGCTCGTAGGCCCGCTCCGAACCGGCGCCCTTGACCAGCGGCAGCAGCAGATCGTTGATCCGCTTGGCGCGCTTGACGGCCTCCTCGTCGCCGGCCGCCTCGGCGATGATGATCTTGTCCTGCCAGGTGGCGGCGTAGCAGACCAGGGCGCGCAGCCCTTCGGCGTACGCCTTCTGGAGCATCAGCGACCGGCGCACGTCCGGGTGGTGGGTGATGGGGACCCGGGGCGCGGTCTTGTCGGTCATCTGCAGCAGGTCGGCGCCCTGCACGCGGTTCTTGGCGTACTCGAGCGCGTTCAGGTAACCGGTGGACAGCGTCGCGATCGCCTTCGTGCCGACCATCATCCGGGCGTACTCGATGATCAGGAACATCTGCCGGATGCCGTCGTGCACGTCGCCGAGCAGCCAGCCCTTGGCCGGCACGCCGTGCTCACCGAAGGTGAGCTCACACGTGGTGGAGACCTTGAGGCCCATCTTGTGCTCGACGTTCGTCGCGAACACGCCGTTGCGCTCGCCCAGCTCGCCGGTCTGCGGGTCGAAGTGGAACTTCGGCACCACGAAGAGCGACAGGCCCTTCGTACCCGGACCACCCGCGCCCTCGACGCCCACCGGGCGGGCCAGCACGTAGTGGATGATGTTGTCCGACAGGTCGTGCTCGCCGCTCGTGATGAAGCGCTTCACGCCCTCGATGTGGTAACTGCCGTCCGGCTGTGGGATCGCCCTGGTGCGCCCGGCGCCGACGTCGGAGCCCGCGTCGGGCTCGGTGAGCACCATCGTGGAGGCCCAGCGCTTCTCGATGAAGAGCTTCGCCCACTCCTTCTGCTCCGGGGTGCCCTCGCGCCACAGCGTGTGCGCGAACGACGGACCGGACGCGTAGATCCAGATCGGCGCGTTGGAGCCGAGCACCAGGTCGGCGAGCGACCACCACAACGCGCGTGGGGCGTTCGTGCCGCCCAGCGCCTCCGGCAGATCGAGGCGCCAGAACTCGGCGTCCATGAACGTGTTGTAGGACTCGCGCAGCGCGTCCGGCATGGTGACGGAGTAAGTGGCCGGGTCGAAGACCGGCGGATTCCGATCACCGTCGACGAAGCTGGGCGCCAGGTCCTCCCGGGCCAGCCGGTCCACCTCGGCCAGGATGCTCCGCGCGGTGTCCACGTCTAGATCGGCGTACGGCTCCTGGCCGAACACCTGATCGGCGCCGAAGACCTCGAAGAGATTGAACTCAAGGTCCCGGACATTGCTCTTGTAGTGCGTCATGCTCGCTGGCCCCCGCTTCGGCAGGTCTCGCAGGTGTTACCGGTCAGTAACATCAATTGTATTACCGGCCAGTAGAGAGCGACAAGCCGCTCGCGGAAGTGACCGTGACCACAAGCCGACAACGAAACCGCCGCAAAACCGGTGATCCGGACGCCAGCCGTCGGCAGACCGACACTCCCGTGACCCCTCATGGACCCGCGTCGGCACCGCGCACTCAGCCGTCTGGCGCGCCTAGCTCCCAGCTCGGCACCGCGGCGGCGCTGACCGGGCGGGCGCCCGCGTACTCCATCAGGACCAGCGCGATGTCGTCGTCAAGACGCCCGTGCACCCACTCGACCAGCGCGGTCTCCAGCGAGACCAGCCCGTCGCCGACCGTGCCGTGACCCAGGAGGCGCCACGCGCGGTCGGCGATCGGAAAGAACTCGCCCTCCCGGCGCGCCTCGCCCAGCCCATCGGTGAACAACAGCAACCGGTCACCCGGCTCCAAGCGCTCGACCCGCGGGCGTACCACCGGCATGAAACCCAACGGCGGCGCCGGCGCCGGCGGGTCGAGCGGGATCGCCTCGCCGCGCCGCAGCAGCAGCGGCGGCGGATGCCCGCAGTTCACGATCGTGAGCGTGCCGCCCCGCTCCTCCACCAGCGCCGCGGTCACGAAGTCCTCGTCGCCGACGCTGCGGGCCACCGCCCGGTCGAGGTCGGCCACGATCGCGCGCAGGTCGGCCCGCTCGTACGCCACGTGGCGGTAGGAGCCGAGGACGATGCTGGCCAGACGTACCGCGTCGAGGCCCTTGCCCCGCACGTCGCCGATGATCATGCGAACGCCGTACGGCGTGTCGAGCACCTCGTACAGGTCGCCGCCGATGTCGGCGGCGGCCGTCGCGGAGATGTACCGCCCCGCCACCGCCAGGGTCCCCACTTTGGGGCCCAGCGGCCGGAGCACCGCCTGCTGAGCGACCGACGCCAGCCGGGACAGCTCCGCGATCCGGTCCGCCTGCCGCTCCCGGATCACCGCCACGCCTGCCGCGATGCCGGTGGCCAGGCCGATGCCGACCACGATGATCGCGTTGGCCAGCCGATCCTGCCGGCCCATCAGCGCGAACATCCCACCCAGCGCGGTGGCCAGCACGCCGATCGCCAGCACCACGCGCCACGACGCGAACGCCGCCGCCAGAAACGGCGCCGCCACGATCAACCCGATGTAGCGAGCCTCCGACCCATCCGCCAACTCGATCGCCGCGACGAGTGCGAGCAGCACAAGAGCCGCGCCGAGGCCGGCGCGGGAACCAGGACTGAGCGGGCGGCGGCCCGGGGGCAGGAGATGCATGGGTACGCCGAACAGCATGCCTGATCGAAGGCCACGACTGAACGCACTTGACCCGTAGTCTGATCCGGAAATGGCCGGCTGGTGGTCCCCCCAATACCCGGAAATATCGCAGGTCAGGCGGCCCTTACTGCGCCATTCAGCGACCTCTTACGTACGCTGCGTGATCATTGACACCTACCGCCATCGACCACCCGTTGTCCGGATTTATCACCCACTCCGCGCTCACTCCCCCATGATCAAGGCGTCCCTCAAGTCGTTAGAGCTACTTGAAGGACGCCTTGATCATGGACGATAGATCCGTGCCCGAACTCAGGAAACGGCTCATCCACGCGTTCCGGTGGATCGACCTCGGCCCGGGCAGCACCCACATGGTCAGCGACGCCTCCGGCTGGTGGCGCGATCCCTTCATCCTGGCCGGGCTGGGGCCCGCACTCGCCGACCTCTTCCGCCCCGAACGTCCGACGGTCGTGGTCGCGCCCGAGGTCACCGGCTACCTGCTCGGCCCGCTGGTGGCGACGGCGCTGGGCGTGGGCTTCGTCGGCGCGGTCAAGGAAGGCGCCGACCGCCAGATCGCCGAGCCGATGACCTGGGCCCGGACTTCAGATGACTACCGCGGCCGCGCGCTCGGGCTGGGGGTACGCAGCCGGCATATCGGCCCCGGCGACCGGGTCCTAGTCGTCGACGACTGGGTCTCGACCGGCGCCCAGGTCCGCGCCCTCTACGACGTGGTCCGCCAACTGCGGGCCACCCCCGTGGGCTGCGCCGCGATCGTCGCCGAACCCCCCGCCCTCGCCTCCGACCTCGCCGACCTCCCTGTCCGCGCCCTCCTCACCCCCGACAGCCTCCCATGATCAAGGCGTCCTTCAAGTCGTTATAGCTACTTGAAGGACGCCTTGATCATGGCCGGTCGGTCTCGACTCGGCGACGAGATCTGGCGCTTCACGATCTTCAGTGCGCACTCGGTGTGGCTATAATTTTGACAGAGAAAATGGCCACGGAGGTCGCCGTGAACGTTGGCATCCGCGAACTGCGAGACAGCTTGAGCAAGCACCTAGCGGAGGTCCGCTCAGGACGTGTCGTGACGATCACCGATCATGGTCGGCCGATCGCGCGCATCGTGCCGGTGGATCGACCGACGAGGCTGGAGCAGCTCCGCGCCGAGGGCCGGGTGCAGCCCGCACGCGCCCATAAACGGCCCGCCCCCGACCCGGTGACCTCCAGCGGAACCGTCAGCGACCTGATCGGTGAACAGCGCCGGTGATCGGATATCTGGACACATCCGCGCTTGTGCCCCTGTTGGTAACCGAGCCGAGTAGCGCCTCATGCCGACGCTTCTGGAACGATGCCGACGCGGTGGTGTCGACCCGCCTGCTCTATGTGGAGACCTCAGCCGCACTGGCACAGGCACGACGTCTGGGCCGCCTGACGGATCAGGAGCATCACGCGAGCTTGCGCCTACTAGACCGAATGTGGTCAGAGGTCGACGTGGCCGAGGTGGACGAACCGGTGGTGACGAGGGCCGCCGCACTGACGCATGCACTGGCGCTACGAGGCTACGGCGCGGTGCATGCCGCCTCCGCGGAGCAATTGGACGACGAAGATGTCGTGGCCGCCTCCGGCGACCAGCGGCTCCTCACCGCCTGGGCAACGCTCGGCATAGCAACCTACGACACCAACGCGCCCTGAGGAGTAACGCGCCCTCAGGAGTGCTGTCACCACGGCAGCTTGTCCCTCGGCGCGATCCCTGGCTATCCCTGGTGAGGAGTTGCATCCTAACCAGGCTTTGTCCGTGGAGCGGGTGACGGGAATCGAGCCCGCACTGTCAGCTTGGGAAATCAGCCAGCGTCGAACTACTTGATCAGGGTCGGTCCCGAGAAGCGGCTCTGACGTGGCTTTCCTCTCGGCGCAGGTGGTCGACGCGGAGCGGTCGGTGACCGGCTGGATCGCTGCGGCTGTGCCAGCGCTTGGCTTCCTGGTGATGGTCAAGATCGCGCTCGGGCGAGCTGCCGCTGGGCTGCCCATGGCTTCGGACAGTGAGCCTTCGCTCCCGGACGTCACCGCCACCCGCAGGACGGTCGTGGCCCAGGATGCTCGGGTCCCGGAAAGGATCGGCGGGTCCGAGGATCATCCCGCTCCAGCGGTCGCCCGGCAGACCGGTGCGGTTGTCTGGCATGACGACGGTCCGGCAAGCGTGCCTCCGGTCCCGGACACGGAGCCGCGGTCCGGGACCGTGCGGACCGGTGGCCCAGACCGGTCCGCGGACCCGCCGCAGGCCGGACCCTTCGACCCGGCGCAGGTCACGGACGTGGTCCACGTGCTGGGCGCACCGGCGGCGGCGCGGGACGCGCTCGTCGATCAGGGTCGACCGCCGACGCGTAAGGCGCTCACCGAGCAGCTACGTCGCAACGGCCACGCCCTATCGAACGCGCGTGCCTCGCTCCTCGTCAAAATCTCAAGGCAGAGGTGACTGTGGAGGACCGGTCCGCGTAGCCAGCGGTCGCCGGGCGGTGGTCAGCCCATCGCCCGACGACCGGCCCTTCTCGCCGACGGCAGCGTCAGCCGGCACCCGTCCATGACTGCTCGGCGGCACTCCAACTGCCCTTGGTCACGGCCTCGCTGATCACGGGGTCGGCGAACGTCTTCACTGTCGCCAGCACCACGTCGAACTGCTGCGGTAGTCGATCGTCGAGCCGCTGCCTACGCCGCCAGACAGCCCAGCGCGCCTGGCCGATCGCTGCGTATCCGTCGAGCACCTGAGCCAACGTCGCCAGCCGTGCTTTGCGATGTTCTGCCACCCTTCCGATCGCGATAGCCAGGTTGGCAGCGTCGATGTCATGGCGGCGGGCGAGGGTGTAAATGTCGGCGAAGTCCCGCCAGCGGGTGTTGGCGACGCCTCGCTGGATCGCCGTAACGATCTTCTCCGCATGGACCATCGGAAGCGGATACCCGGCGACCACGATCTGGCCATCGAGCAGTCGGGGCAGGGCCACCTGCTGGGGTGCGGGCCAGATCGGGTCGCCGGCGTTGACATCCACGTGGAGTGCCAGCCTCGCGGCGGACAACTCGGCGGTGAGGCTGACGCGTACCCCGCTGTATACATCTTCCTCGCGGATCCCCTCGGCTCTGGCCTGATCCGCGTGGAACAGCAGGCCATCGTCGAGCGTGATCCGGGCGATGTCTCGCACGATCGCCAGGACCTGATCGAGATCATTGGCGATGTACCGACCTTGCAGGTCGATGTCGCGCGTCGGACGGCGCGTCTCGTACGCGGCCAGCAGCACACCGCCCTTGAGCACCAGCTTGTCGGCATAAGGTGAGGCGACCAGCCTGGCAAGGAACCCTTCGAGGGCGTAGACCTGGTGTAGTTCGTCCGTGGGCCGTCCGAGACGTCGAGCAAGGTTCTGCAGGTCCAGATAGGCCCGACCGGCTGTTGTTGCCCGGGTCGGTCTGTCGATCACAGCAGGATCTCCAAAGCCTCCCGCAGCGCCCTGCGCGCTGCGGGAAAGTGGGCCGCCATCCTCAGCAGGTCAGATGGCATCGCGCCGGGGCGAGCCAACCACCGTTTCAGGGCGCTGTACCCCAACTCTGGTCCCTCCTGATGCCGGAGTCGGATCGCGTCAATGATGCTGCGCTCGGGCCCGTACAGGCCGATGGATGTCGTCTCGTCGAGCGGCATCTCGGTGCGCCCGACATCGAAACTGTTCTGTTCGAATAAGTGCCACCGAACCGGCGCTGTGGTCGCCGGCCGGTGCTGCCCACGGGGAAGGGCCACGTCTATCGCGGCTGGGATCTCATCCGTCAGGCCATGCTGAGCCAACGCCGTGGCCAGGCACAATGTTGACCAAGTGGCACGTTGCGCAATCTCCAGCAGATCGGGGTCCGCAGGAGCACCAACGTCAGTGCGCCGAAAATGCCCGTGGCCGAGCGCCTCGATCATGTCATCGTCACGCAGACGGTAGAGCTGCCGGTCGGTCAGGCCAGCTCGCCGCGCCTGGGCGCGGGTGAAGGAGGCGGGCAACCCTCGTAGCGGATCGTCGGAGCTAGCCATAGCTGGAACCACGTCGAGAATCCTATACAGGTACCCATTAGATGTGCAGAGTTATTCACATCGGACCCCACCCCCTACGCCGTGGCACGCTTCTCAGTCCCGGGCGGATGGCCTCCCTGGGTGTCTGGCACCGCCGGCACCAGCGATGAAGGATCAGACGAGCGCTGAGCGGAGGAGATGATCGCCATGACGCCAAGCAACGCCGAGCGGCTGCCCGAATGGCCCAACGCCGAGCATGTACCGGCCGAGGAGCTGGCGCGCCGACTGGGTGTCCGGCCCATCAAGACCCTGGACGAGCTTGCCCAGCCTGACCTGTTTGAGGCGGACGAGTTGGACGAGTTACTGGCCGACCTCTGCGCGTCCCGCCGGGCCGGCATGGCGTGAGCCTGCTCGAAGCGGCCGGAAGGCGAGGGCATCTCGTGACCCGAATGAGGGTCGCTCTCCCTCAGTCCACGTTCAGTAGCCGCCGCATGCGATCGAGTACGGCAGGCCAGAGGTTGGGAGCAAGGCCCGACCGAAGCTGGTCAGCCAGGTCGACCGCGAACGCGTCAATCGCCGTTTGAGCCGGTAGGCGATATGTTGACGGCTCCTCAACCGAGTCGGACGGACGCCGTTGGGCCGCCATCGGCGAGATGGCTGTTGATCCTTCGGCTTGCGGTCGTGGATCCGGGCTCGCCATCACCGACTGGGGTGGGTCAAGGGCCTCCAGCGCAGGGCTGCCGGTTGGAGCCGCAGGCAGGGGAACATGTGCGCCGGCGGCGACGATGTGCAGATAGCGAGTTGGTCTGGTCAGCGCGACGTACAGCAGTCGATGGCCCTTGTCGTCCTCGTCAAGGATGTACTCCGGCTCGATGAGCACAACGGCGTCAAACTCCAGCCCTTTCGCCTCTTGAGGGCTGATGAGGTTGATACCCCGGCCGAGGTCGCCGCCGGCCGCGAACCACTGGATGTCTTGATCTCGAAGCTCGGCCTCGACTGCCTCCCGGCACCGGCCGGGGCAGATGATGCCTACCGACCGGCCTTTCGCGGCGTGGCCCATCGCCGCACCAACGGCGGCCCTCGCGCGGTTGGCGTCGCTGACGCTCTCAAAGGACGGTTTGGAAGGGCCGTCCCTGACGATGGTGGGCGCCTCGACCGTCGGGGCCGCCACCGCCAGGAGTGGTGCGGCTACCTCAAAGATCTGCCTCGGCACACGGTATCCGTACTTCAAAGTCTCGATGGCCTGTGGCAGGTCCGACGGCAGATGGGCGAGCACGTCGTCCCAGTCGTCACGTGCCCACGGACCGGTCGACTGGGCAATGTCCCCGACGATCGTCATCGAGCCCGTAGCGGAGCGACGGGATACAGAACGCAGCTGCATGGGTGAGAGGTCCTGGGCCTCGTCGACGACAACATGGGCGTACTGCTCGCTGACGCCGCTGATGAGGTCTTCCAACTCGTCCAGGAGGGGAAGGTCCGCCTGAGTCCACGTCTCATCCCCGATACGTTCAGCGGGAGCAATGCTCGAAACCTGTGGATGAGGGTCGGGAGGCGTACCCTCCCGACGAGTCCAGTCCAGGGAATCGAGTAAGGCCCGCGCGCCAACGCGGGTCGGGAAGGTACGCCCGTGCTCACGGTAGTCCAACCCCGATGACGCCACGCCAGCGACCGCGCCGGACGCGCCCACGGTGGGCGGCTCGTTGATCGACGAGATCGTGCGTGACGGCGCGCGGCGGATGCTGGCCGCCGCTCTGGAGGCGGAGGTCGCCGCGTACATCGCCGCGCACGCCGACCAGCGTGATGAGGACGGCCGGCGTCTGGTGGTACGCAACGGCCGCGCCCAGCCGCGGCAGGTGTTGACCTCGGCCGGGGCGGTGCAGGTGGTCGCGCCGCGGGTCAACGACAAGCGCGTCGACGAGGCGACCGGCGAGCGGCAGCGGTTCGCCTCGGTGATCCTGCCGGCGTGGTGCCGCAAGTCGCCGAAGGTCACCGAGGTGTTGCCGCTGCTGTACCTGCATGGTCTGTCTTCACAGGACTTCGTGCCGGCGCTGGAGAGCTTCTTGGGCAGCGGTTCGGGCCTGTCCGCGGCGACGATCACCCGGCTGACCGTGCAGTGGCAGGACGATGCCCGCGCGTTCGGTGACCGGGATCTGTCCGGTGTGGACTATGTGTACGTATGGGCCGACGGCGTGCACCTGAACGTGCGCCTGGACGAGCAGAAACTGTGCCTGCTGGTCATCGTCGGCGTGCGCGTCGACGGCACCAAGGAACTCATCGCCTTGGCCGAGGGCTATCGGGAGTCGACCGGGTCGTGGGCGGACCTGCTGCGTGACTGCGCCCGACGCGGCATGCGCGCCCCGGTCCTCGCGGTCGGGGACGGAGCGTTGGGGTTCTGGGCGGCGTTGCGGGAGGTGTTCGCGACCACCCGTGAGCAGCGCTGCTGGTTCCACAAGATCGGCAATGTGCTGTCGGCGCTGCCCAAGTCGGCACACCCGGCAGCGAAACGGGCCTTGGCCGAGATCTGGAACGCCGAGGACCGCGACCACGCCCGCCGCGCCGTCGCGGCGTTCAAGCTGGCCTACGGCGCCAAGTTCGGCAAGGCCGTCGCGAAGATCACCGACGATCTCGACGAGCTGCTGGCCTTCTACGACTTCCCCGCCGAGCACTGGATCCATCTGCGCACCACGAACCCGATCGAGTCGACATTCGCCACCGTCCGGCACCGCACCAAGGTCACCAAGGGCCCCGGCTCGAAGGCTGCCGGCCTGGCCATGGCGTTCAAGCTCATCGAAGCCGCACAACACCGTTGGCGGGCGGTCAACGCACCTCACCTCGTCGCCCTCGTCCGCGCCGGCGCCCGATTCGAACGCGGCAAGCTTGTCGAACGCCCCGTACCTACCCCGGCCTCCGAGGCCGTCACCGCCGCCTGATCAAGATCTCTCATCCACAAGTCTTGACAATTGCTC
>JBBEWH010000023.1:0-32665 GCA_037414955.1 Actinomycetes bacterium KLBMP 9797
GCCACGCCTTGATCATGGGGAAGATGGCCGCATGCTGGGGATCACCGACATCTGGACCTACGTGCTGGGCACGGTCGCCATCGTGCTGCTGCCTGGACCCAACACGCTCGCGGTGCTCTCCACCGCGGCCAAGCTCGGCGTCCGCGCCGGGTACCTGGCGGCGGCCGGCGTGTTCCTCGGCGACGCGGTACTGATGGCGCTGTCGGCGGGCGGGGTGGCGTCGCTGCTGAGCGCGTACCCGCCGCTCTTCCTGGTGATCAAGTACGCCGGCGCGGCGTACCTCGCCTACGTCGGGCTGACCATGCTGATCGGCGCGTCCCGCCGCTGGCGCACCCCGCCGTCACCGCCCCCGTCACCGCCGGCCTCGGTGTCGGTGTCGTCGGGCGAGGCGTTCGCCGCGCACGCCTTCCGGCGGTCGCTGTTCATCAGCCTGCTCAACCCCAAGGCGATCCTGTTCTTCGTGTCGTTCTTCATCCAGTTCGTCGACCCGAGCTACCCGTACCCGGCACTGTCGTTCCTGATCCTGGGCGCGATCGCCGAACTGTGCAGCGTGCTCTACCTGACGGTGTTGATCTTCGCGGGCAGCTACCTGGCGGCCCAGTTCCGCCGGCGTCGCCGGCTGGCGGCTGGCGCCACCACCGGCGTCGGCGCCCTCTTCCTCGGCTTCAGCCTGAAACTCGCGACGGCGAGCGCCTAGCCCGGCACGCCGGCCGGACAAGATCGAGACAACTGTGCGACTGCTGCCGTGTGCTACGGCCGCACCGTCGCACACCGGCATGCTGCCCGGGCTCTTCTTCGCCAAGTCCAGCGATCTCGGCCGCCGCGGCCGGCCGTGATCGGGCGCCCGCGTTCCACCGCGACCGCGAACCGGCGCGCCATGTATGCCCAAGCTCGGTGGCCGCCCCGCCGCCCCAACACCTCCATGATCAAGGCGTCCTTCAAGTCGTTCTAACGACGTGAAGGACGCCTTGATCATGGGACGGGGGTGTGGAGTTTGGTGTGGAGGGCGAGACGGGCGGCGGGCCACTCCGCGGCGGTCATCGAGTAGAGCACCGAGTCGCGCCAGGAGCCGTCACCGCGCCGGCGGTTGGACCGCAGCACGCCCTCACGCACCGCGCCGAGCCGGGCGATGGCCGCCTGTGAGCGCTCGTTGCGGATGTCGGTCTGCCAGGTGACCCGCACCGCGCCCAACTCGTCGAACGCGCGGGTCAGCAGGAGCAGCTTGGCCTCGGTGTTGACGCCGGTGCGCCACCACCGCCGGCCGAGGAACGTGCCGCCGATCTCCGTGGTCTGGAAGCTCTCGTCGGGCCCGACGAACATGGTCACGCCGGCCACCTCGCCGGTGACCGCGTCGCGCTGCACCCACGGCACCCGCTCGCCGCGCTCGTGGTAGCGCAGCATGCTCGCGACGACCGGCGCCATCTCGGAAACGTCGCGCGGCTGCGGCCAGGTGAGGTGCTGCCACACGAGAGGGTCGCGGGTGGCGGCGAACAGGCCGTCCACATGAGACATGTCGAGCGGCTCGAGAATCACGTGGTCACCACGGAGAGGAACCGGCGTGAGCCAGGGGGAGCGCGGGGGGCGCAGGTAGTCCGGCACCGGCGCGGTGACGCCCGCGTCGGGCTCCGGCCGCCCGGGTGCCAGGCGCAGCGGCACCACGCCGGCCCAGTGCGGAAGGCCGTAGTCCTCGTCCTCGTCGATGACGCCGCCGGTGCGGGCCTTGACCGACACCTCGCGCAGCGGCAGCGCCAGCATCGCCGTCTCGGCCAGCTCCTTGCGGCTGGGCGGCCGGCTGTCGGCGGCCCGGCCGCGCCCGACCTTCTCGATCAGTGCGGTCATCGCGGCGAGCTTCTCGGCGTCGTCGGTCACCGGGTGGGCGACGCCGTGCGCGACCACCGACCGGTAGTTGGCGCTGTGGTGCGCGTACGACCGGGCGTAGACCAGTCCGTCGAGGTGGGTGACCGCCAGGCAGACCGGCAGGCCGTCGCCGCGGGCGGCGAGCATCGGGCGGCTGCCGGTCGAACCGTGCAGGTAGACCGTTTCGCCGACCCGCACGTGCAGGGTGGGCAGCACCCGGGGCTCACCGTCCACGGTGAAGCCGAGGTGGCCGTGCCAGGCCTCGTCGAGGATCGCGTGGGCGGTGGCCCGCTCGTAGCTCATCCGGCCCCGGTCGCGGTTGGCGGTCGTGCGGGGGGTCTGTTCGTACACCACAGCTCCTTTGTTATAGTACAAAACTGTGACTGTGCCAGTACGTTATCAAATCGCCGGGACCACGGCCGTCGAGATTTCGGCCAGCGTGGAGTCCGGCGTGCGCACCGGCGAGCTGCCCCCGGGCGCCGCGCTGCCCGCCGTGCGCGCGCTCGCCCAGCGGCTCGGCATCAGTCCGGCGACCGTCGCGAAGGCGTACCAGGCATTGCGCCAGCGCGGCGTCATCGAGACGGCCGGGCGCAACGGCACCCGGGTCCGGCACCGCCCGCCGGTCGCGCCGAGCCGCGCCGCGCTCCGCCCGCCGGTCCCGGCGGGTGTGCTGGATCTCTCCGCCGGCGAGCCGGACCGGCGGTTCCTGCCCGCGCTGGGTCCGCGCCTCGCCGAGCTCGCCGCGGAGGTTGGGCCGCCCATCGGGTACGCCGAGGCGGGCGTGCTGCTGCCCGCGCTGGCCGACGCCGCCCGGTCCCGCCTGGCGGCCGACGGCGTGCCGGGCGACGCGATCACGGTCACCAACGGCGCGCTCGACGCGATCGACCGGCTGCTCGCCGCCCACCTGCGCCCCGGCGACGCGGTGGCCGTCGAGGATCCGGGCTGGGCCAACCTGCTCGACCTGATCGCGGCGCTCGGCTTGCGGGCGGTGCCGGTACCCGTGGATGACGACGGGCCGACGGAGGCCGGGCTGCGGACGGCGCTGGCGGCCGGCGCGCGGGCCGTGCTCGTGACCGCCCGGGCGCAGAACCCGACCGGCGCCGCCGTCGGCGCCGAGCGCGCGCGGGCCCTGCGCGGCGTGCTGGCCGGCTATCCGGACGTGCTGCTCATCGAGGACGACCACGCCGCCGAGCTGGCCGCCGAGCCGCTGCACCCGCTCGCCGGGGCGACCACGCACTGGGCGTTCCTGCGGTCCGCCGCCAAGCCCTACGGGCCGGACCTGCGCTTCGCCGTGCTCGCCGGCGACGAGGCCACCGTCGCCCGGGTGGCCGGCCGGATGCGGATCGGTGCCGGCTGGGTGTCCACAGTGCTGCAACGGCTGGTGCTGGCCCTGTGGC
This sequence comes from Actinomycetes bacterium KLBMP 9797, assembly GCA_037414955.1. Taxonomy (GTDB): domain Bacteria; phylum Actinomycetota; class Actinomycetes; order Mycobacteriales; family Micromonosporaceae; genus Phytohabitans. The sequence goes on from JBBEWH010000023.1 coordinate 3,255, forward strand.
GGGACCCCGGCGTCACCGCGCGGATCGCCGCGGCGGGGGAGAGCTACGACCGGCGGCGCACGGCCCTGCGCGCCGCACTCGCCGCCCGCGGCCTCAGCGCCCGCGGCAAGAGCGGCCTTAACGTCTGGCTCGCGGTACCGGACGAGACGCGCGCCGTGACCGCGCTGCGCGAGCAGGGGTACGCCGTGGCGCCCGGCGCCCTCTACCGCCAGCTGACGCCGCCCGCGGTGCGGATCACGGTGAGCGCCCTCGACGATGTGGAGCACCTCGCGGACGCGGTCGCCGCCGCCCTGTCCATCCCGTCCGTCCCGCTCTCCCGCTGACCCCTTCCATGATCAGGGCGTCCCTCAAGTCGTTAGAACTACGTGAAGGACGCCTTGGTCATGGGAGGTGGGCCGTTTTTCGTCGCGGGGGTCGGGTATAACAAGCGGGTGCCACAGACGACCGCACCGGGAGCACAGGAGTTCATCCCCGCCAGCGCCGACTCGCTGGACGAGCTGAAGGCCGCCGCGCCGGGGTGCCGAGGCTGCGAGCTCTACGAAAACGCGACCCAGGTGGTGTTCGGGCGGGGCGACACGCACGCCCGGGTGGTGTTCGTCGGCGAGCAGCCCGGCGACGTCGAGGACCAGAAGGGCCTGCCGTTCGTCGGGCCGGCCGGGCACCTGCTCCGGCGCGCCGTCGACGACGCCGGCATGGACCCGGGGCACATCTACATCACCAACGCGGTCAAGCACTTCCGGTTCCAGCTGCGCGGCAAGCGGCGCATCCACCAGACGCCGGACCGGATCCACATCGAAGCGTGCCGGCCGTGGCTGGTCTCCGAGTTCGCGCTGCTGCGGCCCGAGGTCGTCGTGGTGCTCGGCGCCACCGCCGCGAAGGCGCTGCTCGGGCCGTCGTTCCGGGTCACCCAGCAGCGGGGGACCGTGCTGCCGTGGCCGGAGGCCGCACAGCGCCCGCAGGACTTCCCGGTCGAGCCGGCAAAGCTGGTCGCCACCATCCACCCGTCGGCGGTGCTGCGCGCCGACGACCGCGAGTCGGCGTACAACGGACTGGTCGCCGACCTGAAGATCGCCGCCAACGCCCTGCCAAAGTAGGTGCCGCCCTCCCGCCCCCCTCAGCGCCCCCTCCCGCCGCGCACCCCTCCCGCCGCGCCGATCAAGGGCTCGGGCACATGCTTTGATCTTTGATCCGGGTGCCTATGCCCTTGATCCGCAAGCCTTTCCTTGATCGACGCATGACCCGCCGAGTATGTCGGTGGCTCAGCCACCGGGATATCGCGCTCTTCGCGGGCGGCGGGGCGGTGACCGCCGCCGCCGGGCTCGGCGGGGTCGACGAGTACCGCTTCGGCGATGCGGTCAGCGTCGGGGTTCGCGGCAAAACGACTTGAAGGACGCCTTGAACATGAGTAATGCTGCTCGAGTCGTGCGAAGGAGGGCCGTCATGCGAGCCGCGTTCATGTCCAGCCAGCAGGGAATCGTTCGCTACCCAAAGGACATGACGGTTGGTTCGCACCCTCAATCTGGGGATCGTGGCGCATGTCGACGCCGGTAAGACGAGTCTGACCGAGCGGCTGCTGCACGCCGCCGGAGTGATCGACGAGATCGGTCGCGTCGACGATGGCAACACCCAGACAGACACGCTCGCGCTCGAACGGCAGCGCGGCATCACCATCAAGTCGGCCGTGGTCTCGTTCGAGATCAACGGCACGACGGTCAACCTGATCGACACCCCCGGCCACCCGGACTTCATCGCCGAGGTGGAACGGGTGCTCGGCGTGCTCGACGGCGCCGTCCTCGTGGTCTCCGCCGTCGAGGGCGTGCAGGCACAGACCCGCGTGCTGATGCGCACGCTGCGCCGGCTGGGCATCCCCACGCTCGTGTTCGTGAACAAGATCGACCGGCGGGGCGCCGGCTACGACCGCGTGCTGCGGGCCATCGCGGAGAAGCTCACCCCGGCGACCGTCCCGATGGGCACGGTCCGCGGTCTGGGCACCCGCGAGGCCGGGTACGCCGATGGCGTCCCCGCCGACCGGTTGGTCGAGGTGCTGGCCGAGCACGACGACGCGGTGCTGGCCGGGTACGTGGCGGATGCACCGGCCCCGCCGCTCCCGCACCTGCGTGCCGTGCTCGCGACGCAGACCGGGCGGACCCTGGTGCACCCGGTCTACTTCGGCTCCGCGGTCACCGGTGCCGGCGTCGAACCGCTGATCAGGGGCATCACCGAGCTGCTGCCGGCGGCCACCGGGGATCCGGCGGGACCGGTCGCCGGTACCGTCTTCAAGATCGATCGCGGTGCGGGCGGCGAGAAGATCGCGTACCTCCGGATGTTCTCCGGCACCTTGCGGGTCCGCGACCGGGTGCCCTTCGGCGACGGCGCCGCCGGCCGCGTGACCGGGTTGCGCGTCTTCGCGGACGGCGCGGCGGCCCGCCGCGACGCCGTGACCGCCGGCGAGATCGCCCAGGTCCGGGGCCTGGAAGGGGTGCGGATCGGCGACCCGGTCGGTGCGCCGCGCGGGCCGGCCGGCGACCACGTCTTCGCGCCGCCCAGCCTGGAGACCGTGGTCGTGCCGCGCCGCCCCGCCGACCGCGGCGCCCTGCACGCCGCGCTCACCCAGCTCGCCGAGCAGGACCCGCTGATCAACCTGCGGGTCCTGCCGGGCGAACTGCACCTGTCGCTCTTCGGTGAGGTGCAGAAGGAGGTCATCCAGGCGACGCTCGCCGACGACTTCGGGGTGGACGCCGACTTCCGGCGCAGCCGCGTGATCTGCATCGAGCGCCCGGTCGGGGTCGGTGCGGCCGTGGAGTACATGGGCCAGGACGGCAACCCGTTCCTCGCCACCGTCGGGCTGCGGGTCGAGCCCGCACCGGTCGGGGCGGGCGTGCGGTTCGGGCTGGAGGTGGAGCTCGGCGCGATGCCGTACGCCTTCTTCGCCGCCGTCGAGGACACCGTGACCGCGACGTTGGCGCAGGGGCTGTGCGGGTGGCGGGTGACCGACTGCGTGATCACCATGACGCATTCCGGGTACGCGCCGCGGCAGAGCCACGCGCACGCGACGTTCGACAAGAGCATGTCGAGTACCGGGAGCGACTTCCGCCACCTGACGCCGCTGGTGCTGATGGCGGCCCTGCGGCGGGCCGGCACCCGGGTGTGCGAGCCCGTGCACCGGTACTCGCTGGAGGCGCCGGCGGACACGCTCGGCGCGGTGACCTCGGTCTTGGCGCGTCTGGGCGCGGTGCCTGGCCCGGGTCCTCTTGCCGAGGTCGGGCCCGGCGTTGTCGCCGAGGTCGGGCCCGGTGTTGTCGCCGGGGTCGGGCCTGGCGTTCTCGCCGGGGTGATCCCGGCCGGGAGCGTGCATGAGTTGCGGCAGCGGCTGCCCGGGCTGACCCGGGGGGAGGGCGTGCTGGAGACCACCTTCGACCGGTACGAGCCGGTGCGCGGCCCGGCGCCTACCCGGCCGCGCACCGACCACAACCCGCTCGACCGGGAGGAGTACCTGTTGCGGGTGGTGCGGCGGGTGGTCTAAGCCATCGGGTAGTCGTAGCGGATGAAGCCGCGGTGCTGCGCGAGGGTGTCGTAGAGCGCCCGGGCGGGGTGGTTGTCGTGCTTGGTGGTCCAGTAGAGGCGGGCGGCGCCGCGTTTCTTGGCTTCCTCCGCTACCCGCTCGATGAGGGCCCGCCCGGCGCCGTGGCCGCGCGCGGACTCGTCGACGAACAGGTCCTGCAGATAGCAGGAGTGCGCGGACCAGAACGTGGCGTGGAAGAGGTAGTGCGCGATGCCGACCAGCCGCCCATCCAGCCAGGCGCCGACGCCGTGTACGTCCTCGCTGTTGTCGCGCAGCCGGCGCCAGGTTTCCTGGTAGCCCTCGTCCGGCACGCTCGTTTCGTAGAACGCCTTGTAGCCGCGGGCCAGGACCTCCCAGTCCGGACGGTCCTCGGGCCGCAGCGGGCCGATGTTGATCATGGCTGCGGATTCTCGCATGCCTGACGTCGTAGTGGTGGTGCCGTTGGTGGTTTCCGTTGGTGGTTTCCGTTGGTGGTGTCCTTGGTGGTGTCTTTGGTCGGTCGCGCTAGCGTTGCGGGGTGCGATTGACCGACTTCTGGACGCGGCTGGAGCAGGCGTTCGGCCCGGCGTACGCGGCGAGCATCGCGTCCGACCAGGTGCTCACGCAGCTCAATGGGCGCACCATCCGGCAGGCGCTGGACGCTGGCGTGGACACCGTCGTGGTGTGGCGGGCGGTGTGCGCCGCGTACCCCGACCGGGTGCCCACTCGGTTGCGCTGAGTGTTTTTCGCGAGTCGGTGCTTGCGTCGTACAGGTGTTCGGCTATTGTCCACAGCTGGGCGCTTGTCCACAGGCCACGGCCCGTCGGCTGTTTTCTGTCAGACCCAGCGCCTAGCGTGTCCGCGTGACGAGAAGCTCTTCGGCGAAGACGACCGCTAAGACGGCGAATGTAGGGGTGGCGGCAATGGCGGCAGGACCTGACAAGGAGAAGGCACTCGACCTTGCTCTCGCGCAGATCGACAAGCAGTTCGGCAAGGGGTCGGTCATGCGGCTGGGCGAGCGCCCGGTCGTCCAGACCGCGATCATCCCGACCGGCTCGATCGCGCTCGACGTGGCTCTCGGCGTGGGTGGCCTACCCCGCGGCCGGGTAGTGGAGATCTACGGGCCAGAGTCGTCGGGTAAGACGACCGTGGCGCTGCACGCGGTGGCCAGCGCGCAGAAGGCGGGCGGCATCGCGGCGTTCATCGACGCCGAGCACGCGCTCGACCCGGAATACGCGAGGGCGCTCGGTGTCGACATCGACGCCATGCTGGTCTCCCAGCCCGACACCGGTGAGCAGGCGCTGGAGATCACCGACATGCTGGTGCGCTCCGGCGCGCTCGACGTGATCGTCATCGACTCGGTGGCCGCGCTGGTGCCGCGCGCCGAGATCGAGGGCGAGATGGGCGACAGCCACGTCGGCCTCCAGGCGCGGCTCATGAGCCAGGCGCTTCGGAAGATCACCGGCACGCTCAGCAACACCGGCACGACCGCGATCTTCATCAACCAGCTCCGCGAGAAGATCGGCGTGATGTTCGGCTCGCCGGAGACCACGACGGGTGGGCGGGCGCTGAAGTTCTACGCGTCGGTCCGGCTCGACGTGCGGCGCATCGAGAGCCTCAAGGACGGCACCGACGTGGTCGGTAACCGGACCAGGGTCAAGGTGGTGAAGAACAAGGTCGCCGCGCCGTTCAAGCAGGCCGAGTTCGACATCATGTACGGCAAGGGCATCTCGCGCGAAGGCTCGCTGATCGACGTCGGCGTCGAGCAGACGATCATCCGCAAGTCCGGCGCGTGGTACACGTACGACGGTGACCAGCTCGGCCAGGGCAAGGAGAAGGCGCGCGAGTTCCTGAAGGAGAACCCCGACGTGGCCGCCGAGATCGAGAAGAAGATCCTCGAGAAACTCGGCGTCGGGCAGGGTGTCGGCGACGAGGCCACCGGGCCTGAGCTGCCGCCGGTCGACTTCTGATCCCAGCGGTCGACATGGCCGGACGACGGCGTGGTGCACGCTCGGGGCGCGGGTGGGATGCCGCCCCGCCCCGGGCTGCCCAGAAAGACCACACCACCACCCGGGGCATCCGCCGGGGGCAGACCGACAGCGCGGCGGACCAGTCGGACGAGGCTGGCGATCTCGGGGCTGGCCGGCGGGTTGGTCGCGCGGCCGAGGAGCCTCGCGACGAAGGTGAGCTCGCCCGGGAGATCTGCCTGCGCCAGCTCGCCGTCCGCCCGCGCACCCGGGCGGAGCTGGGCACCGCGATGGCTCGGCGCGGCATCTCCGAGGAGGTGGCCGCCGAGGTGCTCGACCGGTATGGCGAGGTCGGCATGATCGACGACTCGGCGTTCGCGCGCGCCTGGGTGTCGAGCCGTCACCACGGGCGCGGTCTGGCGCGCCGGGCACTCGCGAGCGAGCTACGCCAGCGCGGCGTCGATGGCGAGACGGTCGATGAGGCGCTCGAAGACCTGGACCCGGACACCGAGGCGGCCACCGCCCGTGAGTTGGTCGACCGCAAGCTGCGCACCGCGACCGGGGCACCCGATGCGGTGTTCCGGCGGCTGGTGAGCATGCTGGCGCGCAAGGGATACGCGCCAGGGCTGGCGATCCGGGTCGTGAAAGACGCGCTGGCCGCGCAGAGCGCCGAGGCGGCCGAGTTCGCGGACGGCGTCGACGCCGACGCCCTCGCCGACCTCGAAGGCCCCCCACCCCCCTAACCCACCACCCCATGATCAAGGCGTCCCTCAAGTAGCTATAACAACTTGAGGGACGCCTTGATCATGGGGTGGCTCCCTCACGTCGCGCCGACGGTGGCGCGTGTGGTTGCGCGATGTGTTCCTTTGTTCGTATCACCTGGCGGCGGCGTGGCGTCGACTGCATACGTGTTGGCGACCCGCCGTCCCCGGGGCGCGAGTGAAGGCGCGACGTATCGTCGTTCACTCGCGTCGATCTAGGGCAAACCGTGATGAAATTCCATTGATCGAGGGCTTATCGTCGTGGATTGGAGATCAACTCGCGACGATAAGCCCTCGATCGCGCGGCAGTCGCGACGATAAGTCCTCGATCGCGCGGATTAGGCCAAGATCGGCGGGGCGCGGCAGTCGCGGCGGGGGGCTTCATGATCAGGGCGTCCGTTGTCACTGCTTGAGGGACGCCTTGATCTTGGTGGGGGGATCGGGGAGGGCGGTCGCGGTGGCGGTGGCGGCCAGGGCGAGTAGTGGCATCAGCGCGGTCACGGGGCGCAACCCGGTCGCTGGGTCCAGGTGGGACAGGCCGATGGCGGAGAGGTCGATGCGGGACAGCACCACCGCGGCGGCGAGCGCGCCCATCGCGAGCGGCACGGCCGGCTGGTCCCGCCAGAGCCGGAGCCCCGCCACGACGATCAGCACCACCACGGCGACCAGCATCAGATCGGAGCCCAGGGACGTCCAGTCCACGACGATCGGCGTCTCCCGCACGCGCCACACCGTGCGGATGCCGAGCGCGGCGGCGACGGCGGCGATGCCGGCGAGCGGGTACGGCGTCCAGCGGTTGGGCCATCCCTCGCCCAGCGCCACACTTGTCGCCCAGGCCACCAGCACGCCGGCCACGACCACGCTCGCGTAGTCGTCCACGAGCGTGGCCAGGAGGATCGCCGCGCCGAACCACCACACGCGGCCGCGACCCCATCCCCATAGGGGAGAAGGGTCCCCTCTCACCCCCTGGACGGGTATAGGGGAGCTCTCCTGGGAATTCCCGCCCAACAGGGCTGCCCTCTGGGCATGGAGACGGAACTGGAGACGGAACGGGAGACGAAAGTGGGGGCGGGGCGGGGACGGGGAGGGCCAAGGGAGTGTGCACAGAGCCGCGGCGACCGCCAATGCCGCGAAGGGTTCGTGGAAGGACGGGCGGGCGAGGGGGACGATCACCGTGGGCACGAGCATCAGGGCGCCGGCGAGGATTCCCCAGCGACCCCATAGCCGGACGGCGAGCCACGCCACGAGGCCGACGGCCGCGCCGTACGCCAGGATCGGCAGCGCGCTGCCCGGCCACTCCGGGGCGGGCGGGTGGGCGAGCGCCGGCCCGGCGCCCACCGCCGCGTCCCGGAGGTCGAGGGTGCGCACGGTCAGGACCACCGCCAGGTAGCCGCCGACCAGCGCGACCCACCACGACACCGGCACCGCGCCGGAGGCCGGGGGCGCGCCGGGCGGTGCGCCCAGCGGAACAGACTCGGTGGCGCGTGACGGGCGGCGCTGGGCGGCGAGGTCGGTCAGCAGCGCCACCGCGGCCAGCGCGTACGCGGGGTAGTTCGGTGTGTGGTACCGGAACACGGAGTCGCTGTTGATGATCAGGTTGAGCGCCAGCGTGGTGGCGAACATGCCGAGCACGAGCGCCGAGAGTTCGCTGCGGAAGCGCCAGCACACGCTGACCGCGGCGAGGCACAGCACCACGGCGAGTACCAGGTCGGTGCGCACGTGCCGCAGGTCGCCGACCAGGATCCGTCCGGCGGTGCCGGGGAGCGACGCGATCACCTCGCCGAGCCCGTGCGTGCCGGTGTTCCGCTCGTAGGTCTCGAGCGTCGAGAAGCCGCTCGCGTACGACGCGGTCATCCGGCCCTGTACCCAGACGACCAGGCCGGTGGTGACGACCGCGGCGCCGGCGAATCCGAGCCAGGGGTTGCGCAGCCGGCGGTCGCGGACGGCCACGGCGAGCCAGGCGAGGATCGTGCCGGCCGTGACCGAGATGGCGAACTGCCGGGTGAAGAGTCCCAGGGCGAGCAGGGCGGCGAACCAGAGCACGTCGCGCCGCGCCGGCCGGGCCCGGCGCAGTGGCAGGGCGAGCAGCGACGCCGTGGTGAACGCGAGCGCCAGCGCCTCTGTGTTGGCGTGGACCGCCCAGTTGGCGGCCAGCCACGGGGTGATCGTGAGGGCGCCGGCCAGGACCGCCCAGCGCGGTCCGAACATGCGGTTGGCGAGCAGTACTAGGCAGACCACGCCGGCGGCGTAGGCGGCGATGGAGAGCCCGACCATCGCCCACGGGCCGAACGCCGCGACGAGCAGGGCGGAGAGCAGGCGGGTCATCACCCGGGGGCCGACCGTGGCGGCGTAGTCGCCGGAGAAGTACATCTGGTAGTTCTCCGCGTGGCACCACGGCAGCGTCGAGGTGGCGCAGTCGATGCCCTGCTCGTCGGCGAGGAACTCGACGGCCCGGCGCACCGCCTCCGGTTCCGAGTCGCCGAGCAGCCGGTACGTCCACGCCAGGTGGAACGCGGTGTCCGGGCCCCACTGGACCCGGGTCTCCGCCGTCACCCAGACGACCATGGCGTACAGGACGGCGAGGAAGGCCCAGCCGACGAGCGGAACGGTCGCGCGAGCCGGGCGGTTCGTCGCCGCCTCTTCACCCCGGGCCGTCAGCACGAGGACTCACGCTACCAACGGTCGCCGAACCAATCATGATCAAGGCGCGGATCCCCCTCATGATCAAGACGCGGATAGCCGCTGGTGGGCGGAGAATGAGGACGTGTTGAAGGCCTGCCTGAACGGGGGTTTGCGCCGGGGCGCGCATCCGGCGGTGCCGATGACGCCCGCGGAGTTGGCGGCCGACGCGGTCCGCTGCGAGCACGCGGGCGCCCGGGCGGTGCACGTGCACCCGCGGGACGACGACGGGCGGGAGACCCTCGACGCGGCCGCCGTCGGTGCGGCGGTCTCGGCGCTGCGCCGGGCCTGCCCGCGGCTGCCGGTCGGGGTGAGCACCGGCGCGTGGATCGAGCCGGACCCGGACGCCCGGGTGGCCGCGATCAAGGCGTGGACCGTGCTGCCGGACTTCGCGTCGGTCAACGCGCACGAGGAGGGGGCGGAGCGGGTGGCGGCCGCGCTGCACGCCCAGGGCATCGGCGTCGAGGCGGGGCTGTGGACGCCGGCGGCCGTGTCCGCGTACGCGACCTGGACCGTGCCGTGCCTGCGGATCTTGCTGGAGTGCATGGCGCGCGATCCGGACGAAGCGCTCGACACTGCCCGTCAGCTGCTCGCCGCGCTTCCCGATAGCGGGTCCGATACAAGGCCGCCGGTGCTGCTGCACGCCGAAGGACCAGCGGTATGGGACGTCCTACGAGAGGCGGTGCGGCGAAGGCTGGACACTCGGGTAGGGCTGGAAGACACCCGGACGATGCCGGACGGCACGATGGCGTCCGGCAACGCCGCCCTGGTGGAAGCGGCGGTGGCCTACGGGGCAGCCTAGACTGGCCGAAAAATGTACCCCGATTGTTGGCTCGTCCCGGATTGTCCTAACCGTAGTGAGCTGCGCGTGAGTGTTCCGATGCCGTCCGTCCCGGCTTCGGCCGGATCATGAGTCCTTGACCGAACCACCCCTCGCGACCTAGCCTCGCGTTACAGACGAGTACGCCCGACCATCAGAAGCTAATCGCACAACATAGATCGCGTAACAGTACGGCATCAACTTGGATCCCTCGCCGGGTGGCCAACCCGGTGAGGGAGTGACATATCACCGGTCCGTGGCGGTGCCCACCAGGCGCTGCCGGTGGTCCGTATCCACGGCCAGCCGTCCCGGTCGGGCGACTCGTGAGCCGTAGGGCGCGCCAGCAGGAGGGCACACTCTCCGGCGCCAAACGGTGAAGGGAGGCGGCATGGGTGGTGCGGAATGGGCGCTCTTCGCGGCGGTGCTGGCGCTGTCGGTACTCGTGCTCGCGGGGTTTGTGCTCGGTGCGCGCACGCTGCGCCGCCTGACCACCGTGCCGCCCGCGGTCGCCGCGGACGATCCGGAGTTCACCGCGGAGAAGGACCGGCAGGAGCAGTCCCTGGCCGCGCTGCGCAGCGCGGCGGGTGAGGCGTCCACCGCCGCCGAGCAGGCGAAGTCCGCGGCCGCCGCGGCCCGCACGGACGCCGCGGAGGCCCGCGCCGAGGCGCGGGCGGCCCGGGCCGAGGCCCGCCGGGTGCTCGACGCCGCGCGCGCGGAGGGCGACAACATCCTGGAACGCGCGCACCGCCAGGCCGAGTCGGAGGCGGAGCAGGTACGCGCGGCGGCGCGCCGCAGCGGCGAGCGTGAGATCGCGGTGCTGAGCGAGACGGTCAAGGAGCAGGCCGCCGAGGTGGAGCGGCGCACCGCCCGGATCGACGAGCGGGAACGGCTGCACCGGGAAGAGGTCGAGCGGCTGACCGAGCGGGAGAAGCGGCTCGCCGCCCTGACCGCCGAGCTGGCCGAGCGGGAGAGCGCCCTGACCGAGCGCGAGCAGCTGCTCGCCGAGGCGGAGGAGGGGCGCCGGCGCGAGCTCGAGCGGATCGCCGGGCTGACCGCCGACGCCGCGCGCGCCGAGCTGGTCGAGGTGATCGAGGGCCAGGCCAAGCGGGAGGCCGCGTTGCTGGTCCGGGACATCGAGGCCGACGCCCGCAACACCGCCGAGCAGCGCGCCCGGCACATCGTGGTCGACGCGATCCAGCGGGTGGCCAGCGAGCAGACCGCGGAAAGCGTGGTCAGCGTGCTGCACCTGCCCGGCGACGAGATGAAGGGCCGGATCATCGGCCGCGAGGGGCGCAACATCCGCGCCTTCGAGTCGGTCACCGGCGTCAACCTCATCATCGACGACACGCCGGAGGCGGTGCTGCTGTCCTGCTTCGACCCGGTACGCCGCGAGATCGGCCGCCTCACGCTGGAGAAGCTGGTGCTCGACGGCCGGATCCACCCGCACCGGATCGAAGAGGTCTTCGACAGCGCCAAACATGAGGTGGAGCGGCTGTGCCAGCGCGCGGCGGAGGACGCGCTGGTCGAGGTGGGCATCACCGAGATCCACCCGGAGCTGGTCACGCTGCTGGGGCGGCTGCGCTACCGCACGTCGTACGGGCAGAACGTGCTCAAGCACCTCGTGGAGACCGCGCACATCGCCGGCATCATGGCGGCCGAGCTGCGGCTGGACGTGCCGACGATCAAGCGGTGCGCGTTCCTGCACGACATCGGCAAGGCGCTGACCCACGAGGTGGAGGGCAGCCACGCGCTGATCGGCGCCGACCTCGCCCGCAAGTACGGCGAGATGGAAGAGGTCGTGCACGCGATCGAGGCGCATCACAACGAGGTGCCGCCGCAGACCATCGAGGCGGTGCTCACCCAGGCGTCGGACGCGTGCTCCGGCGGCCGGCCGGGCGCGCGGCGGGAGAGCCTGGAGGCGTACGTCAAGCGCCTGGAGCGGATCGAGGAGATCGCGGGCGGCAAGTCCGGCGTGGAGAAGGTGTTCGCCATGCAGGCGGGTCGGGAGATCCGGGTGATGGTGAAGCCGGACGACGTCGACGACATCGCGGCGGCGGTGCTGGCCCGCGACGTGGCGAAGCAGATCGAGGAAGAGCTGACGTACCCGGGTCAGATCCGGGTGACCGTGGTCCGCGAGTCCCGGGTGACGGAGATCGCCCGCTAGCCGTCCCCATGATCAAGGCGTCCTTCACGTCGGTCTAACGACTTGAAGGACGCCTTGATCATGGGTGGGGGTCGGCCTTTAGGGTAGGCGCGGGCGCCGTTCGGGTCGAGGTCGGGCCGGCGGTGTCCGGGTTGGTCGGTGGGCCGGGTCTTCCCGGCGTGGACATAGACGTAGGCGTCGATCTCGTCGCCGAGGACCGGATCCGCGCGCTGCTCGCGCAGCCGGACATCGAGCGCACCGTCTTCACCGCCGGCGAACTGCGCGCGTGCGCGGGCCGGCGGGACCGGTACGCCCGGCTCGCCGGCCGCTTCGCCGCCAAGGAGGCGCTGCTCAAGGCGCTCGGCACCGGGCTGGGCCCCGGCATGCGCTGGACCGACGTGGAGGTCGTCAACGAGCGGTCCGGCCGGCCCGCGGTGCGGCTGCACGGCGCGGTCGCCCGCGCCTGGGCGGCCGCGGGCGGCGGTACGCCGGCACTGTCCATCTCGCACACCGGCGGCTTCGCGATCGCCCACGTGGTGGTCGCGCGCCCCGGCATCGCCGAGCCGAAGGAGGCCGCGTGCTCTTCCATCTGACCGACCGGATCGACGGCTACGTACCGGGACAGTCGATCCGGGCGCGCAAGCTGACCTCCCGGCTGGAGACGTACTGGGTGGACTCGCCCGACGGGCCGGTGATGCCGCCGGCGCTGGTGCTCGAGACGCTCTGCCAGGCGGGCGCCTGGCTGGTGATGCTGACCACCGACGTGCGCCGGCGGGCGACGCTGCTGTCGCTGGCGGGCGCCGACTTCCGGGGCGCGGTGCGGCCCGGTGACGAGCTGACCGTCGAGGCGACGGTGAGCGCGTTCTCCGACGAGGCCGCGGTGATGTCCGGCGAGATCCGGGTGGCCGACCGGGTGGTGCTGGCCGCGAACGACCTGATGTGCGCGCTGATCGACACCGGCGAGCTGGACGACCCGGCCGCCACCCGGTCGCGCCTGGACCACCTGACCCGAGCGGGGGCCCGGTCATGATCGGGCTGCGGCGGGTGGTGGTCACCGGTGTCGGCGCGGTGACGCCGCTCGGCAACGACGCGGAGAGCACGTGGCAAGGGCTGGTCGCGGGCCGCAGCGGCGTCGGTCCGATCACGACCTTCGACGCGGGTACCTTCCCGGTGCGCATCGCCGGCGAGGTGCGCGGCTTCCGGCTGGCCGACGTGCTGCCGCGGGCCCGGGACCGGCGGCACCTGTCGCGCGGCGCCGGGTTCGCGGTCGGCGCCGCGCTGGAGGCGGTGGCGCAGGCCGGACCGCTGGACGGCACCGACCCGTACCGGCGGGGGATCGCCATGGGCGGCTCGGTGGGCCGGGTCGAGCTGCAGGAGCTGGCCGACCTGGCGTGGGTGCTGCACGACAGCGGGTACCGGGAGATCTTCCGGCCGGCGCCCGGCGAGGTGCTGCGGCGCGACCAGAACGTCGGGCCGGCCGTCATCGCCCAGCTCACCGACTGCCGCGGGCCGTTCGTCGGGGTGAGCACCGCGTGTGCCGGCGCGGCGCACGCGCTCGGCGAGGCGTTCCGGCAGGTGCAGGAGGGCGACGCCGACATCATGCTGGCCGGCGGCTTCGACGCGCTCACCACCTGGCTGGACGTGGTCGGGTTCAGCCTGCTGGGCGCGCTCACCACCGACGACCAGGACCAGCCGGCGCACGCCTCGAAGCCGTTCGACGCCCGCCGGTCCGGCTTCGTGCTCGGCGAGGGGGCGGTGGTGGCGGTCCTGGAGGAGCGCGACCACGCGCTGGCCCGTGGCGCCACGATCCTGGCCGAGCTGGGCGGCTACGGCTCCAGCCTCAACGCGTACCGGATCACCGACTCGCCGCCGGACGGCGGTGGCGCGATCCTGGCGATGACCTCGGCGCTCGCCGACGCCGGGCTGCGCGGCACCGACGTCGACTACGTCGTGGCGCACGGCACCGGTACCCCGGGCAACGACGCCAGCGAGACCGTGGCGATCAAGGAGGTGTTCGGCCCGTACGCGTACGAGCTGGCGATCAGCTCGCCGAAGTCGATGGCCGGCCACCTCACGTCCGCCGCCGCCGGCCTCAACCTGGTGGCCGCGCTGGGCGCGCTGCGCGACCAAGTGGTGCCGCCCACCGTCAACCTCACCCATCCTGACCCCAAGCTGGACCTGGACTACGTGCCCAACGCGGCCCAGCACCGGCCGGTGCGCGCCTGCCTGGTCAACGCGTTCGCGTTCGGCGGCACCAACGCGTGCTTCGTGGTCCAGCAGCCCGTCGAGGAGCGTCCACTATGACCATCGACCCGCGCGTCGACGCGCGCTGGCTCGCGGCCGCGGCGGCCACGACCGGCCTGGACCGGGTACGGGCCGTCGAGTCCGGCCGGAGCGGCGCCGCCGTCCGCCACGTGCCGTCCACGTGGCCGCTGCTGGCCACCCACTTCCCGCGCTTCCCGGTGCTGCCCGGCGTCCTGCTGCTGGCCGACCTCGCGGCCCTGGCCGCCCTGGTGGCGATGGCCGACCCCGGCTGGCTCCCGCCTCACAGCGCTCCGATGTTAGGAAGGGACCCTTTATATGCGAAAAGCGATAACAAGGGGCCCTTCCTTGCGCTCGGGGGGTTGCCGGCGCTGGCGGGGGTGACGCGGGTGCGGTGGCGGCGGTATGTCAGCCCGGGTGACGTGGTGGAGCTGGCCGTCGAGGCGGTGCGGCCGCTGGCCTACCGGGGCATGGCCACTGTGGATGGACGGTCGGTCGGCACGGTGGGCGAGCTGCGCCTGCGCCCCGTCCTGGCGGAAGTCGAGCGCGAGCCCGTGGCGGTGGCGTCGTGAGGCGGGTGGTGGTGACCGGTATCGGGCTGGTCACGCCGCTGGGAGAGGGGCACGCGGCGACGTGGGACCGGCTGCTGGCCGGCGACACGGCGATCGGCCCGCTGCGCGGCTTCGACGCCCGCTCGCTGCGCACCCGGCTCGGCGCCGAGCTGACCGGCTTCGACCCGGGCCGGTACGCGTCCCGCCGCACCCTGCGCAGCACCACGCGGGAGGACCAGCTGGCCCTGGCCGGGGTGGCGCTGGCGGTGCGGGACAGCGGGTACGACCCGGACACGGTCGACGTGGAGCGGCTCGCGGTGTTCCTCGGCGGCAACAAGGAGATCTCCAACCCGCAGCACCTCATCGACGGCGTGCTGACGGTGCGCGACGAGGACGGCACCGCCGACGTGCGGGCCCTGGGCGAGCGCATGACGTCGAGCTTCTACCCGCTGTTCTATGTGGAGGGACTCCAGGCCGCCGCCCTGTTCTACGTCTCGCAGGCGCAGCGGGCCATGGGCGCCAACGCGTACTTCCACGGCAGTGCGGAGGCCGGCGCCACCGCCATCGCCCGGGCGTACCGGTCGGTGCGGCGGGGCGAGTCCGAGGTGGCCATCGCCGGTGGATTCGACTCCGGCGTGTCGTTCTGGTCGATGTCCAAGCTGGACGGGATGGGCGTGCTGTCCGGCCGCAACGAGCTGGGCGCGGCGGCGTTCCGGCCCTACCACCGGGAGCGCAGCGGCTGCCTGCTCGGCGAGGGCGCCGCGATGCTGGTGCTGGAGGAGCGGTCGGCCGCGCTGCGGCGCGGCGCCACGCCGTACGCGGAGATCGAGGGCGCCGGCGCCGCGTTCGACGCCGGCGAGCTGGTCGCGCCGGAGCGGGACGGCAAGGGGTTGACCGCGGCGGTGTCCGCGGCGCTGCGCGAGGCCGGCGCGGCCGACGGCCCGGACTACGTGGCGAGCCACGGCTCGGCGACCGCGTCCGGGGACGCCAGCGAGGCGCGCGGCCTGCGCGCGGCGCTCGGACCGCGGGCGCGGCCGGTGATGGGCAGCACCGTGAAGCCGGCCATCGGGCACCTGGTCGCGGCGGCGGGCGCGGCGAACGTGGCGGTGGCGGCGCTCGCCATCCGGCACGGCGCGGTGCCGCCGACGCTGAACCTCGACGATCCCGACCCGCAGTGCGACTTCGACTGGGTGCCGGGCGAGGCCCGCCAGGCGCCGGTACGCCGGGCGGTGGCGCTCGCGCGCGGCTTGGCCGGGCAGAACGTGGCCCTGGCCCTGGCGACCCCGTGACCGATGTGGAGGGATGGAGATGAGTCTTCCTGGAGTGGCGGTGGTCGGGCTCGGCGCGATCACCGCGCAGGGGCCGGACGCCGCGGCGCTGTGGCAGGGCGCGCGCGCCGGCCGGGTGGCCATCCGGCACGTCACCGGGCTGGAGATGGGCGGCTACCGCACCAAGTTCGGCGGCGAGGTGGCCGGCGTGCCGGCGGCGTCCTATCCGTACCGGCGGCCACCGGACTTCCGGGAGCGGGTCGTGGAGCTGGCCCTGGCCGCCGCCGGTGAGGCGGTCGACAGCCAGCGGCCGCTGATGTCCGCTGTGGACGGCGGTCGGGCCGGCGTGGTGTTCGGCACCTGCAACGCCGGGCTGCTGTCCGGCCGGCGCTGGCTCGCCGCGCTGGCCGCTGGCGAGCGGCCCGACCCGTTGCTGCCCGCGCTGGTGCCGCCGCAGGCCACCGCGGAGGCGGTCGCCGGCGCGTTCGGGCTGGCAGGGCCGGTGCTGTCGGTGAACACCGCGTGCGCGGCCGGCGCCAACGCCATCGGCTGGGCGGCCGACCTGATCCGGCTCGGCAAGGCGGACGTGATGCTGGCCGGCGGCGCCGACGCACTGTCCGATGTGCTCTTCGCGGGGTTCAACGCGCTGGAGGCGCTCTCGCCCGAGCCGGCCCGGCCGTACTCCAAGGGCCGGCAGGGGCTGTCGCTCGGCGAGGGCGCGGCGTTCCTGCTGCTGGCGAGGGAGGACCTGGCCGGCGCGGCGCCGATCGCCTGGATCGGCGGGTACGGGCTGTCCGCCGACGGGTACCACCCGACCGCGCCGCGCCCGGACGGCAGCGGCGCGGCCCGCGCGATCCGGGACGCGCTGCGGGCCGCCGGGGTCGCCGCGGACGAGGTCGGCTACGTCAACGGGCACGGCACCGGCACCGACAAGAACGACCCGGCCGAGACCCGGGCGATCCGCGGCGCGCTCGGCCCGGCCGCCGACCGGATCGCGGTGAGCAGCACCAAGTCGATGATCGGTCACCTGCTCGGCGCGGCGGGCGCGGCGGAGGCGCTGGTGACCGCGCAGGCGCTCGCCGAGCAGGTCGCCCCGCCCACCGCCTCGTACCTCGGCCCCGACCCCGAGTGCGACCTGGACTACGTACCGGAGACGGCACGCCCGCTGGACACCCGGGTCGCGCTGTCCAACAACTTCGCCTTCGGCGGCGCCAACGCCTGCCTGGTGCTCACCCGGGACAACGACGCGCATCGGACGGTGGTGCCGGACGGGCGGGTGGCGGTGACCGGGCTGGCGGTGCTGAGCCCGGCCGGCATCGGCGTCGACGCGGCGGCCGCCGCGTACCTCCGGGGTGCGTCGCTGGCCACGGCGGCGGACCGGTTCGGCGCCCAGGTGGGCACGCTGGAGTTCGCGCCGGAGCCGTACCTCGACCGCAAGGCGCGCCGGCGCATGGACCGGCTCACCGTCGCGGCGGTGGTCGCCGCCGGCATGGCCCGGGACGACGCCGGCCTGCCGGCCGGGCCGGACGGGGACGCGGGCACCGGCGTCGTGTTCGGCACCGCGGCGGGGCCGGTCGAGGCGATGGCGGAGTTCACCCGGCCACTGTTCATCGAGGGCGCCGCCGCGGCGAACCCGGCCGTGTTCCCCAACACCGTCTACAACCAGGCCGCCGGCCAGATCGCCCAGCACCTGCGGTGGTACGGGCCGACGTCGACGGTCTGCGCCGGGCACGCGGCCGGCGCGAGCGCGCTCGCCTACGGGTACGACCTGCTGCGCGCCGGGCACGCCGACGCGATCGTCTGCGTGGCCACGGATGTGCTCGACGAGCTGGTCGTCCGGGCGTACCGGGACCTGGGGCTGCTGTCCGAGCGGCCGGGCGACCGGCGGCTGCCGCTCGGCGAGGCCAGCGTGGCGGTGGTGCTGGAACGCTGGGACGCGGCGCGCGCCCGGGGCGCGCGGATCCGCGCGGAGCTGGCCGGGTACGGGATGGCCGCGCGGGTCTCGCCGCGCTGGCTGGCGGACCCCGCGGGCGCGGCCACCGAGCGGGCCATGCGCGCCGCCCTGGACGCCGGCGGCGCCGAGCCCGATGACGTGGCCGGCGTCTGGCTCGCCGCCGCCGGCCTGGCCACTGTGGACCGTGCGGAGACCCGCGCGCTGGCACGGCTCTTCCCCGGCGCCAGCCGGCGTCCGGCGCTGGCGGCGCCCAAGCGAGTGCTGGGTGACAGCCTCGGCGCGGGCGGCGCGCTCTGTTTCGCGCTGGCCGCGTCCGCCGACGGCAGCGGCCCGCAGCTGGTCAACGCCGTCTCCCTGGGCGGCACCAGCGTCTCACTCCTCCTCAGATAGGAATATCGATGAAGCTGAAAGACCGGGTCGCGCTCGTCACGGGCGCCTCGCGCGGCATCGGCCGGGCCGCGGCCACCGCGCTGGCGGCGGACGGCGCCACGGTCGCCGTCAACTACCGGACCGGCAAGGACGCGGCCGAGGACGTGGTGGCCGAGATCCGCGCGGCCGGCGGCCAGGCCGCCGCGTTCGGCGCCGACGTGTCCCGGTACGCGGACGCGAACGCCCTCGTCAACGAGGTCATCGCCACCCTGGGCGGCCTGCATGTGCTGGTGAACAACGCGGGGATCGCCAAGGACAACCTCGTCTACCACATGGACCCGGCCGACTGGCTGGACGTCATGGCCGTCAACTTCGGCGGCACGTTCAACTGCACCAAGAGCGCGCTGGAGCACTTCATGACGACCGGCGACGGGGTCATCGTGAACGTCTCCTCGGTGATGGGCGAGCGGGGCTGGACCGGGGAGTCGAACTACGCGGCCTCCAAGGGCGCGATCAACGCGTTCACCCGGTGCTGCGCGGTGGAGTTCGCGCGGTTCGGCATCCGGGTCAACGCGGTGCTGCCCGGATTCTCGCCCACCGACCTGGTGGCCGACCTGGCCGCCGGCGAGGTCGCGAAGAACCTGCGGCGGCAGCTGCCGATGCGCCGGTTCGCGGAGGTGGACGAGGTCGCCGCCGCGATCCGGTACCTGGCCGGCCCGGAGTCGGCGTACCTGACCGGCACCTTGCTCACTGTGGACGGCGGCGCGATGTCCACATTGGGCCTCGGACGGACGAAGTGGTGAGAGGGATGACGGTGACCGCACAGTCCATAGTAGAGAAGGCCGCACCGCCGGACGAGTGGTGCCGGTGCCCGGGCTGCGGCGCGTTCCTGTACTGGAAGCGCCTGCACCGCAACGCGAAGGTGTGCCCGGAGTGCCAGCACCACCTGCGGATGTCGCTCGACGAGCGGCTGGCCCACGTGCTGGACCCGGACAGCTTCGTGCCGCTGGGGCCGACCCAGGAACCCGTGGACGTGCTGGCGTTCGTGGACTCCCAGCCGTACCCGCGGCGGCTGGCGACCGCCGCCCGCCGCACCGGCCGCCCGGAGGCCGCGACGTACGGCGTCGGCGCCATCCAGGGCGCGCGGCTCGCGGTGGTGGCGCTGGACTTCGGGTTCATGGGCGGCAGCATCGGCGCGGTGGTCGGCGAGGCGGTGGTCCAGGCGGCGGAACTGGCCCGGATCGAGCGGATCCCGCTGCTGGTGATCTGCGCGTCCGGCGGCGCCCGGATGCAGGAGGGCGCGCTGGCCCTGATGCAGCTGGCACGCACCGCGCAGGAGATCGCGCGGCTGCACGAGGAGGGCGTGCTGGTCATCAACCTGAACACGCACCCCACGTTCGGCGGTGCCACCGCGTCGTTCGCCACGCTCGGCGACGTCGTGCTGGCCGAGCCGGGCAGCCTCATCGGGTTCGCCGGCCCGCAGGTGATCCGGCAGACCATCCGGCAGGAGCTGCCGGCGGGCTTCCAGACCGCCGAGTTCCTCCAGGAGCACGGGATGGTCGACCTCGTGGTGCCGCGCGACCACCTGCGCGAGACGATCGGCCGGATCATCCGGCTGCACGGGCCCTCGCCGCGGGTGCCGGCCGGGCCGGCGTCGCCGGCGGTCACCGACCCCGCCGCCCTGACCCGGGCGCCGGCCTGGGACGTGGTGGGGCGCGCCCGGCACCTGGCCCGGCCGACCACATTGGACTACCTGCGGCACGCGTTCGAGGACTTCGTCGAGCTGCACGGCGACCGCGCCTACCGGGACGACGCCGCGCTGGTCGCCGGCGTGGCCCGGCTGGCGGGCCGGCACGTCGTGGTCGTCGGGCACCAGAAGGGCCACGACACCGCCGAACTGGTGCGCCGCAACTTCGGGATGCCGCACCCCGAGGGGTACCGGAAGGCGCTGCGGATGATGCGGCACGCGGCCCGGTTCGGGCTGCCGCTGGTGACTTTTGTGGACACCCCCGGCGCGTTCCCCGGCCTGGAGGCGGAGGAGCGCGGCCAGGGCACCATCATCGCGGAGTGCATCGCCGAGATGTCCCGGCTGCCGGTACCGGCGGTCAGCGTGGTCACCGGCGAGGGCGGCAGCGGCGGCGCGCTCGCGCTCGCCGTCGCCGACCGGGTGCTGATGCTGGAGCACAGCTACTACTCGGTCATCTCGCCGGAGGGCTGCTCGACGATCCTGTGGGGCAGCGCGGCCAGTGCGGCCAGCGCCGCGCAGGCGCTCCGGTTGACCGCGCCCGACCTGCTGCGTCTCGGCGTCGTCGACGCGGTGGTGCCGGAGCCGGCCGGCGGCGCACACGCCGATCCGCCAGCGACCGCCGCGGCGGTCGCCCGCGCGGTCACGAGCTGCCTCGACGAGCTCGCCGGCCGATCGGCCGCTGAGCTGGTCGAGCAGCGGTACCAGCGGTTCCGGACGCTCGGCCCGGCGGGAGTGATCGCATGACGAGCGTGGCGAACGGCTCGCTGAAGGACCTCGGCGCGGACCGGGCCGGGTTGGTGCGCGAACTGGCGCAGGAGGCGCGCGAACTGGTCGCGGGGCTCCCGTCCGGCGTCCAGCGGGTCGAGGTGATCGCCGGCGACTGCGCCATCGCGGTGGAGTGGACGGCGCCGGCGGTACCCGCGCCAGCTTCTCCCGTGACCGCGGCGCCGGCGCCGCCGGCGGAGGTGCCTTCGCTGGCGGCGGCGACCGGCGATCGGCACCTGGTCCGGGCGCCGCTGGTGGGTGCGTTCTACCGGCGTCCCGGGCCGGACAAGGCGGCGTACGTCGAGGTCGGCGACGTCGTGGCGGCGGGGCAGACGCTCTGCATCGTGGAGGCGATGAAGCTGATGAACGAGATCAAGGCCGACCGGCCGGGCACGGTCACCGCCGTGTACCCGGCCGACGGCGCGATGGTGGAGTTCGACGAGGTGCTGGTCGAGCTCGCCCCGGTCGAAGGCGACTGAGCCGGTGTTCGAGAAGGTGCTGGTCGCCAACCGGGGCGAGATCGCGCTGCGGATCATCCGCGCCTGCCGCGAACTGGGCGTCGGGACGGTGCTGGTCAGCTCGACGGCCGATGCCGACAGCGTGCCCGCCCAGCTGGCCGACGAGGTGGTGATCGTCGGGCCGCCGCCGGCCGGCCAGAGCTACCTGCACATCCCCAACATCATCGGGGCCGCGCAGAAGACCGGCGCGGACGCGGTCCACCCCGGGTACGGGTTCCTGTCTGAGGACCCGTACTTCGCGGAGATCTGCGCCGACCAGGGGATCCGGTTCATCGGGCCGCCGCCGGAGGTGATGGAACGGGTCGGCGACAAGGCGGTGGCCCGGCGGTTGATGGCCGAGGCGGGGCTCCCGCTGCTGCCCGGCACCGCCGACCCGGTGCCGACCCTGGCGGCGGCCCGCGAGATCGCCGAGGAGATCGGGTACCCGGTGATCGTCAAGGCCGCCGCCGGTGGTGGCGGGCGCGGCATCACGGTGGTGCGCGGCCGCGACGACCTGGCCGAGGCGTACCAGAGCACGCGCGCCGCCGCCCAGGCGGTGTTCCGCAACCGGGACGTCTACCTGGAGCGCTATCTCGCCCGCGCCCGCCACGTCGAGGTGCAGGTGGTCTGCGACGACCACGGCCAGGCGGTGCACCTGGGCGAGCGGGACTGCTCGGTGCAGCGGCGGCACCAGAAGCTCGTCGAGGAGTCGCCGTCCCCGGCGGTGGGTCGCGAGCTGCGGGCGGCGCTGGGCGAGGCGTCGGTGCAGGGTGCGCGGGCCGTCGGGTACCGGGGCGCCGGCACCATGGAATTCCTGCTGGAGGACGACGGCTCGTTCTGGTTCATGGAGATGAACGCCCGGATCCAGGTGGAGCACCCGGTCACCGAGATGGTCACCGGCGTCGACCTGGTGCAGGAGCAGATCCGGGTGGCCGCCGGCGAGCCGTTGAGCGTCAAGCAGGACGAGGTGGAGCTGCGCGGCCACGCCATCGAGGTGCGGATCAACGCGGAGGACCCGGAGCGCGGGTTCGCCCCGACGCCGGGTCGCCTGGAGGTGTTCGTGCCGCCCGGCGGACCGTGGACCCGGGTCGACACGCACTGCGTGCCCGGCGCGGCCGTGCCGCCGCACTACGACTCGATGGTGGCGAAGCTGATCGTCTGGGGCCCGCACCGGCAGGCCGCGCTGAACCGGCTGGCCCGGGCGCTCGACGAGCTGCGGGTCGAGGGGCGCGGGATCCGCACCACCGCCGCCTTCCACCGCTGGGTGGTCGACCACCCGGTGTTCCGCGCCGGCGGCGCGCACACCGACTTTCTCGAGCATCATTCACCGGAAGGTGGCGACCGATGAGACTGGCCTTCGTGTTTCCCGGCCAGGGAGCGCAGCGCGTGAGCATGGGCCGCGACCTGGCGGAGCGGTACCCGGAGCGGGCCGGCCAGGTGTTCGCCGAGGCGGACGACCTGCTCGGCTTCCCGCTGTCCCGGCTGTGCTTCGACGGTCCGGCGGAGGAGCTGCAGCGCACCGAGATCACCCAGCCGGCGCTGTTCGTGACGAGCGTGGCGACGCTGCGGGCGGTCGCGCCGGAGCTGCCGCCGCCGGCCGTGGTGGCGGGGCACAGCCTCGGCGAGTACGCGGCGATGGTCGCGGCCGGCGTGCTGGACTGGCGCGACGGGCTGCGCCTGGTGCGCCGGCGCGGCGAGCTGATGGCCGGCGTCAACGCCCGCACGCCCGGCGCGATGGCCGCGGTCATCGGCCCGGACGAGGAGGCGGTGACCGCGGTGTGCGTCCGGGCCCGCGCCGCGACCGGCGAGGTGGTCGAGGTCGCCAACCACAACGACGACGGCCAGCATGTCATCTCCGGCACGGTCGCGGCGGTAAGCGAGGCGACCCGGCTGCTGTCGGCGTCCGCCGGCGCGGATGTGCGGGTGGTGCCGTTGAAGGTCGGCGCGCCGTTCCACTCCTCGCTCATGCGGGCGATCCAGGACGAGTTCGCCGCCGACCTGGACGCGGTGCCGTTCCACGACCCGGTGGTGCCGGTCGTGGTCAACGCGACCGCGACCGCGGTGCGCAGCGGCGCGGCGGCGCGGGCGGCCCTGCGCGCGC
This sequence comes from Actinomycetes bacterium KLBMP 9797, assembly GCA_037414955.1. Classification (GTDB taxonomy): domain Bacteria; phylum Actinomycetota; class Actinomycetes; order Mycobacteriales; family Micromonosporaceae; genus Phytohabitans. Next base: position 26,680 of record JBBEWH010000023.1, read on the forward strand.
AGCTGGCGAGCCCGGTGTTGTGGCGGCAGTCCATGCTGGTGCTCGCCGGCCAGGGCCTGGACGCGACGCTGGAGATCGGCCCGGGCAAGGTGCTGACCGGCATCGCCCGCCGGATGTTCCCCGGCCTGCCCACGTACCCGGTCACCGGCGCCCGCCCGCTCGCGACGGCGGTCGCCGAACTCACCGGCGTCCTCGTTTCCTGACGGTACGCGGCGCTCGCGCGGCTCGCCCGCGTCGCCCGCGCCGCCCGCGCTGGGCCCGCTCTGCGGCGGGGCCTGGCTCTGCGGCGGGGCCTCGCCCCAAGAGGGGAGCTCTCTCACCGCCTGGGGAGGTATAGGGGAGCTCTGTTCAGAATCGTGTCCCAATAGGGCTGCCCTCTGGGGGCACGTGCCCTCCCCGTTGCGTCGATCTTGCATATAAGTGCAGTTTCGCAGCAACCTGCCAGACGCATTCAAGGTCCCGTCAAGGCCGACGTCCAGCCCCGCTCGCCATACTCGGAAAAACACCGGGGGAAATTCCGAGAATTCGCGTGGGTCGTGCGGGAAGAATTGCGTGCGCATTGGCCGCAGGGGTGCGGCCGCGCCACCGTGTGCCCCACGTGTCGAACACGGGGGGACATCATGCGTTCGCTGGCGGCGACGGAGGATTTGATAGCGGATTGTCTGGGCGGCGACGAACGGGCCTGGGCCGCCCTGGTCCGGCGGTACGCGCCGATGGTCGGCGCGATCGCCGGGTCGTACGGCCTGCGCGGCGCCGACCGCGACGAGGTGGTGCAGGCGACCTGGGTACGCCTGTGGCGGCACCTGGGCACGGTGCGTGACCGGGACCGGCTGGCGGAGTGGCTCGGCATGACGGCGCGGCGGGAGGCGCTCCGGTACCTGAAGTCGCGAGCCCGGCACATCCCCACCGACGACGTCGGCGCGCTCGAGGAGCGGCCCGGCGCCTCGACGGAGGACCAGGTCGTCGGGCGGGAGCGGGCTGACCGGCTGCGCACCGCGTTCCGCCAGCTCCCGCCGCGCTGCCGGCAGATGCTCGCGATGCTGGCGGAGGAGCGCAGCTACGCCGAGATCGGGTCGGCGCTCGGCCTGGCCAGCGGCTCGGTCGGCCCGGTGCGCACCCGCTGCCTCCAATGCCTGCGCAAACACCTCGACGAGGTCCCGACGGCGTCGTGATCCGGGTGAATCTTGACGCCCCAGCGTCGTCATAGCAACGCCAGCGCGCCAAGATCGCCCAGCTCAAGGGTGCGAGGCGGGGGAGTCGGTGTAGAGGGTGATCGGGGTTAGCGGGGGTCGGGCGGGGATGCGGAGGGTAGCCGGAGGTGGCGCGGGCGTCGGGTGGCCAGCGCGGCGGCGAGCGCGACGCTCGCTTCGCTGGCCGGGCCGCCGAGCGCGGCACTTAGCTCGTCCAACAACTCCTGGTCCGCGTCTCGGTCGCGCCGATCGCGATGGTCCAATCGCTGCACCATTACCACCTTGGCCGTACGTAAAATCGCGATTAACGCACTGTACCGGCGATGTTTCTGGTACGCAGCTACCGACCGGTACATAGGCGCGTAGAGAAATTCAAGAAATCATCACGAATTTCGTCCAGAGCGGCCCGGCAGACTCTTTTCATCACGTGCGTACGCCAACAGGGGGAGATACGGATGACGACGTCCGCGGTCCGTCGCGTCTTGATCGCCGGGGGTGGGATCGGCGGCTTGACCACCGCCGTCGCGCTGCGCAAGGCCGGCATCAAGGCGACGATCTTCGAACGCGCGCCCGCGCTGCGCGCCTCCGGTTCCGGGCTGCACCTGTGGACCAACGCCATGCTGGCGCTCGCCGACCTGGGGCTCGCCGACGCGGTCTGCGAGGTCGGCCCGGTGCACGAGCACTGCGATTTCCGCAGCTGGCGCGGCGACGTGCTGGCCACGTGGCCGATCGGGCAGTTCATCGAGCGGCACGGCCAGGCCACCGTGGCCATCGGCCGGCGTGAGCTGATGGCCATCCTCGCGGACGCGCTGGGCGACCAGGAGCTGCACCTCGGCGCCGAGGTGGTGGGCTATGAGCAGGACGCGCACGGCGTGACCGCGCTGTTCGCGGACGGCCGGCGGGAGCGCGGCAGCGTCCTGGTGGCCGCCGACGGCATCCACTCGGTGCTACGCCGGCAGATGCTCGGCGACGACCCGCCGCGCTTCAACGGGTACGTGGCCTGGCGCGCCGCCATCGACTTCGAGCACGACCTGGTCCCGTACGGCAGCTTCTGCTCGATGTACGGGCACGGCAAGCGGTTCGTCTACTACGACATCGCCCGCGGCCGGCTGCACTGGATGAGCGTGACCAACGCGCCGCCCGGCGGCGTCGACGCCGGCGGCGTCCGCGACATGCTGCTGGAACGCCACAAGGGCTGGATGGAGCCGATCGCGGAGATCCTCCGGGCCACCGACGAGAGCAAGATCATCAGAAGCGACATCCTGGACCGCAAGCCGGACAAGCAGTGGATCGACGGCCGGGTCGTGCTGCTCGGCGACTCCGCGCACCCGATGAGCTTCAACACCGGTCAGGGCGCCTGCCAGGCGATCGAGGACGCCCTGGTGCTGGCCCAGAGCCTCGCCGCCCGGTCCGACACACCGGCGGCGCTGCGCGAGTACCAGACGCAGCGCCAGCCCCGGACGGCCGCCTCGCAGCGCGCCTCCTGGTTCCTCGGCCGGCTGGGCGCGCTCAGCAACCCGGTCGCGGTCGCGATGCGGCACCGCCTCATCAAGGCGTACTGGGAGCGCGGCGTCTTCAAGCGGCTGGACAAGGACATGGCCACCGGTGCCCGGTGGCGCCCGCTGCCCGCACACCAATCATCTGTCTAGAAAGGACACTGACGTGACCGACATCGCGATCATCCAGGAAGCCGTGGCCGACGCGCTCGGCCTCGACGAGGACGAGGTCACCGCGGAGGCGACGCTCATCGGCGACCTCGGCGCCGAGTCCATCGACCTGCTCGACATCCTGTTCCGGGTCGAGCGCAAGTCCGGCGTCAAGGTGCAGGTGTCCGACATCGGCGACTGGATCCAGGGCGGCATCCCGGACGACGAGTTCGGCGACGCGGACGAGATCATCACCGCCGCCGGCCTGGCTCAGCTCAAGAAGGCCATGCCGCAGATCGACGCCGAGGCGCTCGCCGGCAAGCTCCGGGCGGACCAGGTGATGAGCCTGTTCAGCGTGCGGAACCTGGCCGACATCGTGGCCGCGAAGGCCGGGACTCCGGCCGTCGCGGTGTGATCCGCCATGACCAACCATGGGGTACGCGTGGTGAGCACCGGTGCGTACCTGCCGGGCGAGCCACTGTCCAACGCCGACCTGGAGGCGCTCTGCGGCCCGCTCCCGGCGGACATCCTCGACGGCCTCCAGGTGCGCCGCCGGCACTGGGCGATCGACCCGCGCACCGGTGAGCACCTGGTCAGCAACAGCGAGATGGCCACGGCGGCGGCCCGGCAGGCGCTGGACCGCGCCGGCCTGGCCGCCGCGGACGTGGACCTGCTGGTGATGTCCACCGCCAGCCCGGAGTACCCGTTGCCGGCGGCGGTCACGTTCGTCCAGGAGCGGCTCGGGCTGGCGCGGTGCGCGGTGACCGAGGTGCGGTCCGGGTGCGCCGGCGCGGTCCACGCGCTGGACATCGCGGCGCGGCTGCTCGCCGCCGGCCAGTACCGGACGGCGGTGGTCATCGGCAGCGAGGTGATCTCCCCGCTGCTGGCGCCGTACTACCTGACCGGCGGCCCGGACCGGGTGCGGATGCGCGACCGCATCTCGCTCTACAACTTCGGCGACGGGGCGGGCGCGGTGGTGCTGCGCGCCGAGGAGGGCGGCGAGCCCTTCCTCGCGAGCGTCAACGCCTGCCTGGGCGGCGACCGGAAGCCCGGCATGCAGATCCTCGGCGGCGGCACCGACGCGCCGATCGCCGACCAGCTGCGCCGCAAGCGCCCGGTCGAGCTGCGCCTCGACGTCGTGGAGTCGGCGCGCTTCGGGCCGCGGGTCTTCGTCACCGCGCTCCAGGACCTGCTGGACCGCAGCGGGCTGCGGATCGACGAGGTCGACGCGTGCGTGCTGCCGGAGGGCAACGCGGGATACTTCAGCAGCGAGCTGGAGGCCGCCGGGATGTCCGCGGAGGACTTCAAGGCGATCCAGGGCCGGATCGTCGAGAACCTGGCGGACGTGGGCGCGACCGGCTCGGCGGCCGTGCCGCTCGCGCTCGACGACGCCTGGACCGGCGGCCGGGTCCGCCCGGGCGACCGGGTGCTGCTGCTCGCCATCGAGACGAGCCGCTGGCTGTACGCCGGCGTCGCGCTGACCTGGACCGCGCCGGCGCCGAGTGGGGGCTCACGATGAGCATCAAAGTGGACGCCAACCACGACTCCTACGACGTCGTCGTGGTCGGCAGCGGGCTCGGCGGCCTCACGGCCGCCGCGCTGCTGGCCCGCTCCGGCCGCCGGGTGCTGGTCGTGGAGCGGCACGACCGGCTCGGCGGGTACGCGCACGCCTTCACCCGCCGCCGGTACCGGTTCGACTCGGCGGTCCACCTCATCGCGGGCGGGCCGCCGGTCGCCAGCGGCAACCCGGGCCTGCTGCCGGAGCTGCTGCGGGTGCTCGGCGTCGCCGACCGCTGCGAGTTCATCCGCCTGGACCCGTTCTACACGGCGATGTACCCGGGTTTCCGGATGGACCTGCCCACCGGTCCGGCGGGGTTCCTGGAGGCGCACGTCGACCAGTTCCCGGACGAGAAGATGGGGCTGCGCAAGGTGCAGCGACTGTCCACTCTGGTCACTCGGGAGGTCATGCGGACCCCGGCGGATCTGCCCAGCGCCGAGCTGGCCGCCCACGACCTGCCGCTGCTCGAGCGGTACCGGACGGCCACCGTGGCCGACGTCTTCGACGAGCACCTGCGCGACCCGCGGCTGAAGTCGCTGCTCGGCACGCTCTGGCCGTACCTCGGGGTGCCGCCGTCGATGCTGGCGTTCGACATGTGGGCGCCGATGCTGATGAACTACCTCGACCTCGGCGTGTACTACGTCAAGGGCAGCTTCCAGAGCCTCGTCGACGCGTTCGGCGCGGCGCTCACCGCGCACGGTGGCGAACTGCTGTTGCGCACCACGGTGCGCCGCATCCTGACGGATGGCGGCGCCGAGGACGGCGGCGGCCGGGTCACCGGCGTGGTGCTCGACAACGGGCAGCGCATCACGGCGCCGGTGGTGATCTCCAACGCCGACCCGGTGCAGACCTGCGAGGAGCTGATCGGCGGCGAGGGCGTGGACCCGGCGTACCGGGCCCGCCTGCGTACCCTCCGCCCGTCGCTCTCGGCGGCGGTGCTGTTCCTCGCCACGGACCTGGACCTCGACGAGACCGAGGTGGCGCACGAGACCTTCGTGTTCGACGACTGGGACCACGACAAGTCGTACGCCCGGATGCTGGGGGGCGAGGTGCCCGGTCTCGCGGTCACCGTGCCGACGCTCAGCGACCCGTCGCTGTCCCGCGACGGCGTGCACCTGGTGACCGCCACGACCCTGCTGCCGTACGACGCGGTCGGCACCTGGCGGGAGAGCAAGCCGGAGTACGAGCGGCTCATGCTGGACCAGCTGGAGAAGGTGATCCCGGGCATCCGGGAGCGCATGATCTTCGCGGAGACCGGCACGCCGCGCACGATGGAGCGGTACACGTTGAACCTCGCCGGCGCCATCTACGGGTGGGACCAGACGCCCGACCAGAGCACGACCGACCGGCTGCCGCACCGCACTCCGGTCGAGGGGCTGTTCCTGTCCGGCCACTGGACGCAGCCGGGCGGCGGCGTGATGACGGTGATCATGTCGGGCGTCCAGACCAGCGAGCTGGTGACCGGGGCGCCGGTGTTCGACAGCTCGGTGCCGGTCCCGGTGCGGGTGCACCACACCACCTAACACGTTTCCATGATCAAGGCGTCCCTCCAGTCGTTAGAACGAAATGAGGGGCGCCGGGTTGAAGGGGGG
>JBBEWH010000024.1:0-18733 GCA_037414955.1 Actinomycetes bacterium KLBMP 9797
CCCCAAAAACGCTTCATCAGTACACCGCGATGGGCATGGTTTTTGAAACCGCGGGGGGGCACGCCTTGATCATGGAGGGGTGGGGCGCCGACGGGCTCTAATGTGTTGACCGTACGGCCAGGGGCTGATCGTCTGAACTGCGGTCGGGAGCACACGATAGGTCCGGCGGGAGCTTGAGAATTGTCCGAAACGGCCCGAGAAATGGTGCCTCACAAGTGCTCGTTGTCACGAATGGCACTCGCATTCTTGGTCCCGTTTTAGTAAAAACTTAAAACGTCGCATTCCCGCTGCTGGTGGCTCGGTTGCAGGGTTACCTTCCATTCACTACGATCGACTATAGACCGGACATCTTCGTGCGCGGGGGAGAGATGAATGGAGTTCCGTGTCTTTGGTCCGATCGAGCTTTGGGTGGGCGAGCAACATGTGCCCCTCGGGCCCCTCAAACAACGGACATTATTGGCCTCCCTGCTGGTGGACCCCGGTCGGCCGGTGATGCCGGAAGTATTGATCGGTCGAGTGTGGGATGACGCACCGCCAGCGGCCGTGCGCAGTGTGGTCTACACCTATGTGACCAGGGTGCGCCGGATCTTGGAGGGGGCCGAGCGGGCGTCCGGGATGAAGGCGTCCCTGCGGCGCCAGTCCGGTGGTTACCTGCTGGACGTGGACCCCGACCTTATCGACCTTCATCGGTTTCGGCGCCTGGTTGAGCAGGCACGGTGCGCGGCGAACCCGGATTCCCAGGCGCGCCTGCTGCGCTTGGCCGTGCGGCTGCGCCGAGACGCCGTGCTGGCGGATCTCTCCGGCGCGTGGGCCACTCGGGTGCGCGAGGCCTTGGATCGTCAGTATCTCGACGCATTGGTCGAGCTGGCCGAGGCGGAATTGCGGATGAACCGGCCACACCTGGTGATTAACGAGCTGCGTGAAGCGATTGTCGAGCGCCCACTCGCTGAGTCATTGATCAGTGAACTATTGCGCGCTCTATGTCATGCCGGACGCACCGTCGAGGCGCTTGAGTACTACGCCAAGGCGCGGCAGCGAATCGTCGACGAAATCGGCGCGGAGCCCGGCCCGGCACTTCGTTACCTGCACGAGTCGATCCTGAAAGAAACCTACTCCTTTCCGTGATACAGGCGTCCCACATGCTGTTCTCGCAGTCTGTGGGACGCCCTGATCATGGGAAAAGGTTCAGCGGGGGACCGGATCGGCCGTGCGCGGTTCGTCCACCGGGGCGACCGAGACGGGCGCGGCCTGCTGGCGGCGGCGGGGAAGGGCAAACGCCGCCAGCAGGCCGCCGACCAGGCAGACCGCCACGCCGACCAGGGCGGCTTCGCCCAGCGCGGCGACGAACGCCTCGCGCGCCGCCAGTGCGAGGTCGGCGCCCGCCGCGCCGCCGAGTTGGTCGGCGGCGGCCAAAGCGCCGCCGATCGAGCCGCGTGCGGCTTCGCCCGCCGCGGCCGGCAACGCCGCGAGGTCCGGAAGCCCGTCCCGGTACGCCGTGGTGAGCACGCTGCCCATGACGGCGACGCCGAGCGCGCCACCCACCTGCATCGCCACGTCGGCGACGGCGGACCCGGCACCGGCCTGGTGCGCCGGGGTGGCCTCCATGATCGAGTTGGTCGACGGCGGCAGCACGAAGCCGAGCCCGAAGCCCACCAGCGCGAGGCTGGCCAGCGCCAGCGTGTCGGAGCCGGTGCTCGCGCCGGGCAGCAGGACGAGCGCGAGCGCCACGCACAGCAGGCCGGTGATGGCGACGGGCTTCAGGCCGAGCCGCTCGACCAGCATCGGGGCGATCGGCGCGGACAGCACGATCGTGCAGCAGAACAGCAGGCGCAGCCCGGCTTCCAGCGGCGTGTAGCCCATCGTGAACTGCAGGTACTGCGTCATCACGAAGAGGCCGCCGAACATCGCGAACGCACCCGCGCCGATGGTGACGACCGGACCACCGAACCGGCGGTCCTCGAAGACGGCCCGGTTGAGCATCGGGTGGGGCGTGTGGCGCTCCCACCAGATGAACACGGCCAGCAGCCCCGCTCCAGCCACGAGCAGGCCCACCGTGAGCGGAGAGGTCCAGCCGTGCTGGGGGCCTTCGATCACGCCGTAGACGAGGCTGACCATGCCGGCGAGCGACAGCAGCACGCCCACGAGGTCGAGCGGGGAGTGCCGTTCCTGCCGCGCGCCCGGGATCAGGGCCCAGCCGAGGAACAGCGCCGCGCCGACCACCGGCACGTTGACGAGGAACACCGAGCCCCACCAGAAGTGGCTGAGCAGGACGCCACCGAGCACTGGCCCGAGCGGCAGGCCGAGCGACGCCGCGCCCACCCACAGCCCCATCGCCTTGGCCTGCTCGTGCGGCGGGAAGACGTGCTTGATGAGCGACAGCGTGGCCGGCATGATCAGCGCGCTGCCGACGCCCATGCCGGCGCGGAACGCGATGAGCGCGCCGGCGGACGGGGCGAACGCCGCGGCGACCGAGAACGCCAGCAGCACCACCAATCCGGCCAGGAAGACGCGCTTGCGGCCCAACCGGTCGGCGAGCCCGCCGCCGATCAGGATGAGGCCGCCGAACGCCAGCGTGTACGCGTCGACGGACCACTGCAGCTGGCTGCCCGACGCGTCCAGATCCTTCTGGGCGCTGGGCAGCGCCATCGTGATGATCAGGACATCGAGGCCGACGACGATCAGGCTGAGGCACATCACAGCCAAGATCTGCCACCGGCGTGGGTGTCCGGCGTGGTCCACTGGTTGCCTCCCCCGAAGGCTCGTTGACAATGTCAACGTGTTGACGTTGTCAACGTAGGTCGTCACGTTGACTGTGTCAACCCGTCCGCCGTACTGTCGACCTGTGTCCCACGCCGATCTGTCCGTGCCCGCCGCCGAGCGGCCCGCGGCCGGGCAGGGGATCGGCGCGGGCGATCCGCACCCTGACCGCACCCGCGAACGCCTGGTCGCCGCGGCGAGCGAGCTGCTGGCGCAGGGCGGCGTCGAAGCGGTCACCCTGCGGGCGGTCGGCACGCTCACTGGCGTGTCGCGCACCGCGCCCTACCGGCACTTCCAGGACAAGCAGGAGCTGCTGTCCGCGGTGGCGCACGAAGGCTTCGTGCTCATGCAGCAGGACATGGCGCGCACGATGGCCGCCGGCGACGACGACGGCGACGTCGCGGCCGCCCTCCACCGCGCCTGCGTGGCGTATGTGCGGGCCGGCCTGGCGCGGCCGGCGCACTACCGGTTGATGTTCGGTGACCGCGGCGCCGACCGGCCCGATCGCGCGCGCGACGCCGCCGCGGCCGAGGGAGCGGCGTTCTTCCTGGGCATCATCGCGACCGCCCAGCGGGCCGGCGTGATCCGCGCCGGCGAGGTGCGCGAGCTGGCCGCGACCATCTGGGCGCTGCTGCACGGCCTGGTCGACCTGACCCTGGTCGGGCAGCTCCGCGCGGCGAAGCTCGTCGACGGCGCCGAGGCGGCGCCCCGCATCATCGCCCAACTCCTCGCCGGCCTCGCCCCACCACCCACCTCTTCATGATCAAGGCGTCCCTCACGTCGCTCTAACAACTTGAGGGACGCCTTGATCATGGGCCGTGCCCGGGCCGCGACGGCAACCGCGACCCGGGCACGGACCGGCCGGCGCCATGGAAGCGGGGGACGCGGGCGCCGGGGTCGAGAGGCTAGCGGCGGAGGGCGACGCGGCCGCCCCAGAGGACCGGTTCCTGCACCAGCCAGAAGCTCCGCGTGCCGCGCAGATGCCGGTACTCGCCGCTGACGCCGACCGCGTTGATGGTCATCACCTCGCGTGCGGGGACCTTGCCGGTGTCGACCAGCCCCCAGGTGAAGACCGAGCCCCGCGTCAACGCCACGGTCTCCGAGCAGTAGCTCGTGAAGTGGCCCTCCGTCGGCCCGGGCCACAGGATCACGCAGTATCCGGTGACGGTGCCCTCCGCCGCTCCGTCCTTCGGGTCGCTCAGCGCGGTGGTGTAATCCCGCCGGGTGCCGACCTGGTCGCGTCCCTGCGGATCGAGGTTGCTGAACACCATCTTCGTGATGGTCTCGACGTACGTCTCGTCGTACGACCGCCGGCCGCCCGCCTCCGCCGGCGCCGCCGCGACCAGACCGACCGCGCCGGTTGCCGCCAGCGTCGCGAGCAGGCCGACCGCTCTCGCGAACAATGAACTCACGCGTCCACACCTTTCTCCGGGTTGTGTTCGCGCTCAGTGTTCGCTGGCACCCTGGGCCAAAACCTTGACCATTCCTTGAGATCCCCGATTCTCCTTGAGATCCCCGATTCAAGGAATGGTCAAGCTGTTAGCCCAGCCGCGCCGCTGATACTCGACCTATGTCTGTCGAAACCATGACCTTGTCGACCGAGGAGAAGAAGGCGCACGTGCTGCGCATCTTCGAGGAGATCGCGAACGGCAACAACCTCGACGCGGCCCACGAGGTGTACGCCGACGACTTCCTGGACCACCTGCCGTTTCCCGGGGCGGGCCGGGGGCCGGAGGGCGCGAAGTACTCCATCACGCAGATGAAAACGGCGTTCCCCGACATGCACATCACGGTCGAGGACATCAGCGCCCACGAGGACTACGTGGTGGTGCACAACACCTGGCGCGGCACGCACCGCGGCAAGGTGCTGGGTGTGCAACCGACCGGCCGGAAAATGACGTTCGGCGGGCCGATCATCTTCCGCTTCGAGGGTCGAAAGATCGCGGAGCGCTGGGCGATCGGATTCGACGTGAGCTTTCTCCGCGAGCTCGGACTCGGCCTCCAATGGGGCCGCGCCAACTAGCCTCACCGTGATCAAGGCGTCCCTCAAGCCCCCACCCACCGCCCCTACACCACAGCCGACTTGAGGGCCGCCTTGATCATGGGGTTAGGAGACCGAAGTGTTCGCGCCGCGCAACGGCAGCCCGGCGGCCCGGTACGCGGCGTCGATCAGGCGCATCGTGCGGATCGAGTCCGCGGGCGGCGTGCGATTGGTGTCCGCCCCGCCGACGGCGGCCACGAAGGCGCGCAGCTGGTGCGTGTAGCTGGTCTGGCCGGGGACCCGCTCCCGGGAGGTGCGTCCGCCGACGGTCAGCTCGAGCCGGTGCATCTGCGGCAGGACGAAGTTGCGCACCTCGAGCGCGCCCCGGGTGCCCACGATGCGGGCCTTGACCCGGAAGAGCGTGCGGGACCACAGGGACGCGTGCGCGCGCCCGCTCGCCCCACCCGGGTACCGCAGGTCGATCGACATGGCCCGGTCGACGCCCGGCTCGCCGGCGCGGCTCAGCAGCGTCGGGTGCGCGCCGGTGACGACGGGCTCGCCCGGTCCGAGGAGGCGGGCGCAGTGCAGCGCGTAGCAGCCGGCGTCCATGGTCGCCCCGCCGGCCAGGTCGTACCGGTACCGGATGTCGGAGAAGCGGGGGAGCGGGAAGCAGACCCAGGTCTCCACGTGCTGGACCGCGCCGATCAGCCCCTCGGTCTCGTCCGGCGTGCCGTGGACGATGCGCGCGGCCCGCTCCGCCATCGGGTGGTAGCGGTAGTGGAACGCCTCCATGACCACCAGGCCGCTCTCGTGCGCGGCGTCGGCCACGGCGTGCGCCTCCGCCTCGTTGGCGGTCAGCGGCTTCTCGCAGAGCACATGCTTGCCCGCCGCGAGGGCGCGCAGCGTCCACTCCGCGTGGCGGCCGTTGGGCAGCGGGACGTAGACGGCGTCCAGGTCGGGATCGGCCAGCAGCTCCTCGTACGACCCGTGGATCCGGGGCACGGCGTGCTGCCGGGCGAACCGCTCGGCCCGGGGGCGGTCCCGGGCGGCGATCGCCGTGACCTCCGCGCCATCGACGAGTTTGGCCGGTTTGACGATCGCGTTCGGCGCGATGCGCGCGGCGCCAAGCACGCCAATTCGGACCTTGGACACTGTGCACCCCCTTGTTGACAACGTCAACCTACGTGTCTAGGTTGACGTTGTCAACAACGAGGAGGGACATCATGGTCGACGTACCGACCCGGCCCGCGAGCGAGCGCGAGACGTCGGCGAAGCCGCGCGGACCGGCTCGGGGCGGCCGGCTCGCCGAGCTGGCGGTGCGCGCACCGAAGCGCATCCTGCTCGTGCTGCTGCTGATCACTCTGGGCGCCGGGGCGTACGGCAGCGGCACCTTCCAGCGGCTCCAGGGCGGCGGGTTCGACAACCCGGACTCCGAATCCGCGCGGGCCGCCCTCGTGTTGCAGGAGACGTTCGGCACCGCGACGCCCAACCTGGTGCTGCTGGTCAGCGCCCCCGGCGGCGTCGACGCGCCGGCCGCCGCGGCCGCTGGTGAGGCGCTCGTCGGCCGGCTCGCCCAGGAGGCGGACGTGACGGCGGTGACGTCGTACTGGACCACCGGGCGGCTGCCCACCCTGCGCGCCGGCGACGGCGACCGGGCCCTCGTGCTGGCCCGGATCACCGGTACGGCCAACGCCGTCGAGACCCGGATGAAGGATCTGCTGCCGCGGTACGAGGGGGAGCGCGACGGGCTACGGGTCCAGGTCGGCGGCAGCGCCATGGCCGAACACGAGATCGGCCAGCTGACCCAGCAGGACGCCGCCCGCGGCGAGTCGCTGGTCTTCCCGGTCACGCTCGTGGTGCTGGTGCTGGTGTTCGGCAGCGTCGTCGCCGCCGGGCTGCCGCTCGCGGTCGCGTTCGTGACGATGCTGCTCGCGCTGGCCATCATGGGCGTGCTCGGCGAGGTCACCGACGTGTCCATCTTCGTGCTGAACGTGGTGACCTTCCTCGGCCTGGGCCTCGCGATCGACTACAGCCTGCTGCTGATCAGCCGGTACCGCGAGGAACTGCGCAACGGCCTGAGTACCGACGACGCGATCCGGGCGATGATGCGCACCGCCGGGCGTACCGTGGTCTTCTCGGCGGTGACCGTCGCCGTCGCCCTCGCGGGGTTGGCGCTGTTCCCGCTCTTCGCCCTGAGCTCGCTCGCCTACGCGGGCATCACCACGTCGCTGCTCGCGGCGCTGGTCTCGCTGACCGCGATGCCGGCGCTGCTGCGCCTGCTCGGACCGCGGATCGAGCGGTGGCGGATCTTCCGGCCCAAGGAGGCCTCCGGCGGCTTCTGGCACCGGCTGGCCATGCTGATGATGCGCCGCCCGGTGCCGGTCGTGCTGGTCACCGCGGCCGTCCTGCTGCTGCTCGGCGCCCCGGCCCTCGGCATGAAGCTGCGGGTGGCCGACGAGAACGTGCTCCCGCAGTCCACGTCGGCGTGGCAGGTGGCGAGCGCGGTGCGCGCCGACTTCGACAACCGGGACCAGGCCGCCATCCACGTCATCGCGCGCGACGGCGACCAGGGCCAGATCGACGGGTACGCGAAGCGGCTCGCGCAGTTGCCCGGCGTGGTCCGGGTGGAGGCGGCGACCGGCACCTACGCGAACGGCCAGCTCGTCGCGCCGCCCGGCCCGCAGTCGGCGCGGTTTGTGGCGGGCGACGCCACGTATCTGTCGGTCCTACCCACCGGCGAGGCCACCGCGCCCGCGAGCGCCGACCTGGCGCGGACCGTCCGGGACACGGCGGCGCCCTTCGCGATCCTGGTGGGCGGCGCGCCCGCCGTCGCCCTCGACACCATGGACGGGATGACCGACTCGCTGCCGTACGCCGCGGCGGTGCTCGCCGTCGCCATGTTCATCCTGCTCTATCTGCTCACCGGCAGCGTGGTCATGCCGCTCATCGCGATGCTGCTGAGCGGGCTGAGCCTGACGGCGACGTTCGGCGCGCTGGTGTTCATCTTCCAGGACGGCAACCTGGCCGGCCTCCTGGACGTGCCCACCAACGGCACGCTGGTGGCGTCCGTGCCGGTCATGCTCTTCGCGCTGGCCTTCGGCCTGGCGATGGACTATCAGGTGTTCCTGCTGTCCCGCATCCGCGAGGAGTACCACCGCACGGGCGACCCGGTGGCCGGCGTCGCCAACGGGCTGGAGCGCACCGGCCGGATCGTCACCGCGGCGGCGCTGCTGATCGCGATCGTGTTCGCCGCGTTCACGCTCTCCGGGGTGACGTTCATGAAGGCGTTCGGCATCGGGCTGCCGCTCGCGGTACTGATGGATGCCACGCTGGTGCGCGGCGCGCTGCTGCCGGCGCTGCTGCGCCTGTTCGGCAAGGCCGCGTGGTGGGCGCCGGGCCCGCTGCGCCGCCTCCACGCCCGCTACGGCCTCCACGACGCCTAACCCCCCACATGATCAAGGCGTGCCGCCCCTCGGGGTATATAAGTGTGGGGCGCCGTGTTACAAACCCCCCCACAAAACCCCGCCCCCCAACAGGACTTTCAAACCCCGCGCGCCACGCCTTGATCATGGAAGGTCAGACGCGGCCGCCGGCCTCGATCTCGGCCACCATGGCCGCAGTCGGCTTCGGCGGGGTCGGGAGGTCGGCGGTCTTGCGACCGCGGGACATCCGGCGCTGGGTGTACTCGGCCAGCTTGGACAGCGCGTAGTTGATGATGATGTAGATCGTGCCGACCACGGTGTAGGTCTGGATCGGGTTCGGGTCGTCCAGGGCCTGGATGATCTGCGTGCTGACCCGCAGCACCTCTTCGTAGCTGATGATGAAGCCGAGCGAGGTGTCCTTGAGCACCACCACCAGCTGGCTGATCAACGCCGGCAACATGATCCGGAACGCCTGCGGGAGCAGGATCATCCGGATCGTCTGGAACGTGCTGAGCCCCATCGCCTCGGCCGCCTCCCGCTGGCCGCCGGGCAGGCCCTCCATGCCGGAGCGCAGGATCTCGCCGATCACGACCATGTTGTAGAGAGTCAGGCCGATCACCAGGTACCACAGGATGTCGCCGAGGTCGACGCCCAGGTCGGGGAGCGCGCTGGCGACGAAGAAGATCGTGATGACCACCGGCAGGCCGCGGAAGACCTCGACGAAGATCCGGCTGATGGCGGAGAGGAACCAGGTCAGGCCGCGCAGGAGGTAGGCGACCGGCGTGGCCACGCCGTCGAACTTGCGCTTGGTCACCGCCTTGAGCTGGATCCGGAGTACGGCGAGCGCGGTGCCCATGACCAGCGACGCCACGATGGCGAGGGCGGCGGCGGTGAGGGTGGCGACGAAGCCTTCCCGGAGCCGCTCCCAGACCAGCGGGAACACCTCGTTGCTGGGGTCGATCAGCGGGCCCCACAGCTCCATCGAGAACTGGCCCTGCTCGTCGAGCGGCTGATAGATCATGAAGTATGCGCCGAGGACGATGAGCGCCACCGCGACGATGCTGCCGATCAGGGTGATCCGGCGGGCCCGCGGGCCGGGCGCGTCGTAGAGGACGGTCTGCTGATCCTTCATCGGGCCACCGCCCGGCGGCGCTCGATGCGGTCGAGAAGGAGCCCGAGAGGCACGGTCATGATGAGGAACCCGATCGAGACGCCGACGAAGACGGGGATGATGGGCTCGCCGAGGGCGCTGGTGAGGTTCTGCGCGCCATTGGACAGGTCACCGACCACGCCGAAGAAGCCGGCGAGCGCCGAGTTCTTGATCATGGCGATGATCACGCTGCCCAGCGGCACGACGGCCGCCTTCCAAGCCTGGGGGAGCACCACGAAGCGCAGGTTCTGGGTGAAGGTCAGGCCGATCGCGCGAGCCGCCTCGGCCTGACCGGGCGGCACCGCGTTGATGCCGCTGCGGATCGCCTCGCAGACGAACGCGCCGGTGTAGAGGCTCAGCGCGATGATGGCGAAGCGGAAGTACGGGATGTCGATGCCCAGCCGGGAGAAGAGGCTCGTCAACCCCGGGATCTTGAGGAAGTCGGCGTTCGAGCCGAGCGCCGGCAACCCGAACGCGGCGAAGAAGAACACGATCGTCAGTGGACAGTTCCGGAACACCGTCACATATGCGGTGCCGATCCAGCGCAGCGGCGGCACCGGCGAGATCCGCATGACCGCCCCGATGGTGCCCATGATCAGGGCACCGATCGCGGACAGCAAGCAGAGCTGGAAGGTGAGCCAGAAGCCACTGGCGAAGACGTCGAAGTGGTCAACGAACACGCTCACTGGTATCTCCTCAACTCACCTTCCAGACTCGGCGGTATCAGTACCGGTTGACGGCCGGCGGGGTCGGGGCCTCTTCGATGAACTTGCCGGCGGTGTCCTTCCACGCCTGTGCCCAGCGACCGTCGGAGTAGCTCTTCTCCAGGGTGTCGTTGATGAAGGTGCGGAAGGCGGTGTCGCCCTTCTTCAGGCCGATGCCGTACGGCTCCTTGGTGAAGTTCTCGCCGGCCAGCTTGTACTGACCCTCGTTGCGGGCGATGAAGCCGAGCAGGATGACGTTGTCGGTGGTGACCGCGTTGACCTGGCCGTTCTTCAGGGCGTCGACGCACTTCTGGTACACGTCGAACACGACGAGCTGCGAGGCCTTGTTGGCCAGGTACTCCTCGATCTTCGCGGCCGGGGTCGAGCCCTGCACCGAGCAGACCTTCTTGTCGCCGGCCTTGAACGAGTCCGGTCCGGTGATCGTGGTGTCGTCGGCCTTCACCAGGATGTTCTGGCCGGCCTCGTAGTACGGCCCGGCGAAGTCGATCCGCTCTTTGCGCTTGTCGTTGATCGTGTACGTGGCCGCGACCAGGTCGACCTCGGCCTTCTCGATCTTCTCCTCGCGGACCGCGGACGGCGTCTCCACCCAGGTGATGTTGTCTTCGTCGATGCCCAGCTCGCCCGCGATGATCTTGGCGATCTCGACGTCGAAGCCGGCCGGCTTGCCGTCCAGGCCCTTGAGCCCGAACGCCGGCTGGTCGAACTTGGTGCCGATGGTGATCTTTCCGGCCTTGTTCAGCTTCTCCATCGTGGTGCCGGCCGCGAAGCTCTTGTCGCCGCCGGCGGTGTCACCATCGCCTCCGTCGTCGCCACCGCAGGCGGTGACGCCCAGGGTCAGCGCCGCGGTGACGGCTACCGCCGCCATACGCGAAATACGCATTTCTCCTCCTTGTTAGCAGGAGCCCGCCGGGTGGTGCCGTGGGGCTCCACATGAACGCTCAGCGCGTCAGGAATTCTTCGTCAGGACTTTCAGTGCGTCAGGATCTTCGACAGGAAGTCCTTGGCGCGTTCGCTCTTCGGGCTGCCGAAGAACTCGTCCGGCGGCGCCTGCTCGACGAGCTGGCCGTCGGCCATGAACACGACCCGCTTGGCGGCGTGGCGGGCGAAGCCCATCTCGTGGGTCACCACCACCATGGTCATGCCCTCGCGGGCGAGCGACGTCATCACGTCGAGCACCTCGCCCACCATCTCCGGGTCGAGCGCGCTGGTGGGCTCGTCGAAGAGCATCGCCTTCGGCTGCATGGCCAGCGCCCGCGCGATCGCCGCGCGCTGCTGCTGGCCGCCGGACAGCTGTGCGGGGTACTTGCCGGCCTGGTTGGCGATGCCCACCCGCTCGAGCAGGGACATGCCCCGCTCCCGGGCCGCGGCCGGCTTCTCCTTACGCACCTTGATCGGTCCCAGCGTGACGTTTTCCAGGATCGTCTTGTGCGCGAAGAGGTTGAACGATTGGAACACCATGCCGACCTCGCTGCGCAGCCGCGCCAAGGCTCGGCCCTCGGCCGGCAGCGGCTGGCCGTCGAACACGATAGTTCCGGAGTTGATCGGCTCGAGTCGGTTGATCGCGCGGCAGAGCGTGGACTTACCGGAGCCGGATGGCCCGATCACCACGACCACCTCGCCGCCGTCGATCGACAGGTTCACGTCCTGCAGCACATGCAGCGGACCGAACCACTTGTTGACCGATTCGAGCACGATGAGCGGCTCACCCGTTGTCACCGTCGTCCACCGTCCTGTAGGTCGCGATTGCCCTCGGTGGAGCCACTTTAAGCGGCGCTGTGTGTCGGAAGGCCACTCGATTGGTCACGGAGAGATAACACCGGCCACGTTCGCCGTCCCGGGCCTTCACCATCGTCGTATGGCGTACCCCTCGGTCTGGACCTGGTCGGTGGGTGCCCGGGTGGCCCCGACGGAGATCCACGCCGCGCTCGCCGCCGTGTTACGGCGTCCGGTGGTACCGCTCAGCGTCGCCGATCCGGCGCGGTTGCCGACCGGCAGCGTGTTGTGCGACGTGTCGCATACGTCGGGTGACTTTCCGACAGTGGTGCACTGCTACGCGACACCCACCGACGTGACGGAAGTGGCGGTCGTGGCGGCTGTCGCGCGCCGCCTCGCCGAGCGCTGCCTGGTGCCCGACGACACCCTGAACCCCGGCCGCCACCTGCTCGCCGAGCCGGACGGCACGCTGCGCCCCACGCACGTCGACGTCACCGACACCGACGACGGCTCCGCGCACTCCAACGCCCGGCCCTGCTCAGCGGCGGCGGATCCGTGCCGCGCCTCCCGGAGCTGCGCCGACTCCCGCTGGCCCCCCGACCACGTCATCCAGCCTTCCCATGATCAAGGCGTCCCTCAAGTCGCTATAACAACGTGAAGGACGCCCTGATCATGAGCGTTGGGCGGCGCGGGCGGCGCGCTTCTTCTCCGCGCGCTCGGTGGGGGTGAGAGCGGTGGGCGCGGGCCGCACCACCAGTTCCGCGAGCAGCGTCCGGGTCGCCTCCGCCACCGCCGCGACCGCGGCGTCGAACGCCTCCGCGTTGTGCGGCGCCGGCGTCCGGAACCCCGAAATCTTCCGCACGTACTGCAGCGCGGCGGCCTCGATGTCCGCGTCGGTCACGTTCTCGGTGAACGGCTCGCGCAGCGTCACAATGCTCCGGCACATGGACGATCCTCCCGGTTACCTGGTCAGCGGTCGGGCTCCTGTCGAACGTACTCGGCCGCTACCTCTGGCGGCATCGAGTCTCCGGACCGGCTGCCTGTGCCTACGCGCTCCAGGATCTCGCTGAGCGTGATGGTAATGGGGGCCGGGGGGACGAAGAGGCGGCGTGCCGACCGCCGGCCATCGGGTAGATGAGGGCCGACGCGACCAGGTCCGCGAGCTGCAGCAGGGCATGGGTGTCGCTATGCCCGAAGACCGGCGACTCCACGAGCAAACGGCAATAGATCACCCGCTTTACGCCCCTTGCGAGTGGAGATCGTGTGGACGAGTTCCTCGTTCTTGGATTTGGTGCGCGAGTTCTTGGATTTAGTGCGCGAGTCCAAAATCAGCCAACCCGGCGCGTCGGCGTGCTGGAGCAGTCGGTGCATGTCTTCGGCAATATGTCCAACCGCAGTCGGATAGGCCGTGAACCTGAGGTCCTCGTCGACCTTCTTCGCCCAGACCTGGGCGGATATCTTGACCTGGTGAGCCTCTAGCAGCGCGACGGCGCGATCCAACACGGTAACGGCCCAAAGATCGCCGCTACGACGAGCACGGGCGGAGCGTCTCTGACGAACTCCGGCGCTCCTGCGGGTCCCGGTACCTGTAGCGACTGTTCACTGCCGGCCTCGTCGAGATAGCCGATGTACACCGCTGCTCCTTGGATGTGAGGGGAAAAACATCTACGGCCGCCTTTCGGCGGCCGTAGGCTTTGCTGCCGCAGAGGGCAGCGGTGTTTCTGGCCTCTTCAACATACTCCGTCTGGACGAGGGGTGCAACTGGTTTGGGGATGGCAAAGAGTCTCTGGCCTACGGTCGCCCTGGCGAAATAGCAAGGTTGGTTAAATGGCAAAGTTTGTTGGGGGTGCATTCGTTTGGCTATTCGGCACCATAGCGCATTCTGGCGAAGGCGTGGGGACCGTCCATGATCAAGGCGTCCCTCAAGTCGCTTAACTACTCGAGGGACGCCTTGATCATGGAGGGGCGGGTCGCGGGGGGTTCGCGGGAGGCGGGCTAGGCTTGGCGGCTGTGGGAGCAACACGCGAGGCGGCAGTGAAGAGCTACAAGGTGGTCACCTACGGCTGCCAGATGAACGTCCACGACTCCGAGCGGATCTCGGGGCTGCTGGAGCAGGCCGGCTATGTCCGCGCGGGCGAGGCGGACAATCCGGACATCATGGTCTTCAACACCTGCGCGGTGCGTGAGAACGCGGACAACCGCCTCTACGGCAACCTCGGCCACCTGCGCCCGGTGAAGGACAAGCACCCGGGCATGCAGATCGCGGTCGGCGGCTGCCTGGCCCAGAAGGACCAGGGCGAGATCGTCAAGAAGGCGCCCTGGGTCGACGTCGTCTTCGGCACCCACAACATCGGCTCTCTGCCGGCGCTGCTGGAGCGCGCGCGGCACAACGCCGCCGCCGAGGTGGAGATCCTGGAGTCGCTGGAGGTTTTCCCCTCCACGCTGCCCACCCGCCGCGAGTCCACGTACGCCGGCTGGGTGTCGATCTCGGTCGGCTGCAACAACACCTGCACCTTCTGTATCGTGCCGTCGTTGCGTGGCAAGGAGAAGGACCGCCGGCCCGGGGAGATCCTGGCGGAGGTGGAGGCGCTGGTCGCCGAGGGCGTGCTGGAGGTGACCCTCCTCGGGCAGAACGTGAACTCGTACGGGGTGGAGTTCGGCGACCGGCTCGCGTTCGGCAAGCTGCTGCGGGCGTGTGGCGAGGTCGAGGGCCTGGAGCGGGTGCGGTTCACCAGCCCGCACCCGAAGGACTTCACCGACGACGTGATCGCCGCGATGGCCGAGACGCCGAACGTGTGCCACCAGCTGCACATGCCGCTGCAGTCCGGCTCCGACGCGGTGCTGAAGTCGATGCGCCGGTCATACCGGTCGGATCGATACCTGGGCATCATCGAGAAGGTGCGCGCCGCCATGCCGGACGCGGCCATCACCACCGACATCATCGTCGGTTTCCCGGGGGAGACCGAGGAGGACTTCCAGCGCACGCTCGACGTGGTGCGGGCGGCGCGGTTCGCGAGCGCGTTCACGTTCCAGTACTCGAAGCGGCCGGGCACGCCGGCCGCCAGCATGGATGGCCAGGTGCCGAAGCAGGTGGTGCAGGAGCGCTACGAGCGGCTGATGGCCACCGTCGAAGAGATCACCTGGGCGGAGAACAAGGCGCTCGTCGGGCGCGAGGTCGAGCTGCTGGTCGCGGTGGGCGAGGGCCGCAAAGACGACCGCACCGGCCGGATGTCCGGCCGCGCGCGGGACGGCCGACTAGTCCACTTCGCGACGGCGCCAGCCGGAGCGAACGGCGAGCACAGTGCGACGGCGCCAGCCGGAGCGAACGGCGAGCACAGCAGTACCGGTGGCGAGCACATCCGGCCCGGGGACATCGTGTCCACTGTGGTCACCTACGCGGCGCCGCATCACCTGAACGCCGACGGTGTGCCGCTGCGCCACCGGCGCACCCGAGCGGGTGACGCGTGGGAGGCGGGGCGCGCGCCGCGTACCCCCGGGGTGATGTTGGGCCTCCCGACGGTGGGTGCGCCGCCGGCGCCGCCCGCCGCGCCCGTGGCGGCCTGCGCCGTTCACTAATGATCACGATGTAGCCGGAAAATGGCTACTCGATGAATTCGATCATGGGGACTTCTCTGTGTCCAGTGCGCTTCGTACGATCTTGCCGGGGCGACTGAGCACAGTGGAGGTTTAGTGTTTCGTTCTGCCAAGAGGGTTCTCGGTGGCCTGGGTGCGGTCGGGATTGGTGTGGCGGCGTCGTTGGCGGTCGCGGCGCCGGCCAGCGCGGCCACGTATTACCGCGTGTGGAACACCAAGAGCGACAAGTGCATGTCGGTCGAGGGCGGCGGTAGCACGGTGAATGGTGCCAACGTCATCCAGTGGACCTGTAACACCGGCTATGAGCAGCAGTGGTACTGGGACGGGAGCCGTCTGCGTAACCGCAAGAGCGGTAAATGCCTTTCGGTGTCCGGGGGTGGCAGCACGGCGAATGGCGCCGAGATCATCCAGTGGACCTGCAACGATGGCGCCGAGCAGAAATGGGACCACTGGGCCAGCTATCGCCTGGAAAACCGCAAGAGCGGCAAGCTGGCGTCGGTCGAGGACGGTGGCTCCACGCGCAATGGCGCCAGGGTGATCCAGTGGTCGGACAACGGCGGCGCTGAACAGTCCTGGTACTTCGAGACGCGCTGAGCGTAGCTGACATCAGAAGGGTGCAGGATGCGCAGAATCATCTCGGTGTTGGCGGTGTCGATTGTGGCGGCGGCTGGTTTGATGCTCGCCTCCTCGCCGGCCGCTGCCACCGCCAACAGTCAATGCCCGAGTAACAAGGTCTGCCTGTATGACGGCTTGAATTGGAACGCTGGCCTTTCTGGGAACGAGGATCTCTGGTCGGATATTACCGCGAACGTAGCCGACCTGAGGAGGTACTACTGGCACAACGAGAGCGGGGCCATCACGGGCTGGAGTATGCAGGATGACATCACGTCAATCAAAAATCGTACGCGTTGTCGCGTCTATCTCTACCGCGACATAGATTACGGCGGCGACATATTCGGAACCGCACCCGATTTTATCGTCCGTCCTGGTGAGTACTACGGGAATCTGGGGGCCGCGGACCGGGGCATGAACAACAACATCACCTCGATACGGGTCTCCTGCTGACAAGTCCATCGCCTTGATCATGACGATGGCGGGACGATGGCGGTGCTGCCTAGGGTTGCCGCTGACAGTCGATAGCGCTGCGTGCGGAGGTTTGGTGTCCCGGTTATTCACGAGGGTTCTCGGTGGGCTGGCGGCGGTAGGGATCGGGGTGGCGGCGTCGTTGGCGGTCGCCGCGCCGGCCAGCGCGGCCACGTACTACGAGATCCAGAGTTACAACCGCCGGAGTAACTGCATGTCGGTCGAGGGCGGCGGCAGCACGGCGAACGGCGCCAACGTCATCCAGTGGACCTGCAACGACGGTCCCGAGCAGCGTTGGTACTGGTCGGGCCACACGCTGCGGAACGCCAAGAGCGGCAAGTGCCTCTCGGTGGCCGGGGGCGGCAGCACGGCGAACGGCGCCGAGCTGATCCAGTGGACCTGCAACGGCGGTCCCGAGCAGAACTGGTACATCGTCCAGTCGAACTGGATCGAGAACGGAAAGAGCGGCAAGGACGTGTCGGTGAAGGGCGCTAGCACGTCGCCCGGAGCCAAGCTCATTCAGTGGCAGTACAACAGCGGGCCCGAGCAGGGCTGGGTCTGGGTCGCGAAGAGCATCGACGCCTTGATCATGAGGGGTTAGTGCTGCAACGGCACTTAGGAGCAGGCGGCGCCGTTCAGGCGGACGCTCGCGGGTGCGCTGGCCGCGCCGTTGGCGGTGAAGCCGATCGTGACCGACGCGCCGCCGGCCAGCGACGAGCTCCACGTCGGCGCCGCCGCGGTCACGGTCGTGCCGCTCTGCGTCACGGTCGCGTTCCAGCCGTTGTTCAGCGTCACGCCGGACGGCCAGGTCCACGCGACGCTCCACGGGTTGACCGCGCCGCCGGTGTTGGTGACCGTCAGCGAGCCCTGGAAGCCGCCGCTCCACGCGTTGCTCTGCTGGTAGGTCGCTCTGCAATGGCCGGCTGAGGACCCGCTGGTGGCGCCCGGGGAGGTCGGGGTGGTGCCGCCGACCGGGGCGATCAGGTACGGCTGCAGGATGGCCTGCTTCTCCGTGTTGATGTTGGTCCAGTCGTCGAGGGCGATGCCGCCGGTGTCACCCGAGTTCGGGTTCCACGACCAGTACGTGAACGACATGCCGTCGACGCCGGTGCCGGTGTACTTCATCAGCTCCTGCAGCCACACCTTGTCGATCGGGTTGGCCAGCGTGCTGCCGAACTCGCCCATCATGATCGGGGCGATGTTCTGCTTGTACAGGTAGCCCCAGAAGCCGTCCCAGAGGGCCGGCATGTTCGCCGGGTAGTCGGGCTCGTCGAACCAGTCCTGGTGGTAGACCGACGTGGCGTACTCGTGCGGCGAGTAGACCAGCCGGTTGGCGACGTTGAGCCGCACCGGGAACTCGCCGGCCTTGGACAGGTTGCCGCCCCACCAGCCGCAGCTCTCGTCGTTGGTCGGGTCGCCGTCCCAGACGTTGGAGTTGCCGCCGCTCGGGCAGCTCACGCCCTCCACGAAGATCAACCAGTTGGGTTGCACGGCGAGGATCGCGTTGCCGGCGCGCTCGGCGGCCAGCCGCCAGTCCCGGTTGACGTCGCCGCAGCCCCAGCAGGCGCCGGTGGCGTTGGGGTTGGTGCCGTCGGCGTGCGGCTCGTTGTGCAGGTCGGCGCCGATGACCGTGGTGTTGCCGGCGTACCGCTGGGCCAGCATCCGCCAGTCGGCGATCCAGGTCGCCTCGGACACGGCCGGCGTGTACCAGAGCGCGGACTGCCCCGCCGAGGTCGGGCGGTGGCGGTCGAGGATGACCCGCATGCCCTTGCTGCCGGAGTACTCGATGACCTTGTCGAGAATCGCCAGCGGTGACAGGCCGACGAGGTCGGGGTTGACGGCGGTGTTGACGCTGGTCGCGACCGCGTCCGACTTCAGCGCGTCGTTCGAGAACGGGATGCGCAGGGTGTTGTAGCCCAGCCGGGCCATGGTGTCGAGCTGGCTGCGCCACGGGTTGCTGGACCAGAGGCCGTGGAAGGTCTTGTTGTCGGTCTCCATGCCGAACCAGTTGATGCCGGTCAGGCGCACCGTCGTGCCGGTGCTGTCGACGATCTTGTTGCCGTTGGTGTGGAGGTAGCCGGTGCCGGTGCCGGCCGCCAGCGCGGCCGGGGCCGTGGCGATGGCGACCAAAAAGCCGGTCGCCGCGGTGGCGGCGACGGCGAGGGCGCTCACGAGCGCTCTACGGGACATGCCAGGGATCTCCGTTCAAAGGGATGCGCAAACAGAAAGAACGTTGCCCTGGCTCCGGCATTGATACTAGTCCATGATCAAGGCGTCCCCCCAATAGTGGTTAAGAAATTTGGGGACC
>JBBEWH010000025.1:0-64889 GCA_037414955.1 Actinomycetes bacterium KLBMP 9797
TGCCATGATCAGGGGGACAATCAAGTCGTTATACGCTTTTGTGGCACGCCTTGATCATGGGTGAGAGGGTGAGAGCTAGTGGGTCCCGGCGCCCACCGTCTCCGGTTCCCTGGCCGGCTCGGCGGTGCCGCCGGGCGCGTCGCCGTGCCCGGGCCACCAGGCCTTGTGGCCCAGCAGTGCGGTCAGGCTCGGTACCAGGAACATGGCCATCACGAACGCCGAGATGATGATGCCGATGGAGACCGCGAAGCCCATCTCGGTCAGGAACGCGATGCCGCCCAGCATCATCGAGGCGAACGTGCCGGCCAGGATGAGGCCCGCCGCGCCCACCGAGGGCCCGCCGTGTTCGACGGCGAGGTCGGCCGCCTTACGCGGGTCGTTGCCCAGCCGGGCCTCCTCGCGCAGCCGGGCGATCATCAGGATGTTGTAGTCGGTGCCGATCGCCACCACGAACAGGTACAGGATCGTGGGCAGCATGAACGACAATCCGGGCCGGTCGGCGATGTTCTGGAACATGAAGACCGTGGCGCCCAGCGTGCTGAAGAACCCGAGGACGACCGCCACCAGCAGGTAGAGCGGCGCCACCAGGCTGCGTAGCAGCAGCGCCAGGATGAACGCGATGAGCAGACCGGCCACCGGGAAGATGACCAGCAGGTCGCGGGTGTTCGCGTCCCGGATGTCGGCGGTGATCGACGAGGCGCCGCCCACGAACGTGCTGACCCCGGCCGGCGCGTTCGTCGCCGCGTAGTCGCGAAGCTCGTCGCCGGCGACGTCGAGCGACTCCGACGAGTACGGGTTGCCGTCCAGCAGCAGGTCGATCTTCGCCGCCGTGCCGTCCTGGCTCAGGCCGGCGAGCTTGCCGTCCTGGCCGGCCGGCAGCGCCCCACCGATGCCCGGGGCCTCCCGCAGCTTGGTGGCGAACTGCTCCAGCGCGGCCGTGTCGAGCGGCTGGCCGCCGTCGCTGCGTACGAAGACGGTCGTCGGGTTCAGCGCGCCGGACGGGAAGCCGGCCTGGAGGTCCTGGATGCCCTGGGTGGACTCGGTGCCCTCCGGGAGCTGGCTGTTCTGGTCGTAGTTCCAGTTCATGCCCAGCGCGCCGAGCGCCAGGACGATCATCAGACCGCCGGACACCAGCGCCACCACGCCGGGGCGCCGGCCGGTGAACCGGCCGAGCCGCTGGAAGGTCGTGCCCTTCGGCACGCTCTGCCACGACTTGGACGGCCAGAAGACCTTCGGGCCGAGCAGCGCGACGACGGCCGGGACCAGCGTCAGGGCGGCGAACGCCATGACGATCACCGCGATGGCGAGGCCGGGACCGAGGCTCCGGAAGCCGCCGAAGACCGCCAGCAGCAGGGCGCTGAACGCGATCACGATGGCCGCCGCGGCCGAGGCGATGACCTCACCGACGCGGGCCACCGAGGCCACCAGGGCCGCCTTCTTGTCCTCGCCGGCGCGCAGCCGCTCGCGGTACCGGAACAGGAGGAACAGGATGTAGTCGGTGCCCACCCCGTACAGCACGATGGTCAGGATGATCTGCATCGAGGCGTCCGCCTGCATGTTGAACGCCTTGGCGAACAGCGCGATGAGCCCCGGGGAGATGGCGCTCACCACGCCGACGGTGACGATGGGCAGGAGTGCCGCGATCGGGCTCCGATAGATGATCAAAAGCAGGATGATGATCAGGGCGAACGTGGCGATGCCGACGATGGCCAACGCCGAGTCGAATGCGTCCTGGTTGTCCGCCCACAGCGCGATATCGCCGGTCACGGCCGTGCTGAGGCCGGTGCCCGGCGTCGCGGTGGCGAGCGCGTCCCGGATCTTCGGGATGGCATCGAGCAGCTCCGGGCTGTCGCCGACGCCCTGCAACCCGACGCTGACGAGCTGCACCTGCTTGTTCTCCGAGAGCATCTGCGGACCGGTCACGGCGCCGGTGACCCGGGTGATGCCGGCCGTCTGGACCTTCTGGGCCAGTTCGCCGACCTTGGCCTGGTCGGCCTCGCTCAGGGCCTGCCCGTCCGCGCGCTTCACCACGACCGTCGCCGTGCTGTCGTTGGTCTGCGCGAACTTCTCCTCGGCGATCCGCATGGCCTGCATCGACTGGTAGTCGTCGGGCAGGAAGTTCGACTGATCCTGGCTCGTCACGTCCTGCAAGGAAGGTGCGAAGACGACGATGGCCGCGGCGGCCAGCAGCCAGGCCACGATCACTTTCCACGGATTGTGGACGACAAAGCGTCCCAACCGTTCGAACATGACTCCCCCTCGTGTGGCCCGACGGTCCTTACCGTCCGGCAAGTAGATGTCTACCTGCCGCACGGTAGATAACATCGGACCAGGGGGCAAGTAGATTTCCGACAGGTATGACCAAGCTCGCACGTCATGGTCGCGCAGCCTTGCTGTGAGCCCGCTGAGACAGCGTTTCGGACAGGTTTATGACATACGATCGGCGAGCGCGCCGAGTGGCCAACCGAGCGCGCCGCGTAGGAAACGAGGTGGGAACCGTGGCGGCCGAGGAGACCAAGAGTCGGATCCGCGCGGTGGCGGTCGAGCTCTTCACCACCCAGGGATACGAGCAGACCAGCCTGCGCGAGATCGCCGACCGCGTCGGTATGACCAAGGCCTCGCTGTATTACCACTACCCGTCGAAGCAGGCGCTCCTACAGGCGCTGATCACGCCGCTCCTCGACGAGTACCGCCGGACCGCGCAGAGCTGCCAGGCGCTGCCGCACACTCCGGAGAACGTGCGCTGGGCGCTCGGCCAGATTCTCGACGTGATGATCCGCAACGGCAGCGCGTGTGCCTTGATGATGCGGGACGTGCCCGCGGTGCTGTCCGCGGTGGCGCCGGTCTGGGAGGAGCTGATCACGCTGAGCCGGCAGTTCAACGGATGGCTCGCCGGGCCGAATCCCACCGACGAGGACCGGATCCGCGCGCTCGCCGCCACCGAGACGCTCGGCGCCGCCATCTCCGCGAACATGATGATGGAGAACCTGTCCGAGGAAACGCTCCGCCGGACACTGCTGCACTGCGCGGTGGCGACGCTGGAAGCGGGCACGCCCCATGATCAAGGCGTCCCACAAGTCGTTCTCACGACTACCGGGACGTCTTGATCATGAAGTAAGACCTAGTTGGACTGCTCGGCGAGCTGGAGGAACTGGCGCTTCGACGCCAGCGCCTGCTCGGCCTCGCGGATCCGCTTGGCGTCACCGGCCGCCTGCGCCCGGGCCAGCCGCTGCTCCGCCTCGGCCACCTGCTCGCGCATCTGCACCAGCAGCGGGTTCGCCGACGGCTCGGTGCGCCGCCACGCCGACTCCATCGCGTGCCGCACCTTGTCTTCCACCGCCCGGAACCGGCGGTCGAGGCCGGCGGTCGAGTCGCGCGGCACCCGCCCGGCGTCGTGCCACTGCCCCTGGATCTCGCGCAACCGCGCCTGTGCGGCCCGCGGGTCGGTGTCGACGTCGAGCGCCTCCGCCTCGGCCAGCAGCGCCTGCTTGCGCTCCAGGTTGCCGCGCAGCTCGGCGTCGCGAGCCGAGAAGACCTCGCTGCGGCGGGTGAAGAAGGCGTCCTGTGCGGCCCGGAACCTCTCCCACAGCCGCTGCTCGGCCTCCTTCGACGCGCGCGGCGCCGCCTTCCACTCGGTCATCAGCTCCTTGAGCCGGGCCGCGGTGGGTGCCCAGTCGGTCGACTCGGCGAGCGTCTCCGCCTCCGTGACGAGGTGCTCCTTGGCGCCCTGGGCCTGCTTCCGCTGCGCGTCGAGGGTGGCGAAGTGGGCGCCGCGGCGGCGGGTGAACGCGTCGCGCGCGGCCGCGAACCGCTTCCACAGCTCGCCGTCGGTCTTCTTGTCGACGCCGCGGATCGTCTTCCACTCGTCGAGGATCTCCTTGAGCCGGTCGCCCGCCGTCTTCCAGCCGGTCGACTCGGCGGCCAGCTTCTCGGCCTCCTCGACCAGGGCGGTCTTGCGGGCCAGGGCCTCCGCCCGGGCCGCCTCGCGGGCGGCGCGGGCCTCGCCGGCCTTCTCCTCGGCGGCGGTGGCGAGCTTGTCGAGCCGGGCACACAGGCCGTCGATGTCGCCCACCACGTGCGCCTCGGCCAGCTCGGCGCGCAGCCGGCGGATGCTGGACAGCGAGTGCTGCGCGTCGGCGGCCCCGGAACCGAGGCGGGCCTCGACCAGGTCGACCTCGGTGACCTTGTCGGCGAAACGGCGCGCGAAGTGGGCCAACCCCTCCTCCGGCGTGCCCGCCTGCCAGGATCCGACCACGCGCTCGCCTTCGGCCGTCTTGACGTACACCGTGCCGTCGGCGTCCACCCGACCGAAGGTGGTCCAGTCGCTCATGTGCCCATCCTCGTTCTTCCCGGCGCTGCGGGGTGGGGGTCACCCAGCGCACGCCGCCATAGCGCAGTAGGTATTGTCACAGGTTCAACCCGGTCCGCGTCGAGCGCCTGACGATGACCGTGACCATACGGTGTCCTTGGGCGCCTTGCGCTCGACACAAAGAGGCTGGCAGATACCGTAATGGCGTGCCTTTGGTCGCCGCCGCGGTCTGTCCCCATCCGCCCCTGATCGTCCCGGAGGTCGCCACCGGCGCCGCCGCGGAGCTGGACGACCTGCGCGTCGCCTGCGAGGGCGCGGTGCGCCGGCTCGCCGGGTCGGGCGCCGCCACGCTCGTGGTGCTGGGCGCCGGTGAAGTGACAGAGGACCATGCCGCTCCGGGTCGGGTGTCTTTCGCGCCGTGGGGCCTCGATGACCCCCCAGCCAATCTCCTGCCACTCAGCCTGTCGGTCGGGGGATGGTTGGTCAATCGGGTACTGGGTCAAGATGCGAACTATCGGATGATCGCCATCGCGGAAACCGCGTCGCCGGCCGACTGCGCGGCCCTCGGCCGCCGCCTCGACGAAGACGGCCCGGGCCCGTGGGCGCTGCTGGTGATGGGGGACGGGTCGGCCCGCCGGGGGCTCAAGGCACCGGGGTACGACGATCCGCGCGCGCCCGGGTACGACATGGGTGTCGCGCGGGCGCTGGCCAGCGCGGACCTGGACGCCCTGCGCGACCTGGATCCGGAGCTGTCCGCGGACCTGATGGTCGCCGGCCGGGCGCCCTGGCAGGTGCTCGCCGGCGCGGCGCGCGGCGCGGCGTGGCGCGCGGAGCTCGCCTACGACGACGCCCCTTACGGGGTGGCCTATTTCGTGGCGACCTGGGAGCGTCTTTCGTGACCGTGCTGGCCGTGGTCGGGCCCACAGCGGCCGGCAAGTCCGACCTGAGCCTCGCGCTCGCCCACGCGCTCGGCGGCGAGGTGGTCAACGCCGACTCGATGCAGCTCTACCGCGGCCTGGACATCGGCACCGCCAAGCTCACCCCGGCCGAGCGGGCCGGCGTGCCGCACCACGTGCTCGACATCTGGGAGGTCACCGAGCCGGCGAGCGTCGCGGAGTACCAGCGGTTGGCGCGCGCGGCCGTCGACGACATCCGCGCCCGCGGCCGGGTGCCGATCCTGGTGGGCGGTTCCGGCCTGTATGTCCGGGCGGTGCTGGAGGAGTTCGAGTTTCCCGGCACCGATCCGGCGCTGCGGGCCGAGCTGGAGGAGGCGCTCCGGGTCGGCGGGCCGGCGCCGCTGTACGAGCGGCTGCGCGCCGCCGACCCGGTCGCCGCCGGGAAGATCCTGCCCAGCAACGGCCGCCGGATCGTCCGGGCGCTCGAGGTGATCACGCTGACCGGCGGGCCGTTCACCGCGTCGCTGCCCGACCCGACGCCGCACTACGACGCGGTCCAGATCGGCGTCGACCGGCCCGACCTCGCGTCGCGGGTGGCGACGCGGGTGGACCGGATGTTCGACGCCGGCCTGGTCGACGAGACCCGCGCGCTCGTCGCGCGCGGCCTCCGCACGGGGCGCACCGCCAGCCGCGCGCTGGGCTACCAGCAGGTGCTCGGATACCTGGACGGTCTCCTGACGGAGGAGGAGGCGCGCGCCGAGACGGTACGCGCGACCTGGCGGTTCGTGCGGCGGCAGCGCACCTGGTTCCGCCGTGACCCGCGAATCGCCTGGTTGGACGCCGCGCAGCCGAACCTGGTCGAAGCCGCCCTGGAGGTTGCGGGATGATTGATCGCGTGCGGTTCTTGAAGGGGCATGGCACCGGCAACGACTTCGTGATCCTGCCCGACCTCGACGACCAGCTGACGCTGACGCCTTCGCTCGTCGCCGCGCTGTGCGACCGGCGGCGCGGCATCGGCGGCGACGGGGTCCTGCGCGTCGTCCGTCACCAGGGC
Source organism: Actinomycetes bacterium KLBMP 9797 (assembly GCA_037414955.1). Lineage (GTDB taxonomy): Bacteria > Actinomycetota > Actinomycetes > Mycobacteriales > Micromonosporaceae > Phytohabitans. Next base: position 6,260 of record JBBEWH010000025.1, read on the forward strand.
GACGGACCCCGGTGGTTCATGGACTACTGGAACGCGGACGGCTCGCTCGCCGAGATGTGCGGCAACGGCGTCCGCGTCTTCGCGCGCTACCTGGCCAGCGCCGGCCTCGCGGCCGGCACCGTGCCGATCATGACCCGGGCCGGCGTCGTGCGCGCGGTGATCGGCGACGAGACCATCGCGGTCGACATGCCCACCCCCAAGGTGTACGGGGCCAGCGTCGCCTCGGTCGGCGGACTGAACCTCGCCGGGGCCGCGGTCGATGTGGGCAACCCGCACCTGGTCTGCACGCTGCCCGACTCGGTGCCGCTGGCGTCGCTCGACCTTACCCGGCCGCCCGCGGTCGACCCGGACGCGTTCCCCAGCGGGGTGAACGTCGAGTTCGTGCACACCATCGCCCCCGGCCACGTGGCGATGCGCGTCTACGAGCGCGGGTCCACCGAGACGCTCTCCTGCGGCACCGGGGCGTGCGCGGTGGCGGCGGTTGTCTCGTCCTCCGCCGGCGTGGTGCTCGTGGACGTGCCGGGCGGCCAGCTCACCGTCACGTTCTCGGGCGGCGACTGCGTGCTCGCCGGCCCCGCGGTCCTGGTGGCGGAGGGCACCGTCGCCCTTGCCTAGCGTCGTCGCCCATCGGGGCTACTCCGCCGTCGCGCCGGAGAACACGCTCGCCGCGGTGGCGGCGGCGCTCGCCAGCGGTGCCGACTACGTCGAGATCGACGTGCACAGCACCGCCGACGGGGTGCCCGTGGTGCTGCACGACGACACCGTCGACCGCACCACCGACGGCACCGGCGCGGTCGCCGCCCTGCCCGCCACCTACGTGACCGGGCTGGACGCCGGCACCTGGCACTCCCCGGGATACGCCGGCCAGCGGGTGCCCACCCTCGACCAGGTGCTCGACCTGATGGCGGGCTCGACGGCCGGGCTGCTGCTGGAGGTGAAGGGCCCGCGCACCGGGTCCGAGGTGGCCGCGATCGTGGCGGCCGTCGCCCGGCACCGGTGCACCGATCGGACCATCCTGCAGAGCTTCGACGAGCAGGTGTTGCGCGACGCCCGCTCGTCGGCGCCGGAGTTGCGCCGGGCCCTGCTCCGCGACGACCTGGACGCCGACCCGGTGGCCGCCGCGCGGTCGGTCGGCGCGGTGTCGTACCACCCGTACCTGCCGGCGCTGCTGGCCCGGCCGGAGACGGTGGCCGAGCTGAACGCCGCCGGCCTCGGCGTGATGGTGTTCACGGTCGACGACCCCGCCGACTGGGCGACCCTGGTGGCGCTCGGCGTCGACGCGATCATCACCAACCGCCCCGCCGCCCTCCACACCTACCTCACCACCTCCATGATCAGGGCGTCCCTGTAGTCGTCATAACGACCACAGGGACGCCCTGATCATGAGGACGGGCAGCGGTTGTCGGCCTTGCGCTTGGTGATCGCGGGGTCCGCGCCCGAGGCGTACTCGGCGAGGGTCTCGCTACCCGGGTCGTACTGCCACTGCTTGCCGGCCAGTCGCAGCGCGCTGTGGCCCACCTTCTCGCCGTGCCGCCAGGTCAGCTCGACCAACTCCATGCCGACCGGCTTCACATCGGTGAGCTGGATCTGCTCGCCGCGATAGACCGGGCAGGCCTTGTTGACCTTCTCGAAGTCCTGCTGCTTGACCTCTTTCTTAGCGGCGTCGGTCCAGAGCTTCCAGGCGCCGGCCCAGTCGCCCTGGGAAAGCAGCGTGAACTCCTTGGTGGCCGTGTCGAGCGCCTCGGCCACGTTGGGGCCGTTCGGCACCGGGGAGTTGTCGCCGGGCGCTGCGCCGCCGGGCACACTGCCGGCCGGTGCGGGGGTAGCGCCGGGAGTCGACGACGCGAGGCCGCAGCCGGTGGCGAACACCAGGACGGCGACGCCGAGCACGGCGGCGGTGGTCCAGCGCATGAGTCAACCTCCGTGGGGTGGGGTATCGATCTGAGTCGCTGGGAGCGTTCCCAGACGGGGGAGTCTGCCACCCCAACGGTCATCGATCAACCCCTCCCATGATCAAGGCGTCCTTCAAGTAGTTCTAACGACTTGAAGGACGCCTTGATCATGGGAGACGGGAGCTAGGCGCTGCTGCCGGCGGCGGCGCGGACGGCGGCGGCTACGGCGGTCGCGACCCGGCTGTCGAACACGCTGGGCACGATCACCGACGGGTTGATCTTGTCCGCGCCGACCACGTCGGCGATCGCCTGGGCCGCCGCGATCGCCATCTCCTCGGTGAACTCCTCGGCGTGCGCGTCGAGCATGCCGCGGAACACGCCGGGGAACGCTAGCACGTTGTTGATCTGGTTGGGCTGGTCGGAGCGGCCGGTGGCCACGACCGCCGCGTGCTTGCGGGCCTCCCGCGGGTCGACCTCGGGGTCCGGGTTGGCGAGCGCGAAGACGATCGCGCCGGGCGCCATGGCCGCGACGTCGTCGCCGGTCAGCAGGTTGGGCGCGCTCACGCCGATGAACACGTCGGCACCGCGGACCGCGCCGGGCAGGTCACCCGCGTATCCATCCTTGTTGGTGTGCTCGGCCAGCCACTGCCAGGCCGGGCTGAGGTTGGGCATGCCGAGGTGGAGGGCGCCGCTCCGGTCGTACGCGATGATGTCGCCGACGCCCTGCCGCAGCAGCAGCTTCATGATCGCGGTGCCGGCGGCGCCGGCGCCGGAGACGACCACCCGCACGTCCGCGAGGCGCTTGCCCACGACGCGCAGCGCGTTGGTCAGCGCGGCCAGCACCACGATCGCGGTGCCGTGCTGGTCGTCGTGGAAGACCGGGATGTCGAGCAGCTCGCGCAGCCGCGCCTCGATCTCGAAGCAGCGCGGCGCGGCGATGTCCTCCAGGTTGATGCCGCCGTACGCCGGCGCGATCGCCTGGACGATCCGCACGATCTCGTCGGTGTCCTGGGTGTCGAGGACCACCGGCCAGGCGTCGACGCCGCCGAACCGCTTGAAGAGCGCGGCCTTGCCCTCCATCACCGGCAGCGAGGCGGCCGGGCCGATGTTGCCGAGCCCCAGGACGGCGGTGCCGTCGGTGACGACCGCCACCGTGTTGCGTTTGATGGTGAGGCGGCGGGCGTCGGCCGGGTTCTCCGCGATCGCCAGGCAGACCCGGGCCACGCCCGGCGTGTACGCCCGGGAGAGCTCGTCGCGGTTGCGCAGCGCGACCTTCGGCGTCACCTCGATCTTGCCGCCGAGATGCAGCAGGAAGGTGCGGTCGGAGACCTTGTGCACGGTGACGCCGGGCAGCTCCTCCAGCGCCTTGACCACCTGGTCGGCGTGGCTGGAGTCGGCGGTGTCACAGGTGAGGTCGACGGTCACCCGGACGTGGTCGGAGTCGACGACGTCGAGGGCGGTCACGATGGCGCCGGCTTCCCCGACGCAGGTGGTCAGCAGGCCGATCGCGGAGGCGTCGGCAGGCACGCTGACCCGGACGGTGATGGAGAATCCGGCACTGGGCAGGCGGGTCGTGGGCACGGTGTCATTGTTACCGCGCCGGTTAAGCAGGTGCGATCGGGGTTCAGGCGTGCCACCATGGAGAGTCGGAGAAAACGGACAGGGGAGTGCAGCTTGACCGACCTCATATACACCAGCAACGACGCCACTACAGGTGAGTTGGAGCTGGAGGATCGGCACGCGCTGCGCCGGGTGGCCGGCCTCTCCACCGAGCTTTCCGACGTCACCGAGGTCGAATACCGGCAGCTCCGGCTGGAGCGGGTGGTTCTCGTCGGCGTCTGGACCGAAGGCAGCATCACCGACGCCGAGAATTCGCTCACCGAGCTGGCCGCGCTGGCCGAGACGGCCGGTTCGCAGGTGCTCGAAGGGCTCATCCAGCGCCGCTCCCGGCCCGACCCGGCGACGTATGTCGGGCGCGGCAAGGTCGAGGAGCTGGGCTCGGTGGTCCAGTCGAGCGGCGCCGACACGGTGATCTGCGACGGCGAGCTGTCGCCGTCCCAGCTGCGTAACCTGGAGCAGCGCACCAAGGTCAAGGTCATCGACCGCACCGCCCTGATCCTCGACATCTTCGCCCAGCACGCGAAGAGCAAGGAGGGCAAGGCCCAGGTCGAGCTGGCCCAGCTGGAATACCTGCTGCCGCGCCTGCGCGGTTGGGGTGAGGCACTGTCCCGGCAGACCGGTGGCAGCGGCCGCGGCGGGGGCGCCGGCGGCGGCGTGGGCCTGCGCGGCCCCGGTGAGACCAAGCTGGAGACCGACCGGCGCCGCATCCGCACCCGCATCGCGCGGCTGCGCCGCGACATCAAGGCCATGCGGACGGTACGGGCCACCAAGCGCGCCTCCCGGGCGAAGAATCTGGTACCGGCGGTCGCGATCGCCGGATACACGAACGCCGGAAAGTCGAGCCTGCTCAACCGGCTCACCGGCGCCGGGGTGCTCGTCGAGGACGCGCTGTTCGCCACCCTCGACCCGACCACCCGGCGGTCGGAGACCGGCGACGGCCGGATCTACACGCTGTCGGACACGGTCGGTTTCGTCCGGCACCTGCCACACCAGATCGTCGAGGCGTTCCGCTCCACGCTCGAGGTGGTGGCCGACGCCGACCTGGTCGTGCACGTCGTCGACGGCGCGCATCCCGACCCGGAGGAGCAGGTGCGGGCGGTGCGCGAGGTGCTGGCCGAGGTCGACGCCGACAAGGTGCCCGAGCTGCTGGCGGTCAACAAGGTCGACGCCGCCGACGAGGAGACCCTGGTGCGCCTCAAGCGCGCCTGGCCGGACGCGGTGTTCGTGTCCGCCCGCAGCGGCGCCGGCATCGACGAGCTGCGTGCCGCCATCGAGGCGCGGCTGCCGCGGCCGGCGGTGGAGATGTGGGCCACGGTGCCGTATGACCGGGGTGATCTGGTGGCACAGATCCACCGGCGGGGAGAAGTGCTGGCCAGCGCGCATACCGACGCGGGCACCGAGCTACACGTACGAGTCGACGCGGCACTCGCGGCTGAGTTGACACCATACGGTCACCCGAGGTAGTGGATCATATCGGTAACCCTGCTGTAGCCGTCGACATGCGACACTGAACGGATGCGTCGTGTCGTTGCGTCGGCCCTGGCTGCCCTCGGGGTGGCCGGAGCGAGTCTGGTCGCCCCGGCAGCCCCCGCGCTCGCGGCCGGGAAGAAGATGTGCGCGATCACGGACGAGCGGCTCGACGAGCTCTCCGGTCTGGTCGCCACGGCCAACGGTTACATCGCCGTCAACGACAGCAGCGAGGCGGCCAACCGCAAGCGTGTCTTCTACCTGAGCAAACAGTGCGCGGTCACCAAGAACGTGCAGTACAGCGGCGGTGGCCCGCGCGACACCGAAGACCTGGCGGTGTCGCCCGACCGCAAGACGCTGTGGATCGCCGACATCGGCGACAACGCCACCAGCGCCGAGCGGCGGACGAGCGTGGCGCTGTGGAGCATGCCGATCGGCGGTGCGCAGCGGCCCACGATCCACCGCCTCAGCTACCCGGACGGCAAGCACGACGCCGAGGCGCTGCTCATCGGCGCCAACAACATTCCGGTGATCATCACCAAGACGGGCGGCAAGGCCGGGCTCTACAGCCCTGCCCAGGCGCTGACGGCGAACAACGAGACGCCGGTGCCGATGAAGAAGGTCGGCGAGGTCACGCTGCCGAAGACCACCACCGAGAGCCCGCTGGGCGCGGTCGGACGGCTGATGGTCACCGGCGCGGCCAGCTCGCCGGACGGCAGCAAGGTGGTGCTGCGCACCTACGCCGACGCGTTCGAGTACGACGTGGCGGGCGGCGACGTGGTGAAGGCGCTGACCAGCGGCACGCCGCGGGCGACCGCGCTCGACAGCGACGCGTTCGGCGAGGCGATCGCCTACACCGCCGACGGGCGGGCCTTCCTCACCGTCTCCGACCTGGGCACGGTGGAAGAGGGCACCGAGAACGCCGTTTACCAGTACACGCCGTCGCAGGCCGTGGCGCCCGAGGTCACCGCGGGGGCCGCCGGCGGCGCCACGAACGGCGACAGCGGGCGCTCGTGGATCGACGAGCTCAGCCTGCAGGACATCACATACATGATCGGCGCGGTCGGCGTGCTCGGCGCGCTGCTGGTGGGCGCCGGGGTCTTCGGCATCCTGCGGGCGCGGCGCCGGCGGTCCGGCGAGCCGGTGCCGGTCAAGGGGAAGGGCAAGGGCGGGCCGGTCGCGGTCACCCCGGAGGGCGCTGTGGCGCCGCGCCAGCCGGTGCCACCCGCGCCGGTTCCCGGATACCCCACGACCGGCAACGGCTACGACGACGGGTACTGGTCGGTGGGCGTGCCCGCCGAGGAGTACCAGCCGGCACCGGCGCCCGCACCGGCGCGGGCCGGGGTGGCCCGGCCGGCCGGTGGCGGCGGGGTGTACGGCGGTGGCACGTACCGGTCGGGCGGTGGTGGTGGCGGTGCGCCGCCCCAGCCTGGCCCGGCCGCGCCGTCCGGCGCCGGGGTGTACGGCCGGCCGCAGCCGAACGTCTACGGCGGCCCGCCGCAGCAGCCCAACGTCTACGGCGGCGGGCAGCCCAACCAATCCGGCTACTACCCCGACGGCACCCAGCCGTACTAGCTCTCATGATCAAGGCGTCCTTCAAGTAGTTCTAACGACATGTTTGTTCACAGATTCATATTTTGGTTTTATGGTATCTTGAAGGACGCCTTGATCATGGTGGCTTTTACTTGACGCGGCGGAGGACGGCCACGACGCGGCCGAGGATCGTGGCGTCGTCGCCGGGGATCGGGTCGAACGCCGCGTTCTGCGGCATCAGCCAGACGTGCCCGTCGCGCCGGCGGTAGGTCTTCACGGTCGCCTCGCCGTCGATCATGGCCGCGACGATCTCCCCGCCGTTGGCGGTCGGCTGCTGGCGCACGACCACCCAGTCACCGTCGCAGATGGCGGCCTCGACCATCGAGTCACCCTTGACCTGGAGCATGAAGACCTCGCCCTCGCCGACCAGCTCGCGGGGCAGCGGGAAGATGTCTTCGACCGCCTGCTCGGCCAGGATCGGTCCACCGGCGGCGATCCGGCCCAGCATCGGCACGTATGCCGGGGCCGGGTGCTGCGCGCGGGCGGTCTCGTCGTCGAGGAGGTCGCTGGGCGGCCGCACGTCGACCGCGCGCGGACGGTTGGGGTCGCGCCGCAGGAAGCCTTTGCGCTCCAGCTCCTTGAGCTGGTAGGCGACGCTGGACGGGGACACCAGGCCGACCGCCTCGCCGATCTCGCGCACGCTCGGGGGATAGCCGTAGCGACTGACCCAGTCCCGGATGAACTCGAGGATGCGCCGCTGGCGCGCGGTGAGGTCGGCGGTCACCAGGTCAGGGAAGGAGCTGACCACGGGAGTCACCGCCCGAAGTTGCGGCTCACCGGTGCGCGAACGCGCTGGCGCCCGCCGCCGACCGGTCGCCGCCGGCGCGGTGGCCTTGGCCGTCTTGGTGGCTTTCTCCTGCGATGTCTGCCGGCTGCTCCGGTCGTTGGTCGACACGGGTCCGTCCTCCCTGGTCGTCGGTGGTGTCCCGCCGGCACATGGCCATCGGTTGCCTCACGGTATAGCTGATATCGGTGAGTTTCAAACATCTGTACGACGTGTGTCGGCGTGTCGCGATGGCGGGCTCGACATCGCACGGGCGTTCTGATAAACCATCGTACGTCCGTACTATCGAACTTCTGTTCGATCTTGGGGGTCGGTATGCCCGCGATGGCGGTGTCAACAGGGTCAGTGATGTCGGCGGGGTCCGCGATGTCAGCGGGGTCGGTGGCGCGGAGGTCGGTGGCGTCGAAACCGCGCCTACGCCTGACGCGCCGCGGCCGGTTCGTGCTGTTCCTGCTCTTCCTGGGACTGTCCGTGGCCATGGTCGCGGTGGCCGCGTCGGCGTCGCGGGCCGCTGATCCCGCGGGCGAGCGCCCGACCGTGGTCGTCCATCAGGGTGACACCCTGTGGTCGATCGCGTCCCGGCACGGCGCCGGCCGCGACCCGGTCGCCGCGATCGAGGAGATCCGGCGGCTCAACGATCTCGACGGCTACGCCATTTACGCGGGCCAGGAACTGACCCTCCCACACCGGCGGTAACCCTCCCGTCGCGGTACGCCCTGAGACATAACACACCAGCGGTTCGTCGCGCCGATGAACTTGCGTCGGCGTCTCCGCTGGCATACGGTCGACCCCTAGATGTAGTAGTTACAAGGGTGTAAGTCCTCCACAGGTTGGGTTTCTTACCCACAGGTTTTCCACAGGCAGCAGGGCGGCGCCATTCCGGTGGCGCGCATTTCGCGTGCCGAAAACCTGTCGGTGGGTGGGCCTAGCGTGGAGCTTGACGAAGGGAGGTGTGTCGATGCGGTGTCCATACTGCCGGCACGCCGACTCCCGGGTGGTCGACTCGCGTGAGGCCGAGGACGGTCAGCTGATCCGCCGGCGCCGGTCCTGCCCGGCGTGCGGCAAGCGGTTCACCACCGTCGAGGAGGCGGTGCTGGCCGTGGTCAAGCGCAGCGGTGTGACCGAGCCGTTCAGCCGCACGAAGATCATGGGCGGCGTGCGCAAGGCCTGCCAGGGCCGGCCGGTCGACGACGACGCGCTCGCGCTGCTCGCGCAGCGGGTGGAGGAAGCGGTCCGGGCCCGCGGCGCGGCCGAGATCCCGAGCCACGAAGTGGGCTTGGCGATCCTGGGGCCGCTGCGCGAGCTCGACGAGGTGGCCTATCTACGGTTCGCGAGTGTGTACCGGTCGTTCGAGTCGCTGGGCGACTTCGAGCGGGAGATCGCGGCGCTGCGCGAGGCCGCGGCCGAGCGCGAGGACGCGGCGCATCGCGGCGGCGGCCGGGTGGAGGAGCCGGCGTCGGTCTGAGTGTTGATGGATTTCGTGGTCGCTATAGGCGTGGTTCGAGGGGGCATGTGACATGTCGGGGGATGGCGTGACAGCAGGGAAGACGCGCACGGCGCGGGGCGCTGCCAGCGGTCTCAAGGTGGAGCGGGTCTGGACGACCGAGGGCGTCCACCCGTATGACGAGGTCGCATGGGAACGCCGCGACGTCGTGATGACGAACTGGCGGGACGGCTCGATCAACTTCGAGCAGAAGGGCGTGGAGTTCCCCGACTTCTGGAGCGTCAACGCGGCCAACATCGTCACCACGAAGTATTTCCGGGGTGCGGTCGGCACGCCGCAGCGGGAGTGGTCGCTGAAGCAGCTCATCGACCGGGTGGTGAAGACCTACCGGGCGGCGGGGGAGCAGCACGGCTACTTCACCAACCCGGCCGACGCCGAGGTGTTCGAGCACGAGCTGACCTGGATGCTGCTGCACCAGGTGTTCAGCTTCAACTCGCCGGTGTGGTTCAACGTCGGCACGGCCTCGCCCCAGCAGGTCTCGGCGTGTTTCATCCTCGCCGTCGACGACTCGATGGACTCGATCCTCGACTGGTACAAGGAGGAGGGGCTGATCTTCAAGGGCGGCTCGGGCTCGGGTGTCAACCTGTCCCGCATCCGGTCCTCGAAGGAACTGCTCTCCAGCGGCGGCACCGCCTCCGGCCCGGTCAGCTTCATGCGCGGCGCCGACGCGAGCGCCGGCACGATCAAGTCCGGCGGCGCGACCCGGCGCGCGGCCAAGATGGTCATCCTCGACGTCGACCACCCGGATATCGAAGAGTTCGTGGTCACCAAGGCCCGCGAGGAAGACAAGATCCGGGCGCTGCGCGACGCCGGCTTCGACATGGACCTGGGCGGCAAGGACATCGTCAGCGTCCAGTACCAGAACGCCAACAACTCGGTGCGGGTGTCCGACGAGTTCATGCGGGCGGTCGAGGAGAACGGCGCGTTCGACCTGCGCGGCCGGCTCGACGGCTCGGTGGTCGAGACGATCGAGGCGCACAAGCTCTTCCACACCATCGCCCAGGCGGCGTGGGAGTGCGCCGACCCCGGGTTGCAATACGACGACACGATCAACGACTGGCACACCTGCCCGGAGACCGGCCGCATCACCGCGTCCAACCCGTGCTCGGAATACCTGCACCTCGACAACTCGTCCTGCAACCTCGCCTCGCTGAACCTGATGAAGTTCCTGCGGGCCGACGGCGGCTTCGAGGTGGAGAAGTTCGTCCGGTCCGTCGAGTTCGTCATCACCGCGATGGACATCTCGATCTGCTTCGCCGACTTCCCGACCGAGAAGATCGGCGAGACCACCCGGGCCTACCGGCAGCTCGGCATCGGCTACGCCAACCTGGGCGCGCTGCTGATGGCCTCCGGCCTGCCCTATGACTCGGAGGGCGGCCGGTCGGTCGCGGCCGCGATCACCTCGCTGATGACCGGCACGGCCTACCGCCGGTCCGCCGAGCTGGCCGGTGTCGTGGGCCCCTACGACGGATACGCGCGCAACGCCGAGCCGCACAAGCGGGTCATGCGCAAGCACGCCGCCGCCAACGACGCGATCAAGCCGAGCGGCTCGGTGGCCACCGCGATCACGCGCGAGGCGACCAAGCAGTGGCAGCTCGGCAACAAGATCGGCGAGAAGAGCGGCTGGCGCAACTCGCAGGCCTCGGTGCTGGCACCGACCGGCACGATCGGCCTGATGATGGACTGCGACACCACCGGGGTCGAGCCCGATCTGGCGCTGGTCAAGTTCAAGAAGCTGGTCGGCGGCGGCTCGATGCAGATCGTCAACCAGACCGTGCCGCGCGCGCTGCGGTCCCTCGGCTACCCCGAGGAGCAGGTCGAGGCGGTCGTGGAATACATCTCGGATCACGGTCACGTGATCGACGCGCCGGGGCTCAAGCCGGAGCACTACCCGGTGTTCGACTGCGCGATGGGCGAGCGCTCGATCGCGCCGATGGGTCACGTCCGGATGATGGCCGCGGTGCAGCCGTTCATCTCCGGCGCCATTTCCAAGACGGTCAACATGCCGGAGTCGGCGACCGTCGAAGACGTCGAGAAGATCTACTTCGAGGGCTGGAAGCTCGGCCTCAAGGCGCTGGCCATCTATCGCGACAACTGCAAGGTGGGCCAGCCGCTGTCGGTGGCGAAGAAGCCGGCGGCTGCGGCTCCCGCGGAGGTGGCGAAGGTCGCCGAGCCGGAGAAGGTCATCGAGTACCGGCCGGTCCGTAAGCGGCTGCCGAAGAAGCGGCCCTCGCAGACCGTCTCGTTCTCGGTGGCCGGCGCCGAGGGTTACCTCACCGCGTCCTCCTACCCGGACGACGGCCTCGGCGAGGTCTTCCTGAAGATGTCGAAGCAGGGCTCGACGCTGGCCGGCGTGATGGACGCCTTCTCGGTGGCCATCTCCATCGGCCTGCAGTATGGCGTGCCGCTGGAGACGTTCGTCGCCAAGTTCACCAACATGCGGTTCGAGCCGGCGGGCATGACCGACGACTCGGACGTGCGGATGGCGGCGTCCGTGATGGACTACATCTTCCGCCGGCTGGCGCTCGACTTCCTGCCGTATGAGCGGCGGGCCGAGCTGGGCATCTTCACCGCCAGCGAGCGCGCCGCCCAGGTGGCGGCCGAGGCGGAGAACGGCGTCGACCTGGCCGGCATGGCCGCGTCCGCACCGGTCTCCGCGCCCGTCCCACCGCCGGCGGCCGAGTCGGCCGTGGCGGCCACGGCGAAGGAGGCGAAGCCGGCGGCCCCGACCGTGGGTTCGTCGACCGAGCTGCTGGAAGCGGTGATCGGCAAGGCCGCCGACGCGCCGCTGTGCTTCACCTGCGGCACGAAGATGCGCCCCGCCGGCAGCTGCTACGTCTGCGAGGGCTGCGGCTCCACCAGCGGCTGCAGCTAATCCCGTCTCCCATGATCAAGGCGTCCCCCACGTCGTTCTCACGACGTGAGGGACGCCTTGATCACGTAATCAAGCCGCGTAGCGCTGTGCCCGCAGGGCCGAGCAGCGCCGCCAGGCGCAGCAGCGGCCCGGCCACCGACTCGCCGCCGGCGGCGAGCGCGCCCCACTCGCGCAGCCGGGTGGCCAGCCGTTCGAGCACCCCGGCCGTGCGTGCGTTGTCGCCCATCGACGCGGCCGCCTCGCCAGCCAGCGCCTCCGCCTCAACGCGCTCGCCGGGCGCCAGCGGAAGCTGAGCGAGCGCGGTGCGCAGCGCCTCGATCTCGTGCAGGCCGGCGTTGTACTGCCCCGTCACGGTGCCGTGCACGGTCATGTCGCGGCCCACGTTGGTGATGTTGCCGGCGTTCTGGCCACCGCCGAAGTTGAAGGTCATGGCTGTCTCCGTCGGGTCGAGAAGGCGATGACCGCCCCGTACATCCACATGGCACTGCCGATCACGGTCAGCACGACCCCGAGCGGGACCCACGGCAGGAACGGCGGAAGATCAACGTCGGACGGATCGGCGCTCGGATCGCCGAGCACGGCGAAGATTTCCGCCATGAAGGCCAGCACCCAGTACCCGAACGGGATCATGCCGACGAACTGCAGCGTGACACCCAGGATGATCAACGTCCGCCCGGCCCGGCTGCGCGGCAGCGGATTGATGTCGACGTCGTACCGGTTGTGCGTGGCGAGGTTGTAGTCCCGCCCGACGTTGTTGATCTGCCCAGCGGACTGCCCGCCCGCGAAGGTGTACCGCACTCCCCGCGGCGCCTCATGGAACGCCAGCGTCACGCCCCCGATGTCGATGTGGTCGCCGTGCACCAACCGCTGCGGCGTGCCACCCAGCCGTGCACGGTTGACGAGGGTGCCGTTACGGGAGCCGAGGTCGACGATCCAGGCAGCGCCGTCGGCCGTCCAGACGGCGGCGTGCTGGCGACTCACCCGGTCGTCGGCGAGGGTCAGGGTGGCGCCGTCGTCGCGGCCGATCACGGCGCGGCCCGGGGTGACCTGGAGTTCCTGCCCGCGCAGGTGCGGCGGGCCGAGCACCACGAGGGAGGCCAGCGCGGCGCCGGCACGGGACGCGACGGGTTGGTTCATGGCACTCACCTCACCTCGATTGTGGATCAGATATCGGGGCGATAAGGGCACAACACCCATGATGGGAGGTGGTGAGTGGGTGATCGTAGGGTGGCCAGGTGAGTCCGCGCCCGCTGAGTGAGCCGCATCCGTCGCGGCTCGCGCTCGATCACCCGTACCGGGACGAGATCCTCGCGGCGCACGACGCCGCGCTCGCCGCGGACGACGCGGGCTATCTCGATCCGGAGACCGGTCTGTTCGTCCTGACCGCCGCGTTCCTCGCCCGGCGCGGCACCTGCTGCGGACGCGGCTGCCGCCACTGCCCCTACGTCGCGTAACCCCATGATCAAGGCGTCCCTCAAGTAGCCATAACGACTTGAGGGACGCCTTGATCATGAATAGGGTGGCCGCGTGCCGCACATACTGCTTTCGCCACCCGCCCGCTAAGCGGGCGGCTCTCCACTGAACCCCGCCGCGCGTAGGTCGCGCGGTGGATGGTTGCTGCCCGCTGCCGCGGCCCTGCCAGCCATCCACAGTGGAGTAAATCGTGCGTGGTCTCTTCTTCATTTCCGTCGCCGCGACGAGTTGGGGCACCGGTGCCGCCGCCGCGGTGCTGCTCTACCGCACCAGCGGTCTCGGCCCGATCGCCGTCTCGTACTGGCGGTTCGTCCTCGGCGGGGTCATCCTCGCCGTCCTGCTGGCGGCGCGCCGCCGCCGGCTGCTCACCCGTCCGCGCTGGTCGGTGCTCACGCTGACCGGGGTCGGGCTGGCGGTCTACCACACCGCCTTCTACGGCGCGCTCGCGTACGCGGGGCTCGCCGTCGGCACCGTCGTCACGCTCGGCGCCGGGCCGGTGCTCATCGCGCTCGGCGGGCATCTCACCGCCCGCGAGCGTCTCGGCCGGGGCGGCGCGGCCGCCGTCGCGCTCGCGGTCGCCGGCCTGGTGCTGCTCACCGGCGGCATGGGCGCGGTCGGACCGCGCCCGTGGCTGGGCGTGGGGCTGGCGTTGCTGTCGGCTGTCGGGTACGCGGCGGTGACGCTGCTGACCCGAGCCACGGGTACCGGCACCGACCCGTACGAGACGGCGCTGGTCGGGTTCGTCATCGGTGGGCTGTGCCTGTTGCCGCTGGCGCTGGTGGAGGGCGTGCTGCCGTCCGGTGCCGGGCTGACTGAGTCGGTCGGGTGGCTGCTGTACCTGGGCGCGGTGCCGACCGCCCTCGCGTACGGCCTGTTCTTCGCCGGCCTGGCCGTCGTGCGCGCCACGACCGCGTCGGTGGTGGCGCTTCTCGAACCGGTGACGGCGGCGCTGCTCGCGGTCTGGGTGTTCGGCGAGCACCTCACCGCGACAGCGGTGGCCGGCTCGGCGTTCCTCCTCGCCGCCGTCGCCACGCTCGCCCGCGCCGAAACCCGGTAGGGAGTGAGGAAGGGACCCTTCCTATGCGAAAAGCGCTATAAAGGGTCCCTTCCTTGCACCCAGTAGGGTCTTACGCATGGTGAGGGTTGTCGTCGTGGGTGCGGGCATCGTGGGGTTGGCTACCGCGCACCGGCTCACCCTGGAATACCCGGACGCGCAGGTCACGGTGCTCGACAAGGAGCAGCGGGTCGCGGCGCACCAGACCGGGCACAACTCCGGGGTGATCCACGCGGGCGTGTACTACAAACCGGGCAGCCTCAAGGCGCGGCTCTGCGCGGCCGGCAGCCAGTCCATGGTGGACTTCTGCCGGACGCACGGCGTCCCGGTGGAGGTGTGCGGCAAGCTCATCGTGGCCACCGACGAGAGCGAGTTGCCCCGGCTGCGCGCCCTCCATGAGCGGGCCACCGCCAACGGCTTGCCGGTGCGGCTCCTGAGCCCGGCCGAGGCCGCCGAGTTCGAGCCCGAGGTCAACTGCGTCGCGGCGCTGCACGTGGCGAGCACCGGCATCGTCGACTTCGCCGCGGTGTGCGCCACGCTCGCCGCGCTGGTCGAGAAGGCGGGTGGCGAGATCCGGTTCGGCGCCCGCGTCACCGGCATCGCCCGCCGCAGCGGCCAGCAGGTGGTGCGCACCACGAGCGGCGACATCCTGGCCGACGCGCTGGTCAACTGCGCCGGGCTGCACGCCGACCGGGTGGCGCGGCTGGCCGGCGTCGATCCGCCGGCGCGGATCGTGCCGTTCCGGGGAGAGTACTTCGAGCTGCGCCCCGACCGGCGCGACCTCGTGCGGGGCCTGATCTACCCGGTGCCGGACCCGCAGTTCCCGTTCCTCGGCGTGCACCTCACCCGGATGATCGACGGCAGCGTGCACGCCGGGCCGAACGCGGTGCTGGCGCTCGCCCGCGAGGGGTACTCGTGGGGGCGGATCAACCCGCGCGACATCGCCGACTTCGGCGCGTACCCGGGACTGTGGCGGCTGGCCCGCCGCCATTTCGGGTACGGGCTGCAGGAGGTGCGGCGGTCCCTGTCCCGCGGCCGGTTCGCGCGGAGTCTCGCCCGGCTGGTGCCGGCGGTGACCGAGGCCGACCTGGTGCCGGCCGGCGCGGGCGTGCGCGCGCAGGCGATCACGCCGCACGGCGCGCTGGTCGACGACTTCCTTATCGTGTCCCAGGACCGCCAGGTACACGTCCTGAACGCACCGTCCCCAGCCGCAACGAGCTCCCTGGAAATCGCCAAGCACATCGTGACGCGACTGGCATGTTGATCGAGGAAGCGACGAGGAAGCGACGAGGAAAGAGCGAGGCGGCTTTCGCTGGGCGCGGGGAGGCTTTAGGGTGGCCGCCGTGCTTCTGAAATGTGCGCTCGGCGCAGGGCTACTGCTCATGGCGGGCTGTAGTGACAAGGCGGGGGCGAACACGCCGCCGCCCGCTCCGGCCATAGCCACGTTTCCCGCCGCGGCGGCCGGCGGTGCCTGCGCGTTGCTCGACTACGACGCGATCGCTGCGGCGCTCGGCGTCCGGTTCGACGTGGCGGCCGCCAGCCGGTACGACAAGACGTCGGCCTGCGTGGTGCAGGCGGAGGGAGCGGCCCGGCCCGACCTCATGCTGTCGGTCGTGCCCAGCAGCGCCGACGCGACGATGCTGGCCAAGGACATCGCGCCGGACGGCGCCACGACGGTCAAGGGGCTGGGCAAGGCCGCCTACCGCGCGACCCGGTCGGCGGCCAAGGGCAGCGGGCCGGTGGCCGAGGTCGCGTGGCTCACGGCGGACAAGAAGCTCCTCACGCTGCGCTACACGCTGCCGGCGGGCGAGCCGAAGGCCGCCGCCGACGCGCTCGCCGGCAAGCTCGTCACCCTCGCCAAACAGCTGCCGAGCGGCGCGAAAGCCGCGGGATAGCGGCGGCGGCGGGCTCAGCGGGCGGCGACAAAAACTCGGGACGCGACCTCGCGGGGCAGCCTGATCTTGTCGCCGGACCGGTCGATGGTCACGCCGTCGCGCTCCTGCGCGACGGTGACCGTCACGCCCGGGTCGACGCCAGCCGCGTGCAGCTGGCGCAGCACCTCGGCGTCGGTCTGCACGCTCTCGCAGATGCGCCGCACGGTCACCGTGCCGGTCAGGCCGGGGAAGGCCAGGTTGCGCTCGGAAGGCTCGGCCTCCAGCGCGGCCTCGGGCGCGCCGTCGCCGAACGCGTCCAGGCCGGGGATCGGGTTACCGTACGGCGAGCGGGTGGGCCGGCCCAGCAGCTCGTAGACCTTCTTCTCCACGGTCTCGCCCATGACGTGCTCCCACCGGCAGGCCTCCTCGTGGGCCTCCTCGTAGGGCACGCCGATGACGTTGACGAGCAGGAGCTCGGCGAGGCGGTGCTTGCGCATGACCGACACCGCGTACTTCCGGCCGGTGTCCGTCAGGTGGAGGTGCCGGTCGCCCTCGACGGTGAGCAGGCCGGTGCGCTCCATGCGGGCGACGGTCTGGCTGACGGTCGGGCCGCTCTGGTGCAGCCGCTCGGCGATGCGCGCCCGCAGCGGGGTGACACCTTCCTCTTCCAGCTCAAGGATCGTCTTCAGGTACATCTCGGTGGTGTCGACAAGGTCATTCACAGCACGGCCTCCCGGACCCAAATGCTACCCTGCGTGCCCGACGGCCAGCCGCCCCCGGGACCGGGCACACTGGTCCCATGAGCCTCGTGGACGCGCCCACGCTCGCCACCGCGCTGGCCGGTGAGCGGCCGCCAACCCTACTCGACGTGCGCTGGCGGCTCGCCGGGCCGCCCGGCCGCGACGACTACCGGGCCGGTCATCTGCCGGGCGCGGTCTTCATCGACCTCGATGCCGAGCTGTGCGGCCCGCCCGGGGCCGGCGGCCGGCACCCGCTGCCCGAGCCGGCCGTGCTGGAGCGCGCGCTGCGGGCCGCGGGCGTCCGAGCGGGCCACCCGGTGGTCGTGTACGACGGCGGCGACGGCATGGCCGCGGCCCGCGCCTGGTGGACGCTGCGCTGGGCGGGGCACGACGACGTCCGGGTGCTCGACGGTGGATTCCCGGCCTGGGTGGCCGCCGGGCAGCCGGTGACCACCGAGGTGCCGGCCCCGGCGCCGGGCGACGTCACGGTCCGGCCGGGCGCGCTGCCGGTCCTCGACGCCGCCGGCGCGGCCAAGCTCGCCGCCTCGGGCGCGCTGCTCGACGCGCGGGCCGCCGCCCGCTACCGCGGCGAGGTCGAGCCGGTCGACCCGGTGGCGGGCCACATCCCGGGCGCGGTCAACCTGCCGGCCACCGACCAGGTCGGCCCGGACGGCCGGTTCCGCGCCGCGGCGGCGCTCCGGGCACGGTTCGCCGAGGCCGGCGTCGCGGCGGGGGTACCGGTGGGCGCGTACTGCGGTTCCGGCGTGACCGCCGCGCAGACCGTGCTGGCGCTGCACCTGATCGGCCGCACCGACGCGGCGCTCTACGTCGGCTCGTGGAGCGAGTGGATCACCGATCCGTCGCGGCCCATCGAATAGTGATCGTCGACCCGCTGGCCGCGCTCACCCGGCTGCACCGCCGGCGGGGTGACGTCGCCCGCATCCCGGTGCCGGGCGTGCGGGCGTACCTGGTCAGCGACCCCGACGCGATCCAGGACGCGCTCACCCGCACCCAGCGGGAGTACGCCAAGGGCGTGGGCTGGCGCGGCCGGGAGCCCTTGCGCCGGGTGCTCGGGCAGGGCCTGCTGACCAGTCCGCCCGAGCTGCACCGGGAGCAGCGGCGGCTGGTCCAGCCGCTGTTCCACGGCGAGCGCGTCGCGGCGTACGCGGAAACCTTCACCGCGCTCGCCGACGCCGCCTTCGCGGCCTGGCGCCCCGGCGAGGTCCGCGAGGTGCACCGCGACCTGAGCGAGCTGACACTCGCGATCGTCGCGCGCACCATCTTCGACGTGGCCGTCGACGCCGACGCGATCACCACGATCAGCCGGGCGATCGGCCGCAACCAGCGCGCGCTGCGCCGCGAGGTACTGCCCGGCGGGCGCCTGCTGGACGCGCTGCCGCTGCCCGCCACCCGCCGCTGGCGCGCCGACAGCCGCGCCGTCGACGCGGTGATACACGCCCTGATCGCCGATCGCCGCGCGCATCCCGGCGGCGCCGACCTGCTCAGCCTCCTGCTCGCCACCGGCATGCCGGCGCGGCAGGTGCGCGACGAGGCGATCACGCTGCTGATCGCCGGGCACGAGACCACCGCCAACGCGCTCGCCTGGACGTTCCACCTGCTCGCGACCCACCCGGCGGCGCAGGACAGGATCGCCGACGATGATGGCGAGTACACCATGGCGGTGGTCCGGGAGGCGCTGCGCCTGTACCCACCGGCGTGGGCGATCTGGCGCCGGCTGGTCGCCGACCGGGAGGTCGGGGGCCGGCGGCTGCCGGCCGGGTCGACGCTGATCCTCAGCCCGTGGGTGGTGCACCGCGATCCGCGCTGGTGGCCGGAGCCGGCGGCGTTCCAGCCGGAGCGCTGGCTGCCGCCCGCGAGCGCGCCCCGGCGGTACACCTATTTCCCGTTCGGCGCGGGGCCGCGCCAGTGCGTGGGGAACGGGTTCGCGGAGCTGGAGGCCGCGCGGGTGACGGCGGCGGTCTGCCGGCGCTGGCGGCTCGCGCCGGCGCCCGGCGCACCTCCGGTCGCGCCCCAGCCCTTGATCACCCTCCGCCCCCGCCACGGCGTCTTTCTGGCGGTCACCCCGCGCCGCCCCCTCCCATGATCAAGGCGTCCCTCAAGTCGTTATAGCTACTTGCGGGACGCCTTGATCATGGGAGGGGTGCCGCGGTGGGCGAGCCCGGTGGCACGATGAGCGGCATGGCGGACGGCGCGGTGGTGGTATGGGACGAGGCCTTGCTGGGATACAACCTGGGTGACCACCCGCTCGACCCGGTGCGGGTCGAGCTGACCATGGCGCTCGCCCGCGAGCTCGGCGTGCTCGACCGGCCCGGCGTCCGCGTCGTCGCGCCCAAGCCCGCCGACGACGCCGCGCTCACCCGGGTGCACCGCGCCGACTACCTCGACGCGATCCGGGCCGCGCCCGACGACCCGTACTTCTCCGGATGGGGCCTCAACACCGGCGACAACCCCGTCTTCGAGGGGATGCACGAGGCCAGCGCGCTGATCTGCGGCGCGACGCTCGCGGCCGCCGAGGCGGTCTGGCGCGGCGAGGCGCGGCGGGCCGTCAACGTCGCGGGCGGGCTCCACCACGCCATGCCCGCGCGGGCCGCCGGCTTCTGCGTGTACAACGACCCGGCCGTCGCCATCGCCCGGCTGCTCGACCTGGGCGCCGAGCGGATCGCATACGTGGACATCGACGTGCATCATGGCGATGGCGTGCAGGAGATGTTCTACACCGATCCGCGGGTGCTCACGGTCAGCCTGCACGAGACGCCGCTGGCGCTGTTCCCCGGCACCGGCTTCCCCGAGGAGACCGGCGGCGACGGCGCCGAGGGCAGCGCCGTCAACATCGCGCTGCCGCCGGGCACGGGTGACGCCAGCTGGCTGCGCGCGTTCCACGCGGTGGTCCCCTCGGTGCTGCGGGCGTTCCGGCCCCAGGTGCTCTTCGCCCAGTGCGGCGCCGACAGCCACCGCCTCGACCCGCTCGCCGACCTGCGGCTCTCCGTCGACGGGCAGCGCGCCGCCCACCTGGCCCTGCGGGCGCTCGCCGACGAGCTGTGCGAGGGCCGGTGGGTGGCGACCGGCGGCGGGGGGTACGCGCTGGCCGAGGTGGTGCCGCGGACCTGGACGCATCTGCTCGCCACCGCGACCGGCGAGCCGCTCGACCCGGCCACGCCGACGCCGGCGGCCTGGCGCCAGCTGGCGCGGAAGCGGTGTCCCGGGCGCGAGGTGCCGCTGCGGATGACCGACGACGCCGACGTGTCGTACCGGCCGTGGCAGCCGGAGAGCGAGCCGAACGCCGTCGACCGCGCCATCATGGCCACCCGCAAGGCCGTGTTCCCCCTGGTCGGCCTAGACCCCCACGACCCCCGCGACTAGCCCCGGTTTCCCATGATCAAGGCGTCATTCACGTCGTGCTAACGACGTGAAGGACGCCTTGATCTTTCAGTCTTTGTCGACTCACTCCGTGTCGATGCCAACGGCGCCGAAGGTGGGCGCGCCCGCGTAGTCGTACGTGTGGATCGTGACGCCGGTCGGGGTCGATGTGACGTCGCTGAGCCGGAAGCTGGACGGGGTGCGACCCTCGGCGAAGAGCCGCTTGCCGGCGCCCAGCACCACCGGGAAGACGATCAGCCGCATCGTGTCGATCAGGTTGGCGTCGAACAGGCTCTGCACGAGCGCCCCGCTGCCGTGGATCTGCAGCTCGCGGCCGGGCTGCTGCTTCAGTGCGGCGACCGCTTCGGCCACGTCGCCCTGGATGATCGTGCTGTTCGTCCAGTCGGCCTTGGTGAGTGTGCGGGAGGCGACATGCTTGGGCAGCGTGTTCAGCCCGTTCGACACCGGGTCGTCGGGGTCGTGCATCTGGGGCCAGCTCCCCGCGAAGATCTCGTACGTCTTGCGGCCCAGCACGAAGCCGTCCACCTCGCGGAAGACCGACTCCATGTACCGGCCGAGCTCCTCGTCGAAGAACGGCACCAGCCAGCCGCCCTGCGTGAAGCCGCCGCTGGTGTCCTCGCCCGGCCCGCCGGGTCCTTGGTAGACGCCGTCCAGGGTGATGAAGGTGGTAGCGGTAAGTCTCATGCCCCTATGACACCCCAGCCGGCGCGAACTCATCGCCCCGACGCCGATTTCTTGACGTCGACGATCCGCCCGTCTGCGAAGATCCGCACCTGACACCGCCCCGCCAACGCCTCCAGCGCATCCAGAGCTGGGCCGCGGAATTCGTTGCCCTGCTGGTGGGCTAGAAGGCGCGGCACGTAGCTGAGGCTATCGATCGCATCGATGATCATCTCAAACATGGTTGGTGGTGCCCTCGTCGAGAATCGTGAACAGCCGAGGCATCAGGGCAGCGCACGACAACGGGAGATCCGGAATTGCTGCTCCAGCGCGCTGCCCTCGAGGGCCTCGTCCAGGTGGCGCTGAAGTACGCCGGGGACCCGATTGAGGTCTGTGTGCGTCAACGCCTCGAAGACCGCATCCCACCGATCTTCGAGGCCGGGGCGAGTATCAAGCGGCATGAGCAGTCGCTGTGGTGGCTGGGCCTCGCCGGTGACGGTCTTGGCGTGCACGAGGACCGCGCCGATGTCGTGGTCCAAGCCGTCGATCTGGTCGGCGTCGTAGTCCCAGTGCTGAAGTTTGAAGGTTCGATCGCGGTCGGAGCGGGTCCATCCCTGCCGTTGCGCATCGGTGTCGGCTGCGGTCGTGACGGGTTGGATGTCGACGAATGCTTGCCTGCCCGGGCCGGAGGCGGGTACCTCGGTGACGAGGCGCCGGCCCAGGCGCAGCGAGGTCAGCTTGTCGGTAGGCCACTGCGGCGGGCTGACGTCGTCGCTCATGCTGCCTCCCGCTCGGTGGGGCGCTCGACAAGCTAACCGTTGACGAACGTGGCGCCGGCGCGGACCGGCTCGATCGGCAGGCCGGCGATCGCTTGCTCGGCCGAAGGGAGTGGGGAGGGAGACGGCGGCATCGGCACACAGGGTGCGCAGCCAGGTCGTCCCCTCAAGGAAGTGATGGAAACACGACCGAGTGGCCGCCAGCTTTTAGACCTGCAGTTCCGGGGGAAACCCGGTCCAGCGGAGATCTCCCGGCAGGTGGCTCATGTCGTTGAAGGTGACGAGTGTCGGCGGATGGTGTGCGCGGTAAAGGATCACGGTCAGGGCACAGTTGGCGGCGTTGAGGCCGAGCCAGCGGGCGTCGGGAGCGTCCAGAGCGTGGCGAACGAACCACCCGATCAGGAAGCTGTGGGTGACGATCAGTTCGCGGGTCTCGGTGGCGGCGGGCACCGCGTATCGCTCGATGGCGGCGGTGGCCAGTTTGGCACCGGCGGCGTACTCGTCGGCCGACGTGCCGTCGAGGAACCGGGCGTAGACCTCGGGCAGGTTTCGTGGCTCCGGCACGGGCGGGAGGTAGTCGCCGACCATCTCGGAGCAGTGCAGGGGGACGCCGGGCAGGTGTTGGCTGATCAGCCCAGCGGTCTGAGCGGCGCGGGGCAGTGGGCCGTGGTGGATGGCTGTCAGCGGCACGGTAGCCAGGCGTTCCCCCAGCAGCTGGGCCTGCTTCCGGCCGGTGAGGCTGAGCTCCCCGTCGACGGTGGCCTCGCCGTGGCGGACCAGGTACAGCAGCCGGTTGGCCACGGTTGTCTCCCATCTCGTCGGGGCGTTGTCATGATCGCAGGTGTCTAGTTGCGCAGGTGATAGATGTTCCTGCGGGGTTTGCGTTCAGGATCCACATAGTATGGTGGCAGAAACTCGGGCAGGCCATCGGCGGCGATGCGGACCTCCCAGTCGCCTTGATGGATAAGGCGATGGTGATGTCCACATAGGAGAACACCATTGTCCAGCGCGGTCGGGCCGTGGTCTTTGGTCCACTCCCGGATGTGGTGGACGACGCCCCAGCGAGCCGGCCGATCACACCCAGGAAAAGCGCAGCAGTTTCGGTCGCGGATGATGACCGCCCGGCGTATCGGGCCGGTGAACAGCCGCCGTGCCTGACCGACGTCTAATACTTGGCCTTGACCGCCCATGACGACGGGGATGATCTGCGCGTCGCAGGCCATCTTGCGGACCTGCTCGGGGCTGAGCCGGTCCCCGGTGTCCAACTGCCCCATCCCCAACTGTCGGCGCAGCATGTCGAAGCCCACGGTCACCACGACCTGGGGTCGGTCGCCGCCGTTGTCGGGTAGGTCTCCGCCGGCAAGTGCGAACTCACAGACGGAGACGAGGGCGTCGGCGCGGCGCTGGGCCGGGGTTCGGTCATCCCCGCGGGTTGGTTTGCACAAGGGATCGAGGGCGTTGTTGACGATCGCGGCAGCCTCCGCGCCGAGCCAGCCGGAGATCTTGTACCGGCCATCACCCATGTTCGACAACGTGAATGCCCTCGTTTGCGCGGCCCGTTTCTCCTGCCGGCGCAGCGCCTCCTCATCGGCCTTGTCCGCCAACTCCGGCGCCACATTGGCCAGGATCCGCGCACCGCAGCGCCGCAGCGCGGCTGGCTTCCACGTCTGGGCCAAACTCCAGCAATTTCGCCTCGGCCGCGTCCCGCACGTCGGCGCCCACATGATCGGGCAGGTCGCGCAGCACGTCGCCGATCGCCCGCGCCTGCCCGGTGTTGATCACACCGGTGGACAGGGTTTTGTCTAGGACCGGTCGGCGGTGCAGGTCGGCGGCGATCTCGATCAGCCCTCGGGCCTGTCGGATGTCGATGTGCAGGGTGCCGCGCAGCCAGGATGCCGTCGAGGTAGCGCCCTGGGTTTTCGGCAGTCCGCGGCCGTCGATCTCGGTGACCGCGTGGGCGGTGACCGAGGTCGCGAGTTCCCGGGCGGCATGTGCGGTGGCCAACACCTGTTGTAGGTCACTGTCGGGCAGGGACCAGACGGACGCGTTCGCACACTGCGCGAGTAACTCCCGCGCCTGCGTCAACACATCCAGATCCAGCACGCCTTCCATTCTCGTACACCTGTCGCACCGCCCGCTGCCCCACCGCATTGACCCACGACAATGCCTTCATGATCAAGGCGTCCCTCAAGTAGCTCTAACGACGTGAAGGACGCCCTGATCATGGAAGATTGGCATCTTTCGCGGCACGGACGAACTCGCGTACCCGTGCGGTGGTGTTGGTCTCCAGCCAGATCGGGCCTCGTTGGATCGGCGGTGCGTCGTCGATGGGTACGTACGCGACGTCCGGCCGGGGGTAGTAGCGGCGGCTGTGCTCGCCCACCGGAAGGACGCCCTTGCCCATCGCGACAAGGCTCAGCATCTCGGAGAAGGTGTTTCCGGCGGGCCCTTTCGGCACCGGCCGGCCCGACGGGGTGTGCTCGGGTGTGCGGTCGCGTTTGAACTCCGCGGAGGTGACCGCAGGATATTGCACCACCGGGTGATCGGCGAGGACCTCGAGCGATACCGACTCCTCGCGGGCCAGTGGATGGTGGGCGGGCACGGCGAGCACCCGGCCTTCGGACAGCAGGGCGGGACCGCACGCCATGCCGTCGAAGGGGTATGCGGCGATGAGGATGTCGACGGAGCCGTCGAGCAGACTGGACCGGGTGTTGGACAGCTGGGCTTCCTGGACGATGACTTCGCAGTCGGGATGGCGTTGCTGGAAGAGGGCGACGGCCCTGAGGAGGACCGGCGCCGTCCATTCGCCGAGGAAGGCCACCCGCAGCTGCCCGGTGACGCCGCGGCCGGCGTCGACGGCCCGGCGTACGGCCTCGTCCATCCCCGCCACCAAGGGCGCGAGGTCGTCGGCGAGTTGGCGTCCGATCGGGGTCAGGCTCACGACGCGGCTGGTGCGTTCGCACAGTGGCGCACCGATGCGGCGTTCGAGCTTCTTGAGGACCTGACTGATCCGGCCGGTCGTGATGCGCAGCCGCGCGGCGGTGCGCCCGAAGTGCAACTCCTCGGCGAGCGTCAGGAACGTCTCGATCTCGTGCCGCTCCAGCATCCGGTCCCTATCGTTGAATCTGGCTCAACGATCGTAACTCGATCATGGCTTGGTCGCGATCTCCGGTTGACCGATCGTGGATAGTGTCAGCCGGTCCCCAGAACGGACATCCGGGGCCGGGCCCAGCGAAATAGCACAGGGACTCCGCATGAACACCACGACCGTCAGTGACTACCTAACAGGCCTCGACGACCCGATCCGCGACATCGGTGAGAAGCTGCGCACGATTATCGACGCGGCCCTGACCAGCGCCACCTCCGCGATGTGGCACGGGCACCCCACCTGGGGCCGCGGCGAGAGGCCGGGACAGGACCCCATTTGCCTGCTCAAGGCGTACAGCTCGGACATCACCTTCGGCTTCTGGCACGGGCAGCGGCTTACCGACCCGTCCGGACGCCTCGTCGCGGGCGCTCGGCAGATGGCCTCGGTGAAACTCCGTACCGTCGACGACATCGACCCGGGCTTGTTCACCGACTGGCTCCGCCAGGCTTACGAGCTGGAATCGAGGTAACGGCCATGCGCGTGAAAGCCTTCGACCACCTGGTCCTCAACGTCCAAGACGTCGAGCGCGCCCTGGACTTCTACTGTGGACGGCTTGGTCTGGCGCCGGTGCGCCTGGCGGAGTGGCGGGCCGGCGAAGTGCCGTTCCCGTCCGTGCGGGTGACGCCGGACACCATTATCGACCTGGTCCAAGGCCCGCGCGGCGAGTCCAACGTCGACCACATCTGCCTGGTCGTGGAGCCGTTGAACTGGCAGGAGGTCATCGACTCGGGCGCCTTCACCGTCCTCGAAGGACCCGTGCCGCGGTTCGGTGCCCGGGGCGTCGCGACCTCGATCTACGTGCGGGACCCGGACGGCAACACCGTCGAGCTGCGCTGGTATCCCCAAGATGCCGAGTGAGGATTCACGGGAAGGTGGCGGCGTAGTCGGTGGGGTGCGGGAGGCCGCGCCGCGCGAGCAGGAGCGCGCCGTCGGCCGCCTGCCCCACGGGCGGGGACAGCTTCGCCCCGGGTACGCGCCGCGCGAGCTCCGCCTGAAACGGCTCCAGCAGCAGCGGGCCGGCGTCGAAGAGCCGGCCGCCCCACGAGAAGTTCGCCGGCAGGCCGCGCGCGGCGGCGTGCGCCGACTCCGCGAGGTGCGCGCCGGCCCGGCGCCAGATGTCGCGGGCCACCGGGTCCCCGGCGTGCGCGGCGCCGGCGACGTCGGGCGCGAACGCGGCCAGTTCGTGCGCGGGCGCGTCGGCACCGTACACAGTGGGCAGCAGGCGGTCACCGAACCGCTGCCGCAGCCGTGCCAGCAGCGCGGCGGACCCGCCGTCCCGGCCGTCGCGGTGGCGCAGCGCGGCCCGCACGCCCTGGATGCCGATCCACGCGCCGCTGCCGTCGTCGCCCAGCAGGTGCCCCCAGCCGTCGGTGCGATTCCACACGGCCGCGTGGTCGGTGCCGAGCACGATCACCCCAGTGCCGGCGGCGACGACACATCCGGGCTCGCCGTCCAGCGCGCCGAGGTGGGTGGTCAGCGCGTCGCCGGCGACGATGACGCTCCTGGTGCGGAGGTGCCGGCGGAGGTGGTTGGCCAGTTCGGCGGGGGAGTCGAGCAGGCCGGGCATGCCGGTCAACCCGACGGCGACCCGGTCGATCTCGACCACCCCGATGCGGCCCACCAGCGCGCCGACCCGGTCGCCGACCGCGCGGGCGTCGATCCGGCCGGCGGTGCGGGGTACCGGTCCCTGGTCGCTGGCCTTGAGCGGTTGGCCGGCGGCCAGGGCACGGACCCGGATGCCGCCCCCGCCGACGTCGACACCCACGAACGAACCCGTCACGACGCCAACCGGGCGAGGGCGGTCCGCACGCCGCCGCCGCTGGACAGCGCGGTCCGGCACTCGTCGAGCGGGCGGCCGGAGAGCGCGTGGACCAGCGCGAGCGGCACGTCGCCGCCGGCCCGGTCCAGCACGGCGGCGCTGGCGGCGGTGCCGAGGCCGGTGGCCATGGCGACGATGCGCGCCGCGCGGGTGTGCAGCTTCGCGTTCGTGGCGACCACGTTGACCATCAGGTTCGAGTAGGTGCGGCCGGACCGCACCATCAGCGCGGTGGAGAACGCGTTCAGCAGCACCTTGGTGGCGGTGCCGGCCTTGAGGCGGGTGGACCCGGTGACGGCTTCCGGCCCGGTGGGCGCGAGCACGGCGACGTCGGCGAGCGCGGCGAGCGGGGCGTCCACATTGCACGCGACGAGGACCGTCAGCGCGCCGGCGGCACGAGCCCGGCGGAGCGCGCCCGCCACGTATGCGGTCGAGCCGGACGCGGTCAGCCCGACGGCCACGTCGTCCCCGCCGAGCGCGGCGGCGTCGGCGGCTCCCGCGTCCGCGGCGTCCTCGTAGTCCAGACCGGAGTCGACGAAGGCAGCCGCGCCGCCGGGGTAGTGGGCGGTGAACAACCCGGGCGGGGTGCCGAACGTGGGTGGCACCTCGGTCGCGTCCAGCACGGCGAGGCGACCGGAGGCACCGGCCCCGAAGTAGTGCACGGTCCCGCCGCGCGCGATGCGGTCCAGCGCGAGGTCGACAGCCTTGGCGAGCGCGGGTGCGGCCGTGCGTGCGGCGTCGACGGCGGCGGCGTCCTCGGCCAGCAGCGCGTCGATCACCCGATCGCTCGGCAACTGGTCGAGGTCGAGGGTGCGGGGATTGCGATCCTCAGTGGACGGCACGGTCGGCGGTTCCCTTCAGGGCGAGGAATTCGGCGCGGTAGCGATCGAGCACGCGGGCGGCAACCGCATGCGTGTCACCAGGAGGCGTTGTTAGGAAGGGACCCTTCCCATCGCTATGCGTTAATAAGGGGCCCTTCCTTGCGACAAACTCGGTGGCTAGCGTGCGGAGGGCGTCATCCAGCGCCGCCTGCGCCGCGTCGCGCCCGTCGGGCGCCAGCGCCGCCGGCAGGTGTCGCAGCCACAACTCCCAGCGCCGCTTGAGGTATCCGGCGACCAGCCCGCCCCAGAGCCGCGCGGCGTAGTTGTCCAGGTGCGGATTCTCCGGCGTGTTCCAGACGGTCACAATGCGGCGGGCGTTGTCCGCCAGGACCCGCTGTCCGTCGGCGTCGGACGCCCACCGGGTCGCCGCCGCCACCCAGGTCTCCAGGCACAGGTCCGGCCGGGTCGCGGCCAGCGCGTCGAGGTCGTCGAACGCGGCGAGGAAGCGCGCCGCCGCCCCGGGATCGACGCGCCGGACACGGATCAGCGCGTTGTACCGGCCGTCGATGACCCGCAGCAGCAGGGCGATGCCGCACAGCGCCAGGTCGTTCGCCAGCGCGGTCCGCTGCGGCACGGTCGCGTCGAGCAGCGCCTCGCAGGCCGCGACAAGGTCGCGCGGTTCGTAGCGGACGGTGGGCGCCGGGACGAACGAGTAGTCCGGTGTGGACACGGCGATCGAGATGAACCGCTCGGGGAAGATGGCCCGGCTGTCGGCGGCGTAGACCGAAACGCGCAGCGCGTCCCAGGCGGCGTCCACCGCGGCCCCGTACCGCTCGGCGCCGAAGGACCGGAGCCAGCCGTCGAGCGGTGCGTAGGACCACGCCCGGTCGGCGATCAGCGCGTAGAACGCCGGGTTGTTGTGGATGGCCTCCATCGTGAGGCCCAGCCCGACCGGCGGCCGGTCCGAGGCGAGCGCGGCTTCCAGGTTGCGGTCGGTGGACGCGAGGTCGGCGACGGGTTCGGTGCGGCCGCCGAAGTTCAGCAGGCCGTTCCAGATCCAGGGGCGCCCGGCGTACCCGTCGAGGCGCGGCCACTGTGGCTCGGCCTCGCCCCAGAGGTCGAGGATCAGCACCCGGTCGGCCGGGATGCGGTCGAGGAACTCGCGCACCCGCTCGGTGGTCCAGTAGTCGCGCTGGTACGAGAACGGCCACGACTGGAGCACCCACACCGCGTCCTCGTCGGCGGCGCGCAGACCGTCCACAATGGCGTCCGGCAGGCGCGCGGCCTCGTCCGGGATCATCTCGATGAACGGGTCGCTGGCGTACCGGTGGTCGGTGCCGAAGAGCTCCCGCTGCGCGACCGCGATCTCGGTGGTGAGCCGCCGGAAGAGCGGGTCCTCGGCGGCGACGACGGTGGTCTCCAGCCCCTGCCAGGTGCGTCGTCGGGTTCCGAGGGTATGAGGGACGTGGCCGGTGAACGCGGGCAGCACCGGCGTCATGCCGAAGGCCCGCTGGCGCTCCAGGATCCGCCGGCCGAGTGCGAGTCGCGCGGGCAGCCACCCCGACGGCAGCGGTCCGGCGAACGAGTCCAGGCATCCCATGTAGACGAACGGCAGGTAGCCGGGCCCACCGAGGAACGTGCGGATCTCCCGCTCCGACAGGCCCATGCGTCCGTACGCCCGCGCGAGCGTGGCCTCGTGGCCGACCAGGCTGAGCGGCATCGTCACGCCGTGCAGGGCCATCCAGTCGATCTCGCGCTCCCACTCGTCCCAGCCCCAGTACGCCGTGGTGTAGCTGTAGGTGCAGAAGTTGAGGTAGTAGAACTCGTCCACCCGGGCCTGCCCGCGCAGCGGCCCGCGGGCGGGGAGGCGGTCGAGCGCCAGCGGCAGCGACGTGTCCCAGGTGATCCGGATGCCGCAGGCGTCCCGCAGATACCGGTGGATGCCCACGCTCGCGGAGACGCCGTCGGTGGCGGCCACGTGCAGCACGCCGTCGCGGGCGGACACCTCGAAGGCGCGCCGACCCGCGAGCGGCGCCAACGCGACACGGCCTGACTCGACATGGCCTGACTCGACACGGCCGGCGCCCGCGACCCGCGCCCAGAGGCCGTGGACAGCGGGTGCCCAGGGAGGTTCCATGAGGCCACTCTATTACTTCCGTACGGTCCGTAAGTATGTTAACTTGCGCCGATGGCCCGCACGGTTGCTGTTGGCACGACGTTCATGCTCGAGGTGAACGCCGCGGCCATCCTCGCCCACCTGCGGGCCGCCCGCCGGGAAAGCGTCTCGGCGATCGCCAAGCAGACCGGGCTGTCCCGGCAGGCGGTCAGCCGCTCGCTGGCGGTACTCGAATCGATGGGTCTGGTCGAGATCTCCGCGCCGGACCGCGCGGCGACGGCGGCCGGCCGGCCGCCGCAGATGGTCCGCTTCCGCCCGGAGGCCGGCCACGTGCTGGGCGTCGACGTGAACCCCGGCCGGGTGCGGATCGCGGTGGCCGACCTGGCGGGCGACTTCCGCGCCGACGTCACCGCGCCGCTGCACCGGTCCGGTCCGGGCGATCTCGCCGCGTCGCTCGGCGCGGCCATCCGGCAGGCGCTCGACGGCGCCGGCGTCGGCCCGGCGGACATCTGGCACGCCTCGGCCGCCGCGCCCGGCATCACCGACCCGGTCAGCGGGCGTGTCACGCTCAGCACGAGCACGCCCGAGATCGTGGGGGACGCGATCCTCGCCGGCGTCCGGGGGGCCCTCGACGCACCGCTCTATGTGGACAACGACGTCAAGCTCGCCACCGAGGGGGAGCGCTGGCGGGGCACGCCGCACGCCGAGGAGTCGCTGGTCTTCGTCGCCTGGGGGGAGCGGATCGGCGCCGGGATCGTGCTGCGCGGCGAGCTGTACCGGGGCGCGTCCAACGACGCCGGCGAGCTCGGCTACCTGGATCTGCTGGCCCCCCACATCCCCAAGGGAGATGACGACCTGGGCCCGTTCGAGCGCTGGGTCGGCACCCGCGAGCTGCTGCGCCTGGCGGGCGGCGACCACACGCTGCTGTCGCTGGCGACGGCGGCCGCCGACGGCGGCGACGAGAGCGCCCGAGCGGCGGTCCGCACCGTCGCGGCCCGCTTCGCCAAGGGGGTCGCGGCCATCCGCGCGCTCCTCGACCCCGAGGTGGTCGTGATCGGCGGCGACATCGCCGTGCTCGGTTCGACGCTGGTCGACGCGATCACCGCGGCCCTGGGCACCGAGGAGCTCAACCAGCCGCGGCTGGACCTGTCCGCGCTGGGCGCGGACGCGGTCATCTACGGCACGATCCGGCATTCCCTGTCGTGGGTCGAGCGGGAACGTCTCGCCATCCGGTTTACGAAGGAGACATAGATGCGAAAATCGCTGATCGCCGTGGCAGCGGCCGCGTTGATGCTCGCGGGGTGTGCGGAGTCCGGCGGTGGCGGGCCGGCCGCACCGTCCTCTGTGTCCAAGGACCTGACGACGGAGAACATCACGCTGACCCTGGCGTACACGGACGACCCGCCGACCAAGGCGCTCGTCGACGCGTTCCGCGCCAAGCACCCGAACATCACCATCAACGCGCAGCAGACGCCGTTCACCGACTACGTCAAGTCCATCAAGCTGTCGATGGCCGCGGATACCCCGCCGGACATCGCCGAGTACAACCCGGGCGCGATGCGGTCGCTGGTGCCCGCCGGGCTGATCTACGACCTGAAGCCGTACGAGGACCTGTACGGCTGGACGGACGGCTTCCCGGCCTCCAGCCTCGAGGTGCTGAGGTCCAACAAGGAGGCCAAGCAGTACGGCACCGGCGGCCTGTACGCGGTGCCGGGCGCGCTGTCGGTGCTCGGTGTGTACTACAACAAGTCGATGGTGACCGCGAAACCGGCCACATTGGAGCAGTTCGAGCAGAGCCTGGCCGCCGTGAAGACGGCCGGCAAGACCCCGCTCAGCGTCGGCGGTCTCCAGGTCGGCGGTTTCCAGGTCTGGAACGCGTTGCTCAACGTGCTCGGCGAGGAACAGCAGTACCGTGACTGGGTGTACGGGAAGCCGGGCTCGACGATCACGACCGACGCCGCCAAGCAGGCCGCGCAGAAGCTGGTCGACTGGGTGAGCGCCGGCTACATCCCGGCGTCGGCGAACGCGACGGCCGACAGCGACGCGCAGGCCAACTTCGTGAACGGCAAGAGCGCGTACCTGATCACCGGCAACTGGGCCGCGTCGACGATCGGCAAGGCGATGGGCGACAACGTCGGCTTCTTCCTGCTGCCGGTGACGGCGGCCGGCCGGCCGGTGGTGGCGTCCGGGGCGAGCGTGGCCTGGTCGGTGTCGTCGAAGACCAAGCACCCGAACGAGGCGGCCGCGTTCCTCGACTTCATGCGCTCGGCGGAGGCCGCGAAGGTGCAGGTCGACAGCGGGTTCATGCCGGTGGACAGCACCGCCTCGGTGGCCACGACCGGCGTCAACACCGAGATCGCGGCGGATTTCAAGACCGTGGTCGCCGACGACGGCATCGTGCCGTTCCCGGACTTCGCGACGCCGAACATGATCGACCGGCTGACCGCGGGCGTGCAGGGCCTGCTCAGCAAGCAGATGACGCCCGACCAGTTCCTCGCCTCCCTGCAGGAGTCGTGGACGCAATACCATGGCTGACAGCCGTACCGCTGTCCTGCCGGCGCGGGTCACCACCCGTGCCGGCGGGCCGGCGCCCCGCCGCCGGCGGACCACGAAGCGGCGGCTCACCGCCCTGCTGTACATCGCCCCCGCCGCCCTCGTCTACCTGGCGTTCGCGATCTGGCCGTCGATCCACACGGTGCGCCTGTCGTTCCTGAACTGGGACGGCATCCTGCCGGCCACCTCAGCGGGGCTGTCCAACTACACCCGGGTCTTCAGCGACTCCACGATCGGGCCGGCGCTGTGGCACGCGATCGTGCTGATCGTCTTCTTCGCGGTCATCCCGTGCGTGTTCGGGCTGTTCATGACCGCCCTGCTGCAGGGCCGGCTGCGCGGCATGACCGCGTTCCGCATGATCTTCTTCCTGCCGCAGGTGCTGCCGCTGGTGGCGGTCGGCATCACCTGGCGCTGGATGTACAGCGACGACGGCCTGATCAACGCCGGCCTGCGCCTGATCGGTCTCGGCGGCATCACCCGGGCCTGGCTGGGCGATTACCACCTCGCCCTGATCGCGCTCGGCCTGATCGGCACCTGGGCGATGAGCGGGCTCTGCATGGTGCTCTTCCTGGCCGGCGTGCAGAAGGTCGACGCCTCGCTGTACGAGGCGGTCGCGATCGACGGCGGCGGTCCGGTGCGCAAGTTCTTCACCGTGACGCTGCCCGCGCTACGCGGCGAGATCACCATCGCCAGCGTGATCACCACGGTCGCCGCGATCGCCAGCTTCGACCTCGTCTTCGTCACCACCAACGGCGGCCCGGTCAACCAGACCACCGTGCCCGGCCTGCTCGTGTACCGGCTCGCGTTCAACGAGAGCGACATCGGCGGCGCCGCCGCCCTCGCGGTCGTGCTCACACTGATCGTCATCGTGTTCGTGACCGCGATCCGCCTCATCACCCGGGAGCGGGCATGACCGCGAGGGTTGCGCGCTATCTGATCCTCACCCTGATGGCGGCCGCCGTGCTGCTGCCGTTCGTGAGCGTGGTGCTCGCCGCGGTCCACCCGTCCGGCGCGCAGATCTCCGGCCTGAGCTGGCCATCCACCTGGTCGTGGTCGAACTTCGCCACCGCCTGGTCCGACGCCCACTTCAACCGGCTGGTGCTGAATGGCCTGATCATCGCGGCCGGCGTGGTGCCGCTGGCGCTCGTGCTGGCCACCCTCGCCGCGTACTCCCTGGCCACCCTCGACCCGCTCGGCGGGCGGGGGATCTCGGTGGCGTTCGTGCTCGGCCTGACGCTGCCGATCGAACTGGTCGTGGTCGCTCTCTACTTCGACCTCCAGCAGGTCGGGCTCACCAACTCGTACCTCGGGGTGATCCTCGCCGAGACCGCGCTGTTCATGCCGTTCGGCGTCTACTGGATGCAGACCCACTTCCGGTCGCTGCCCGCCGAGCTGCTCGAAGCGGCCCGGGTCGACGGGGCGCGCAGCTTCACGATCCTCACCCGGGTGCTGCTGCCCATCTCGCGGCCCGCGCTCGCCACCCTCGGCGTGCTCTACTTCATGTGGTCGTGGAACCAGTTCCTGCTGGTCATCGTGCTGATGCAGGACCCCTCCCGGCGGACCGCGCCGACCGGGCTGGGCTTCTTCGTCGGGCAGTACTCCACGAACATCCCGTTGCTGTCCGCCGCCAGCCTGATCGTCATCGGGCCCATCGTCATCCTGTACCTGATCTTCCAGCGCAACTTTGTCAGCGGCCTCACCCAGGGGGCCGTCAAGGGGTAATGATGGTCTGGTGAGAGACCGCTCGGCGGACGTGCTCCTCAGCGACGGCAGCACCGTCCACCTGCGACAGATCGAGCCGGCCGACGCGCCGGCCATCGTGGCGATGCACGCGCGGTTCTCCGAGCGCACCCGCTACCTGCGCTACTTCTCGCCGTACCCCCGGATTCCCGAACGCGACCTGCACCGCTTCGTCAACGTCGACCACGACGCGCGCGAGGCGTTCGTGGCGGAAGCGGGCGACCGGATCCTCGCGGTCGGCCGCTACGAGCGGCTCGGCCCGGAGGCGCCGGACGCCGAGGTCGCGTTCGTGGTCGAAGACGCCTACCAGGGCCGCGGCATCGGTTCGGTGCTGCTGGAGCACCTCGCGGCGGCCGCCCGCGACGCCGGCATCAGCCGGTTCGTCGCCGAGGTGCTGCCGACGAACGCGACCATGCTGCGGGTCTTCGCCGACGCCGGCTACCAGGTGCAGCGCGAATACGCCGACGGCGTCGTGCACCTCACGTTTCCGATCGCGCCCACCGAGCGCTCGCTGGAGGTGCAGTGGCGGCGCGAGCAGCGCACCGAGGCGAGGTCGATCGCCCGGCTGCTCGCCCCGCGCGGCGTCGCCGTCTACGGCGCCAGCGCCAGCGGCCACGGCATCGGCGCCGCCCTCCTCGGCCACCTGCGGGACGGCGGGTTCACCGGCCCGGCGTACCCCATCCATCCGACCGCGGACGCCGTCGGCGGCCTGCCGGCCCTGCGCTCGGCGGCGCTCGCCGGCGGCCCGGTGGATCTCGCGGTGGTCGCGGTGCCGCCGGAGGCGGTGCCCGGGGTGGTCGCGGACGCGGCGTCCGCGGGCACGCACGGCCTCGTCGTGGTCTCCGCCGGCTTCGCCGAGACGGGTACGCCGGGCGGCGTCGCCGCCCAGCGCGACCTGCTCCGGGCCGCGCGCCACGCGGGGATGCGCGTCGTCGGCCCCAACTGCCTGGGGGTGGCGAACACCGACCCTCGGGTACGCCTGAACGCGACGCTCTCCCCACGGCTGCCGCTGCCGGGGCGCACGGGGTTCTTCAGCCAGTCCGGCGCGCTGGGCGTGGCGCTGCTGGCCGAGGCGGACCGCCGGGGGCTGGGGCTGTCGAGCTTCGTGTCCGCCGGCAACCGGGCCGATGTGTCCGGTAACGACCTGTTGCAGTACTGGGAGGACGATCCCGGCACCGACGTCATCCTGCTGTACCTGGAAACGTTCGGGAACCCGCGCAAGTTCGCCCGGCTGGCCCGGCGGATCGGGCGCACCAAGCCGATCGTGACGGTCTCGCGGCCGTTCCGGGTCGCCCACGCCGGGGTCATCCGGGTGGAAACCGTGGCGGAGCTGTTCGACGTCGGCGTGCTGCTGGCCCACCAGCCGCTGCCGGCCGGGCGCCGGGTCGGCGTGGTCGGCAACTCGCCCGCGCTGACCGGTCTGGCCGCGATCGCCTGCCGGTCCACGGGGTTGGCCGTGGCGTCGAGATACCCGCGCGACGTCGGGCCGGTGGCGACCGCGCACGAGTTCGGCGACGCGCTGGCCGACGCGGCCGTCGACGGGGACGTGGACGCGCTCGTGGTCGTGCTGGCGCCGCCGCTGCCCGGCCAACTCTCCGATGAGGACGCCGACTTCGCGGCCGCGCTCGCCAGCGTCGCGCTCGCCGGCGACAAGCCCACGGTGGCCACGTCCTTGGTGCACAAGCTGCCGTTGGGGGTGCCGGCGTATCCGTCGGTGGAGGAGGCCGTGCGGGCGCTGTCCCGGGTCTGCGACTACGCCGACTGGCTCCGCCAGCCGCCCGGTGTGGTGCCCCCGTTGTCCACTGTGCCCTCTCCGGCGTCATCCGGCCCGTCCCTGCTCGACGCCTACGGGATCGCGGTGGTGCCGTACGAGCTGGCATCGTCCTCTTCGGACGCCGTCGCGGCGGCGGCGCGGCTCGGCTACCCGGTGGCGCTCAAGACCGCCGGGGAGGCCATGCGGCACCGGCTCGACCTCGGCGCGGTGCGGCTCGACCTGGCCGACGCGACGGCGGTCTCCCGTGCCTACCAGGAACTGGCCGCCGTGTTCGGCCCAGGCGTCCTCGTCCAGCCCATGGTCCCGCCCGGCGTGGCCTGCGTCGTGGAAACCGCCGAAGACCCGGTATTCGGGCCGGTGGTCGGCTTCGGGCTCGGCGGCGTCGCCACCGACCTGCTCGGCGACCGGGCGTGGCGAGCCGCGCCGCTCACCGACCGCGACGCGGCGGCGCTCGTGGACGAGCCGCGGGCCGCGCCGCTGCTGCGCGGGTACCGGGGCGCGGCGCCGGTGGACCGTGGCGCGGTGGAGGATCTGTTGATCCGGGTGGGGCGGCTGGTCGACGAGCACCCGGAGGTGCGCTCGTTGCGCCTCAACCCGGTGCTCGCCCGCCCGGACGGCGTCTCGGTGCTGCACGCCGACCTGGAGCTCGGCCCCCCGACGGCCGACCCCGACACCGCTCCCCGCTCCCTCTAACCCCCTCCGTGATCAAGGCGTCCTTCAAGTCGTTAGGACTACTTGAAGGACGCCTTGATCATGGGCTATCCGTCCCCCTTGTTCCGCATTATGGGATGAGTTTCCCGCAATATGAGAGAGCGGGTAGCGTCGAAGGTATGGCGGTTTACACGCATGGGCATCATGAGGCGGTGTTGCGGTCGCACCGGTGGCGCACCGCGGAGAACTCGGCCGGCTACCTGCTTGGCGAGCTGCGTCCCGGCATGTCGCTCCTCGACGTCGGCTGCGGCCCTGGCACGATCACGCGAGACCTCGCCGCGCGGGTGGCGCCCGGGCGGGTCGTCGGCCTCGACGCCGTCGCCGGGGTGCTCCCGCCGGCGACGGACACTGTGGATTTCGTGACCGGCGACGTGTACACACTGGACTTCGAGGATGGCGCGTTCGACGTCGTACACGCGCATCAGGTGCTGCAGCACCTCGCTGACCCGGTGGCGGCGCTGCGCGAGATGCGGCGGGTGTGCCGGCCGGGCGGGCTGGTCGCGGCGCGCGACGCGGACTACGCCGCCATGACGTGGCACCCGGAGGTGCCTGTTCTCGACGAGTGGCTCGCCCTGTACCGGAAGGTGGCCCGGCACAACGGCGGCGAGCCCGATGCCGGGCGGCGGCTGCTGGCGTGGGCGCGGGCGGCTGGCTTCACCGACGTGCGGAGCACCGCGTCGTCGTGGTGCTTCGCGGCTGCGGAGGACCGCGCCTGGTGGGCCGAGACCTGGGCGGAGCGGGTGACCGGATCGGCGTTGGGTGAGCGGGTGGCCGCCGCGGGGTTCGCCACCCCGGCCGACCTGGCGCGCGTCGCCGACGGCTGGCGCGCCTGGGGTGCGGCGGAGGACGGTTGGTTCGCCGTCCTGCACGGCGAAGTCCTTTGCCGGACCTGAGCCCGTTCCCAACAGAGCTCCCCTGTCACCGTCGTGGCGGTGACAGGGGAGCTCTATTCAGAATTCACGCCCCACAGGGTTGCCCTCTTGGGACGCGTGGGGCGAACATGCCCTCAGCTGGCGTAGGCCTCGAGGCGCTTGGCGCGGGAGGGGTCGCGGAGCTTCAGCAGCGTCACCTTCTCGATCTGCCGGATCCGCTCGCGGGACAGCCCGAACTCGCGCCCCACCTCGTCGAGCGTGCGCTGCCGGCCGTCGTCGAGGCCGAAGCGCAGCCGGATCACCGCCTGCTCGCGCTGCGACAGGGTGGCCAGCACGATCTCGACCTCGCTGCGCAGCTCGCCCTGAGCGAGGCCGTCGCCGGGCTCGGCGCGAGGGTCAGCGGCGGCCACGAAGTCACCGAGCGCGCTCTCGCCGTCTTCGCCGACCGCCTGGTCGAGGCTGACCGGCTCGCGGTCGTAGGAGATCAGCTCGATCACCTGGAACTCCGGCACACCCATCGCCTGTGCGATCTCGGCGACGGTGGGCTCGCGGCCGAGCGACGTGCTCAGGTCGCGCCGAGCGCGCACCATGCGGTTGACCTGCTCGACCATGTGGACCGGGATGCGGATGGTGCGGGCCTGGTCGGCCATGGCGCGGGTGATGGCTTGGCGGATCCACCAGGTGGCGTAGGTGGAGAATTTGTAGCCCTTGGTGTAGTCGAACTTTTCGACGGCGCGGATGAGGCCGAGGTTGCCTTCCTGGATGAGGTCGAGGAAGGCCATGCCGCGTCCGGTGTATCGCTTCGCGATGCTCACCACGAGCCGGAGGTTGGCCTCGAGCAGGTGGTTCTTGGCGGCCCGGCCCTCGGTCGCGACGATGACGAGGTCGGCCCGCACCTCGGGCGTGAGCACGAGGTTGGCGAGCTTCTCCTCGGCGAAGAGCCCGGCTTCGACCCGCCGGGCCAACTCCACCTCTTGCGCGGCGGTGAGAAGCTTGGTGCGGCCGATCCCGTTCAGGTATGCGCGGACCAGGTCCGCGGAAACGCCTCGGTCGTCGGTGGCGTCGAGGTCATCGAGACTGAGCTCGTTGTCGTACATCTGCAGGACCACCTTCAGTCGCCTCCCCGCGTCGACAAGTGGCACGCGTCCCAGTCGCCGAGTGGCGCTGGTGAGAAAAGCTTGACGGTTGACGCGTGAAGCCGGAGTGAGGCGAGCGCCCAGGTGGCATGAATCCGCGAGGTGATTCGCCCGAACTGCGCCCCTTGCGACGAAGTGCGCGGCGTGCCGATCAAGGTCTGCCCCGCCGATCAAGGGCTCAGGCACCTGGATCCGAGATCCAATCACGTGCCTCAGCCCTTGATCGGCGGGGAAGACCTTGATCCACGAGAAGGGGGACGTGGGGACGGGTTAGAGGTCCAGGAGGACGGTGCGGGGGCCTATGTTGGTGCTTTCTACCTGCATGTGGGTGCGGAACTTGCCGGTTGCCACGGTCGCGCCCCGCGCGCGCAGGGCGTCGGTGAAGGCGGCGATCAAGGGTTCGGCCACCTCGGGGGGTGCGGCCGCGGCCCAGGTGGGGCGGCGGCCCTTGCGGGCGTCGCCGTAGAGCGTGAACTGGCTGACCACCAGCACCGGCGCGCCCACGTCGGAGGCCGACTTCTCGCCGTCGAGGATGCGCAGCTCCCACACCTTGCGGGCCATCGTGTCGGCCACCGCCGCCGTGTCCGTGTGCGTGACGCCCACGAGCACCAGCAGGCCGTCGTCGATCGCACCGACCACCTCGCCGTCGACGGTCACGCTCGCCCGGCTGACGGTCTGCACCAACGCGCGCACGCTACTGCTCAACCACGAGGATGCCGCGCTCCACCAAGTGGGCCAGGATGGGCACGGCCGCGTCGGCCAGTTCGGCCTCCGCGACCTCGTGCGCGACCGCGAGTACGGCGATCTGGTCCCGCATCGGCACCTGGCCGTCGCAGCCGCCCACCAGGGCGAGCACCAGCGGGTCGGTCTCCTCGGTCCACCGCAAGCCGTGCGGCATGGCGAGCACCTGCCGGTCGACGGCCCACCCCTCCGGGCCGAGCGTGGCCTCCTGGCGCAACCGCAGGCCGTCCGCCGCCCGGTAGCGTGCGGCGAGGAGCGCTTCCGCGTCGCGGCCCCGCAGCCAGTCCTGGCGGTCGAACCACGCCGCCACATGCCCACCCAGCAGACCCTCGACCTGCTGACGGAGGTCTTCGATCCGCACCACCGGGTCGGCGGCGCCGCCGCGCCGCAGGGTGACCAGCCCGAAGCCGACGGCCTCGACCTTGTGCGCGTCGAACCAGTCGAGCCACGCGGCCTTGCGGAGCGGGTCGGCCGGCTCGCCGGCGTCCGACAGCCACAGGTCCACGTAGGACAGCGGGTCGGCGACCTCGCGCTGCACGACCCACGCGTCCAGGCCGGTGCCGGCGAACCAGCCGGCCACCCGGTCGGCCCAGTCTTCGCCGGTGACGTGTGCCCAGTTCGCCAGGTACTGCAGGACGCCGCCCTCGGTGAGCAGGT
This sequence comes from Actinomycetes bacterium KLBMP 9797, assembly GCA_037414955.1. Classification (GTDB taxonomy): domain Bacteria; phylum Actinomycetota; class Actinomycetes; order Mycobacteriales; family Micromonosporaceae; genus Phytohabitans. Next base: position 46,056 of record JBBEWH010000025.1, read on the forward strand.
CGGGCGCCGCCGCGGCCAGCTCGGCGCTGACGCCGTCGCCGACCCGGCCGGAGTCGCGGTAGGCGTATGTCGACTCACCCGGACCCACCACGAACGGCGGATTGCTCACCACCAGGTCGAAGCGGCGGCCGGCCACCGGCGCGACGAGGTCACCGGCGAGCAGCTCCCACGCCAGGTCGTTGAGCGCGGCGTTCGCCGCCGCGAAGCGCAGCGCCCGCTCGCTCACGTCGGTCGCGGTCACGGTCGCCGCGTGCCGCGACAGGTGCAATGCCTGTACCCCGCATCCGGTGCCCAGGTCGAGCGCGGCGCCCACCGGGCGGCGGGTGGTGGCGCCGGCCAGCGTGGCGGACGCGCCGCCGACACCGAGCACGTGGTCGGGCGCGACCGGCCGGCCCGGGTGCGCGCTGGCGGGCAAGTCAGCGAGGACCCACCATTCGTCGGCGTAGGGTTCCAGGTCGAGTCCCTGCCGGAGACCCTCACCGGAAGGCACCACCAACCCCGCCGCGCGTGCCGCCGCGAGGGGGAGCGGCGCGAGCGCCTCCGTCACCGCCGCGACCGGCTCGGTCTGGGCGCACACGAACAGCCGGATCAGCGTGTCCAGCCGATCACCGTCCATGGTGGACCGCAGCGCGGCCCGGAAGTCGTTGCGGGCGGCCGCCGCCGTCGCGACCGGGCCGAGCCGGGCGGCGATGCCGGCCGACGTGTAGCCCGCGGTCTGGAGCGCCTCACGCAGGCGGCGCGCGTCATCTGTGGAAAACATCAGTCCATCCGGAAGTCGGCGAAGTCGAAGCCCGGCGCCACCACGCAGGACACCAGCACCGGCTGGTCGCCGGCGGGCGCGGCCGACTGCCACACCCCCCCGGGTACCAGGGCCTGCGGCTGCTGCCCGGCGCCCACGTCGCCGCCGAGAAGCACGTCGCCGTGGTCGCGCATACGCAGCCGCAGCGGGCCGCCGGTGTGCCACAGCCACAGCTCGTCGGAGCGCACCACGTGCCACCGGGACTCCTCGCCCGGGCACAGCAGGAAGTAGATCGCGGTGGCGGCCTGGCGCGGCCCGCCGTACCCCTCCGGGGTGAAAGCGTGCGCGCTGCGCCACGTCTCGCGATACCACCCACCCTCCGGGTGGGGTGCGAGGTCGAGCTGCTCCGCGAGGGCGGGGCGGCGTGGTGCGGTCATCCGATCATTGTGCCTGGGAGCCGCGGCGCCGCAGGATCCGGTCGTCGCCTTGCCGGACGTGGCGGGGTCAACCTCGGGCTCCGGGGATGTGGCGCCGCAGGATCCGGTCGTCGCCTTCCCGGACGTGGCGGGGTCAACCTCGGGCCGGGTGCCGCAGGATCCGGTCGTCGCCATCGCGGAGGTCGCCGCGGCCGTCCCGGTTCGACGTGGTCACCCACAGGGCACCGTCCGGCGCCACCGCGACGGTGCGCAGCCGGCCATAGCGATTCACCAACTCCGCGCGCGGCTCACCCGCCGCGCCGTTCGCCAGCGGTACCGTCCAGAGCCGCTCGCCGCGCAGTGCCGCCACGTAGAGCGTGTCGCCGGCGACGGCCGCGCCCGACGGCGACGCCTCGTCGGTCGACCAGGTGACCAGCGGGTCGGTGTACCGGCCACCGCGGGTGTCGCCGTCGCCCTCCACCTCGGGCCAGCCGTAGTTGCGGCCCGGCTCGATCAGGTTCACCTCGTCGAACTCGTTCTGGCCGAACTCGATCCCGTACAGCCGGCCGGCGCTGTCCCACGCGAGCCCTTGCACATTGCGGTGCCCGAGGCTGTAGACCGGTGAGCCCGAGCGCGGGTTGCCCGGCGCCGGGTCGCCGTCCGGCGTGAGGCGCAGGATCTTGCCGTTCGGGTCGTCGGGATCCTGCGACGAGTCGCGCTCGGCGGCGTCGCCGGTGCCCGCGTAGAGCATGCCGTCCGGGCCGAACGCGATGCGCCCTCCATTGTGGTTGGACGCCTTGGAGATGCCGTCGAAAATGACCTCGGGCGCGCCACCGGACAGCCGGAACCGCACGATGCGGTTGTCTGACGCGGCCGTGAAATAGGCGTAGACGTATTGATCAGTGGCGTAGTTGGGCGAAACCGCCAGCCCCAGCAGCCCGCCCTCGCCGCCCGCGTCCACGCCGGGCACCTGGTAGACCCGTTGGGGTGCCCCGCCGCCGGGTGACACCCGAACGATGCGGCCGGTGTCGCGCTCGGCGACGAGGGCGTTGCCGTCCGGCAGGAAAGCGAGCCCCCACGGCACGTCGAGGCCGTCGGCGACCTGCTGTGGCGCGCCGAGATCCGGCGCGCCGCTCGGTGTGCTCGGGGCACCGGACGACGTGGTGGGTGTGGGCACCGGCGCCGCCGGTGCCCGCTCCGGCTCGTCGTCGCCGCAGGCCGTCAACGCCAGCGCCAGCCCTACCGCGAGAGTCGCTCTCCTCATTCGGACCACCCTATGCCGCCTCCCCGAAAGATCGCGGAAAAGATTGTTGGCCCGCGCCCCGCAGCGCGCGGGCCAACGGATTGTCCGGAAGGGGTGTGCGGAAGATCAGCCGCGGCCGATGGTGTATCCCATCTGGCGCAGCCGCCGGGCCCAACCGGCCACGGTGTGACGCGGTACCCCGAAGTGGTCGGCCACACCGGTGATGCTGCCGGCTTCCTGGTAGACGGCCATCACCTCGTCGGCGTCCGGCATCCGCCGGTAGGCCCGGGGACCTCCCGCCGTCGCCTTCTGCGCGCGCTTCGCGGTGCTCTTCCGCGCCGTGGCGGTCTTCGCGGGCGTGGCCTTGGCGGCGGCCTTGCGACCCCGGCGCCGCCGGGCGACCGGTTCCGCCTCGACGTCGGGCTCGGGCGCCGGGGTCGCCGCGGGGGCGGCCGGCGCGACCGGTGCGGTGGGCTCGGCGGCGGTCAGCGCGGCGGCCGGCGCCGGGGCGGTCAGCGCGCGTACCAGCAGGTCGAGATCGACGGGCGGCAGGTCGCCGGGGGCGAGGCCGCCACCGGTGCCGGCCCGGACGGTCAACTCGGTGATGCGGGTCTGGCCGGTCGACGTGTCGACCCGCACCGTGGTGTGTGCGGTGTCGGCAGCGGCCGCACCGTCATTATCGGGGGTGATGGTGATGACGTATTTACTCACGGGACGCCTCCAGGTCCGGACCGGGTCCGCCGCACCCCCCACGTGCGGCGGCCCGCCACGTTGCCAATCACCGTGAGAGTACTCCGTGGTCAGGTGATTCCCGACACCCCTATGCACATTCGACAGTGGACCACCGGATGCCGTCTCACCGGGAGGGGCGCAGGAACACCGGAGGGGCGAATCGGGTGAACGCCGGAGCCATCGGCTTGTCGTCACCCGTGCCGAAGTCGAACACCAGGTCGTACCCCGGACCGAAGGCCTCGGCCGCGGCGGTCAGCCGCGGTGGGCTGGTGTGTGGCCACCGCCCGGTGTCGATCCGGGCGAACAGCGTCCGCAGCACCACGAGTTCTTCGGCCGCGTTGATCGAGCAGTGCCCGCCCCGTTCGATGTAGACCTGGCGCAACAGCTGAGGATCACCCGCGCGGCGTACCTGATCGGCGTACCAACGCTCCTGATCCGCGACGGCGCCACCGTCGCCGGTGGTGTGCACGCTGATCACCGGCGCAGTGGTGGTGCCGCGCGGCACGCCGTACCGGTACATGTAGCGAACCGCCGCCGGGTCGGCCGCGACGCGCGGCGCGGCGTTCAGCCGGGCCAGGTCGGCGCCCAGGTCGAGCCCGGCGGCCCGGTACGCCCGGCGCACCAGCTCGTCCTGGCCGGAGCGGGCGAGCTGACGCCGGTAGTCGACACCGACGTTGCTGGACGGGTTGCCGCCGGCCCAGCGCTCCAGGTCGGCCCGCCCGAGCGTGCCCAGGAACGCGTACGCGTTCTTCAGCCACAGCGCCTGCTGGGTGAGCCACCCGAGGGAGCCGGTGGTGGGGCGGGGGTCGTAGGCCGAATACCAACCGGGGACGTTGTTGAAGGCGGCCACCAGCGCCAGCTTGGCCCGCCCCGCCGGCGTGGTCAGCGCCCGGTCGATGGCCTCGCCGAGCGCCCCCATGCTGGCGACCGGGTCACGCGGGTGCACCAGGTCGATGTCCGCGTCCGGCGCGAGCAACACCTTGGTGGCGAAGGTGAGGTCCAGGGTGGCGTTGAACGTGCCCTGCGGGTCGTACTCACCGCAGATGGTCGCCACCCCGTCGAACCGGTGCGGGTTCCGTTCCGCCAGCAGTACCCCGATCGTCGCGCCCATCGACTGTCCATAAGAGACGGTATGGCGCGGCGCCCCGACGTTGTCCTCGAACCAGTCCAGTAACGCGATCTGATCGCGCAGCGCGCGCTCGACGGCGTAGCCGGTGCCGTTGCCGGAGTAGTACGACCCGGCCAGCGCGTATCCGTTGGCCAGCAGCCAGGCCTCCGACTCGGAGTCCGCGGGCCGGTTCGTCAGCCCGATTCCGAAGTGGGGGAAGCCCTCCGGGAAGTAGCCGTGGCTGTACAGCACGAGCGTGCCGTTCCAGCTGTCCGGCAGCTCGACACGGAAATCCGCACCGTCGATGGTGCCGGTGATCGTCTTCGCTTCCGCCGCGCCGGCGGGTGCGGCGTCGGCGGGTGTCGCGACGGTGGCCACCAGCAGCGCGCTCAGCGCCAGACCCCACAGCGTTCGACGCATCTCGTTCCTCCCTCGTGGGTGATCGTCGACGGTAGGACGATCTCGGTGGAAGGACGATCTGGGTGGAAGAAACTCATCGGTGGATCCGGCGGTGGCAAGATGGCCAGCATGAGTCTCTCACTGCCCATCGACGCGGAGGCCAACGAGCTGCTGGGGCGCAGCCCGCTCGCCCTGTTGATCGGGATGACGCTCGACCAGCAGTTCCCCCTGGAGCGGGCGTTCTCGTCGCCGTACGAGCTGGTGCGACGGCTCGGACACGAACCCACCGCCCAGGAGCTCGCCGACTTCGACCCGGACGCGCTGATCGCGATCTTCGCCACGCCGCCCGCGCTGCACCGCTTCCCGAAGGCCATGGCGGTGCGCGTCCAGGAGGTGTGCCGCATCCTCGTCGAGCAGTACGACGGCGACGCCGGCCGGCTGTGGGGCGAAGCCAAGACGGGCCAGGAGTTGTTCAAGCGGGTCGCCGCGCTGCCCGGCTTCGGCAAGCAGAAGGCGCAGATCATGGTGGCGCTGCTCGGCAAGCAGGTCGGCGTGCGGCCGACGGGCTGGCGGGAGGCGGCCGGCGACTACGGCCAGGACGGCGCGCACCGCTCGGTCGCCGACATCGTCGATCAGGACTCGCTGCTCAAGGTCCGCGAACACAAACAGCAAATGAAAGCCGCCGCCAAAGCCAAACAGTGATTCGACGCAACTGTGCGACTCTTGCCCGGTCCACCCGCCGTGGGCCGGGCAAGAGTCGCACAGTTGCGTTGACCTTGGTTTAACGCCAGCCGCGGGAGCGCAGTGCCGCCTCGATCTCGCGTAACACGCCGGGAAAATCGTCGCGCATCCGCCGGGCCGTCACGTGCAGCACGATCCATCCCGCGGCCTGCAACTGGTTGAGGCGGCGGCGGTCCAGGTGAAGTTGCTCGGCGCCGCCGTGCCACAGGCCGTCGTATTCCACGGCCACCTTGTAATGCGGCCAAGCCAGATCCGGGTGCAGCACCCGGCCGGTGTCGAGCACCACTGGGTACTGGGCGATCGGGCGCGGCAGACCCGCCAGCACGATCTTGACCCGGAGCCGCGACTCAGGCGGCGACTGGGCGGCACCGTCGGCCAGGTCGAGCGCGGTCGCCGCGCGCCGCCAGCCGCGCGTACCCCGCCGGGCGTCGATCATCTTGGCCAGGTCGGCATGCTGCAGCACACCGGCACCCAGGAGGCTGTCGATGATCGCGACGGCGCTGTGCACGTCGAGCCAGGTCGCCAGGTCCCAGGCGGTGCGGGCCGGGCTGGTCCGGGTCAGCCCGGCAGCGGTGACGATCTCGCCGGGGCGGATCGCGCTCCGGTGCACGCGCAAGCCGGCGCGTGGCGCCGCAGACGCGCCGGACGGCATGATCACGTGGACGTCATCGGTCGGTGCGGCGGCGTGCCGCACGCCGTACAGGAACGCGGCGGACGGGCCGGCGATAGCGGTTCCGGGTGGGAGCCGCAGGGCGGCGGCCCGGCACGCCAGTTCGTGGTCGCGTTCCAGGCGGTTGTCGGCGTAGACGTCGTTGCGTAGACGGACCCATGCGGTGCTGCGTAACTGTTTAGGGGTCAGCAGGCGCCGGCCCAGCGCGTCTGAGCCGCGGAACACCTGCCATTGAAGCTCGCGTGGTCGGGATGGTTGCGGTGGCATGAGACCAGGCTGCCGACCACGCGGCGCACTTCTCTACCCCTGTGGATAACCGCGAAGCCCAAGGTCAACGCAACTGTGCGACTCTTGCCCGGCCCACAGCGGGTGGACCGGGCAAGAGTCGCACAGTTGCGAAGCCGTGATGGGTGATTCAGGCGGCGGTGGGGTGGGCGAGGGCGGCGATGGCGCGGCGCACGTCGGCCAGGGACACGGTGGCTGAGTCGTCGAGGTCGGCCAAGCCCGCCTCGATCCACTGGCGCATCAGTGTGGTGACGCCGATGCCACGCGCCTCCGCGGCCGCGCGCACCCGCTCATACGTCTCCACGGGTAGTCGCACCGACCGGCTGACCATCGGCACGTCGGTGTCGGGCGCCGGCAACTCGGCGGGCGGCCCTTCGCTCACCAGCTCGGCGAGCCGGTCGTCGCCTTCGTGGAATCTCTTGATGGCGTCATGCCTGCTCATCGTCTCCACCCCTGTAGCGCTTCGTCGTACCGCTTGGACTCCGCGTCGGTCAGGTCGCGCGCGGAGAGGATGTCCCAGTCGTTGTCGGCGTGGTCGGCCTCGGCCAGCAGGATCGCCAGCCGCCGGCCTTTCCTCGTCACCGCGTAGACGACCATCGCGTCGTCGCCCAGGTGCCGGATGACCCGGCGGGTGCCGCGCAGTGCCTCCCAGGCCTCCCCGGGAGTCACCTCGTAGAGCCGCAGGTTGCTCAGGCCCTCGTCGGTGAAGCTGAACCTGCTTCCCACGCCATCGAGCGTACCACGCGCGTAACACGCCGCCGGGAGTGCGAGGATGGAACGGTGGCGAAGCGACGGAGCAGCCGGCCCATCCTGATCACCGACGCCGCCCGCAGCCAGGACGACGAGCGCCATAGCCGTCAGGTGCGGTACGCGTTGATGATGTCGATCCGCGCGGCCTGCCTGGTGGCGGCCGCGATCCTGGTCAGCGTGGGGGCGCCGCTGCTCTGGCTCTGGTTGCCGCTGTGCCTGCTCGGCATGGTGTTGGTGCCGTGGTTCGCGGTGATCCTCGCCAACGACCGCCCGCCGCAGGACAAGCACCGGCTCCGCCACCACGCGCACGGGCAGCGCGTCGACGAGCCGAAGGAACTCCCCACCCCACCCGCACCGCGCACCATCGACGCCGACGAGAGTTAGGAAGGGACCCTTCCTATGCGAAAAGCGATAACAAGGGGCCCTTCCTTGCGTTAGGGGCGGGCGCCGACGGTCGAGACGGCTTCGGCGCCGAGTGCGGCGGCGCGGGACAGCGCGTCCACGGGGGAGGCGGCGGACAGCCACGCGGACAGGAGGCCGGCCGCGAAGGCGTCGCCGGCGCCGGTCGCGTCCACCACCGAAGCGGGGTGCGCGGGTGCGGTCACCACCGACGAGCCCGAGGCCCAGACCGCGCCGTCCGCGCCGCACTTCACGACCGCCACCCGGGCCACCTCGGCGAGCGCCGCGGCCTGCGCGCGGGGTGCGCCATCGCCGGCCAGCACGGCGGCCTCGTCGGCGTTGGCCAGGAGCAGGTCGACACCCCGTACCCAGGTCAGGAACGCCGCGGCGCCGACGCGCCGCAACGGGGCCGCGGACGCCGCGTCGACGCTCACGGTGAGACCGCGTGCGCGCGCGGCGGCCAGCGCGCGCAACCCCGCGGCCCGCGTCTCCCGATCCAAGAGGGGGTACGCGGACACGTGCACATGCCGAGCCGTTGGCGCGCCGGCCAGCGCCGTGTCGATGTCGTCGGGCGAGAGCAGCAGGTTCGCGCCGCGGTCGGTGACCATCGTGCGCTCGCCCTCGCGGGTCAGCACGATGACGGTGCCGGTGGGGGTGCCCTGGTGCCGGCGTACCGCGCAGTGCACCCCGGCGGCGGCCAGCTCGGCGACCTGGGCCCGGCCGGCGTCGTCGCCGCCCGCCGCCGCGACCAGGGTGACCGGCGTGCCGGTGCGGGCCAGCCACGCGGCGGTGTTGGCAGCCTGGCCGCCGCCGGTGAAGCGGATCGCGGCGGCGGTGTCGGAGCCGGTGGCGAGCGGCCCGGTGAGCGCGGCGACCACGTCGGTGACGAGGTCGCCCACCACGACGATCAAGCTGCGATGCCAGGTTGGCCGGCGCCGCCGGTGGCCACCGCGATGCGGGCCGCCAGGTCGGCGTTGCGTAGGATGATCCGGATGTTGACGGCGAGGCTGCGCCCCTCGGTGGCCGAGTGGAAGTGGGCCAGCAGGAACGGGGTCACCGCCTTGCCGGTCACGCCCTCCCGCTCGAGCGCGGCGAGCCCGTCGGCAAGCGTGCGATCGTGCAGCGCCGGGTCGAGTTGCTCGTCCACCGGCAGCGGGTTCGCGACCAGGATGGCCCCGTGGTGCACGCCGTGTTCGTGCCGGGCGGCCAGCACGGCGGCCACCTCTTCCGGCGAGTCCGCCGACCAATCCAGGTCGAAGCCGGCGTCGCTGACGAAGAACCCGGGGAACCGCCGCGTGCGGTAACCCAGCACGGTCACGCCGAGGGTCTCCAGCCGCTCCAGGGTCGCGCCGACGTCGAGGATCGACTTCACGCCGGCGCAGACGACCGTGATCGGGGTGCGTGCGAGCGTGATCAGGTCGGCGGACTCGTCGAACGTCTGGGCGGCCTCCCGGTGTACCCCACCGAGCCCGCCGGTCGCGAACACCCCGATGCCGGCGGCGACCGCGACCGCGCTGGTCGCCGCGACCGTGGTGGCTCCGTCGGCGCCGGCCGCGGCGGCGGCCGCGAGATCGCGGACCGAGAGTTTCGCCACACCATCCGTGTCCGCCAGGTGGGACAGCTCGGCGTCGTCGAGGCCGACGGTGAGCCGCCCGCCGACCATGCCGATCGTGGCCGGCACCGCGCCCGCGGCGCGCACCGTGGTCTCGATGTCGCGTGCCACCCGCAGGTTGTCCGGCCGGGGGAGCCCGTGCGACACGATCGTGCTCTCCAGCGCGATCACCGGCCGGCCGTCCCGGCGCGCGGCGGCGACCTCCGCGCCGTAGTGGATGTTGAAGTCTGTCACGCGGATAACCGTATGCCCGTCCGATGGACCGACCGGCCGGGAGGTGGAAAGATGGCGTGCCTTACGGGGAGGTGGGAACATTAGAGGCCGGAGGTGTTACTCGACGTGAGCACGCAGGTTCTTGAGCGTCCGGAGCTGAAGGACGCGGATACCGGCCCGGAGATGTTCCACTACGTGCGTAAAGAGAAGATCGCGGAGAGTGCGGTCTTGGGTACGTTCGTGGTAGCCCTCTGCGGCGAAAAGTTCCCGGTGACCAAGGCGCCCAAGCCCGGCTCACCGGTCTGCCCGCAGTGTAAGGAGATCTACGAGTCGATGTCGGACTAGTCCGCATCGCCACCCGTTATGCTGAAGGCCGCCTTCGCGCTGATGCGCGGGGGCGCTTTCGCGTTCGTAGGGGGTATGCGTGCGGCCGGCGTTGGAGCAGTTCCCGGCACTGCGGTCCTGGCAGCGGCGGGCCATGGTGGAGTACCTGCGTCGGCGGTCCGACGACTTCCTCGCCGTCGCGACGCCCGGGGCCGGCAAGACCACGTTCGCGCTGCGTATCGCGGCCGAGCTGCTGGCCGACGGCACCATCGAGGCGGTCACCGTGGTGGCGCCCACCGAGCACCTGAAGACCCAGTGGGCCGGGGCGGCCGGGCGGGTGGGCATCCAGCTCGACGCCGCGTTCCGTAACGCCGACATCCACTCGTCGGCCGACTTCCACGGCGCGGTCGTCACGTACGCCCAGGTGGGCATGGCGCCGCAGGTGCACCGGCGGCGCACCATGACCCGGCGCACGCTGGTGATCCTCGACGAGATCCACCACGCCGGCGACTCGCGGTCGTGGGGAGATGGCGTCAAGGCCGCCTTCGAGCCCGCCGTGCGGCGGCTCATGCTCACCGGCACGCCGTTCCGGTCCGACGACAACCCGATCCCGTTCGTGACGTACGAGCGTGGGGATGACGGGCTCCAGCGGTCCCGCTCCGACTCGGTGTACGGGTACTCCGACGCGCTCCGGGACGGCGTGGTGCGGCCGGTGATCTTCCTCGCGTATTCGGGGGAGACCCGGTGGCGCACCAGCGCCGGTGACGAGCTGGCCGCCCGGCTGGGTGAGCCGATGACCCAGGATCTGGTGGCGCAGGCGTGGCGCACCGCCCTCGACCCGACCGGCGAGTGGATGCCGCAGGTGCTGCGGGCCGCTGACGCCCGGTTGCAGGTGCTGCGGGCCGGCGGCATGTCCGACGCGGGCGGCCTGGTGATCGCGAGCGACCAGCAGGCCGCACGGGCGTACGCCCGGCTCATCGAGCGGGTCACCGGCGAGAAGGCGGTCGTGGTGCTCTCCGACGACGACGGCGCGTCGGCCCGCATCGCGGCGTTCGCCGGGTCGGAGCAGCGCTGGATGGTCGCGGTGCGGATGGTGTCCGAGGGCGTCGACATCCCGCGGCTGGCCGTCGGGGTGTACGCGACGAGCGCGTCCACGCCGCTGTTCTTCGCGCAGGCCATCGGGCGGTTCGTGCGGGCCCGCAAACAGGGGGAGACCGCGACGGTGTTCCTGCCGAGCGTGCCGCACCTGCTCGGGCTGGCCAGCGAGATGGAGGCCGAGCGCGACCACGTGCTCGGCAAGAAGAACGAGGACGACGGTCTCGACGATGCCCTGCTGGAGCGGGCGCAGCGGGCCGAGAAGGCCAGCGACGGGCTGGAGAAGCGGTTCGAGGCGCTGTCCGCGACCGCGGAGCTCGACCAGGTGATCTTCGACGGCGCGTCGTTCGGCACCGGTGCGCAGGCCGGCACGCCGGAAGAGGAGGAGTACCTGGGGCTGCCCGGGCTACTCACCGCCGACCAGGTGTCGCTGCTGCTCAACAAGCGGCAGGCCGAGCAGTTGGCCGCCCAGCGGCGGGCCCGGGCCACCGCGCCCGCCCAGCCACACGTGCCGACTCAGCCGGCCGGGCCGTGGACGGCGGCCGAACGGCGGATCGCGCTACGCCGTCAGCTCAACGCGCTGGTCAACGCCCATCACCACCGCACCGGGCTGCCGCACGGCAAGATCCACGCCGAGCTGCGGCGGCTGTGCGGCGGCCCGCCGAGCGCCCAGGCGACCATCGAGCAACTCGAAGAGCGCATAGCGACCGTCCAGACCCTCTAACCCTTTCATGATCAAGGCGTCCCTCAAGTCGTTAGAACTACTTGAGGGACGCCTTGATCATGGGGGTGGACACGCAGACGCGCGCAGCCGCGGACGGGGGTCCGCGGCTGCGCGTATGTCGGACTGGGTGTTAGTTCGGACTGGACATCAGATCGGCGCCCCGCCAGCTGAACTCCGGGTCGGCCGCGAAATGTACCGTGATCTTGACGAGATCTTCCGCGTACTTGTTCGCATGGTGTCCACAGAACACCAACTCACTACCACCCGAGAGGGCGATGCGGAGCTTGCCTGCGGCGTTGCAGCGGTCGCACCGTTCATCGGCGGCTGGGGGCACCACCGTCTCGGGCGGCGGCGTGAGAGTCGGGGTCATCGCCTTCCTCCTCTGGTCGTCACCGATGAACAAGTTCCTCGGTCGTTGCTCACCTATCGTGCAACACCCATGCGGGGTGTGGCCTTCCCAGTGTGCCCCTGAGGGACCAGGGTCACACGTGGGTACCGACAGTGTGCCGTGCCACAAGGGTGCCACGTCAACGATCAAAGTGGGCATCGAGAAGATGACCACATCCGTATATACGACTGGTGACCAAAGCGACACGCTAAGTTGACGAAACGCCCTCAATCGAGGTAGTCCCGCAGTACCTGAGATCGGGACGGGTGTCGCAATTTTGACATTGTCTTGGATTCGATCTGGCGGATCCGCTCGCGGGTCACCCCGTAGACCTGGCCGATCTCGTCGAGCGTGCGGGGCTGACCGTCGGTGAGCCCGAACCGCAGCCGGACCACGCCCGCCTCGCGCTCGGAGAGGGTCTGGAGCACCTGCTGGAGCTGGTCCTGCAGCAGCGAGAAGCTGACCGCGTCGACGGCCACGACCGCCTCGGAGTCCTCGATGAAGTCACCGAGCTGGCTGTCGCCCTCGTCGCCGATGGTCTGGTCGAGCGAGATCGGCTCCCGGGCGTACTGCTGGATCTCCAGCACCTTCTCCGGGGTGATGTCCATCTCCTTGGCGAGCTCCTCCGGGGTGGGCTCGCGGCCCAGGTCCTGGAGCAGCTCGCGCTGGATCCGGCCGAGCTTGTTGATCACTTCGACCATGTGGACCGGGATGCGGATGGTGCGGGCCTGGTCGGCCATGGCGCGGGTGATGGCTTGGCGGATCCACCAGGTGGCGTAGGTGGAGAATTTGTAGCCCTTGGTGTAGTCGAATTTTTCGACGGCGCGGATGAGGCCGAGGTTGCCTTCCTGGATGAGGTCGAGGAAGGCCATGCCGCGTCCGGTGTAGCGCTTCGCGAGCGACACCACGAGCCGGAGGTTGGCCTCGAGCAGGTGGTTCTTGGCCCGCTCGCCGTCCCGCGAGATCCACATCAGGTCGCGGTTCATCGGGATGGGGAGCTGCTCCTCGCCCTCCTCGGCGGCGCGCAGCCGCTCCGACGCGTACAGCCCGGCCTCGATCCGCTTGGCCAGCTCCACCTCCTGCTCGGCGTTCAGCAGGGGGACCTTGCCGATCTGCTTCAGGTAGGCGCGTACCGAGTCGGCGGACGCGGTCAGCTCGGCGTCCCGCCGGGCCTGCTTGAGCGCCTCGGACTCCTCGTCGTCCCACTCGAAGTCGTTGCTGTCCGCCGTGGCGTCGGCCTGCGCCGCCTCGACGAGCTCGACGGTGGCCTCCTCGACCACCACGTCTTCGATCTCGGCAGCGAGCGCCTCGGGATCGATCTCTTCGCCCTCGGCGCCCTCCGGCGCCGTACCGTCGGCTTTGCCCTTGCCGGGCGCGACGGTCTTGGCGGCCGACTTGGCCGGCCCGGTCTTCGGCGCCGCCGCCTTCGTGGCCTTCTTGGCCGGCTTCGGCACCGCCTTCGCCGCGGGCTTGGCGGCTGGCGCGGCGCCCGGGACGGTCTCGGCGGACGCGGCCTCAGCCGCGGTAGCGGTCTTCTTCAGCGGAGTCACGGTGGCCTCCTCGGGCGACGCCTGGTGGGGCGCCGGAGCCTTATTCGCCGCCGTACTGGTCACCTTGGCGGGCGTCGCCTTGGCGGTGGTCGCCTTGGAGGCGGGCGTGGCCGACCGGGCGGCGGAGACCCGGCGGCGGGTGCTGGCCGAGCCGTCGACGACCACCGTGATGCCGGCGTCGGAGAGGGCGCGGAGGATCTTCTTGGCCTGGGCCGGGGTCACCTCGGCGGATTCAACCGTGCGCGCGACTTCGGCCGACGTGAGCTGACCACCGGCACGCTCGGCGTGGGCGATCAGGATGTCGGTGATCGAACGAACGTCGGCGCCGGTCTGGCGGGGCTCTGTCACGAATGACCTTCCGGAGGCGATGGAGCGAGCGCGGCCGTACCGGTCAGCACAGCACGAAGCGATGTCTGACCGATGGGTTGGGGGCCCTCGCGTCGCGGGCCGGCCGGCGGTGGGCGGTCCGTGTCACGTGGGCAGGCGTGAATTGTAACGCCGTCAGCGGCAATCATCTCGCCGCGCACGCCGACAGAGCGGCCAGAAGGGCCATCGGCACGGCTAACGGAGGCCTTTGACAGGATGATACGGGTTCTGAGGGGGTACGGATGCACGACGCGGCGCCGAAGCCGGAAGAGTTGTTGACCATCGCGGTGAAGGTCGCACGGGAGGCCGCGGACACCGCGCACCGCATGCGCGCCGAGGGCGTCACCGGCGTGATGACCAAGAGCACCGACACCGACGTGGTCACCGCCGCCGACCGCGCGGTGGAGCGCCAGGTCGTGGCCGCGCTGGCGGAGCTGCGGCCCGGCGACGCGGTACTGGGGGAGGAGTACGGCACGACGGCGGCCTCCGCGCGGGTCGCCCGGACCACCGTGCGGTGGATCGTGGACCCCATCGACGGCACGGTGAACTACCTGTACGGGTTGCCCCAGTACGCGGTCTCGCTGGCGGCCGAGGTCGACGGCGAGGTCGTCGCCGGCGTGGTGCGCAACGCGGCCACCGGTGCGGAGTGGACGGCGACGCTGGGCGGCGGTGCCTACCGCGACGGCCACCGGCTGCGCGGCTCCACCGAGACCGACCTGGGCCAGGCGCTGGTCGGCACCGGCTTCGGGTACGACGCGGCGCGGCGGGCCCATCAGGCCACGGTGCTCGCCGGGCTGCTGCCGGTGGTGCGCGACATCCGGCGGTACGGTTCGGCCGCGCTCGACCTGTGCGCGGTGGCGGAGGGCCGCTACGACGCGTACTACGAGAAGGGCCTGAACCTCTGGGACCTCGCCGCGGGCGGCCTCATCGCCACCGAGGCGGGTCTGGTGGTCGGTGGCCTGTCCGGAGCACCAGCCGGCCTCGACATGGTGCTGGCGGCCCCGCCAGCCCTGTTCAAGGCCCTGCACGACCGCCTGGTCGAGCTGGACGCCTCCGGCGGCCCGTGACCTCATGATCAGGGCACCGCCCTCCGGGCGCCGGTCAAGCGCCGTCGGGCTCGTTGTGCCCCTCTCCAGGCCGTGTTCCCGGATGCCAGTGCGAATCTCAAGCTGGTGGGAGTTGGCGGGGCTGTTTGCGGAGGTCCTCGCGGATTCGCTCGCCGAGGCTGTGGGTGGCGCGCCGGTTGAGGTAGCTGGCGACGGCCGCGCCGGTCAGCAGCGGGCCGAGCGTGCTGAGGTTGCGCCCGAACCGGCGCAGCAGCCGCTCCCGCAGCTCCTTGCGGGCCGCCGTGCCGAGCACGGCCGCCACGCCGACGCCGGGCACCATGGGATTCACCCCGCGCTGGCTCGCCCACGCCTGCAGCAGGGCCACGGCGCGCGGCATCGTGCCGGTGGGCACCGGCAGGCCGTACACCTCGTGCAGTTCGCCGATCAGTTTGACCTCGATCGCGACCACCGCGACCGTCTCCGCGGCGAGCAGCACGGGTGCCGTCAGCAGTGCCGGCGGAGCGGCCCACTCGACGGCGGCGATGCCGCCGCCCGCCGCGCCCACCCCGGCCGTGGCCCGGGCCGCGTTGCGGACCAGCCGCTCGGCGAGCACCTCGCTGTCGAGGCCCGGGTAGTGGCGGCGCAGCGTGGCCGCGTCGCGGATCGGGATGTGCGGGGCGATCTCGCTCACCGTGTCGGTCATCCAGCGGACCGCCGCCTTCGGCCGGAACATCCGGCCGGCGCCGCGCCCGCCGAACCGCCCGGCGAGCCGGCGCAGCAGCTGTCTGCGGTCGCCCTTGGACGCCTGCTCGTCCGCGAGCGCGGCCACGGTGGTACTCAGCTCAGGGTCGCTCATCCGTCCCTCCTCGCTCGGCCCGGGCGACCTCGCCACTGAGGTCGCCCGTGGACGGTCAGCCCGGGTACGCGGGCGTCAGGCGCACTCGCGGCAGATCAGATCGCCGTTCCGTTCGAAGGCGAGCTGACTGCGGTGATGCACGAGGAAGCAGCGGGAACAACGGAACTCGTCCGCCTGCATCGGCAGCACCTTGACGGTGAGCTCTTCGTCGGCGAGGTCGGCGCCGGGCAGCTCGAAGCTCTCGGCTACTTCCGCCTCGTCGACGTCCACTGCGCCCGACTGTGAGTCGACGCGCCGTGCCTTGAGCTCCTCCAGGCTGTCCTCGCCGAGGTCGACCTCGTCGCGACGCGGGGCGTCGTAGTCGGTGGCCATCGGTTTTCACTCTCCTGTTTCGATGTGTCGCCTTCGGTTGTAACGCCGGACGACAGTGTTTCGGTTCCCGGCTGGCCGCCGGGTAACCCGCCCCGTCCGATCTGGCACGTCGCCCTCCCTGCCTTGGGCGGCGCCTGCCGAGAGAAACTCCCCCGTCGGGCGCGGTACCTTACCGCCCCCGGCGAGAGGCATGTATACCGCCCCTGTGGGATGCATGTACGCCCGCGCGCACGAAGTTGTTCCCAATGTGACTCAGGCGACACGAAGATAGGGGTAGAGGTACCCGGATCAGCGTCAACGCGCCGGTAGTCGACAGTCGTTTCCACACGACGTGCCGCCAGACGTTAACCTCATCGCGACACCACTGCCATCTGGGACGGGGAGCGGGTAGCCAATGACCTTTGCACGAGTGCGGGCGCTCGTCGTCGTCGGCGCCCTGGTGACGTTCGCGCTGGTCTTCGTCGTGGTCGCGCTGGTGCGCGACAGCCAGTCGGGCGAGGCGCCGGTGGCCCAGTGCCCCGAGGGCTGGGCCCGGGTCGACCTGGCGTTGCGCACGGAGCAGGACATCGCGGTCAACGTCTACAACGGCACCGACACGGCGGCCCTGGCCAACGAGGTCGCCGCCGACTTCACCAACCGCAAGTTCACGGTGAAGAAGAAGGGCAACGACCCGAAGAAGAAGAGCGTGAAGGGCGTGGCCGTGCTGCGGTACGGGCCGAAGGCGGTGGGCTCGGCGCAGGTGCTCCGGGCGTACTTCCTGGACGAGGCCGCGCCGGAATACGACCCGACGCGCGAGGACGCTCTCGTCGACGTGGTGATCGGCGAGGAGTTCAAGCAGCTCGCCACGCCGACCGAGAAGAACCAGGCGCTGGCCGCGCTGGGTGAGCCGCAGCTGCCGCCGCAGTCCTGCGCCGCCGAGGCCGCTTAGCCCAATTTCATTTAGCCCAATTTCATGATCAAGGGGTCCCGCACACCGCGCGGGACCCCTTGATCATGACGGGGACGGGGCGGCGTGGGCGTCGCGGGCGGCCAGGAGGGTCGCCGCCAGCTGGTCGGGGCGCCGGGAGCTGACCACCCAGTACGGCGTGGGGTCGGCCGGGTCGTCGAGCACGACCTGCACCGCGCCGCCGATCCACGGGCGCTGCACGACGAAGGCCAGCGGGTCGGCGCCCACCCCGAGCACCTCCCGGCGGCCGGCCGCGTCGAGCGGGATCGCGTCCGCCACGAACCGCACCGGCAGCCGGGCGTCGTCGACCCGCAGCTCGCCGCCGACCACCTGGACCCGGATCCGGCCCAGCCACCACAGGCCGGCCGCGGCGAGCGGCAGCAGCACGACGAACGGCAGCCAGGCCCGGACGCCGTCGGAGCCCATCCAGATCTCGGCGGCGAGCAGGGCGGCGACGCCGAGGCCGGGCAGCCACAGCCACCAGGGCACGGTGAGGCGTTCGGCGTGCCCCGCGGTGGTTTCGGTGCTCCCCATGGTGTGAGGTTAGCCGGAGAACCGGATACGGCAGGATGTAAGGGCACCCCCGTCCGCGTACCCGAAGAGAGTGAGACCGTGACCGACGCTGTGTCCGTAGCCGTGCGCCGGCTCGACCCGGATCTGCCGCTGCCCGCGTACGCCCATCCGGGCGACGCCGGCGCCGACCTCGTGGCGGCCGAAGACGTGGAGCTGGCGCCCGGTGCGCGGGCCCTGGTCCGCACCGGCGTGGCGATCGCGCTCCCGGAGGGGTACGTGGGGCTGGTGCACCCGCGATCCGGACTCGCCGCGCGGCTCGGCGTGACGGTGCTCAACGCGCCCGGTACGGTCGACGCCGGCTACCGCGGTGAGATCCTCGTCAACCTGGTGAACCACGACCCGGTCAGCACCGCGAAGATTTCCCGGGGCGACCGCATCGCCCAACTCCTCGTGCAGCGGGTGGCGCGCGCCGACTTCCAGGTCGTCGAGGAGCTGCCCGACTCCAGCCGCGGAGCGGGCGGGCACGGATCGACCGGCGGCCACTCGGGACTGGAGGCAGCACAGTGAGGTTTTCACGGCGCCGGGATGGCGCCGGACGGCATGCCCGCGACGACGACGAGACGTACGACCGCGACGACGCGGCGCCGGCGCCGCGCACGTACGGGCCGTACGACGTGAGTGTGGCGCCCGAGGGCGTCCAGCGGCTCGATCTGGGCAGCCTGCAGATCCCCGCGATCGACGGGGTCGAGGTGCGGGTGCAGGCCAACCCGGACGGGCTGGTCCAGCAGGTGATCCTCGTGCACGGCGACAGTGCCCTGCAGCTCGGCGTGTTCGCCGCGCCCCGGTCGGACGACATCTGGGACGAGGTGCGTGCCGAGATCCGCACGTCGCTCTTCGACGACGGCGTCGCCGCCGAGGAGATCGTCGGCGAGTACGGCGCGGAGCTGCGCGCCCGGGTCCGCACCCCGGAGGGGCTGACCGACCTGCGGTTCGTCGGCGTCGACGGGCCCCGGTGGATGGTGCGCGGGGTCTACCAAGGGCCGGCCGCGGTCGATCCGGAGCGGGCCGGCCCGCTCATCGACTGCATGCACGGCCTGGTGGTCGACCGCGGCCACGAGGCCAAGCCGGTGCGCGAACCGCTGCCGCTGCGGCTGCCTCGGGACGTCACCGACCAGGCCCGGGCCAGCCAAGCGGCGCAAGAGGCGGATGGGGACGGCGCCGCACCCCCGGTGAACGGCGCCGCACCCCGCCGCAAACCCTCTCCCCGCCCCCGCCGCCCCTAACTCCTCCCCATGATCAAGGCGTCCGTCAATTCGGTCTAACGACGTGATGGTTCCCCTGTTAATG
>JBBEWH010000026.1:0-15312 GCA_037414955.1 Actinomycetes bacterium KLBMP 9797
CAACCCCCCCCCCCAATCCCCCCCGTCACTCACTCAGTTCACCGCCCGGCCCCCCACGCCTTGATCATGGGGAGGGGGGTTGGTGATCGACAACGGTGGACGCCGCGACGTACGCTGGGGGTCGGGCCTGTCGAGGAGGGAACGCCGAGGTTATGGCGACCGACCAGAGCCGCTCGTCGATGCGCCGGTTCTTCCAGCGCCTGACGGCGAGCGAGGCCGAGCTTGACGCCGAGAAGCTGCAGCGGGAGAGCGTCGTTTCGGGTTGTACCCTGGCGGAACAGTGCCGGCGCGGTCAGCTCGTCTCCGTGTCCGGCCGACTGCGTACCGTGGTTTACACTCCACGGACCAACCTGCCGACTCTGGAGGCAGATCTGTACGACGGCAGCGACGTGATCACGTTGGTGTGGCTCGGCCGGCGGCACATCGCCGGCATCGAGCCGGGCCGACAGTTGACCGCGCGCGGTCGCGTGGCCGTCCGAGATGGCCGCAAGGTCATCTACAACCCGTACTACGAGCTGGAAGCGTCTCGGTGAGCATGACGACCCCTCGATCGGAAGACCAGCTTCAGCAGGAGGACGACGAACGCCTGCCGAGCTTCACGGAGCAGATGGCGGACCAGCTCGGCGGCTGGCGGGGGTTGGTGGAGTCCAGCATCCCGGTGGTCGTGTTCGTGCTGGTCAACGTCGTCACCGACCTGAATCCGGCGCTGATCGCCTCGATGGGGATCGCGATCGCGATCGCCGTGCTGCGGCTGGTCCAGCGCCGACCCGTCCGGCACGCGGTGAACGGTTTGGTGGGCGTCGGCATCGGCGCCTTCATGGCCTGGCGCAGCGGTGACGAACGCGACTTCTATCTGCCCGGCATCCTGTACGGCATCGCGTACGGCTTGGCGCTGCTCGGCTCGGTGGCGGTCCGGCAGCCGCTGGTCGGCTGGATCTGGTCGGTGATCATGGCGGGCGGCAAGTCCCACTGGCGCACCGACCCGCGCCTGATCCGGCTGTTCAGCCAGCTCACCGTGCTGTGGGGCGTGGTGTGGCTGCTGAAGGTGGGCGTGCAGGCGGGCTTCTACGTCGCCGACATGGACACCGCCCTCGGCGTGGCCCGGTTGGCGCTCGGCTATCCGCCGTACCTGCTGTTGCTCGCCATCACGGTCTGGGCGGTCCGGCGCACCATGCGCACCGCGGAGCCCGAGATCGCCCCCGCGTAAGCCCCATGATCAAGGCGTCCCTCAAGTCGCCATAGCGACGTGAAGGACGCCTTGATCATGAGGAGGGGGCGCCGAGGATCATGGCGCGGACGTCGTCTTCCACCTCGGCGGTGCAGACGAAGATCAGCTCGTCGCCACCCTCGATCGGGTCGTCGGGCGTCGGCACGAGGACCCGCTTGCCGCGCACGATCGCGACCAGCGCGGCGTCGCGGGGGAGCGGAATCGAGTGCACCGGCTTGCCCACGTGCGGCGTGGTGGGCGGCAGGGTGATCTCCACCAGGTTGGCCTCGCCCTGCCGGAACGTCATCAGCCGCACCAGGTCACCGACCGTGACCGCCTCCTCGACCAGCGCGGCCATCAGGCGCGGCTTGCTCACCGCGACGTCGACGCCCCACTGCTCGGTGAAGAGCCACTCGTTCTCGGCGCGGTTCACCCGGGCCACCACCCGCGCCACGGCGAACTCGGTCTTCGCGAGCAGCGACACCACCAGGTTGACCTTGTCGTCGCCGGTGGCCGCCACCACCACGTCGCAGCCGGCCACGTCGGCCTCTTCCAGGCTGGACAGCTCGCACGCGTCGGCCAGGATCCACTCCGCCGCCGGTACCCGCTCCGGGCGCAGCATCTTCGGCTGCCGCTCGATGAGCATCACGTGGTGGCCGTTCTCGATGAGCTCCTGCGCGATGGACCGCCCGACGTTGCCAGCCCCCGCGATCGCGACCCGCATGGCTACTTTCCTCCCTCGGGAGCCGTGCACGCGGCGGTGCTGACCGGCGCGACGATGTCGTCGGTGACGAGCAAGAACACCTGGTCGCCCTCCTGCAGGATGGTCGACGGGTGGGGCAGCATGCTGATGCCGAAGCGGTTCACGTAGGCGGCCCGGGTGCCGGTGGCCCGCTCGAGGTCGCCCAGCGAGTGCCCGTACCAGTCCTTGTGCAGCGCCACATCGATGATCGCGACGGTGCCGGCGGGGTCGCGGAAGATCTCCACGGTGCCCTCGGGCACGAGCTGGCGCAGGATGCGGTCGGCGGTCCAGCGCACGGTCGCCACGGTCGGGATGCCGAGCCGCTCGTAGACCTCGGCCCGCTTCTGGTCGTAGATGCGCGCGACGACCCGGGACACCCCGTAGGTCTCGCGGGCCAGCCGCGCCGAGATGATGTTCGAGTTGTCGCCGCTGGAGACGGCGGCGAAGCCGTCGGCCCGCTCGATGCCGGCCTCGCGCAGCACGTCCCGGTCGAACCCGACGCCGGTGATCGTGGTGCCCTTGAAGTCCGGGCTCAGCCGGCGGAACGCGTCGGAGTTCTGGTCGATGACCGCGATCGAGTGGCCACGCCCCTCCAGATTGTGCGCCAGTGTGGACCCGACCCGCCCACAGCCCATGATCACGATGTGCACGGATAGCCTCCCAAGCCGCCCCTCACACCAAGAGCGTGCCACGTGATCGGCGTCCGTGTGGCGGCGGGCGGCGCGGCCCGTACGATCAGCGCTTGTGGCCAGTCCCACCGCACTGCTGAAACGCCTGCTTCTGGGCCGTCCGTTCCGGTCGGACCGGCTCCAGCACACGCTCCTGCCCAAGCGGATCGCGCTGCCGGTCTTCGCGTCCGACGCGCTGTCCAGCGTGGCCTACGCGCCGGACGAGATCCTGCTGACGCTCTCCATCGCGGGCGCCGGGGCGTATGTCTACTCGCCGTGGGTGGCCCTCGCGGTGGTCGTGGTGATGCTCACCGTGGTCGCCAGCTACCGGCAGAACGTGCACGCCTACCCGTCCGGCGGCGGCGACTACGAGGTGGCCACGGTCAACCTGGGCCCGAAGTTCGGCGTCGGGGTGGCGAGCGCGCTGCTGGTCGACTATGTGCTGACGGTCGCGGTGTCGGTCTCCTCCGGGGTGGCGAACCTGGGCTCGGTCGTCCCGTTCGTCGCCGAGCACAAGGTGGGCGTCGCGGTGACCGCCGTGGTGCTGCTCACCGCCATGAACCTGCGCGGCCTGCGGGAGTCGGGCACCGCGTTCGCGATCCCGACGTACGGCTTCATGATCGTGATCATCGGCATGCTGCTGACCGGCATCGTGCGCATCTTCGTGCTCGGCCAGGATCTGAGCGCGCCGAGCGCCGACCTGGTGATCGCCGCCGAGGAGTCGCACCTGACCGGGTTCGCGATGGCGTTCCTGCTGCTGCGCACGTTCTCGTCCGGCTGCGCGGCGCTCACCGGCGTGGAGGCGATCTCCAACGGGGTACCCGCCTTCAAGCCACCGAAGAGCCGCAACGCCGCGACGACGCTGCTGATGCTCGGCCTGGTGGCCGTCACGATGCTGGTCGGCATCGTGTGGCTGTCCCGCCTGACCGGCCTGCAGTACATGGAGGACCCGGGGCGCCAGCTCGTCGAGGGCCCGGCCGGCTACGTGCAGAAGACCGTCACCACGCAGCTCGGCACGGCGATCTTCGGCGACGGCTCGCTGCTGCTCTTCGTGGTCGCCGGCGTCACCGCGCTGATCCTCTTCCTGGCCGCGAACACCGCCTTCAACGGCTTCCCGGTGCTCGGCTCGATCCTGGCCCAGGACCGCTACCTGCCGCGCCAGCTGCACACCCGCGGCGACCGGCTGGCGTTCTCGAACGGCATCGTCTTCCTGGCGGTCTTCGCGATCGTGTTGATCGTGGCGTTCCAGGCCGAGGTGACCCGGCTGATCCAGCTCTACATCGTCGGCGTGTTCGTCTCGTTCACGCTGTCCCAGGCCGGCATGATTCGGCACTGGAACCGCCTGCTGCGCCGGGAGCGCAACCCGGAGAACCGCAGCCGCATGATCCGCTCCCGGGCGATCAACACGTTCGGCATGGTGATGACCGGCGCCGTGCTGGTGGTCGTGTTGATCACCAAGTTCCTGCTCGGCGCGTGGATCGCGATCGCCGCCATGGCAGTGATATATGTCACGATGCTGGCCATCCGGCGCCACTACGACACGGTCGCGGCCGAGCTGACGCCCGCCGAGGACCGGCCCGTGCTGCCCGCCCGCAACCACGTCATCGTGCTGGTCAGCAAGGTCCACATGCCGACCCTGCGGGCCGTCGCCTACGCGCAGGCCACCCGCCCGGACACGATCACCGCGGTCACCGTCAACGTCGACGACAAGGACACCCGCGCCATCCAGCGGGAGTGGGAGCGCCGGCGGGTGCCCGTGCCGCTCACCGTCGTCGACTCGCCCTACCGGGAGATCACCCGCCCGATCATCGACTACGTGAAATCGATCCGCCGGAACTCGCCCCGCGACGTGGTGACGGTCTTCATCCCGGAGTACGTCGTGGGCCGCTGGTGGGAGCACCTGCTGCACAACCAGAGCGCCCTGCGGCTCAAGGGGCGGCTGCTCTTCGAGCCGGGCGTGATGGTGACCAGCGTGCCGTGGCAGCTCGCGTCCAGCGCGAACCGCAACCTCGACCGCATCGACCGGGACCTCGCCCGCGGTCCCGCGCGCGGCCCGCGCTCGGTGCCGCGCGACGACGCCCGCGAAGACGCCCGGGACGGCGCCGGCCCGGCGGTCGCCGAGGACGAGGCCGCCCGGCCATGATGCTGCTCGACCAGCTGGAGCTGACCGTGGGCGCGGTGGCGCACGGCGGGCACTGCGTGGCCCGGTTCGGGGAGCCGCCCGGCCGGGTGGTGTTCGTCCGGCACGCGCTGCCCGGGGAGCGGGTGGTGGCCGAGATCACCGAGGTACACCCCGGCTACCTGCGCGCCGACGCGGTCGCCGTGCTGGAGCCCTCGCCCGACCGGGTCGAGCCACCCTGCCCGTACGCCCGGCCGGACGCCTGCGGGGGCTGCGACCTCCAGCACGTCGCGCCGGCCGCGCAACGGGAGTGGAAGGCCGCCGTCGTGCGCGAGCAGCTCGCCCGGCTCGCCGGTCTGCCCGATTTCCCGGTACGCGTCGACGCGCTCCCCGGCGACGTCCTCGGCTGGCGCACCCGGGTCCGGTACGCGGTGGACGCCGCCGGCCGGCCGGGGCTGCTCAAGCACCGCTCGCACGAGGTGGTGCCGATCGACCGGTGCCGGATCGCGCACCCGGCCATCCAGGCGTTGCCGGTGACCGACCGGCGCTGGCCTTCCGTGGACGCGGTCGAGACGGTCGCGCCGTCCGCGAGCCCGGCAGTCGTGATGGCACCCGGTCTGGAGGTGCGGGAACGGGCCGTCGGTCGGGAGTGGACACTGCCGGCGGGGGCGTTCTGGCAGGTGCATCCGGCGGCCGCGGACACGTTCGCCGGGGCGGTGCTCGAGCTGCTCCAGCCTCAGCCGGGCGAGTCGGCGTGGGACCTGTACGGCGGCGCCGGGCTCTTCGCCGCCGCGCTCGCCTCTCGGCTGGGCCCGGACGGGCGGGTCACGCTCGTCGAGGCGGATCCGCGAGGGGTGGCGGCCGCCCGGGGCAACCTCGCGGATCTGGCCCAGGTGCGCGTCGTACCTGGAAAAGTGGAAGCCGCGCTGCGACGGCGGCTGCGCGGCCCGGTGGACCTGGTCGTGCTGGATCCGCCGCGCAGCGGGGCCGGGGCGGCCGTGGTGCGCGCGATGGCGGCGTCCGGCGCGCGGGCGGTCGCGTACGTGGCCTGCGACCCTGCGGCGCTGGCCCGCGACGTGCGCACGTTCCGCGACCTGGGCTGGCGCCTGGCCGAGCTGCGCGCCTACGACGCCTTCCCGATGACCCACCACGTCGAATGCGTCGCCCTCCTGACCCCATCCCCATGATCAAGGCGTCCCTGAAGTAGCTATAGCGACGTGAGGGACGCCTTGATCATGGGTTTTCTGTGGAGGTTTGGCTTCCTCACTCTGCGCGCTGGAGTGATCTCGATAGACTCGGCGTTCATGAGCGCTGAAGTGGGTCTTGCTGCGGTTCGCGGTCCAGCCGACGTCCAGCGGATGACGCCCGACGAGCTGGCCACGCTCGCCACGGAGATCCGCGAGTTCCTGGTCGCCAAGGTGTCCCGCACCGGCGGCCACCTTGGGCCCAACCTGGGCGTCGTGGAGCTGACGCTGGCCATGCACCGGGTCTTCGACTCGCCCACCGACCGCTTCCTGTTCGACACCGGCCACCAGGCCTACGTGCACAAGATCCTCACCGGCCGGCAGGCCGGGTTCGACCAGCTCCGGCAGCGCGGTGGCCTCTCCGGCTATCCCAACCAGGCCGAGAGCGAGCACGACATCATCGAGAACTCGCACGCCTCGACCGCGCTGTCCTACGCGGACGGCCTCGCGAAGGCATACGCGTTGCGGGGCGAGCCCCGGCACGTCGTCGCCGTGGTCGGCGACGGCGCCCTCACCGGCGGCATGTGCTGGGAGGCGCTCAACAACATCGCCCACGCCGGCAACCCGCTGGTCATCGTGGTCAACGACAACGGCCGGTCGTACGCGCCGACCATCGGCGGCCTCGCCGACCACCTGGCCGCCCTGCGCCTCAACCCTGGATACGAGAAGCTGCTCGACCTCGTCAAGGAGTCGCTCGGGGCGACGCCGCTGGTCGGCAAGCCGCTCTACGAGGCGCTGCACGCGGTGAAGAAGGGCATCAAGGACGCGGTCGCGCCGCAGACCATGTTCGAGGACCTGGGCATCAAGTACGTCGGGCCGATCGACGGCCACGACATCGCCGCCGTCGAGTCGGCGCTGCGCCGGGCCAAGGGCTTCGGCGGGCCGGTCATCGTGCACGCCGTCACCCGTAAGGGCAACGGCTACCGCCCGGCCGAGGAGGACGACGCCGACTGCCTGCACGGGCCGAGCAGCGCCTTCGACGTCGAGACCGGCAAGCTGCTGGCCGCGCCGTCGGTGAAGTGGACCCACGTGTTCGCCGACGAGCTGGTCGCCATCGCCGACGAGCGGCCCGACGTGGTCGGCATCACCGCCGCCATGGCCGAGCCGACCGGCATCGCGACGCTGGCCCACAAGTACCCGTCCCGGGTCTACGACGTGGGGATCGCCGAGCAGCACGCCGCCACGTCGGCCGCCGGGCTGGCGCTGGGCGGCCTGCACCCGGTCGTCGCCGTCTACGCCACGTTCCTCAACCGGGCGTTCGACCAGGTGCTCCTCGACGTGGCGATGCACAGGCTGCCGGTCACGTTCGTGCTCGACCGGGCCGGCATCACCGGGCCGGACGGGCCGAGCCACTACGGCATCTGGGACATGTCGGTCTTCGGCGTCGTCCCCGGGCTGCGCATCGCGGCCCCGCGCGACGCCGCCACGCTCCGCGAGGAGCTGCGCGAGGCGGTCGCCACCGACGACGGCCCGACCCTGCTGCGCTTCCCGACCGGCTCGGTCGCGCGTGACCTGCCCGCCCTGCGCCGGGTCGGCGTGGTCGACGTGCTCGCCGAGGCCGACCGCAAGGACGTCCTGTTGGTCGCCGTCGGCGCGTTCGGGCAGCTTGGCGTCGAGGCGGCCGCGCGGGCCGGCGAGCATGGATACGGCGTGACGGTGGTCGACCCGCGCTGGGTGCGGCCGATCCCGGCGGAGCTGGTCGAGCTGGCCCGCGGCTACCGGCTCGTGGTGACCGTCGAGGACGGCGTCCGCACCGGCGGCGTCGGCGACGCGCTCGCCAAGGCGCTCCGCGACGCGGACGTCGACGTGCCGCTGCGCGACATCGGGGTGCCGGCCGAGTGGCACCCGCACGGCAACCGCGCGCAGATCCTCGCCGACCTCGGGCTCACCGCTCAAGACGTGGCCCGCGAGGTCACCGGCTGGCTCTCCCGCCTCGACGAGTCCACCCCCATGATCAAGGCGTCCCTGTAGTCGTTAGAGCTACGTGAGGGACGCCTTGATCATGGGTGGGGTCATCGACCTGGGGCTGGAACGGGAGGCGCCGGAAGGGCGGTCGCGGGGCGGGTGGCGCGCGCGGTCGCTCGTGCCGCTCCTGGCCGTCGTCCTGCTGCTGGCGGTCGCCGGATCGGCGCCCTGGCCCGGGCCCACCCTGGTGGAGCGCGCCACCCACCCGCTGGCCGAGAGCGCCGACTTCGCGGTCCTGGGGGATCGGCTGTTCGCCGTCGCCGAGGCCGGGACCATCGCGGACGAGCGGGTGCTGAACGCGTACGAGCTGCCCAGTGGGCGTCTACTGTGGAGTGGGCGGTACCGGTCCGGCGTGGACCAGTTCGTCGACCTGCAGCGCGGCGACGGCGTCGTGCTGGTCACCGGGCTCCAGGTCGGCGACGGGTACGGCACACCGACCACGGTGCTGGACGCGGCGACCGGGCAGCCGCGGTGGACCGCGCCGACGCGGCTCACGGTCGCCGACGACGGGCGCACCGGGTTCGTGGGCGGGGCGACGGTGCGCGGCATCGACCTGGCCACCGGGCGTGACCTCTGGGCCGACGCGACGCCGGACGGCGGCACCGTGCGGGCGCTACCGGGCGGCCGGGTCCTGGTGCTGACCGGGACGGGCGAAGGCCAGCTCCGGGACGGCCGCACCGGTACGGTGCGTCGCACCGCCACGATGCTGCCGGCCGGCGCGGTGCCCGGCGTGTCCACCAGCGCCGGCGGCGACGCGTTCGTGCTCACCTACCAGGAGCCGGGCGACCGCGGCCGGCAGATCGCCGGGTTCGCCGTGAACACGCTTTCCCGGCGCTGGGCGCGGCCGCTGGCCGACGAGGACGCGCCGCGCTTCGGCGCCTGCGGGTCGCTGGTCTGCACCGCGGGGCCCGTCGGCGTGGTGGCCGTGGACCCGGCGACCGGCGCCCCGGTGTGGGACGCCGGCCAGACGGACACCGTCTTCGAGTCGGGCGGGTCGCTGGTCGCGGCCCGGTGGCCGGACCGGCTGGCCGTGCTGGACCCGGCCAGCGGGCGAACCCTCGTGGATCTCTCGGGCTACGACATGGAACTGCGGGCCCGCGGCGACACCGCCCTGGTCGGGGTCGCCCGCACCGGAGACGGCACCCGCGCGGAAGCCGGCTCCCAGCCCGTAGCCGGCACCCAGGCCGGAGCCGGCTCCCGTGCGGAAGAGGGGGACCGGTCGTCCGGCGGGGACCGGAGCTGGCTGGCGCTGGTGGGCGCGCGCACCGGGCAGATCCGGCACCTCGGCGTCGTACCCGATCGGTTGTGGGACTGCGCGGCCGGCGCCGCCAGCGTAGTGTGTCGCGCACCGGGTGATCGGTTGCGCGTCTGGGCGTACCGGAGGTAAAGCGACCCGGCACCCGGCGGGGGGATCGGATCCGCGATGGTGATCGACCTCGGTGAGGTGCGGCAGGTGCCGGAGGCGGCGGTGCCGCCGACGGGGCCGTCGTTGTCGCCAGGGATGCGGCGCGGGCTCGCGGCGCTCGGCGCCGTGGTGGCGCTGGTGGCCGCGGGCGGTGCGGCGCCGGTGCGTGGCCACCTGCGCGAGGTGATCGCGATGACGGACGCCACCCACGCCTTCGTGGGCGGCGACGCGGTGTATGTGGCCGGCGCCGACACGATCGCGCGGCACGAGATTCCCAGCGGCGCGGAGAAGTGGCGGGTGTCCGTGCCGGCGAGCGGGCGGCAGGGCGGCGCATTCGCGTTCGGCGGCATGGTGCTGGTCACGGTCGAGGGCAGCGAGTCGGAGACGATCGCGCTGGACGGCGAGACCGGCGAGCGGCGCTGGCGCCGGCCCGGTTCGCCCAGCCCGACCGGGGACGATCGGGTGCTGCTGAGCCACCAGCGGCCCGGCGAGATCACCGTGCGGTACGCGATGGTGGACGTCGGCACCGGGGTGGCGCGGTGGACGCTGACCGACCTGGCCGGCGACCACGTCTACTACGACGACAAGCGGTTCGTGCGGTGGTCGCCCACCGGCCGGATCGAGGTGCGCGATCTGGGCACCGGCCAGGTGCTCGCGACCGGCGCGGTGCCGCCGCCGGATGTGGACACCGCCCAGTCCCCCGCCGGGAGCGGCCTCGCGCTGGCCGGCGGCATGATGCTGGTCGCCCGCCAGCGCGGCGGCCAGGCCATGGCCGACGCGTATGACCTGGAGCGGTTCACCCGGCGCTGGACGGCGGTGCTGGATATGAGCTTCGAGTACCCCACCCTGTGCGGCGACCTGCTGTGCGTCAACGACTTCAGCGGTGACGGCGGCGTGCGCGCGCTCGATCCGGACACCGGGCGGGTCCGGTGGACGAACGACCAGACGGGCTGGATCGAGCGGATCGGCCCGGTGCTGCTGTCCTACGGGGACCCGGAGCAGCCGCCGCCGGTCCGGGTCCTGGACCCCGCGAACGGCCATCTGCGCGCCGACCTCGGCCGGTGGAAGATCGGCTGGCCGATCGCAGACGACGGGCGCGTGATCGCGACCCGTGAGGACGCGGAGCGGAACACCTGGATCGCGGAGCTCGACCTGTTCGGTGGCGCCGTGCGGATCCTCGGCGTGGCCCGGGACACCTACAACTGCGACGCCGGCGAGTGGATGGTCATCTGCCAGCGGGCGGGCGGAGCTATCGGAATCTGGTACCCGCGGCGCAGGCTTGACGAATGACCGGCGTGATCGACCTCGGCGAGGTCCGGCACGTGCCGGAGGCGGCGGTGCCGCGGCCGGCGCCATGGTTGTCGCCGGGGTTGCGGCGCGGGCTCGCGGCGCTCGGCGCCGCGGTGGCGCTGCTGACCGCGGGCGCTGCGGCGCCGGTACGCGGCGACCTGGTCGAGGTGACCCTGCCGGTGTCGGCCAACTACTCCTTCGCGAGCGGCGATGCGGTGTACCTGACCGACTACGACACGATCGTCCGGTACGAGCTGCCGGATGCCCGGGAGCGCTGGCGGGCGCCGGTGCCGCCGATCGGCCGGTCGCAGCACGCCTTCCCGCTCGGCGAGCTGGTGCTGTTCACCGGCGAGGGGCCGGAATCGGAGACCGTCGCGCTGGACGGGACCACCGCCGAGCAGCGGTGGCGCCAGCCCGGTGCGCCCTTCCATACCGGCGATGACCAGGTGTTGCTGTGGCACCGGCGACCCGGCGAGCCCACCGTGCGGTACACGATGGTGGACGCCGCCACCGGGGCGGCGCGGTGGACCCTGACCAGTCCGGACGACACCCCGCCGGTTATCGACGACGACCGGTTCGTGCGGTGGTCGCCGACCGGCCAGGTGGAGGTGCGCGACCTGCGGAGCGGCCAGGTGCGGGCGACCGGCGCGGTGCCGCCGCCGGACGCGGACGCCGTCTCGCGCGACAGCGGGCCGGGCGTCCAGATGGTCGGCGATCTGATCCTGGTCGCCCGCTGGCGCGACCGTCAGGCGATGGTCGACGCGTACGACCTGGAGCGGTTCGCCCGGCGCTGGACCGCGGCGGTGGACCTGACCTCCGAGTTCCTCAGCGAGTGCGGCGACGTGCTGTGCGTCAGCCAGGCGCTCCTGCGCGGCGGGATGCGCGCGCTCGACGTGGACACCGGGCGGGTCCGGTGGTCCAACGACCGGATGGCACGGGTGCACCGGTTCGGGCCGGTGCTGCTCGGGTACGGGCTGTCCACAGACGTGCCGCAGATCATGGTCGTGGACCCCGCGGACGGCCACCTGCGCGCCAACCTCGGCCCGTGGGAGCTCGGCTGGTCGTACCGCGATGACGGGCGGCTGCTGGCGACCCGCCCCGACTCGCACGGGAATACCTGGATCGCGGAGCTCGACCCGCTCGCCGGCATCACGCGGATGCTCGGCCTGGCCCGGGACGCCTACGGCTGCCAGCACCGCGATGGAATGGTCACCTGCCGCCGGTCGGGAGGAACTACCGGGATCTGGTACCCGCGACGCAGACTGGATGGGTGACCAGTCCGGTCGTCGTCATCGAGCTGGGTGAGATCCGGCGGGAGCCGCCCGAACCCACTCCCGAGCCGTCCTGGTCACCGGCCCAGCGCCGCCGGGTGGCCGGCCTGGTCGCGGCCGTCGCGCTGGTCACCTCGCTGGCCGCGGCCACGCCGCTGCCGCGGCCACTCGCGGAGACCAGCATCCCGGCCGAGCCCGGCGACTCGGTGTTCGGCGAGGGCGACCGGTACTACGTGATCGAGGGCAGCCACGGCCGGCCGCCCGGCACCCGCACGGTCGCGGCGTACGCGTTGCCCGACGCCCGGGCGCTCTGGCGCGTGCCGCTGATGGTCGACGGCGCCGTCCGGCGGGTCGCCGCCATCCGGGACGGGCTGCTGGTCAGCCTGCACCACGACGGTCAGGTGATCGACGCGGTGGAGACCGTCGCGATCGCGGCGGACGACGGCGAGCCGCGGTGGCGGCGCCGGGCGCGGGTCGAGGGCGTCACCCCGGTCCGCGGCAACGTGGTGCTGTGGAACGCCGCGGACGGGGTACCCGCCGCGGCCACCGGGCGGGAGACGGTGGCGGGCGTCGACCCGATCACGGCCGAGGTGCGCTGGTCGTACCGGGTGCCGATGGGCGGCTGGCTGTCCTACCGGGAGGTCGACGGCCGCCCGACACACGTGGTGACGCTGCTGCCGTCCGGGCGGGTGGAGGTGCGCGACCTGGAAGACGGGCGGTTGCTGGCCGCCGCCGACGGGTTGCTGCCGTCCCGGGAGCCGGCCACGCCCACCCGGTACGCCCAGGTCGCGGGCGATCTGCTGGTGGTGCGCGCGGACCGGCGGACGGTCATCGCGTACGGGTTGGCGCGCCTCGACCGGCGGTGGGAGGCGCCCGTCGACTCCGCGATCGAGGACGTCTCCGCCGACTGCGCCCCGGTGCTGTGCGTGGTGTCCCGGAGCCGGGGGATGCGGGTGCTCGACCCGGATACCGGCGGCACCCGGTGGACCAGCGGGTGGTGGACCGATCCCCGCCGGGCCGGCGCCCATCTGGTGGTCAACCAGGCCGGCCGGCGCGCCGGCGTGGACCGGCTGGTGGTGATCGACCCGGACACCGGCCGGCCGGTCGGCGAGCTGGGCGACTGGACGACGCTGGGCGCGGGCGACGGCCGCGGGCAGCTGCTCGGCGTCCGGGTCGACCACCGCACGCTGCGAGCCTGGTTCGCCTGGCTGGACCCGGAGCACCTCTCGGTGCGGGTGGTGCACGTGGCGGCCGGCGTCACCGGCCGCTGCGACGCCCACGCCGGCGCGATCATCTGCCGCCGCCTCGACTCCTCGCTCGGAGTCTGGCACCTCTGACGGGTCCCCGCGCCGATCTTGCACTTGTCAGGTTCCATACCGGGCATCCGGGCATGACCAGCGCAAGATCGGCGGGGTGGGCCTAGCCTTTCCTCACCAGGGTTTTACGGGGTTGTGGGGAGGCTGGCGCGGTGCGGGTGCTGGTGGTTGAGGATGAGCGGAATCTGGCCGACGCGATCGTGCGCGGGCTGCGGCGGCAGGGCATGGCGGTCGATGTGGCCTATGACGGGTCGGTCGGGCATGAGATGTCGTTCGTCACGCGGTACGACGTGGTCGTGCTCGACCGCGACCTGCCCGGTGTGCACGGCGACCAGATCTGCGCCGACCTGGTCGCGTCCGGCGCGCTGACCCGGGTGCTCATGCTCACCGCGAGCGGCACGGTCGCCGACCGGGTGGAGGGGCTCCAGCTCGGCGCCGACGACTACCTGCCCAAGCCGTTCGCGTTCGACGAGCTGGTGGCGCGGGTACAGGCGTTGGGGCGGCGGGCCACCCCGGCGGCGCCGCCGGTGCTCACCGTCGGCGACCTGGTGCTCGACCCGGCCAAGCGGGTCGCCACCCGGGGCGGTGCGCCGCTCGACCTGACCCGCAAGGAGTTCGGCGTGCTGGAGGAGCTGCTCAAGGCGCGGGGCGCCGTGGTGTCCAGCGAGGAACTGCTGGAACGGGTGTGGGACGCCAACACCGACCCGTTCACGACCACCGTCCGGGTCACCGTGATGACGCTGCGGAAGAAGATCGGCGACCCGCCGTTGATCGAGACCGTGGTGGGCGCCGGATACCGGGTCATCACCGCATGACTGTCTATTCTGGACGGCCTGGGCAGCACCGGTTGCGGCCGACGTTACGGTTGCGCCTGACGCTGCTCAACGGGGTACTGCTGGTCGGCGCCGGCGCGATCCTGGTCGTCCTCGCCTGGCTGGTGGTCGGTGACGCGCTGCACCCGGCCGACCAGCTCAGCCCGGGCACCACCGTCAGGCTGGCCGACGGCCGGCAGCTCGACGCCCGGGACTGGCAGGACCAGGTGGTCGACGCCGCCTCCCGGGAACTGCTCGCCAAGGGGCTGGTGGCGCTGGTCGCGATCAGCATGGTCGGGGTGGCGGGGGCGTACGTGGTGGCGGGCCGGTCGCTGCGCCCGCTGCACCAGGTCACCGCGATGGCGCAGCGGCTCAGTGAGGAGACGCTCGACCAGCGCATCCGGTACGCCGGGGCGGACGACGAGGTGGCCGAGCTGGCCGGCACGTTCGACGCCATGCTGGACCGGCTCGGCGAGGCGTTCGAGAGCCAGAAACGGTTCGTCGCCAACGCGTCGCACGAGCTGCGTACCCCGCTCGCGGTCATGCGCACCGAGATCGACGTGACGCTGGCGGACGACGAGGCGGACGTCGCGGAGTACCGGCGGATGGCGACCGTGGTCCGCGACGCGTCGGAGCGGGCCAACGGCCTGGTAGACGCGCTGCTCGTGCTGGCCCGCAGCGAGGCGCAGTCCGGCCGGCGGCTGGCCCGCAAGGTGCCCGCGGACCTGGCGACCGCCGCGACCACCGCGCTGTCCGCGGTGCGCGGCGAAGCCGACCGGATGAAGCTGACCGTGACGACGGCGCTGGCGCCGGCCCCGGTGGTCGGCGACCCGGGCCTGCTCGACCGGCTCGCCGGCAACCTGATCGAGAACGCGATCCGCTACAACCACCTGCACGGCAAGGTGTGGGCGCGCACCGGCTCGGACGCGGCGGCGGCCTGGCTGGTGGTCGGCAACACCGGCTTCGAGGTGGACCAGGCCGACGTGCCGGGCCTGTTCGAACCGTTCCGGCGCGGCGGGCGGGAGCGCACCGGGGCGCGCGGTTCCGGTCTGGGCCTGTCGATCGTGCGCGCGGTGTGCGACGCGCATGGGGGCACCGTGACCGCCGCCGCGCAGCCCGGCGGCGGCCTGGAGGTCACGGTCACGTTGCCGGCCGCGCACACCACCCCGGTCGTCGCCGCGACAGCGGCGGTCAAACCCACCCTTCCCTCTCATCACCCATGATCAAGGCGTCCTTCAAGTCGTCATGACGACTTGAAGGACGCCTTGATCAT
>JBBEWH010000027.1:0-12283 GCA_037414955.1 Actinomycetes bacterium KLBMP 9797
CCAACCCAACACCACTACCACGGGGCACACCAAAGTCCATAGACCGAATTGAAGCACGCCTTGATCATGAGAGGTCAGGCGAAGTAGCCGGTGCGCTTCAGGTACGGCGTGATGCCGCCCAGGTGGAACGGCCAGCCGGCGCCCAGGATCAGGCACAGGTCGATGTCTGCGGCTTCGGCGGTCACGCCCTCGTCCAGCATCAGCCGGATCTCCTGGGCCAGGGCGGTGAGCGCGCGCTCGCGCACCTGCTCCGCGGTAGACGGCGCGTCGCCCACGACGAGCAGCGCCGCCACCTCCGGATCGACCTCGTTGTCGACCAGGAGGGGCCGCCCCGCGTCGGCGATCCGCTTCAGGTTCTCGCTGACCGGGAAGCGGTCCGGGAACGCGGCGTGCAGCACGCCCCCGACGTGGTAGGCGACGGCCGGCCCGACGAGCTGCAGCAGCGGCAGCGGCCGCATCGGCAGGCCCAGCGGGTCGAGCGCCTCGTTGGCGACGTCGAGCGGGGTGCCCTCGTCTACGGCCGCGAAGATCTCGCCGAGGAAGCGGGTGAGCAGCCGGTTCACCACGAACGCCGGCGCGTCCTTGACCAGTACCGACGACTTCTTGAGCTGCTTGCCGACCGCGAACGCGGTGGCCAGGGTGGCGTCGTCGGTGCGCTCACCGCGGACGATCTCCAGCAGCGGCATCACCGCCACCGGGTTGAAGAAGTGGAAGCCGACCACCCGCTCGGGGTGCTCCAGGTCGGCCGCCATCGCGGTGATCGAGAGCGAGGAGGTGTTCGTCGCCAGCACCGCCTCCGGGGAGACGATCTTCTCCAGCTCGGCCCAGACCTGCTTCTTCACGTCGAGGTCCTCGAAGACCGCCTCGATCACGAAGTCGGCGTCGGCGAAAGCGCCCTTGTCGACCGAACCGCTGACCAGGCCGCGCAGCTTCGCCGCCTTGCCCTCGGCGAGCCGCCCCTTCGACACCAGCTTGTCGATCTCGGTTTGCACGTATCCGACGCCCTTGTCGACCCGGCCCTGGTCGAGGTCGGTGAGGATCACCGGTACCTCCAGGCGGCGCGCGAAGAGCAGCGCGATCTGGCTGGCCATCAGGCCGGCGCCGACGATGCCGACCTTGGTGACGTCGCGGGCGAGCGCCGGCGACGGCGCGCCCGCCGGCCGCTTCGCGCGGCGCTGCACCAGGTCGAACGCGTACAGGCCGCTGCGCAGCTCCTCGCTCATCACCAGGTCGGCGAGCGCCTCGTCCTCGGCGGCGGTGCCGACCGAGAACGGCGCCTCCTTGGCGAGGGCGAGCAGGTCGAGTGCCCGGTACGCGGACGGCACCGCGCCGTGCAGCCGGTCGTCGAGCGTCTTGCGGGCGAAGAACAGCACACCGTCCCACATGTCCCGGTCGATCTCCGGCCGGGTGACGGTGATCTCGCCGCGGACCACGCCGGCCGCCCACTCCAGCGACCGCTCCAGGAAGTCGGCCGGCTCCAGCAGCACGTCGGCGATGCCCATCTCGGCCGCCTGGGCCGGCCTGAGCATCTTGTTCTGCGTCAGCGGGTTCTGGATGATCACCTGGGCGGCCGGGGCGATGCCGATCAGGTTCGGCAGGATCTGGGTGCCGCCCCACGCGGGCACGATGCCGAGCAGGACCTCGGGAAACGCCAGCGCCGCGGCGCCGCCGGAGAGCGTGCGGTACTGGGCGTGCAGCGCCAGCTCCAGGCCGCCGCCCATGGCGGCGCCGTTGATGAACGCGAAGGTGGGTATCGCGCTGTCGCGCAGCCGCGCGAACACCCGGTGCCCGAGCTGGCCGACGGCCAATGCGTCGTCCCGGCTGCTGATCTGCGGCAGGCCGGTGAGGTCGGCACCCACACAGAAGATGTACGGCTTGCCGGTGACCGCCACGAACGACGGATCACCCGCGAGGGCCTCGGTGATGGCGGCGTCGAGGCTCTCCAGGCCGCCCTGGCCCAGCGTGTTCGGCTTCTTGTGGTCGAAGCCGTTGTCCAACGTGATGAGCGCGGCTTTCTTGTCCAGCCCCGGTACGTCGATGAAACGCACCAGCGCCTTCGTGACGACTTCCTGGTATTCCATCAGCCCTCCCACGCCGGGTTTTCCCAGATCACAGTGCCGCCCATGCCGATGCCGATGCACATGGCGGTCACCCCGTACCGCACCTCGGGGTGCTCGGCGAACTGCCGGGCCAGCTGCGTCATCAGCCGCACCCCGGAGGAGGCGAGCGGGTGCCCCACCGCGATCGCCCCGCCCCACGGGTTGACCCGCGGGTCGTCGTCGGCGATGCCGAAGTGGTCGAGGAACGCCAGCACCTGCACGGCGAACGCCTCGTTCAGCTCGAACAGGCCGATGTCCTCGATGGACAGGCCGGCGAGGCGCAGCGCCTTCTCGGTGGACGGGATCGGCCCGTAGCCCATGACCTCCGGCTCGACGCCCACGAAGCCGTACGACACCAGCCGCATCGACACCGGCAGGCCCAGCTCGCGCGCCACGTCTTCGGCGGCGAGGAGGCTCGCGGTGGCGCCGTCGTTGAGGCCGGCCGCGTTGCCCGCGGTGACCCGGCCGTGCGGGCGGAACGGGGTCTTCAGCGTCGCGAGCTTCTCCAGGCTGGTGTCCCGGGGCGCCTCGTCCACGGTGGCCAGGCCCCAGCCGGTCTCCGGGTCGCGGGTCGCCACCGACACGAGGTCCTGCTGGAGCTTCCCGTCCGCGTACGCCTTCGCGGTCTTCTCCTGCGACGCCAGGCCGAACGCGTCGGCCCGCTCCTTGGTGATCTGCGGCAGCCGGTCGTGCAGGTTCTCCGCGGTCTGGCCCATCACCAGCGCGGACGGGTCGACCAGCTTCTCGGTGAGGATGCGCGGGTTGGGGTCGACGCCCTCGCCCATCGGGTGCCGGCCCATGTGCTCGACGCCGCCGGCGATCGCCACGTCGTACGCGCCCATCGCGATGCCGCCGGCCACCGTGGTGACCGCGGTCATGGCACCCGCGCACATGCGGTCGATCGCGTATCCGGGGACGGTCTTGGGGAGGCCGGAGAGCAGGGCGGCGGTGCGGCCGATGGTCAGGCCCTGGTCGCCGATCTGGGTGGTGGCGGCGATGGCGACCTCGTCGACGCGCTCCGGCGGCAGCTGCGGGTTGCGCCGCAGCAGCTCGCGGATGCAGCGCACCACGAGATCATCGGCGCGGGTGTTGGCGTACATCCCCCCGGCCTTGCCGAACGGGGTGCGGACGCCGTCGACGAAGACGACGTCCCGGACTTCACGGGGCACGGCGGGCCTCCTCGTGGGGTTGGCTGTCCCTCGGATGCTACTTGCCAGTAACTAGCGCGTGTGAGGCGGTGCGGTGTGGTCCAGCCCACAGCTGCGCGCGGTGCGCTTTTCAAGAGGGCAGCCCTCTCACGCTCTGGGCGGGTATAGGGGAGCTCTCTTCGGAATTCACCCCCCACAGGGCTGCCCTTTGGGGGCAGGGGGTGGCGCGGTCAGGTGGGGTCGGCGAGGGCGGCGGCGAGTTTTTCGGCGATCAGGGCGACCTGCCAGGCTCGCGCGCCGTAGCCGCGCAGCGTCGCCGCGACCGTTTCGGGCGTGACCTCCTCCGGCGGCGTCCACGCCAGCCGGCGGATCGAATCCGGGGAGATCAGGTTCTCCGGCGGCAGGGTGTAGCCGGTCGCCGTCTCGGTCACCACCGCGCGGCAGCGCGCCAGCCGGGCCGCCGCGACCGGGTCGCGCTCGGCCCAGCGGTGTGGCGGGGGCGGGCCGTCGAGCGGCGGGGCCACCGGCAGGGCGTCGTCGGGCAGCTCGCGCGCCTCGGCGAGGGCTTCGATCCAGGTGCGCGCCAGCCGGCGGACCGACCGCCCACCGAACCCGGGCAGCGTCAGCAGCGTGCGCTCGTCCTTGGGGTCCAGCTCGGCGGCCGCGATGATCGCGGCGTCGGGCAGCACCCGGCCGGGTGCCGAGTCGCGCCGGGCGGCGATCGTGTCCCGTGCGTACCACATCGCGCGCACCCGGGCCTGGGCCCGCGCGCCGCGGATGCGGTGCATGCCGGACGTGCGCCGCCACGGGTCCGGGCGCGTCCGGGGCGGCTGCGTGCCCCACGCCACCAGGGCCGCGAACTCCTCGGCCGCCCACTCCGCCTTGCCCTGCGAGGCCAGCTCGGCGGCCAGCACGTCGCGCAGGTCGGTGAGCAGCTCGACGTCGAGCGCCGCGTAGGTCAGCCACGACTCCGGCAGCGGCCGGGTGGACCAGTCCGCCGCCGAGTGGTGCTTCTCCAGCGTGAACCCCAGTAGCTGTTCGGTCAGCGCCGCCAGCCCGACCCGTTCGAACCCGGCCAGCCGAGCAGCCAATTCGGTGTCGAAGAGCCGGCGCGGGCGCAGGCCGAGGTCGGCCAGGCACGGCAGGTCCTGGCTGGCCGCGTGCAGCACCCACTCGGCGTCCGCGATGGCCTCGTCGAGGGTGCGCAGGTCGTCGAGCGGCAGCGGATCCAGCAGCACGGTGCCCGCGCCCGATCGGCGCAGTTGCACCAGGTAGGCGCGTTGCGTGTACCGGTATCCGGAGGCGCGTTCGGCGTCGACCGCGACCGGTCCGGAGCCCGCGGCGAAGCGCGCCACGACGTCTGCCAGGTGGTCCGGCGTCTCGATCGGGGCGGGGGTGCCCTCGCGTGGAGCGGTCAGGGGTACGGGTGTGGGCCCGCCAGGCATCGGGTCGGGCCCCACTCCCAGCGGCGCCGATGGCTTGTGGCTGTGTGGTCCGTCCCCCGCTTGGCGATCTTGGGCCCGACGGCGCAGGGGTGGTTCGTCGGTCACCCGACAACCGTAGTGTGACCATGCGCGAGCGGCGAGCAGCCGGCCCCCGGCGCGTCGAATCGCACACACTTCGGTGTCGCCCGGGTGCGGTACCGTCCACGCGGCCGTTTGACCTGTGCGGGCGGGTTGTGCGGTGATGCCATCGTGGAGTTGGGCTTCCTGGGGAGGGGGCGAAGATCACCATGAGCTCGGGGTACGACCCACCGTCGGTGCCTGGCCCGCGGCACTCGACCGACGACGCGCCGGTGCGGCCGGTGGAGACCGACG
Organism: Actinomycetes bacterium KLBMP 9797; assembly: GCA_037414955.1. Taxonomy (GTDB): domain Bacteria; phylum Actinomycetota; class Actinomycetes; order Mycobacteriales; family Micromonosporaceae; genus Phytohabitans. Next base: position 5,065 of record JBBEWH010000027.1, read on the forward strand.
GGCTGTACCGCCCGGGCGGTGCGCCGCCGTCCAGTCCGCCGTTGGGCGGACCGCCGCCCCCATCCGGGCCGCCCTACTCGGGGCCCCCGTCCGGGCCGCCCTTCTCGGGGCCACCGTTCGCCGGCACGCCAGGGCCGCCGTCCACCAGCGCCCCGCCCGGCTACCCGCCGATGGCGTATCCGGCACCGCCGTACCCCCTCTCCGCGCCGCCGATGTCGGCGCTGCCGGCGCCCGGTGGGATGGCGCCCGGTGGGATGCCGCCCGGTCCGGCGGCTGCCGGACCGCCGCGGCGCCGGGCCGGCTGGCTAGGGCCGGTCGCGCTGGGGCTGGCGGTCCTGCTGGCCATCGTGGCGGGCTACCAGGCGTTCCAGATCCGCGACCTGCAGGACCGGCTGGGGAGCGCCGACGAGCGGGTCACGCAGGCGCAGGCGCAGGACACCGCGCGCTTCGAGGACCTGGAGGGGCGCACCGGCGACCTGGAGACCAAGACGTTCAACCCGGAGGACATCTCCAACAAGGTGCTGCCCAGCGTGTTCCGGGTGGCGGCCGGCGAGTTCACCGGCACCGCGTTCGCGGTCGGCAAGCCGGCGTCCGGCGGCGGCACCCACCTGTTCACCAACTTCCACGTGGTGGAGGCCGTCTGGGAGGCCGGCGACCGCGAGGTCTCCATCGAGCGCCGGGACCAGCGGTGGCCCGCCACGATCGTCAAGGTCGACGAGGCGAACGACGTCGCCCAGCTGCGGACGAACAGCAAGTTCGACGGGCTGCCGACGGCCACCGTGGCGGTCAAGTCCGGCCAGCAGATCGTCGTGGTGGGCGCCCCGCTCGGCCTGGAGGACACCGTGACCTCGGGCGTGATCAGCGCGGTCCGCAAGGACGAGGGTGGCTCCGGCACGGTGATCCAGTTCGACGCCTCGATCAACCCCGGCAACTCCGGGGGCCCGGTGGTCAACGCCGCGAAACAGGTCGTCGGCATCGCCACCGCCAAGGCCCGCGACGCCGAGGGCATCGGCCTCGCGGTGCCGATCAAGACCGCTTGCGACGAGTTCAAGATCTGTTGATCCGCGCCGCCGCGGCGCCGACCTGGAGGAAGCATGTCCCACCCCCCGACTCCGTACCAGCCGGGACCGCCGTCCGACCCGTTCCAGACCCAGCCCCAGCAGCCTCAACCCCAGGCCCAGCCCCAGCAGCCCGCGGCCCCGCCGCCGACCGCGCAGTTCCCCGCGCAGCAGCCGCCGCCGTATGCGCCACCGCCCTCGCCGTACGCGCCGCCGCCGTCCTCGGGCACGCCCTACGCGTCGCCGCCGGCCTCCGGCGCCCCGTACGCGCCGGCGCAGCCCGCCGCGTACGACCAGGGCGCGGCCGCCGTTCCCGGGTACGGCCCGACGTCCGCCCCACCCGTCTCCGGCCCCGGCTTCGGGCCGCCGTCCGGTCCGCCCTACGGAGCTCCGTACGGTGGGCCGGTGCCGCCCGCCGGTCCGAAGCGCGGCCGGGCGGTGCCGGTGCTGGCGTTCGCGGCGGTGCTCCTGCTGCTGCTCGGCGGCGTGATGACCGGGCTCTACTTCACGAAGTCCAGCGATCTCAGCCGCACCGAGACCAGCCTGGCCAACCGCGAGGACGAGCTGGCCACGAAGACCACCGAGGCCGACGATCTCAAGAAGAAGCTCGACGAGGCCAACCAGAAGCTGGACGACCTGGAGCAGAACCTCACCGGCACGCAGAACGCCAAGGATCAGACCGAGAAGGAGAAGGCGGCCATCGCCAAGTGTCTCGAGCTGGTCAACAGGTTCCTGACCGAGCTCGCCCAGCAGGACGCCGCCGGGGCGGAGAGGGCGGCTGACGCGCTCGTCGCGCCGTGCAACGAGGCGGACAAGTACCTCTAGCGCTCGTGATCAAGGCGTCCCTCACGACGTGAGGGACGCCTTGATCATGGGGAAGCGGTGAGGCGGTGGTGGTCGTGCAGAGCCGTGACGCCCGGGGGTGGTAGGCCGGCGGTGGAGGCGAGCACGGCGCACCAGGCCATCAGGTGGGCGCCCAGGTCGGTGTCGTCGACCGGCGACCAGGAGGCGCGCAGCTCGATGTCGGCGGCCGTGGGCGGGCCGGCCAGGTCGCCGAACCGGGTCGACATGGTCTGCGTCACGGTGCCGCCGATCGCGGTGTGGGCGGCCTGCTCGGCCTCCAGCGCGTCGGTCAGCCAGGTCCAGCCGACCGCCGGCAGCAGCGGGTCGGCGGCCAACTCCGCCTCCATCTCCGCCGTCACGTAGGTGACCAGCCGCATGGTGCCGGCCCACGCCTCGTGGCCCTCGGGGTCGTAGAGCAGCACGAGCCGGCCGGTGGCCACTTCCTCGCCGTCGCGCAGGACGGTGCCGGTCATCGCGTACGCGTACGGCGCCAAACGCTGCGGCGCGGCCACCTCCTCCAGGAGGATCTCGGGGCGTGGCGTCGCCGCCTTGAGCCCGGCCACGGCGCGCGCGAATGTCTCGGGGGATCCAGACGGGGGCGCCATAGTCGCAGCCTAAGCCCGCACGCAGTCCCCGCGCGTCCCGCCGCGCCGTAAGCGGGCCCGCTCCCATGATCAGGGCGTCCCTCACGTCGTGAGAACGCCTTGAGGGACGCCCTGATCATGGGGGGCGGGAAGCATGGGGGGAGGGAAGGAGGGCGAGCGCGGGGCGTGGCAGCATGAAAGCCGATGACGACGACGTTGCGCACCCACGATTCCGCGTTCCTCCGCGCGTGCCTGGGCGAACCGGTGCCGCACACCCCGGTGTGGTTCATGCGTCAGGCGGGGCGGTCGTTGCCCGAGTACCGGAAGGTGCGCGCCGGCATCCCGATGCTGGAGTCCTGCCGCCGCCCCGACCTGGTGGCGGAGATTACGATGCAGCCGGTCCGGCGGTACGGGGTGGATGCCGCCATCTTCTACAGCGACATCATGGTGCCGCTCGCCGCCGCCGGGATCGACCTCGACATCGTGCCCGGCACCGGGCCGGTGGTGGCCGAGCCGGTGCGCGCCGCGGCCGACGTGGCCCGCATCCGCCCGCTCGACCCGACTGACGTGTCCTATGTAGACGAGGCGGTGCGGCTGCTGGTCGGTGAGCTGGGCGCGACGCCGCTGATCGGCTTCGCGGGCGCCCCGTTCACGCTGGCCAGCTATCTGGTGGAGGGTGGGCCGTCGCGGACGTACGCGAAGACCAAGGCCCTCATGTACGGCCAGCCGGAGCTCTGGCACGACCTCTGCGGCCGGCTCGCCGGGATCACGCTGGCGTTCCTGCGGGTCCAGGTGGCGGCCGGCGTGTCGGCGGTGCAGCTCTTCGACTCGTGGGCCGGCGCGCTGTCCGAGGCGGACTACCGGCGATACGTGTGGCCGCACTCCGCCGCGGTGTTGAGCGGGCTGGCGGACGCGGGCGTGCCGCGCATCCACTTCGGCGTGGGCACCGCCCTGCTGCTGGGCGCCATGGCGGAGGCGGGCGCGGACGTGGTGGGCGTCGACTGGCGCACCCCGCTGGACGTGGCCATGGCCCAGACCGGTCCGCGAGCGCTGCAAGGCAACCTGGACCCCTGCGTCCTCTTCGCTCCCTGGCCGGTCATCGAAACCGAGGTCCGCCGCATCCTGCGCGAGGGTCAGGCGGCCCCAGGCCATGTCTTCAACCTGGGCCACGGCGTCCTCCCCGAGACGGACCCCGACGTCCTGGCCCGCGTCGTCGACCTGATCCACTCGGCCGAACGGCCCATGATCAAGGCGTCCCTCACGCAGCCCTAGCGACTTCAGGGACGCCTTGATCAGGGAAGGGGGTGCCGGGTGCGGGTCGCGGTGATCGGTGGCGGGATCAGCGGGTTGGCCGCCGCCTTGCGGCTGCGGGAACGGGCACCCGCCGAGACCGAGATCATCGTGTACGAGCAGTCGGGTGCCCTGGGCGGGAAGCTGCGCACCGGCAGCGTGGCCGGGTCGGCCGTCGAGTATGGCGCCGAGGCGTTTCTGGTCCGGGATGCCACCGGTGGGGAGTCGGCCGCCGTCGCGTTGGCGCGGCGGGTGGGGCTCGCGGGCGATCTGGTGCACCCGGCCGTCGGGCGGGCGGGGTTGGCGCTCGGGGGGCGGCTGGTGCCATTGCCGGGCGGCACGCTGGTGGGCGTACCCGGGGATCTTGATCTGGTGAAAACGGTCGCGGAGCCCGCCGCGGACCGGGACCGTGACGAGGGCCGGCCGCTGCTGGCGGCGGGGGAGGACGTCGCCGTCGGCGCGCTGGTGCGGCGGCGGCTGGGCGACCAGGTGGTCGACCGGCTGGTCGACCCGATGCTGGGCGGCGTGTACGCCGGGCGGGCCGACGGGCTGTCCCTGGCGGCGACGATGCCCGGCCTGGCCGCGGCGGCGACCGCCGAGCACACGCTGACCGGCGCGGTGCGGGCCGCGTTGGCCGCGGCGCCCCGACCACCGGGTACGCCGGTGTTCGCGACCGTGGTCGGAGGAGTCAGCCGCCTCGTCGAAGCCGTCGCGCGGGCCTCGGGAGCCGCGGTCCGGCTGGCGGCGGCGGTGCGTGTCCTGGAGCCCGCGGGGCGCGGGTGGCGGCTGCGCGTCGGCGACGAGTGGGAGACCGCCGACGCGGTGGTGCTGGCCGTGCCGGCGCGGCACGCGGCGCGGCTGCTGGGCACGTCGCCGGTGGTGGACTACGCGAGCGTGGCGCTCGTCACGCTCGCGATCCCGGACGCGGCGCTGCCCGACCTGTCCGGCTTCCTGGTGCCGGCGGAGGAGGGCACGCTGACGAAGGCGGCGACGTTCTTCACCACCAAGTGGGCGCACCTGCGCCGCGCCGACGGTGTCGCGCTGGTGCGGGCGTCCACCGGGCGGTACGGCGAGGAGCAGGGGCTGCACCGCTCGGACGCGTCGCTCGTCGCCCTGGTGCACGCCGAACTGTCCGCACTGGTGGGCGCGTCCTTGCCGGCACCGATCGCGACGCATGTCCAGCGGTGGGGTGGCGCGCTGCCGCAGTACGCCCCGGGGCATCTCGAGCGGGTGGCCGCCGCCCGGGCCGCGCTGCCGGCGACGCTGGCGCTCGCGGGTGCCGGCTACGACGGCGTGGGCATCCCGGCGTGCGTGCGCTCCGGCGAGGCGGCGGCGGACGAGGTTCTGAAAGGATTGGTCTTATGACCGAGACGAACGCCGCGCGGTTGCGGGAGTTGAACGCGCAGATCCGGTACACGATGTGGTCGGTGTTCCGGGTGGCGGAGCCGCTGCCGCCACTGCGGGAGCCGCTGGCCGGCGAGGTCGAGGCGCTGTTCGAGCAGCTCGCGGCGAAGGACGTGGTGGTGCGCGGCAGCTACGACGTGTCCGGCCTGCGCGCCGACGCCGACCTGATGATCTGGTGGCACGCGCCGTCGGCGGACGCGCTGCAGGAGGCGTACGGGTTGTTGCGCCGCACCGCCCTCGGCCGGCACCTGGCCCCGGTGTGGTCGCAGGCGGCGCTGCACCGGCCGGCGGAGTTCAACAAGAGCCACGTGCCGGCGTTCCTGGCCGGCGAGGAGGCGCGGGCATACGTGTGCGTGTACCCGTTCGTGCGCTCCTACGAGTGGTACCTGCTGCCCGACGAGGAGCGCCGCGAGATGCTCGCCGAGCATGGCCGGCAGGCCCGCGGCTTCCCGGACGTGCGCGCCAACACGGTGGCGTCGTTCGCGCTCGGCGACTACGAGTGGATGCTGGCGTTCGAGGCGGACGAGCTGCACCGCATCGTCGACCTGATGCGCGAGCTGCGCGCCTCGCGGGCCCGCCGCCACGTGCGCGAAGAGGTGCCGTTCTTCACCGGCCGCCGCCGTTCCGTGGCCGAGCTGGTGGCGTCCCTTCCGTGAGTGGCGCCCTTCCCTGATCAAGGCGTCCCTCATGTCGTTCTCACGACGTGAAGGACGCCCTGATCATGGTGTCAGCTCAGGATGAGCTGGCTACCCTCGTGGTCGACGTGGTCGGCGTGCTCGTCGTCGAGCCACACCCCGCCGGTGGCGAGGTATCGGAACCGGTACCGACCCGGCCCCAACTGCAGGGTCACCGTGCGGGTGCCGTCCTTACGCCGGACCAGCTCGTGCCGCCCCGGCTCCCAGCCGTTGAAGCAGCCAACCACGCTGACTGCACCCGCCGGCTGGTCCTTGGGCAGGCAGAAGGTGACCCGGGTCTTGGTGCCGAACAACTTCGTGCGCTTGATCACGTTGGTCCTCCGGGACGCGAACTGCTCTCCCTCAGAGCTTGGCCGCGTCGACCCACCGGTCCCGGAAGCGACACACCGGGCGAAACACGAAAGTTGCGAATTTCCTCACGGCGACACCTTGGCGAGGCGCGCCGCGGCGCGGGGGCGATTTGGGGTGTTCCGGTTGCGAGGGGGTGCCGGGCGGCGCAGGCTGCGGGTGAGGAGGTTTCACGATGGCGACCTGTGAAGTCTGCGGCAACGAGTACTGGATGTCGTTCGAGGTCCGCACGACCAGCGGCGAGACGCACGTGTTCGACTCGTTCGAGTGTGCGATCCACCGCCTGGCACCGGTGTGCGAGCACTGCGGCTGCAAGATCGTCGGGCATGGCGTGGAGGTGTCCGGCCGGTTCTTCTGTTGCGCCCACTGCGCGCGCTCGACGGAGGCGGAGGGGTACAAGATCAAGGATGCCGTCGGCGCTCACCCGTAAGCCCGCACACCCATGATCAAGGCGTCCTTCAAATCGTTCTAACGACATGAAGGACGCCATTGATCATGGGGGCTCGTAGGATCGGTGGATGGACATCCGGGTGGCGTCGTTCGCGGAGCTGGACGCTCGCACGCTCTACGATCTGCTGCGGCTGCGGGTCGACGTGTTCGTGGTCGAGCAGAAGTGCCCATATCCCGAGCTCGACGGGCGCGACCTGCTGCCGGACACCCGGCACGTGTGGCTGGCGGAGGGCGGCACGCCGGTGGCGTACCTCCGGATCTTGAGTGAGCCCGACGGCACCGCGCGGATCGGCCGGGTCGTGGTGGCCGCGCACGCGCGCGGCTCCGGTCTCGCCGGGCGCCTGATGGCGGCCGCGCTGGCGGTGGTGGGCGACCGGGCGTGCGTGCTGAACGCGCAGACCCTGGCGACCGGGCTCTATGAGCGCTACGGCTTCGTGGCGTCCGGACCCGAGTTCCTCGAGGACGGCATCCCGCACATCCCCATGATCAGGGCGTGCGGGGGGCGGTGCGGTCCAACGGAAGGGGGGGCCCCCCCCTGGGGCTAGGG
>JBBEWH010000028.1:0-54352 GCA_037414955.1 Actinomycetes bacterium KLBMP 9797
CACACCCCAGTGCCCGGGCCGACATACTCTTTTTCCTACCGAGTGCACGCACGCCCCGATCATGGTTACTAGGGACATGGCACTGTGGACGGCCTCGCGGGCGGTCACGAACTGGGCTGGTCACGACGGGTGAGGGAGACCTTCCGGGTATTGCCGGGCAAAGTGGGCATCATGCCCTATGCGGGCTGGCTTCATTTGCGGAAGGGCGTTACCTTCGGATCGCGAGACATGGCGCATGAGCTGTTCATGCGCCCAGGGGAGGCTCCCCTGGCGGGGGGCGATACAGAGGAGCGGGGTGAGTTTCACCTTGACGGATACGCCAGGAGTCGGCCAAGTCAATGCCACGCAGGATCAGCTCAACCACATGGCTGAGCGCTGCATGAATGTGCGCGAGAACTTGGCTCAGGGGATGGCACAGCTACTCGACCGGGTCACCGACCTGGCCGCCAGCCGGGGGATGAGTGGTACGGCCAACAGCTCGCTCCAGTCGGTGTCTTCCGACCTCAACAACGGCCTCAGCAAGATCCTGAACGCGCTCGACGAGCTGGCTGGCAAGATCAGCAGCGCCTCGAAGGAGTACGGCGTGCAGGACGAGGACGCGGCCAACACGATCCGCCAGGCGGCGGGGGACACCGGCGACACCGCGGTCATGACCGCGCTGCGCGGCGCCTGAGTCCGGATCCATAGTCGAGAGTCGAGAGGCGAAAACTCATGGGAGACCTTTCCGCGCCGAGTATCACCTACAACTTCGGCCAGATCGCTGACGTGGCCACGGCCATGGGCACGTTCACCGGCAACATGGACGTCGAGTTGGGCGACTTGATGAACGACTTCAAGACGCTCTTCGCCGCTGACTGGACCGGTGCCGCCGGCCAGGCGTGTGACGCCGCCCAGCAGCAGTGGAACCAGGGCGCCGCCGAGATCAAGGCCGCGCTGGGCCGCCTCGGCGGTGCGCTGGGCGCGTCGTCCGAGCGCATGCAGGAAGTCGACAACCGGATCTCCGCCGGTTTCTGACGGCGACCGGATCCCGGCGAAGGCGTATGGTCGCCTTCGCCGGGATGGTCGTATGTCCTGTTGTCACATAGGGGTTCGGGGGAGGAATCGTGGGTCACGAAGAGGGTGACGGCAGCGGCACCGCGCCGGTCGACTACAACAAGATCCCGGAGACGACGGGAATCAATGTCGAGGTCACCGATCTGGTCACCTACCACCTGAAGCTGACCGAGCTGTCGGGCATGGGCACGTCACCGGTGTTGACCGAGCTCAACGAGATGCCGATGTACATCAACGACGCGCTCACCATGCCGCCCGGCGACGGCATCTCGCCGCTGCCCGAGGGCGTGCACATGGCCCAGATGCTCACCGGCCGGTTGAGTGACTTCAACTACTTCGTCCAGGACGTGGCGGAGGGCCTGCAGAACATCGGCGCCGCCGCCGCGGTCATCGCCGAGATCTACAACGGCACCGACGAAGAAAACGGCGCCAGCATGGGCGATGTCATGTTCGCGTTCAACGACCCGAACGCGCGCCGGCCGGACGGCTTCCGCCCGGGCCAGGACGACCTGGACTCCATGTACGACGTGCGGCAGGTCCAGCAGCCGCTGGCCGCGGACCCCAACGCGAGCACCACCAACGTGCGGTACGAGAACGGTTGGGCCATCTACACCTTCTCGGACGGCTCGATCCGCAAGGAGTTGAACAGCGGCGGCGGTTACGGCGCTCCCGTCGTCAAGACGGTCGAGGTGTACGGGCCCGGCAACACGCTGCTCACCAGCACCACCACCGACGAACGGCTGACGCCCACCGGCACCAGCCAGAAGACCGTCAGCACCACGACGCACAGCGAGGACGGTGGGTCGTCGAGCACGAGCACCACGACCTCGACCCGTCAGGACGGCACCGTCACCGTCGACACCACGAGCACCAGCCGGACGAGCGACGGCAAGGAAACCACGACCAACAGTTCCATCACGGCGACGCCGAGCGACAACGCCCCCGAGGACACGACGAGGCCGGACGAGGGCACGGTCGAGGATGCCCAGGAGCGCTTCGACACGGAGGGCTCGGACAGCATCAAGGAAGAGTACGGTCCGGGGTACTGAGGGGCGCGGGGCGATGGGCGACGGTCGGCACGACTACTGGGGCTACACCACGGCGGGCAACACCCAGCTGAACGAGTCCCGGCGGCAAGCGGCGCGGATGGGCGAGGACATCCGGTACTACCCGGACCCGCCGTCCAGCGGCAGCTATCCGAATTCCACTGTGGACTGGAACAACCCACGGATGGACGAGGACAGCGACGAGTACCGGGCGGCGTACGGCAGCGACAGCGTCGAGAAGATCTACAAGCGGATCATGGCGCAGGACCCCGCAGCGATGGACAAGGTCGCCCACCAGTGGTTCAACGTGTACTACACGCTGGAAAACCTCGCCAACCGGGTGTACGAGCTGTCTGACAGGCTGAAGAACGGTGGCGGCGGCAGCGACAAGGGCTGGACCGGTGCGGGCGCGGACGCGTTCATGGCGCGCGGTCCGGGCGCGACGATGCAGTCGATCGACGCGTGGCGGGATGCCGCGCTCATCAACGGCCAGGCGGCGTACGCGCTGTCCTTCGAGATGCGCACCTACCGCGACAAGATGGAGACGTGGTACCGGGACGTCTACAAGCCGCACATGGTCTCCATGAGCGGCGAGGCCTTGGAGATCCTGGGTGCGGACAACCTTGAGGAGATCGAAGATCGGCCCGGCGACGACGGCCTGCGCTACGTCAACCTGATGCGCCACGCCTCCGACCACAAGGTCGAGGAGGCACGGGCGATCCAGAGCGAGATGGCCGAGGCGTACCGCCGGGTCTCCTACGAGGAGTTCGCCGGCGGCACCGAGACCGTCTACGAGGGACCGTCCAACGCGGTGGCGCCGAACCAGAACTTCATCAACAACTACCTGAAGAACAAGTTCGCGCCGAACATCCCGGCGCCGAACATCCAGCAGCCGAACATCAGCAAGCCCAACATCACGGCGCCGAACATCTCGGCAGACGTGCTGAACCAGATCGAGAAGCCCAACGGCGACAAGCCGAACATCACCCAGCCCAACATCGACACCTCCGACCTGCCGACGCAGGAGCAGGTCAACGACCTCAAGCAGCCGCCGCAGATCACGCCGCCGAACATCGGCATACCGGTGCTCCCGCCGCCGATCCCGCCCGGGCTGGGCAAGGGCCTGCCGACCGGTGCGCCGCCGACGATCCGCACCGGCGACCTACCCGGTCGCGCGCCCGCGATCAGCCGGGCGCTGGGTGACGTGCCCCGCGCCAGCAACCCCGGCGTGCTGCGCGGCGTGAACGCGCCGACCGGCGAGGGCCTGCCCTCGATGCCGCAGGGCAGCCGTCCCGGCCAGAACCCGCCGGCCCAGATCAAGCGCCCCGGCCAGCCCGCCTCGCCGCCCGGCATGCCGCAGGGCAACCGCGGCGGACCGGACCGGTCCCCGGACCTTCCGGGTACCCCGGCCCGCCCGGCCGTGGACAACCAGTTCGGCGGTCCGCCGAGCGCACCGTCGTCGCCGGTGCTGCGCAACCCGCGCACCGGGGCGGGCCCGGACAGCCGCGACCCGCGCCGGGGCACGCCCGGTCTCGCCGGGCCCGGTGCCAACCCATCGTTGCCACCCGGCCCGCCGCGGCCCGGCACCGCGTCGCCGGTCCTGGGCCGCCCGCGGGGCAGCACGCCGGGCGGGCCAACCATGCCGACCACGCGGAAGTCGACGACGCCCGACATCCCGGGCGCGCCCGCGAACCCGCTGGCGCCGCCGCCACCGCCCACGTCCAACCCGGTCGTCGGGCGGACGCAGCGGCCGGCGGCGCGCACCGAGCCGACCAGCGGCGTCCTCCGCGCCCTGCGCGGCGGCCCGTCCGGATACGAGGCGCAGATCGGCTCGCGCCGGCGGGAGCAGGAGCCCGAGGTGTCCACGGTGGAGACCGAGTTCGACAAGATCGCCAAGCTCCTCGACAAGGAGGCGGCGTGGACCGTGGCGACCCCGGGCGGTGGCGTCCTGGACAACGCCCCGCCCCGCGCCACCGCGCCGACGTCAGAGCCGAAGCCGGCCATCGGGTCGTGATGGCGAAGCCTCTTCTCGCTGGCGTCGTCGGTCTCGTAGCGCTGGTGAGCGGGTGCGGCGGGTCCGAGCCGGCCGCACCCGCCGCCGCGCCGACCAGCGCGGCGCCGACGCCGACGGCGGCCGCGACCGGCCCGGCGTACACGCAGCCCGCGAGCCTCTGCGAGGCGGCGGACCTGCGGCCGCTCACCGAGCTGTACCCGAAGCAGCCCAGCAAGCCGATCGGCGACGGCCCGTCGATGTGCATGACGCGCCTGGAGTCCACGGCCGACGGCCTCCAGGTCCGCATCAACGCCATCTGGATGAAACGGGTCCGCGACGGGGCGCTGGCCTACGGAAACCTCCGCCGCGAGGAGGCCTACCGCAACTACACCGACATCAGCGGCGCCGGCGGGGCGGCCGGTTGGGCGCGCACCGACGACGGGCTCCGGCTCCTGACGTACGACGGCAACGTCGTGCTCACGATCGACGTGACCCACATCGACAAGGCGCGCCCCCTGCCGACCGACCTGCCGCCGCGGCTGGCCCGGGTGGCGGCCAGCGTGTTCGCCAACCTGTCGCCATGACCGGGTCGGACTCCGGCAGGCCACCCGGCGCCCGGTACGCGATGAGCGTCATCCACCCCGGAGGGCCGACCCTCCGGGTGCGGTACCGGCAAGGGGTGCTCGTGACCCCGCAGGGGTACCCGGATTGGCCGCTCTGCGCGCGGGCCGTCGTGGCGATGCCCGACCCGGAGCCCGGCCTCACCCTCGACGAGACCCGCGTGGTCGACGTGCTCGCGGCCAACATGGCCGCGGCGCGGGTCCGTGACGACCCGCTGCTGGCGGCGGGTGCCCCCGCGACGCCGCCCGGCTGGCCGGTGTGGACGCCGGCCCGCGCCGCGGGCGCCGTCGCGACGCCGCCCGGCTGGTGCTGGGCGCACGTCGCGCTCACCCGGCAGCTCGCGCTCGTGCCGGTCGAGCTGCATGGGGCGTTCCGGCACGCGGGTGGGGTCAGCACCCTGGGCCTGACCCGGCGCGGGCTGCGGATCGACCCGGAGCCGATACCCGTCGCGCCGGCCGCCGGCGAGGCGGTGCCCGACGAGATGCTCGACCTGCTGGAGCGGCTGCTCGGCTGGCCGCTGCCCGCGGCGTACCGGCGGTTCCTGGCCGCGACCAACGGCGCCGGACCGGCGGCGCCCGCCGTGCTGCCGGGCTATGGATTCGTCGCCGACCAGCCGCTGTTCGGCCTCGCCCGTGACGACCTGTCGCAGGACCTCAGCCAGGTCTGGCAGGACGCCCGCGACCGGCTGACCATCGACTTCCTTCCCATCGGGTACGTCCAGGGTGGACTGCTGGCCGTCAAGGTGTCCGGCGACGACCTCGACTCGATCTGGTACTGGGACGACGACGACCCGCGCGACCGCGACGAGTACGACGCCGAGCACATCGGCGCCCACCTGTTGCACCGCTGCGCGGACAGCATCGACGACCTCTGGGCGGCGCTCCGCCCGCCGGCCGCGGAGCTGGTCCAGCTCGCCGCGGCGCGGGTCGACGGCGACCAGGTCGAGCACGTGCGCGACGCGGAGATCGGCGCCGGCCTGCCGCCGCGCATGCGGGCGCCCTGGCAGTCGCGCGCGGCGCCCGGCAAAGACCCGCTCACCGGTATGTTCGAGGCGCGATGACGACCACACCCGCCGCGTGGCTGCCGGCGAACGACGTGGAGCACCGGCTGCACGAGGCCGCCCTGGTCGGCGACCTCGCCGAGATGATGCGCGTCCTGGCCGGCGCGCCCCTGCTGGTGCCGGGATTCAAGGATTCGCCGTCGGAATCCCGACAGCGGCTGCTCACCCGCGAGCTCGACGGCGTGCCCTACCTGCTGGTCTTCACCTCGCCGGAGGGCCTGCACCGCACCGTCACCGCGGACGGGTGGCGGGTGACCAACCTGACCGAGCTGGCCGGCAACACGCCCGCCGGCTGGGGGCTCGGGTTCAACCCGACCACGCCGATCGTGCTCCTGGTGGCGCCGGACGAGGTGCCCACGCTGGTGCCGACCGCCGCCTCGGTGGCCGACTTCCTGCCGGCGAACGAGGTCGAGCGCGGGCTTCGGGACGCGTTGATCGTGCCGGAACCGGACGTGGCGCTCGCCCTGCTGGTCACCGCGACGGTGATCGTGCCGACCCAGGCGCTGACCGTCGACGGCGAGCTCACCGTGCCGGTCTTCACCTCGCCGGAGCGGCACGACGACTTCCTGGGCAGCCACCACCTCGATCTGCCCACCACCAGCATGGACCTGGTGGCGGTGCTGCGGCAGTGGCCCGGCCCGGAGTACCGGCTGCGGGTCAACCCCGGCTCGCCGATCGAGCTGTCGCTGCCCGGCGAGCGGGTGAGCAAGCTGTTGCAGTACGCGGTCGAGCTGGCGCAGCGGATGCGCGACGACCCGCCGCCCCCTGCCCCGCCGACGGCCGCGCGCCCGGCGCCGCCGGCGCCCGCGGACGAGCCGGAGCTGCCCTGGCGTGGGGATATCGGTGACGTGCTGCGCGGATCCGGCTGATGCTTCGAGGTGTGCCCATCATCTATTGTCGAGAAGGGCTCTGGTTTCGAGAGCGCACGTTTGGGGAGGTGAGTCGTGGAGCGGCCGCAGTGGTCGGCGATCCGGGGGGTGCTCGACGACCTCAAGCAGACGATGTCGCGCGTCGATGACATTCGCCGCGAAGTGGTCGAGGTCACCGGCACCGCCTGGTCCGACGACCGGCACATCAAAGCGGTGGTGGGGCCGCGTGGTCAGCTCATCGAGCTGGAGATCGACCCGCGCGTCTTCCGCAACCCGAACTCCAAGGCGCTTTCCGCGTCAATCCTCTCCACCGTGCGCGCGGCGGTGGCCGACGCCAATGAGAAGACGCGCGAGATCATGAGCCGCGCCATGCCGAAAGACCATGGTCTCGGCCTGATGGGCAAGACCGATATCGACGTCATGTTGGAGTCTCACGACGCCGATCTTCCGCAGGCGCTGAAGAAGAGGGACGGGGAGGGAAACAGTGGGTACGTATCTTAGGCTCGACGACGACCCCGAGAACATCGCGAACACGGGCGCGAGCCTGCTGGGGATGGCGACCGATTTCAAGGCCCAGGCGCAGACCATCCTGGGCGAGATCCAGGCGATCGACGCGGAGCGCCCGTGGGCCTCCGACAAGTACGGCCAGGCGTTCGAGAAGAACTACACCCAGCCTGGCGAGGGCCAGGAAGAGCCGCTGCGCGACGCCGCCCAGGAGCGGTTGACGCACGCCGGTGAGCCGCTCGAAAAGGTGGGTAACCAGACCATCCAGGCCATGGCGGGGTTCAAGGCCACCGACGACCAGGGCGGCGCCGAGATCCGCGCGACCTACACCTGAGGCATCACAGGTGAGCAACGCTGTCGAGATCTACGTCAAGTACGCCGGCCCGGTCGAGGTGCTGGCCCGCCGGGTCGCCGAGGCCCTGGAGCTGACGTGGTATTTCCGCTCCGGTCGCGGCTTCCTGTCGGCGCTGGAGGTCGAGCGGTGGATCGGCGAGCCGACGTGGGCCGGCCTCCGCGTTGACCCGACCGAGTCGGGGCACGACAACGAGCTCCTCCCCGAGGAATGGGCCTTCGAGGAGGAGCCGACCGCCGACGCTCCGTACGACTATCAGGTCGGGCTCGACATGCGTGGCCCGCAGGAGTGGATCGAGCGACTTGGCCGCATGGTCTTCGACCGGCTGACCGGGTTCGACCTCCCGCTGGCATTCGTCGGCGAGAACGTCGACATCCTGGCCGACTTCTTGCCGGGACGTGGGGTCCGCGAGTTCCCGCCCGGCACCAGCGCGAGCGAGGCGGGACGCGCCCAGTGGTGGGAGCCCCGGCTCCACGACGACCCGGCGGCGCCCTGGCGTCCGGAGCCGCCGCCGCCGGTCGCGCCTCCGGGGCGCGTCACGGTCTTCGAGACCGGCGGGCTGCTCCAGATGGTGCCGCTGACGGAGGGAAGCGGCGGCTGGCGCTGGATCGCGCCGGTCACGTCGATCCGCGTCGACGGTGGCGCGCGCGACATCGGCCTCCTGCTCGGCTCGGCGCTGACCACCACCGCGCCGCCGGAGCGCGACGACCGCGCCGCGATCGAGGAGCAGCTGCGCCGGGTGCCCAACGCCGGCATCGAAGACGTGGCCGACTTCGGGCGGCGCAGCGTGTCGGTCGAAGTGCGGTCCGACGGCACCGCGGTGGCGGCGATCCCGCACGGTCCACACCGGGGAGCGCCCGACGCGCCGCCCAGCGGCTCGGTGATCGAGGAGCTGGTCCGGCAGGAGAGCAGCGCGGACCTCGATCCGGCCGCCCTGGGGCAGCTGGTGCTGGATCTCGTCGCGGCAGTGCGCGAGCGCGTGCCGGCCTGACGGCCACGTTTTGACGGAGACGCGCGCGGCGGGGCCGCGCGCCTGAACGCACCGAGGGGAGGCTGAGGTGGCACCGACGGCCGAAGATGCCGCCTCAGCCGCCCTCGACGCGGTCAAAGATGTCCTCGACCAGATCGACAAGTACATCCCGGTGCTCGGCTGGTTCCTCGATGCCATCACCGACTGGCCCGAGGCCGACCACGTCCGGCTCTACGACCTCGCGGAGCAGTACCAGGCGGCCGCCGAGCTCTACTCCGGACACCTCGAGGACCTGCAGGACTTTCTGACCGGCCTCGACGCCTGGCAGGGCGACGGCGCCGCGCAGATCGCGCGCGAGCAGCTGCAGGGCTACTTCACCGAGGTCTCCAGCATGGCGGAGACTCTCGGCGGGATCCAGCAGTATGTGCAGGGCCAGGCGCTCGAGATGGAGTCCATGAAATGGATGACCGTCGTCACGCTGGTCCTGATGATCATCGCGCTGATCCAGGCGATCATCTGGGCGTGGACCGGTGTCGGCGCGGCGGCCGGCGCGGTGGCGATGCAGGGCGCCAAGGTCACGATCCAGGCGGTCGCCAAGCAGCTGTTCCAGAAGATGCTGCAGGAGACCATCCGGGGCGGCATCCGCCGGATGATCCAGACGGGTTTCCGCGGCGCGTTGCAGCGCGCGGTCGGCGGCGCCCTCGCGAACGCGGCGTTCATGGGCGGCATCAAGGCCGGCATCATGGGCATCCAGGCGTTGCAGGGCCACGACCCGTTCGTCGACGGATGGGAGCGAAACTTCGCGATCGGCCTCGCCGACAGCCTGATCGCGGGCGCCATCGGTGGGCCGCTGACGTTCGGCGCCAACAGCCGTTTCGTGGAGGCGATGGCGTTCGGCGTGGGTCAGCTCGGCGACAACTTCATCCGCATGGGGCTGGACTGGGGCTTCCGGGCGACCGGCAACCAGGAGTGGGCCGAGCGTAACGGGCTCTACACCGGCATGGGCCTGGGCGACGCCTTCAACGCCATCCTGCCGATGACGATGCTCGGCGAGATGCTGGAACCCGGCAGCCGGAACGGCAACGCCAACGCGGTCGACCCCGCGGTCCGCGCGGGCGCGGGGAACCTGTTCGGCAACGAGCCCTCGCCCGCCCCGGCGCCGGCCGGCGCCAACCAGGGGAGCAACCAAGGGGCCCCGGCCGGGGCCCCGGCGGGCCTGCCCGGTGGGCTGCCGGGCGGCGCGCCGACACCCGGTGGCGCGCCGGCGCCGGCCGGCGCCACCGGCAATCAAGGGGGCACCCAGGGCGGCTCGCAGAGTGGCACGCAAGGCTCGGGCCGGACGTCCACCGCGCCGTCCGGCGCGCCCTCCGGCTCCACCCGGGACAGCGACTCGACGAACACCGGCGGGTCGACAACCACCGCGGGAACGCCGGACCAGGCGGGCGGCGCGCCGTCGACCACGGATACGGACGGGGCAACCCCGGTCACGAACGCCCCCACGCCGAGCGACGGGAGCACCGCGACCCCGACTCCCGAACCAACCACATCGGACGGTACGACGACAGCCGACCCGCCGCCCGGGGATCCGGTGCGGGTCACCGTCACCCCGGACGCCCCGGCGGTCACGGACCAGTCGAGCACGTCGAGCGACTCGCAGCGCACCGACACCGCTGCGCCGGGCGGCACTCCGGATGGCCGCCCCGCCGACGCGACGACACAGTCCCCACCCAGCACTGTGGACTCGACCACCGGCGGCAGCACCGCCACGCCGGACGGCACATCCACAACGGACAGCCAGTCCACCACCAGTGACGGCACGACGACCGTCCCCTCGTCCGATGGGGACGGTGGCGGCGGAGACCCGACCGCGGCCCGGCCCGACAGCACAGCCACGGACGGTTCAACGGTTGACGGCACGTCGCCCGACGGATCCTCGTCGCCGGACAGCTCGGCGTCGCCCGACGGGTCGACGACGCCGGAAGGCTCCTCGGCCGACGGTTCGACGTCGCCGTCCGACGGTTCGACGTCGCCGTCCGACGGTTCGACGTCGCCGTCCGACGGCTCGGCGTCGCCGTCCGACGGCTCGGCTTCTGACGGCTCCACTTCGGACGGGTCGACCACCAGTGACCCGGCTGCGAGCACGCCGCCGCCGGCCCAGCCGGATGCGGGCCGCACCGATACCAGCCGGGCCGACCCGGCGCGCACCGACAGTGGGCGGAGCGAGTCGCGGTGGCCGAGCTGGAGCCGGCGGGTCGAGGCGCGGATCGACGCCCAGTTCACGCAGGGCGCGGCCGACTTCTTCGCCAACCCGGGCGAGGGTCGCGACGGTGTCACCGCGCCCGCGCTGACCCCTGACCTGGTGCAGCGTGCGCTGGACGCCAATCCGGAGTCGCTGAACCCGTACGGCGAGCGGATGCGGAAGTTCATCGAGACGAACTTCACCGAGCTTGACCCGTCGGGCGCGCGTCGGCCGATGGACCAGTCCGCGATCACCGCGAAGCTCAACGAGATCCGCGGCGTGACGCCGTCCCCGGCCACGACGAGCCCGTCGCCCTCCGCGTCGAGCAGCACGCCGCCGGTCACGGACCCGTCATCGGCGGGCCGGCCAGACCCGGTGCAGCCACGGGCGGACAGCACCTCGGGCCGGCCGGACTCCACGTCCGGTCGGCCGGATTCCACCTCGGGCCGGCCGGACGCCACGCCGGCCCGGCCCGACGGGCGGCCCGACAGCCGCCAGAACCAGCCGGAGGGCACTCCGTCGGGGCCGGCCGTCGTGCCGGTCCCCGGCCCGGTGGTGAGCACGCCCGGCGCCAGCTCGCCGGGTGGCGCCACCCCACCCGGCGCCAGCAGCCAGTCCGGCCGCGGCGGCGACGGGTCGCGCGCGGATGAGTCGAGTTCGGACGGGTCGCGGACCGACGAGTCGAGCACGTCAGAGTCGGAGTCGTCCCCGGAGCCGGCGACGGCGGAGGGCGGTTCGTCCGGCGGCTCCTCGAACGGCGGCGACGGGACCACCACCGGCACTCCGGACGGGTCGGACGGGTCGGACGGCAGCGACCCTGACCCGCACCGTAACGACGTCTCGCGCGACCACTTCGGCGACCTGGACCCGGAGCAGCCCGGTCCGCTCGGCGACCGCTACACGCCGGGCGTGCACGACAACTACGCCGGCACGCCCGTGGGCTTCGACGCCAAGGAGCGGGAGACCGCGAATACGCGGGCCGAGGAAGGCCGCCTGGTCACCCGGCTGCCACCATCCGACGTCGAGGGCGTGCCGTCGCTCGAAGCCCGTGAGCGCACCGGCCCGGACGACCCCGGGCGCGGCGTGGAGTACAAGGGCGTCAGCGAGAACACGAAGGGCGCGGTCGACAAACAGCTCAGCCGGGCGATCGACAAGTTCCGGGAGACCGAAGCCGGGATCCAGCACGAGGGCGACATCGTCATCGACGGCCGGCCAGGCAACCTCAGCTACGCCAACGCGGCGCGGGCGTTGGCGTCGAACGTCGGCCGGTGGCTGACGTCAGGCGACGGGCGGCTGGACCAAGTCGGGAAGATCGAGGTCTATCTCGGCGACGGCAGCCGGTTGGTCTACCAGGACGGCCAGGTCACGCACGTCACCGAGTCGGGCGAGCAGGTGGTCGCCACCTGGGATCCGGAGGCCGGCAAGTTCGTCGTACCGGAGGCCACCACGCCGTCGCCCGACGCGGCGACGGCCGATGGTGCGGACGGTGAGGGCGCCGACAAGGGCGACAGCGCCGCGCCCGATCAGGCCGCGTCCGGTCAGGCCGCGGACCAGGCTGGGTCGGATCAGAGCGCGTCGGATCAGGCTGGGGATCAAAGCGCGGCCGACCAGGGTGCCTCGGATCCGGCTGCGTCGGATCAGGGCGGGGGCCAAAGCGCGTCAGACCAGGGCGCGTCAGACCAGGGCGCGTCGGATCAGGCTGGGGGCCAGAGCGCGTCGGACCAGGGCGCGTCGGATCAGGCTGGGGGCCAGAGCGCGTCGGACCAGGGCGCCTCGGACCAGGCTGCGTCGGATCAGGCCGCGGACCAGGGTCCGTCGGATCAGGCCGCGTCGGATCAGGCTGGAGACCAAAGCGCGACGGATCAAGGGCCGACGGACCTGACTTCAACGGATCCGGCCACAACGGATCCGGCCACAACGGATCCGGCTACGACGGACCCGGCGTCGACTGATCCGGCGTCGACCGACCCGACCACGACGGATCCCGCCTCGACGGACCCGGGATCGCCGGTGCCGATCGACCCGGGTACCACGACGGTGCAGGCGCCGCCGGGTACCCAGGGCGACGCGCGTACGTCCCTTATGGACCGGATCCGCGACCGGTTCAACAGCCTGTTCGAGCGGGACACCACGACCACCACCACCACGACCACCACCACGGACCCGGCGACGGCGCAGCGGGAAGCGGCCGAACAGGCGGCCTACGCCAACCAGATCCAGCAGGCGCAGCAGCAGTTCCGCCAGGTGGTCGAGAACGACCCGCAGGTGTTGCACCAGCGCCAGGTGGCCCAGCAGGCCGCCCAGCAGGCGCAGTACGCCCGGGCGGAGGCCGCCACGCATACGGCCGAGGCCAGCGCCGCTCGCGCCGACCGGCTCAACGCCCGGCACGAGGCCGGGAACCTGCGCCAGCAGGCGAACCAGCTCGACCCCGCCGACCCTAACCGGGCCAGCCTGCAGCAGCAGGCCGTCGACCGGGACCGGTACGCGAACCAGCGCGGGGCCGACGCGTGGGCGGCGGACGCGGCCGCCCGGCAGGCCCAGCAGCGGGCCGCCGCCGCCGACCAGGCAGTGACCGACGCGAACAAGCGGGCCGACGCCCTGACCACCGATGCGGCGGCCCGGCACCAGGCGGCGTGGCGGTTCGCGAACGTCGACGCCGGCGCCGGCTTCCCGCTGATCGACCCGGCCAGCCCCGCGCCGGTGTCGGCGGTGACCGGCCGCGCCGACGTGCCGCCGCCGGTGGCGCAGAACCGGCCGTACGACCAGCCGGGCGGCCTGCGCCGGCCCTTGCAGGCCGACCAGGCGCGGCTACAACGGGCGCTCAGCGACGGGCATGGCGGCTTCGTCCGCACCCCGGACCCGACGACCGGCGACTGGCTCCAACTGATCAACGCGTTCGGCTTCAACACCGACCCGACGCGCACCCAGAACTGCGCCGACTCGGTCGCCGCGCTATTCGACACTTTCGTGCACGGCCGGCCGACCGTCGCGGCCCCCCGCACCTTCGATGGATACCGGGGGAGCAGCCCGCAGGTGCCCTGGGCGGGCGAGGCCGACGGCTCCGGTCGCATCGAGGACCTGACCGGCGGCCGCTTCCAGTCTCTCGTGGACGACGTGGGTAGTCGGCCGCCAGCCGAGACGGTGCCGCAGGTGGCCCAGGCCTTCAACCAGATCCGGCAGCAGCTGCAGGCTGGCGGCCACGGATCCTTCGCCGTCATCAACACCGGGTGGCGCTCGGGTACCGGACACTCGTGGGCCGCGGTCAACCACAATGGAAATATCCACTTCATCGACCCGCAGGCCGGTCGCGTGGTGACCGCCGTGGACGGGCCGAACGGCGTCCGTTACGTCGACCCGCACACCGGGCTGGACGTCGGCAACCCGATCCACGACCTGGCGTCGATCACCATGATGGACGCGATAGTGGTGGATGGAAACGCCCGGCCGATGCCGTTCGCGAACAACCCGCCCGGCACCTGGAACAGCCGGCCGCTCACGCCCGAGTATCTGGCGAACCAGGCGCCGGAGGTACGCGCCTCGGACGGCGCCACGAACGATCGCGCCGCGTCGTGGTCGGAGCGCGCGCAGGCCGCCGCGGAGGCGCAGCGGGCCAGCCAGCTGCGCCAGGAGGCGCAGCAGCACGGCGCGGAGGCCCACGCCCAGCGTGGGCGGGCCCAGGACGCCGCGAACCGGGCGCAGGATCATCAGGCCCAGCGGGACGCCGCCTGGCAGCGGGCGACCCAGCTCGACCAGGCGGCGCAGCGGCACGAGGCGGCGGCCCGCGACAATGCCGCCCGAGCCCAGCAGTACACGCCGGACGCGCAGCAGGCCCGGCAGTGGGCCGACCAACACCGGACGGCGGCTGAGTCGTACCGCCAGCAGGCCGCCGACCAGCGCGCGCAGGCGCACCAGCAGGAGGCGATGCGGCACCAGGCGACGGCGGACCAGCAGCGGGCGGAGGAGCGTTACAGCAACGCCGACGCCCGCCGCCACGCGGCCGACCAGGCGGCGCACACCGCGCAGCGGGCCGCCGAGGCGCACACCCAGCGGGCCGAGCAGCACGACGCGCAGTACGGGCAGCGGGCCGCTGACGCGGCGACCAGTCACGACCAGCGGGCCGCCCGCGCCGCCGCGGAGGCCGCGGAGGCCACCCAGCGCGCGCAGCAGCACCCGGCCGACGATCCCGCCCGGGCGCGGGAGGAGCGGCACGCCGACCACCAGCAGCGGATCGCGCACAGCGCGACGCAGGCCGCCGATCACTACCGCGCGGCCAGCCAGCACCAGAACTCCGCGGACACGCACGAGGCGGCCGCCCGACAGCATGATCGGACGGCCGAGCAGCACCGGCAGCGGGCGCTGGCCGCCGATCGGGACGCCGTCCTGCGCGAGCAGCAGCGGGCGGCGGCCGAGGCGCAGTACCAGCAGGTCGCCACGATCGACCAGCGGATGGCCGTGCGGTTCCGGACCCAGGCCGATCAGTTCGCCCAGGCGCGCGTCCAGGCGCAGACGCAGGCCGCGCAGCACCGGCAGGACGCGCACGCGGCCGCCCAGGCAGCGGACGCGGAGCGCGCCGCCGCTGCGGCCGACCGGGTCCAGCGTGACCAGGCGGATGACCAGGCCCGGCAGTGGGTCGATTCCTTGCGGCGCGGCGAGCGTGTCGACCCGGGGGCGCCGGGCGCGGCGGGCCGCTCGTTCGACCCCGAGAACCTGCCGGACGGGCTGCGGAGCCGGTACGAGGCGCTGACCAACCCGCGGGCGCGGGCCCAGTTCGTGCAGATCTACGAAGGAGCGCGCAGCGACGACGCCGCCAGCCGCGCGTTGGACGGCATGGAGCGGGGTGCGCAGGCACGCGGCCAGACCCTCGAAGACGCCCTGCTCGACAAGCACCGGAAGGCAGTGGAGCAGCAGGCCGCCCGGGAGAACCGGCCACCAGCGCCTCCCGAGGTGCGCCAGGAGATCGACCGCCAGCTCCAGGCCGCCGCGCAGGTGCGCGCGCGGATCGAGGCGTACGCCCAGGCGCACCCCGAGGTACGGGGCACCGAGCGCTGGCTGAAGACGCTGAACCGTGAGATCGCGGCCCTGCAGGCGGAGCGCGCCGGCCACTCCAGGAACACTCCGTCCGCCCAACTGGCCCGCGACCACGGCAACAACGTGCGCGGCGTCGAGGGCGAGGTGGCGCTGGCTGAGCGTTCCACCGGCGTGGTGGAGGTCGGCCGGTCGATCACGGTCAAGACGCCGGACGGCCAGACGCTGAAGACCGACATCGACGTCGAGGCCGACGGTGGTCGGGTCTGGCGGGATGGCAAGAGCTACCACAGCTTCGGGCTGGCGAGCTCGGACTTCACCCACCTCGCCGACCAGATCCGGCAGCAACTGCTGATCATCGAGTACAGCGGAATCCTGATCGACGGCCAGCCGCCGCGACTGGAGATCCACTTCGTGAACGGCGTCACCCCGGAGGTAGCGGCCGCGCTGGAAGCCGTCCGGGCGGTCGACCCGGTCACCGGCGCGGAGCTGCCGCACCGGGTGACCATTGTGGACGGCAGCAACCCCGACGGCCCGACCCCACCGGCCGGCGGCTCGCCCGCCCCGAGCGCGCCGCCGGCACCGGGCAGCGCCCCCACACCCGAGAGCCCCACGCCCGAGAGCTCCACGCCGGAAAGCTCCGCTACGCCCGAGGATTCGTCTACGCCCGACGAGCCGCCCGCGCAGACCGGCGGCTCCATCCGCCCCCGCGACGAGGTGGCAGCGTGGCAGTGGGCGGAACAGGCATACGAAAGCTTCCGGGCCAGCGATACGGATATTGACGCCATCGCCGACAACCTTTCGACGGTGGAGCGCCCGGACGGGCAGGTGGGCTACAGCCGGGCGGAGATAGCGCAGATCAAACAGCACGTGATGCTCGCCGAGCATCTCGTGAACGACTACGAGGGCGGGCTTGTCCGGCAGCGGTTCGACGCCAGTCCCGGAATGGCCGAGGCGTGGATCCGGCTACGCGAAGGTACCCACGTCGCAGAGGATCTGGTTCTGCTCGAACATGAGTTGGCCGAATCGAATTACATGCGGGAGAACCCGGACGCGACATATGCTGAGGCGCACTCCCACGCTAACCAGTCGCACAACTGGGAAATCATCGAGCCGCAGCGCACCGGCGAAGACTTCAACGCCTCAGGGGAACGGGAGCAGGGGAATGGCGATTCTGCTGGACTTCGAGAAGGTCCGGGAGACCCCGCAGGAGGTGGAGTACATCTTCGGGTTTCCACCGACCCTGGATCGCCGGCTGGTGATCGCGAAGGGTTCGCAGGAGGGGAACCCGGCGGACGGGAATCGGGACTCCCGGTTCGGGGCGGTGTACGTGAAGATTCTGCGCTTCTACCAGAAGGAAGCGCGCTGGCCGGAGAAGGGGACCTACGCGGCGTAGCCGACGGGGCTCAGCCGGCGAACGGGGCGCCGCCGCTGGCGGACAGCCGGACGGTTGGCCCTTCCGCGCTGGGCGAGTTGGAAAACCCGCGGTACCAGCAGGACCTCCAGGACAGCCTGCGCACCGAGAACGGGTACCTCGTCGGCGCCGACCCGTCCACCCACCCGTACGGCCAACTGGTCAACGACGGCGGACCGACCGTGGCCGGGCGCGGCAACAACTGCCTCGACACCTCGCTCGCGGCACTGTCCAGTTTCTACGGTCGACCCGAGGTGTCACTGCCGCGCTGGCCGGACCAGATGGCGGACGGCACAGTCGACCGGCTCACCGGCGAATCGGGCGGTCCGGATCGGGCCGCTGCTTGGCTCGGCGAGAACTGGACCGGTCCGGACGGGCCGCTCCCGTCCGACCCGGCCGGGCGGGCCGAGGCGGTGGCCGCGCAGTACCGCGCCCTGCACCAGCAGATCGCCGATGCCGGGCCCGGCGCGTCGGCGCTGGTGTCGGCGGACTGGCTCGCCGTCGACCCGGCCACCGGCGCACCGCAGACCGATCCGAGCGGCGCGGTTGTCGGTTCGCAGACCGGCCACGCGTTCGTGGTGGTGTTCCCGCAAGGCGCCGACGGTCCGGTCTGGTGGGACCCGCAGAGCGGCAGCACGTGGCCCGAGCCGCCGGCGCACCTCGTGTCCAGCACGCACACGCTGTGGTCCATCCGGAGCGACGGCCTCGCGCCCTCATCCACCCCGGACACCGCCACAACGACCGACGCCGACGCCGACGCGGGGACGCCCGAGACCTCGACGCCAGACGGCCCCGTGGGCGACGGAATTGGCGGCACGCATACGGCGAGCCCGATTCCGGATACCGGGTTCGTGCCGGACGGGCGGCCTTCGACGATGTGGGACGTCGGGCCGTTCGAGCTGCACGACGCGATCAACCAGGTGCTGCCGGACGACTTCGGCGGTGCGTCCGTGCGTAGCGTCACGTCCGACGGGTCGTTCGTGCGGGTGGAGACTGCCGACGGGCAGGTGCACTTCTTCCGGCCCGAGGTCGGCACCAACATGCCGAACGTCTCCGAGACGACGATGGGCTCCGGCAGACCCGGCGATCCGCACCTGGTGCGGGTCAACAACCGGGTGGCGGGCGAGCAACTGCCGCGCATGTGGGTACGCGAGATCTCGGAGACCCTGCAGCACGCGGCGGCCACGCGGCGCGCGGAGCCGCTGGGTCTGGGGCGCCGCATGCTGGACGGCTTGCGGCGGATGTTCGGGCTGGGCGCGCGGCCGACGCCGGACCCGACGCCCACTATCGACCCGCACGCGGGTGCCCGGCTGGACGAGCGGCAGCACCTCCTGCGCGACTTCCACCAGAGTCCCAGCGCGACGGAGCAGGCCCGCATCCGGTCCGAGATCGAGGGCATCGACCGCGACCTGGCCCGGCTTGGTCATTCCCCGGCCAACCTGCCACCGGTACCCGAGGTCAGTGTGCCTACGGCGGAGCCGGCGCCGTCGGCGGAGTCCACTCACGACGAGATGTGGACCGACCCGCCGTGGCACCGGGAGGGACGCCCACCGTCGATCGACGAGATGATCCCGCAGACCACGGCCGAGGCCGAGCGGTGGGAACAGACGATCCGGGAGGAGCTGGCGCGGCTGTTCGACGGCCGCGAGATCGGCGACGGCGTGCGGCTGCGGGTGGACCCGACCGATCCGTGGCACGCCACCGCGTACCGGGACAGTGTCGTCCTCCGCGTTCACTTCGTGCACCCGGAGCGGGGCATGCTAGGCAGCGCGACCCGCGAGTTCCGCCGCGAGGCGGATGGGCGATTGGTGGCAGAGCACAGCAGCATCCGGGTGCCGGACGACGCGCAGGGAGGTGGCATCTCGCGCGCGTACAACTCCATGATGGAGGGCTGGTACCGGTACTCTGGTGTGGACCACATCTACCTCCGCGCGGCGTCTACTGTAGGCGCTTACGTGTGGGCGCGGGCCGGATACGACTGGGCGCCGAATACCGGTCACCACGCGCAGAATGTGATGGATCGGCTGGCCGCCGAGGCGCGCCGCACCGAGAACGACGTCGCGGCCCTCGACCGCTGGATGGCTGGCGACTCCAGTGTGGATATCGACGGACTGCGTGAGCGGTACGGGCAAACGGATCCGGACGCGCTGCGCGCGGAGATGAGCCGCCAGGCGGACGGCGCCCGCGACATCCTGGACCGCGCCGCGCGGCACCCGTTCGGCACCCCGGGCTACCCGACGCCCTTCGAGGTCAGCCGCGCCGGATGGGACGGCACGTCCAGCGGACCGGCCGCCTCGTGGCTCGGCAAGCGCGCCCTGCTCGGCGCGGACTGGCGGGGCGTCCGGCAGATCAGCGAGGGCGGCCCGTTCCACCAGCGCGGCGCTGGACCGTCGACGACGGCCGGCCAGCAGTCGCAACCGGACGCGACGGCCGGGCAGCCATGGCAGGGGGACCCGACGGCGGGCCAGCGACCGGAGACGGACGCGACGGCCGGGCAGCGACCGGAGACGGACGCGACGGCCGGGCAGCGGCCACAGACGGCGCCCACCGCCGACCAGCGACCCTCCACAGCGCCGGCGGCCAGTCACCTGCCATCGACCGAGCCGGCGGTCACGGCGGCGGTCGCGGCCGCGGCCAGCGAGAGCGGCGCGCGCGCCTACCGTGAAGACGACCCGGCGACCGTCCAGCGGGACCAGGCGGAGTCGCGCCCGACCGCGGATGCCGCGTCCACCACCCTGCGATACCTGGTGGAGTTGCCGCACACCGGCTACGCCGCCGGTGCCCAGCAGGTGATCGACGACCTGGCGGCGCGCGGGTACCAGCCGGTGGCGCTGCGGAGCCTGTGGGGAGACGGCCGGCCCGGCGGGTTGGTGGCCACCTGGCGTGACCCGCAGACCGGCCAGCAGTTCCAGGTGCGGCTCGCCACGCCGGAGAGCGCCGCGGCGCACGCGGCGGCCCGGGACTGGCTGGCGGCGCGCCGGGACGGCGCCGACCTGCCGAGACCGGAGTCCACGGTGTCCACACCGGACGGTGTGGACGGCGTGCGGATGCCGGAGTCGACGCCGCACCAGTGGAACAGCGGGGAGCGGCTGCCGCTGGTCGACGGCGAGGCGGCCGCGCAGGCGGTACGCGACGCGATGCGGCCGATCCCCGCCGGCCTCGATTTCACCGGCGATCCGGCGACGGCCCGGGCCGCCGACGCGCTGCGCGCCGAGCCGGGCGTGGTCCGGATCGCGCTGCACGGCCTGCGATCCGGCGAGGTGGTGGTCGGCGGGGTCCGGATGAGCGCGGCGGACTTCGCCCGCACGCTCGCCGACCTGCACCGCGAGGGCCGGATCGACCTGGGCACGGGCGACATCCGGCTGATCACCTGCCACGGCGGGCGCGGCGACGCGTCCCTGGCCGCCACGCTCGCCCGCGAACTGGGCCGGGAGGTCACCGGCGCGACCGATCGCGTGTGGACGTACCCGGACGGGACCGAGGTGGTCGCGAGCGTGAGCGTCCACGATGGACGCTTGCCAACCAATCCGCCGGATGGCCGGTGGCGCACATTCGGGCCGGACGGCCGCGAGGTCGCCACCCCGGCGCCGCCCACGACAACGGCACCGGCAACGACAACGACACCGGTAACGGCGACGCCAGCGCCGGTGCGCGCGCCGATCCTGCACCGGGGCGCCGACGGGCAACTGCACGCCAACGACGACCCACTGCTCAGCCACCGGACCGCTGACGGGCGGCTGCACTTCGCCGGCGACCGGCCGCACACGCACCGGGATCCGGCGACCGGTCGCCTGCACCACGAGCGGGACCCGAGCGGCACCTACCGCTCCGAGCCCGGCTTCCGGCTGATGTCGGAGCTGACCCGCCGGCCGGTGCCCGACCCGTTGAGCAACCGGGGCCAGCAGAGCCAGCCGCCGCAGCACCGCGCCAGCGAGGGGGCGCGCGAGCCGTACCCGGATCCGAGCTCGTCCGATGTGGACGCCGCGGCGGCTCGACTGAACAATGACCGCCAGGCGCTCGCGGACCTGCGCGCCAACGTGCTGCAGCCGCTCATGGCCGAGCTGGGGATAGCGGACCTGCGCCGGATCGCCCACGCGCGGGCCGCGCACGCGGCCGACCCGGCCGCGCAGGCGCGGATCAACGACCTGGAGGCGGCGGCCCGCGAGCAGACGCGGTTGCGCGCCGCCGTCCGCAGCGCGGCCGCCGAGATGCGCCGGGCCGCGGCCCGGCAGGTGCTGGCCGACCGGTACGGCATCAGCGGTGACGCCGTGCTGATCCCGGACGGCGCGCGGCGGAGCGGCGACTTCGCGGCCGTGGGCTTCGACGCGGCGCGGCACCGGCTGGTGGTGCTGGAGACCCAGCGGACGGCGGGCACCAGCCACACGTTGCCGGACGGCAGCCGCACCGAGCGCGGCACCCCCGAGTACCTGCGCGACGTGCTCGCCAACAGCCCGCGGCTGCACGACCACCTGCGCCAGCACCCGGACCTGCTGGACGCGCTGCACCGGGCGCTGGCACGCGGCGACCTGACGGTGGCGTACCACCGGGTGGCGGTGGACCCGGACGGTTCGCTCTCGACCCGCCCGCTGGACCTCGACGGGCTTGACCTCAGCGGGGTGGCCGACCGGCTGCCGCCGGCGACCGGCCGGCCCGATCCGCGCTTGGACGCCTTGCTGCACGACAGCGCCCAGCGGGTCGTCGCCACAATGGACGGTGCCGCGACGGTCGCCGACCCGCACACCATCGACGTCGAACCGGCGCGTGGCCGGCCGTTCCGGCTGGACGTCCGGGTCAGTCCACAATTGACGGACGCGCCGTTCCGGGTGACGCTGGGCGAGGGCGGCACGCACCGCGTCGAGCTTTCGGCGTCCACGGTGGACGCGATGGACGCGGCCGCGCTCGACCGGCTGCTGGCCCGGGCGATCGGGCACGCGACCGGTGAGGTCTCCGCCACCCGGGGCGGCCGGTTGGGGCGCTTCGTCGGGCTGCACGGCGGGCGGCTGGCCGGCGATGACGCGCTGGTGCGCGACCCGGCGCCGGGCCGCCGCCCGCGGATGAGCCACGCCGACCTGGTGCGGCTCGGCGAATTCGAGGCGCTGGGCCGGCTGCACGCCCAGTCGACCGGCGCGCAGCGCGCGGCCATCGAGGCGGAGCTGAACAGGTTCGTGGAGCGGCACGGCCTGCGCGAGGGCGCGCCGGGCGCCGCCGAGCGGGCCGCCCAGGCGCGCCGGCACCTGTCGGAGCCGGTGGCCGCGCTGCTCGACGAGCAGCGGGCGTGGTGGCGCGACTCCGATCCGGCCGTCGCGGGCACGGTGCGGATGCTGACCGCGAGCACGCTGACCCGGGCCACCATCACGCCGGTACCGGTGCGCGGCGGCACCGCCTTCCGGGTGGAGCCGGAAGGGTGGCGCGCGACCGGCCGGCCGTCGTTCACGTTCGAGGTGCGCTCCGGCACGGTGCCGGACGGGCGGGTGGCCGAGTTCCGTGGCAGTGGCGAGAAGAAGCACTTCGTGCTCGTCGTCGACCCGGCGCGGTTCGATCTGGACGGTCCGATCGCCGAGTTCCGGTTCCGGAGCCAGCTCCGGGCGGCGCTCGACAACCTGACCGCCACGCAGCGGGCCCGGCCCGAAGAGGTGCCGCAGCGGCTGGCGGACCGCTTCGCCCGCAACGCGCCCACCGGCGCGAGCGCCGCCACCCTGTACGGCGCCGGCACCCTGCAGGGTATCCGGGTCGTCCGCACGCTGGCCGCGGCCACCGTGGACCTGATCACGAACAACCGGCTCAGCCGGTACGTGGCGCTGGACGGGATCGAGCGGTCGCACGACCGCGCGCTGTCGCAGACCGCCGACCGCTCCGGCATCGAGGACGGTGCCCTGCAACGCGACCTGGACGCCGGCTTCGACCAGGTCGCCGACCTCGCCGAGAGCGCGCTGGGTGACCGGAACGCGGCCCCGCGGACCGTGACGCCGCTCCCCGAGGCGACCGCCGACTCCAGCCCGGTGCCGGAGGCGGAGGCGGCCGCGGTGCGCGACCGGACCCGTGCCGAGATGGTCATGACCGCGCGCCAGCTGCGCGCCGACCCGATCGACCACGTGGTCCGGGTGCGGTCGCTGGGCCACGACCGGTACCGGTTGGTGGTCCGCGGCGACGGCAACGACGCCGTCGTGCGGGTGGAGGTCGCGCGCACCGCGGACCAAACCAAGATCGAGATTGAGTACGCCGACGGCGAGATCACCTTCCGGGTGCCGCCGGAGCTGGGGGCCGCCACGCCCGACGACTTCCGGGCGGCCGTGCGGGAAGCGGTGCGGGAGGCCGCGGAGCGGCAGTACCGGGTCAGTCGCGACGAGGCCGGCACCCTGGCGCACCTGGAGAAGGGCGCGACCGCCGAGATCCGGCAGGCGCTGCCGACCTACGTGGCCGGCGAGGGCCTGATCGCCCACCTCGGCCGGGTGCTGGTGGCTTCCAGCATCGCGCGCTCAGCCGTACAGGCGCTCGCCGACCGGATCCTCGGCCACCGCGGCCTCGACCTCGCCGATCTGCACCAGCGGCACGACGCCGAGCACACGACGCGGATGGACGGCGCGGGCCGGCGCAACGTGGGCGCGCAGATCGCCGACCTCTCGCGCAACGGGCGGTCCGTCGCCCGGGCGATCCTCGACCGGATCGGGGGCAGCGTGCGCATGACCGCCCCGTCGCTGGTCACCCCGCCCAGCCATCGCGCCGCGGTCGACGCGGTGCGGGCGGCCATCGCGGCGGTGAACACCAACGGGCACCGCGGCACGTTCGAGGTGGCCCGGGTGGCGACGGACAACAACTTCCGCGTGACCGAGGTCGTCTACCGCTCCAACGAGCTGGGCCGCCGGTACGACGTGGAGATCCGGATCCGGTTCGACAACACGGTGACGGACGGCCCGGCGGTGACGCCCGCGGACGGCCGCGTGTCGCGGGGGCGGTTCACCTTCGTCGTGAACGAGAACGCCGACCCGGCCCGGATCGCCGAGACGATCACCCATATCGCCGACAGCGTCATGTTCGACCGCGACCACCGGGTGCCGATCGGCCGGCTGCTGCGCGAGGACTATCTGCCGGTCGGCGTGCGCGGAGCCGCCGCCTACGGTGTCTTCCTGGCCACCGGCTCGGTGGCCGCCGGTGCGTTGGCCGGCGTGGGCGCCGGCATGCACGCCGTGAGCCGGTGGATCAGCCGGCTGCACACCCTGCGGCTGAGCGACATCGCGTTGAACAAGACGGTGGCCGACGCGAACGCCGACGACGTCACCCCGGAAGACCTCCGGGAACGGCTGGGCGAGCAGCGGGACGAGGTCGCCGACCTGGAGGCGCGGGTCCGCGAGATCGAGGAGCGGCTCGCCGCCGACCCGCGCACCGCCGCCCAGGTGGCCGAGCTGCGCGCGGCGTACGGGCCGGCGCCGACGCCCGACCACGTGCTGCTGCCGGATGTCGGGCAGCGCGTGTCGGCCTTCACCGACCTGCCCCGCGGCGCCCAGGTCACGACCGTCGCCGGGGCCGACCACACCTTCCGGGTCACGTTCCGGGGTGCCAGCGGGCGCCCGGAGAGCCTGACGTTCGAGCTGGGCAGCGGCCGCACCGACGCCGTGGTCACCGCCCACCGCGTCAACTCCGACGTCGTGCACGCGCTGCGCGTCGACCCGACGGCGACGCCCGACACGATCGCGGACGGGGTACGGGACTGGCTGTCCCGGGAGATCGAACGGGTCTCGCACGCGCCCAGCGGGCTGCCCGGCGTACGGGCCCGGCTGCTCGCCTTCGCCCGCGACACCGTCGGGCAACTGTTCGCCGCCAGCACCGCGCTCGCCGTGGGCACCCCGGTGACCGGGACCAACCCGTTGGTCTACCAGGCCGCGAGCGCCGGCAACGCGACCGTCGGGGCGGCGACCCGGGAGGTGACCGGCGCGGCCGTCGACCGCAACGAGGCGGTCACCGCGCAGACCCGCACCGAGTACACCCGGCGCTACTTCGGCACCGCGTCCGAGGAGCACCTCGCGGTCTTCGCCAGCGACGCCGACCATCTCGTCGACCGCACCTGGCACGCCTACGACCGGCTGCAGCAGCTCGAGCGGATCGCCGAAGGGCTGCCGCCCGACCAGCGCCCCGGACCGTTCCAGCACGGGCCGGTGACGCGTCCGGAGTACCCCACCTCCTGGAGCGTGGACACGGACCCGGTCCGCCGGTTCGAGCAGGAGCTCGGCCGGGAATTCTTCGCGGACCCGCAGGCCCGCGCGGCGGCCGACGCCGCGCTGGGTCGGCTGGTCGACGCGCTGGTCGCGCTGCACGGCGGCGCGCACGCGCGCGCCGACATCGAAGCGATGCTGTTCTCCGACGACTTCCGGAACGCCGGCCAGGTGACCGGACAGGCCACCCTCGACGAGGTACGCCAAAGCGGCAACCTCCGGATGGTGATGACCACCTTCTACAACGGGGTGCTGGAGAGCCACCACCCGCTCGACCTCAAGCACCTCCTCAGCGACGCGTTCCGCCGGGACGACTGGGAGGCCCGGGTCGCGGCCGCGGGTCTCGACGTGGAGGCGCTCCGGCCGGTGCGCGATCGGTTCCTCACCACCGAGCGGGCCGACCTCATGGACACCCCGATCCTGGCCGGCGACCGCGGGCACGCCCGGTTCATCCTCGCGGAGTACGCCGCGAGCCAGGACGCTCGGCTGACCCGCGACGACGGCGAGCGGTTCGGGTACCAGAAGGACCGCCGCGACCTGGAGACCCTGGGCGTGCCGCTGCACGAGGCGGAGTACCGGGCGCTGCGCGAACACGACCGGCTCACGCTCGTCGGCGTGGACGGCAGTTCCCGGGTGATCAACCCGCGCGACCACGACCTGCGCCCCGGCGAGCACGGGCCCGAACTGCCGCTCGGCTGGGTCGACGGCAACGCCCGGTTCGACATGGACCCCTCGCACGGGTGGCACCGGGAGATGACCGGCGACCGGGGCATCCCGGTGACCGCCGGCCTCTCCGGCACCGCTACGCGCCTGCTGACCGTGTTCGACTGGCTGCGGGTGCCGGGCTTCGACCGGACCGCGTTCCTGCACGCCATGCTCGGCTGGATGCTGCCGACCGGTGACCACTCGCTCTACGAGGTCCTGCGCGGCGCCCAACTCGCCGTCCCCGGTCTCTTCGGCGACCCCGGCCGCGGCTTCACCGACCTCAACGACATGGTGCGCCGGCTGCCCGGCCTGTCCGACGATCGGCTCGCCTCGGTCATCGCCGCCGCTTCCGCGCTGCCGCCCGCGGTCGCCGCGTCGCGTGAGATCGACATCGGCGAGGTCCGCGCCGGTGCGGGGCGCCTCGACGACCGGGGGCTGCGGCGGTTCCTCGACGGGCTACCCACCGTGCCCGGCCTGGACGGCCAGCCGACCGTTCAGGACCTCACATCGGCCCTCGGCAGTCCCGGCGCGGCGCAGCGGGCCGCGTTGCTCGCGTACGCCGTGGAGGTGCTCGGGCTGTCCCCGGACGGCGTGACCATCGACCGGATCGGCGGGCCCGGCGGTGCCAAGGGCGCGTCCGGCGCGCCGGTGTTCTGGGTGCGCGATGCCGCCGGCGCCCGGGTCGGCGTCATCAAGGTGTTCCCGAACGTCGACGAGTTCGCCCGCGAGCTGTCCGCCGTCATGAGACTGCACGCCGAGGAGTTCAGCCGGCTCGACGTACCCCAGGTCCAAGGCGTCGGCGTCGCCCGCGCCGACGACGCGACGGCCGGCGTCGTGATCAGCTCGGTGGCCGCGGGCCGCCCCCTCGACGACCTCATGGCCGCGGTCCGGGACGCCGCGCCCGCGCAGCGGGCCGCCGCCGTCGCGGATCTCACCCAGGCCCTCCACGACACCGGCGCGGCGCTCGCCGAGATGCACAACCGCCCCGCGAGCGCGGGCGGTCCGGTCGCCGACTGGTTCGCCGACCAGCACGGCACCGCGCGCACCGTCGCCTCGCTCCGGGAATGGGCCGGCCACGAGGGCTTCCAGCGGCAGTACGGCTTCGACGGCGCCGCGCTCATCCGGCGCTTCGACGAGTTGGGCGCGGCGACGCGCGCGCTGCCGGGCTTCGGTGCGCTCGTGCACGGCGACCCACACCCCGGAAACTTCACCCACGACCAGCACACCGGCCGGGTGACCGTCATCGACCTCGAAAGCATGCACGACTCGATGGATGCCGACGGGCGGCCCGTGGGCGCGGCCGCTCTCGACGTCGGCGTGTTCGAACGCGTCATGTCGGCGTTCGCGCACAACTTCGACGTGGCGCCGCTGCTGCCTTCCCTGCGGCGCGCCTTCCTGGACGGGTACGCCTCGTTCGGCGGTCGGGCGCTGCCGGAGGCGGCGCTCCGGTACTACCGGGCGGCTGGGCTGGCGCTGGCGCTGCACGGCACCCGGCGGATGCTGTACGGCGAAGCGCCGCGCGACCCGTCCATCACGGCCGAGAGCCTGGCGCGGCGCGCGGACGAACAACTCGCCGAGATCCAGGACCTCCTCCGCGACCCGCCGCCAACGCCTGCGGGTCCCGTTTCCCCGGCAGGGCCGGTCGCACCCGGCTCGGGCCCGACCACTGCCGCCTCTGATTCGGCCGCTCCCGTTTCGTGGGGCGCCGACGACCGGATGGACTTCGACCCGAACGACCTCGATCCCAACCCGCGTCCCGGCGAGACGGCCGATCAGGCGGACGAGCGGGTGGAGCTCGCCCGGATCGCGAAGATCTACAACGACCTCGGGCCAGAGCCGCCACGCGTCAACCTCGCCGCCAACGACGCCGCACACGCGGGCGATGGTGCGCACACTGTCGAACGGCATGGCCCCACCGTGCCGCTGCACCGTGGCGCCCCGAACGTCCGCACCGTCGAGGGCCGCATATACGGCGACAGCCCGTGGCAACACCCCGAGAATTACTCCTACCGGTGGTCAGACGTCTCGACGATGAACCGCGTCGTCAACGAGTACCTCCAGGAAAACTGGTCCGCCATCCGCGATGATCTTGCGTTGAAGCGCATGCACAAGCGGGTGGTTAGGCTCGACAACGCCGTCGGCGAGGGCTTCTACAACCGTGGCATGTACGGTGCTGGCCCGACAGTCGCGCAGTACCACGTCACGAGCGTCATGGAGATTAAGCTGAACCTGGTGCCTGGTAGCGATCCCGCGCGGCCGTTCGTCGTTACCGCGTTCCCCACCGGGAGAGGATTCTAGGCATGGACAGTTCGAAGCTTCCTGAGCGGTTGCGTCGGCGGGCCGAGGAAATTGAAAAGCAACCGTCG
This sequence comes from Actinomycetes bacterium KLBMP 9797, assembly GCA_037414955.1. Taxonomy (GTDB): domain Bacteria; phylum Actinomycetota; class Actinomycetes; order Mycobacteriales; family Micromonosporaceae; genus Phytohabitans. The sequence continues at coordinate 28,425 of JBBEWH010000028.1, forward strand.
CTCGATAAGGTGCGGGAGTTTCTCGGCGCCTACCTGTTCGACGCCGTGAGTCTCGAAGAGGCACGCGAGGATCTTCAGCGAACGGCGGCCTGGGGTACGTGGAACCTGAAGCTTGAGTTGCGCGCCTTTGACGCGGTCCTGGACGAGCCGCAGGCGCCGGGCGTGTTGATGCGGATGGTCGCGTCGGATGCCAACTGGGTTCTTGACGACCTGTCAGATGGGGCGGCGGCGGCGTTCCTGCGGCAGGTTGCGAACATATTGCGTGAGGTGATCGCGGAGGCGGACCGATCTCGTTGAGTGATCGTGCGAAGATCCAGACAACAGTCCGAGAGTTGCCATGTTCCCGGCAGTCGGACAGGGCAACTGTCGCACAGTTGCGCGGATCCGCTTCAAGTGCTGAGGAGATCCGGGTGATGACGCAGCGCGACCAAGCGCTGGCGATGGCCGCGCGGCTGATGGCCATCGACTGGCGGGGAAGCGACGAGCGCACCCGCTCTCGCGTTGTCTTGATGCGAGAGTATCTTCGGCGAGCGGCATGGTGGGCACAGCGGGTCGGTCATCCAGAGCTGTGGCCCTTCTTCGACATCGCCACATATGTCGATGCCGGCGTACGGGCTGACCCAGCGCTTGTCAAGAAGGTCGAAGACGCGCTGAACGAAGTAGGCTCGTGGTCGGACGTGAGGCTGACCTGTCTGTGGGCGCTGCACTGGGCGGCTTTGCGAGATGCGTCGGGTGTCGTCCTACCCGAGCTCGATGATCCGTTTGAGCCGCTGATTCGCATGTATGAGCGCGGTGGCGGCTTCTGTGAAGAGCACGTATTCATAGATGTCGATCGAGCTGGCATTCCGCGCAGGACGTTGCTCGACCATCGCTCCGCCAAGCCGGTGGCGCAGCTTGACGACGCGTGGCTGGATGGGCTCGACAGTGGAATGTCGTCGTGAAGACCCAGGCAACTGCGCGAGAATTGCCATATCCGGTGGGGCTGGCGCGCGGAAGATCCACACAACTTGTTAAAAGTTGGGGTGTCCCTGGGCTGTGTACACCCCAAGTTCCTAAAAGTTGTACTGATCTTGGTGGACCTGGTCAGCAGGACGGCGTGGATCCGGGAGGAGCCCATGATCAGGGCGTCCCTCAAGTTGTTCTAACGACTTGAGGGACGCCCTGATCATGGGGTGGTTACTGGAGGGGGTGAGTGGGGGCGTGGGGGAGCGGGTGGCTTGGGCCGTTGATCTGCCGGAGGCGGATGACGGGGAGTTGGTCGCCACCGCGGACGGTGGTGTGGTGGTGTCCACGCGGCGGTTTCTCGCCGCGGTGACCCCGGCTGGACAAGTCGCCTGGCTGGTTGACGCTGGTGTGGGGCTGTTGGGCTCGCCGGTGTTGCTGCCCAGCGGTCGGGTGGTGCGCGCCGAAGACGGGCTTCTCGTGACCCGGGACCTGGCGACCGGTGCCTCGGTGGGCAGCGTGACGGCGACCGGGCTGTCGGCGGTGGCGGCGACGCCCGACGGTGACCTGCTGATCGTGGCGCGGACGCCCGAGCGCGAGCCGGTGCTGCGCCGGCTGTCGCCGGGTGGCGCGGTGCAGTGGACGCGGCGGTTGGACGATGCTTTCGCGTCGTTGGTGGTCGCGGGGGACGCGGTGGTGGTCGCGGATCGCGGGGCGCTGCGCGGGTACGACCTGTCGGGCGCGCCGCGGTGGTTTGCGGGCGGGCACGGGTTCGGGTTGCCGCCCGCGCCGAGGCGGAGCGCCGCGCCGGTGGCGCGCGGTCCGCTGGTCGCGCTGCCGGGCGGGCGGGTGCTGGCTGAGCTGGCGGAGCCCGACGGGTACGGCTGGCACGTGTTCGATCCGGGCGCCGACACGGTGACGCGGGTGGACTCGCCGGTCGGCATGCACCATCCGGTAACCGCCGTGCCAGGGGGCGCCGAGGACGGCGGGGTGCTGTTGGCCGCTGTGGGGCCGGCCGAGGAGGTCGAGGAGGGGCGGCAGCGGTCGAGCGTGGTGTTGGCCGAGTTGTCCGGCGCCGTGCGGTGGTCGCATCCCGTGTCCGCGGAGCCGCGGGCGTTGCTCCCGGGCGGCGCCGGCACGGTGGTCGTGGTGTGCAGTCCGGGGCTCGACCGGTGGCAGAAGTACCACCACTGGTACGACCTTTCGGGCGAGTGCTTCGTCCGGTGCGTCGGCGCGGCTGGCGAGCAGCGGTGGACCTGGCCGGCGCCGGTGCCGCTCACGTATCGGGCGGCGGCGAGCGGGGATACGACGTATGTGGCGGCGCCCGGCCGGCTGTGGGCCCTGCGGTGACGGCCCATGATCGAGGCGTCCCTCAAGTAGCTATAACGACTACAAGGACGCCTTGATCATGAGGGGAGGTGGATTGATGGCTGAGGCTCGCACGGTCGCTGAGGCGTACGCGTACCTGGAGTTGACCTTGCCACCCGGGGAGTCCTGGGTGGACTACGAGAAGTACACCACCCTGGACGCGGGACCGGACGGCGGCTATGTGCTGCGGTTCGACGGGTGGTACGAGGGCGAGCGGCACCGGCTCGACGTGCCGGTCGTGGCGCGGGAGGGCCGGTCGACGCTGATCGACGCGGGGCAGTGGCACCTGCTGGAGGACGCGTACGCCGGGATGGCCGCCACCGGCGAGGAGCAGCTGGCGGGTGCCGCGCCGGACGACGAGACGTACCGGGCGATCGTGGGCGCGTGGGACGGCGCCGCGACGGCGGCGGCGGAGATCGAGTTGTTCCTGCCCGAGGGGGCGGACGAGCCCGCCGGCGAGGCGTTCTGGACCGCCGCGGGTCGCGGGGTGCGGGAGCACCGGCCGGAGGCGTTCGGGCGGGCGCGGCTCGCGGCGGCCCGCGCCGAGTACACGCGCCGCCGGGACGAGTTCGTCGCCCGGTACGGGATGGCCGCCGAGGAGACGGCGGGGGAGACCACCGCGGCTGAGCCGGTGCGGGCGGCGCGCACCTACGGCGAGGCGCACACCTTCATGGATCTACACCCGTGCGAGTGCGGTTCGGCCGCGTTCCCGCGCGGGCAGCTGGCGGTGCTCGGCAGCGACGACCACGGGGTCACGGTGCGGTTCGCCGGCCGGTGCGACGACTGCGACCGGTCGCGCGCGTTCGTGTTCCGGCTGCCGCCGCGTCCGGGTGTGCCGGCGGAGTCGCCGTATCTGTTCGGGTATCCGGAGGACGGGCCGTCGGAGCTGCTCGACGCCGGCGAGTGGTTCGGTGTCGCCGAAGGCTACGCGGCGGTCGCCGACCTGGCCGTGGCGGAGGTGGACAGCGGCGACCAGGAGGACGTGGTCAAGCTGCTCACCTGCGCCGCGAGCGCCGTCGACGAGGTGCTGCGGTTCCTTCCGGCGGGCGCGGACGTGCTGCCGGCGGGCGCGCTGTGGACCGCGGCGAGTCGCGAGGGGTACGCGCGCGACCCGGCGCGGTTCCGGCGGGCGTCGCTGGAGCAGTGGCGGGCCGAGCGGTGGCGCCGGCTCGCCGAGTACGCGGGGCGTGGGGAATCACCGTGACGGACGCCTTGATCATGGGGAGGGGCGCGGTGGAAGGTGAGCTGGACGCTATGGTCGGTGGCATGGCGGCGCCGCTGGCACGTACCCATGAAGAGGCTCACCTCTACATGGAGCTGCATCCGTGTCCGGCGTGCGGCGAGCCGGAGTTCGACGCGGCGAGCGCGGTCCGCGAGACGGACGCCGGGTGGCTGGTCCGGTACGCGGGCGTGTGTGTCCAGTGTGGACGCGCGCGGGCCTTCGAGTTCCGCCAGCCCGACGAGATGCGGCCGCCGGCCGAGGGTGCGTGGGCGTCCGGTGCCGAGCCGTCCGAGTTGCTCGACGCGGGGGAGTGGCTGTTCGTGGCCGACACCTATGCCAGCGCGCCGGCCGGGGCCGATTCGGGAGCGTCCATAGTAGACCTGCGATCGGCGGCGGCCGCGCTGGACGAGGTGCTCAAGTTCCTGCCGGACGGGGCCGCCGCGCTTCCCGACGAGGCGTTCTGGTCCGCGCGCGGCCGGGCGGTGCGCGCCGCCGAGCCGGGGCGCTTCAGTCGCGTCCGGCTGCTGGCCGCCCGCGCGACCTACGCCCGACTGCTCGCGAGCGCCCATGATCAAGGCGTCCCGGTAGTCGCTAGAACGACATGAAGGACGCCTTGATCATGGAGAGACTGACAGCGGACGAGATCACCGAGGTTGCCGGCGCGCTCGCCGGGCTGTCCTGGTCGTGGACGGTCGACGACCTGGACCGGCTGGTCGACGGGTTCGGCTGGCCGATCGCGGCCGGTCCGAGCGTGGGCGGCGCCGTCCTGCAGACCGGTCTGGCGCCGCACCACGGCTTCGCCGACGTGCGGTTCGACGGCGGGGCGGTGGGCGCCATCGTGGTACGGGTCACCGACGGCTCGCCCGAGGCGACCGACCCGCGGCGGGACGCGTTCGCCGCGGCGGTGACGGCGGTGACCGGGGTGGCCGGCCCGCCGACCGAGCGCCGGCCCGGGCCGGCGCCCGAGGTGCGCTGGCGGGTGCCGTCCGGCGTGCTGCGGGTCACGGACGACGGCGTGTTCGTCGAGCTCGCGCTGCTCTCCGAGGCGCACGCGGCGCTGATCGACGAGGCCGACAGCGACCAGGATGATGGCGAGGACGACTGGTGACGGCTACGACCTGGGATGACTTCGCGGCGGGGCTCGGTGACATCCTGGGCCGGCTGCCCGACGACGCCGTGGTGCAGTTCTACGCCGCCGACCGGCCGGACGAGCAGTGTGCGCAGTTCTGGCAGGACCCCGACGCGCTGCACGCCGAGATCGGCAGCGAGCGGGTCGACCTCGACTGGCCGGCGCCCGCGTCCGCCTACCGGGAGTTGGCTGGCCGGGTCGCCGAGGTGCTGCGGGAGCTGGGGTTCGCGGCGCCCGGGGACGTGACCTACCACGCCTGGCGGTCGGCCGACAGCAGCGAGCTGCCCCTGCCGGAACTGGGCATCGCCCCGGTGGAGGTGAGCTACTTCGCCCGGCTGCGGGACGGCGACGCGCCAACCCACCCCACCGGCCTGTTACGGCGTACCCGAATAGGAAGCCGGACCACCGACGAAGCGCTCGGTCGCGACGGGCGCTGGCAGCCCACGGACACCTTGGTCCTCGCCGAGCTGGGCGACGTGGCCGACGAGGTCCGGCCGATCACGGCCGCGGCGGCGGCCGGGGTGGTCGCCCAGTGGGATGAGGAGCCCGACGTGCGGTTCGCGGGTCCGCCGAGGGCGGACGCCCGCCCGCTCGCCGACGACGAGCGGGCACGGGTGGTCGCCTACCTGCGGGAGGCGCCGATCGTGGTGGCCGGGTTCGGCTTCGACCCGGACCCGTACGACCCGGAGGGCGCGGAGGTCGTGCCGCTGCACCTGCACACGGACGGCGCGTGGGTGTGGTCGGCGTCGCTGGGCTACTTCGCCGAGCGGTACGGGATGCCGCCGGAGCCGGATCTGCTGGCGCACATCGTGCAGCGCGGATACCGGTGGCCGGAGCTTGATCGCGCCGCCCTGGAGCGGGTGAGTAGATTGATCACGAAGCGAGCGGGTGGAGGATAGCGCATGGTGTTGCCGGTCGTCCGGACCCGGGACGAGGCTCATCTGTACATGGATTTGCGCCCGTGCGAGCGGTGCGGCAGCGCGGAGATCACCTGGCAGAGCCAGCTCACCCACGACGGCGGCGTGCCGGCGCGGCGCTACCACGGCACGTGCGCGGGGTGCGGCGCGGCGCGCGAGTTCGTGTTCCGGCTGCCGGAGCGGCCGGCGGTGCCCGGCGACGACGGGGTGTTCTTCGGCGGCCCGGAGCCGTCGCAGCTGCTCGACGCGGGCGAGTGGCGGCTGATCGCCGACCTGGGCGTGCGGGAGGGTTCGGCGCCGCGCACCGGCGATCCGGCCGACGACGCCGAGCGCCAGCGGGCGTTCGCGCTCGCGCTGGCGGCGATGGATGAGATCATCAAGTTCATCCCGGACGGCGCGGACGGGGTGCCGGAGTCGGCGTTCTGGACCGCGCGTGGGCGCGCCGAGTACGACCGGAACCCGGCCTCGTTCACCCGGGCGCGTCTCGAGATCTGGCGCGACACGTTCCGGGACGAGATGGAGATGCGGTTCGGATGACTCAGCCGTCGGAAATCACCGAGGAGCAGGCGCGGGAGCTGATCGCCCGCCTGCTGGGTGCGGAGGCGGAGGTCGCGCTGCACCCCTTCGACGTCGGATGGCTGGCTCAGGAGATCCTGCCGGAGCAGGACCGCGCGCGCGGCATGCACATCGGCCAGGGCAGCTACATCGTCGACCGGACCGGTGTGGTGACCGTCCACGCGAGCCTGCCGGTGCCCGTCGTGATCGAGGAGTACCGCGTGGCCCGCCGCCAGGGGCGGACGACGGGCCGGCAGGTGTGGCCGTCGGTGGAGGGTTAAGCGACGGCGCCGGACCGGTGCTTCGCCCCCGCGTAACCGGCGATGATCGCGGCCAGCTCCTCGCGGGTCTCCTGGATGTCGCTGAGCTCGACCACCGCGTAGCCCTTGCGGGTGCCACCGAACGGGAACGTGGGCTGGTCCTTCATGGGCACGCTCGGGTCCAGCCACACCACGAACATGTATCGCTCCTCGTCGGTCGGCATCCGCTCGATGTTGATGGCCTCGACCTGCTCCCAGGAGACCTGGAAGCGGGTGCCCTGACAATTCACGGTGAGGCCGGTCGGGGTGAACGAGATATGGAACGGTCGGAAGCTCAGCGCGAAGAGAATCGCGGCGACCACGCAGAGGAACACGCCGACCAGGCCGAGGAAGACGACCATGTACCCGCCGAGCGGCCCGCCGATGACGAGGCCCAGTGCGGCGAGCACGAGCGCGCCCAGGCCGACGCCGCCACCTTTCATGGCGAGTGAACGGTTGGTGCCTTCGTTGCGGTGCAACTCCGTCATGAATGCCTCCTTCTCGTCGGGTTCCCGCGGCACCCTAGCAGCCGAAATACGCGCTCCGCGCCCCCGAAATGTGGGCGTCCCCAACCATCGACAGCAATGTCGGGGACATTGCTGCCTCCTGGGTCCGGGATGCAGCAATGTCCCCGACATTGCGCTTTCTGCGCGCCCGCGGCGCGGGCGCGCGCGGCCGCGCGCCTGCGGCGTGGGCCTGCGCGTGCCCGCGGCGCGCGCCTGCGCGGCCTCGTTCGCCGATCAAGGGCTGGGGCACGTGGTTCGATCTTGCGCGAACCCTCAGCGGTACCACACGCACGTTATGGGTGCCGGATGACGTGCGTGTGGTACCGCTGAGCACGATGCCTCTTGATCAAGCCAACCCGTGGCGGGTCACGGGCCGCGGTCGAGCTGCGCCGACCTCCGGACGGCGCGAAGCGGCCAGGGCTTCTCGATCGACGGGAGAGAGCCGTGCTCTTGGCCGGAGCGTGCACGGGCCCATCGGTTCACCTGCGAGTGCGGGGAGGCGATAGTGGCGTTGCCGGCTGGTCAGATCTGGGAGAGGGCGGCTAGTTCGGCGCGGCGGGCCGCCGGGACGACGCCGAAGAGTTCGCCCTCCACCGTGGCCCGGGCATGGGCGTTGGCGACCACGAGCGCCCAGACCGGCGCCGTCACGTCCGCGAGCCGGCTGACCCGGCGGGCCGCACCCGGCCCGTCGGTCTCGTCCGGTGCGGGGCGCGCCAACCGGGCCCAGGCGCCGGCCGGCGTGGCCCACAGCGGGGACGCGTCGTCGACGAGCGTGTCGGCCGGCCCGGCGCCCTGGGCGGCGAGCAGCGCCGCGCACACCGACTGCGGGTCGTCGATCCCGAGCGCTCGCACGGTCTCGATGCCCACCCGCCAGGCGACCAGGAAGTCGGGCCAGGTCTCCGTGGACAGTCGCGCCGCGTACCGCTCGGTCGCCGCCCGCAGGATCGGCCCGGCCATCGCGCGCACCGTGGGCGGGGCGGTGAGGGCCAGCCCGTCGGGTACCGGTGGCCGGCCCTCGGGGCACCAGCCGGGCGGCAACGGGTACGCCCGGCGGTGCGCGATGTGCGCGCTGAGCGGGAGGCCGGCGAGATCCGTGGGGTAGACGTCGCGGGTGACCCGGTCGACGATCCAGCCCGGCTCGCGGGGCGGTGGACCGGCCATCCCGCCCGGCTCCGGCACCGGCGGGCCCATCGGCGTGATCGCCTCCGGCGGCGCGTCCCAGCGGACCTGGTAGACCAGCTCGGTGCCGGTGACGACGTAGCCGGTCTCCGGGCGGCCGGCCACCCACATGGTGTAGGCCCCGAACCGCGCCGGCCGGGCCCGCACCAGCGCGATCGCCTCCGCCGGGCTACCGACCGGCGCGACCGCGGCGTCCCACGACGGCGCGGCGTCCCACGACGGCGCGGCGCCCCGCGACGGCGCGGCGCCCTGCGACGGCGCGGCGTCCCACGACGGGGCGGCGCCCCATGACGGCGCGGCGCCCGCGTCCCACGACCGGGCGCCCTCCGACGACGGGGCGGCCGCGTCCCACGACGGGGCGGGTTGCGACGACGGCGCGGCCTCCCGCGACGGCGCGGGCGCTGGCTCCGGTCGTGGTGGGGGCAGCAGACCATCGGGTACGCCGGGCGCCAGCAGGGCGATCTCGGCGCCGTCCAGGGGGCGGGGGAGCAGCAGTGGCAGCGGCGGCGGGAACCTCTGCCGCTCGGCGTGGATGTCGGCGCCGGCGGCCCGCGCGTGCAGCACGGCACCGCGCAGCAACGGCGGGAGCGCGGCGAGCTGCCGCAGATGAGGCGGCATCGCCGAGGCCGGCGGCGGGTCGGCGAGCGGCGCCGGCGGCGGGTCGCCGGCGCGGCGGTGGGTGCGCGCCTCGACCGGGATCATCGCGAGCAGCATCGCCGTCGCCCAGTCCAGCGGCCGCCGTTCGGCGAGGAGCGCCGTGCGCGCGCTGGTGCCGTCGTACCAGGGCAGCGCCACCGCGGCGGCGAGCAGCTCCGGGTCGGCGCACTCCTTCGCCAGCGCGGTCGCGGTGGTCACGCCGATCCGGAGGCGGGCCCGCATCAGCTCGCCCTCCCAGGCCGGGTCGGGCGGCGGCACCGGCGGCAGCGGTGGGCGCGGCTGCGCCGGCCGGAGCAGGTCCAGCACGAGCGCGTCGAAGTCGTCCCGCGCGGCGCGGGGGAACACCTTGCGCAGCTGGCGACCGGCGTCCGCCCACGCCCTCAGGACCACCGCTGCTCTCCGGTGCCGCCGAGGAGGATCCGGCCGCCGGCGATCGGCATTTCCGCACGGGGCTCGGCGGCCAGCGCCGGGTCGACGCCGTAGTCGGTTTGATCGTTGAGGTAGAGCGCGGCGAAGCCCTGGTCGAGCAGCGGCTCGCCGTCGATGGTCACGACGTGGTACTCCTGCTCGACCGCCGCCCGCACCAGGTCCGGAGCCCGGCTGATGTGCAGGAACGCGACCTCCAGATCGGGGGTGAGGCCGGTGCAGGCGGCGCGGAACGCCTGCGCCACCGGCGGGTCGCTGTCGTCGGCGCTTGCCAGCTGGTCGAGGGCGTCCGGCTGCTCGAACGCGACCAGCACGACGGTGAGGAACTCCAGGTCGAACACCTGGATTTCGCACCGCACATCGCCCCACCCGGCCTCGAAGTGACCCGGGACGCTCCACATCTCAGTGGGCACGATCCCCATCCGGGTCAGCGTGTCGGGCAGCCAGACGTCGTACAGGTTGGCGGGTGAGCGCGGCAGGTAGAACGCCGCGCCGACCGGGCGTTTCAGCGACCACCGCGGGACCAGGCCGGCCTCCGCCAGCTCCGCTGTGGACGGCGCCAGCCAGGCCGGTCGGCGGTCGCCGGCGGGCGTGGCGGGGCGCGGATGCCGGCCGGTGACGAGCGTGTCCAGCGCTTCCTCGATGGTGGCGCCGAGCGACCATTCCCCGATGGGGTCGATGGCGAGCACCTCGCCCTGGTCGGTCAGCGCGAGCACCGCCTCGTCCAGACCCTCCACACCCAGCGGGATCAGCGGCGTGCCCAGCGCGCGGCCGGCGTCGATGAGCGTGTCGACGCTGTGCGCGGCCATCGTCGGGTCGAGCGCGAACGGCCGCGGATTGAGGTCTACGCCGGCGCCGCCCTCGAGCACCAGGCCGCCGAACTCCTCGAGCACCCGATCCGGCAGGCCGATGGCGGTCCACAAGCGACCGCCCAGCAGGCCCGGCCGGGCGACCGCCCGGCGGTACTCCGCCAGACGGTCGGGGGAGAGCCGGCGGCCGGGGTGCCAGCCGGCGGCGCGCAGGGCCGCCTCGACCGCCGGGGTGAAGCGCTCACTCATCGCCGGCCCCGGGCGGCAACAGGGCGGACTCATCGCCGGCTCCGGGCGGCAACAGGGCGAACCCGAGGTGGCGCAGGAGGGCCAGGCAGGACACGCACGGCGGCGTGGTCTCGCCGCTGGTCGGGTCGCCGGGCTCGCGGACCCGGTAGGTCACCACCTCGGCGCCGCGCAGCAGGCCGGTGCGCGCCTCGTCGAGGGAGATCGGCGGCGCGCCGGCCGCTGCCCGGCGGGCGTCTTCGGCGTGCAGGGTGTCGGAGAGCGCGGCCACCTCGGAGCAGCGGTCGTTGCCGCGCTCCCGGTAGGCGACCGGCAGCTCCGCCAGAAACGTGCCGACCAGCGGATGCAGGTGTGGCGTGCCCCGGCCCTTCATCGACCGGGCCCGGCGCAGGCGCCCATCGGCCAGCTGGAGATGGGTGACGTTCTCCGGAAACGCGGCGCGGAGCCGGTCGCGCTCGGCCTGGACCACCGGGTCCCAGGTGAGCGGCGCCACCGGCGTCTCCGCGCGGAACTGCCGGTATCGCTCGGCGACGGTCGCCGGCGGCACGGACGGCCAGTACGTCAGCTCGCCGCTCGCCTTGTCGACCACGATCTGCCCGGCGCCGAGCGCGGCGGGGTCACCCGCGGGCAGCTCGCGCCAGAACACGAACCCCAGGTCGAACTCGTGCATGCCGAAGGCGCGCGTGACGCCTACCGGCTTGTCCTGGTAGACCCACGGTGCCGCGATCAGCTTGGCCTCCCACTCGCCGAGCACGCCCACCTCCCCGTAGCTAGCGCCACCCTAACGTGCCGCGTCACCGGCGCGTACGCCCGCCGTATCCTGTCCGACGTGGGCCAGACCGCGTCTTGCTCATGAGACGGGGTGTGATGGGGAGGGGACGAGAGATGCGGGTACGGGCGGCGGCCGCCGGCCTGGCAGCGGTCTGCGCCGCCGCGGCCGCGTGGCACGGACCGGCGCCGGCGGTGGCGGCGCCGCGGTGTGCCGATCCCGGCCAGGAGATCGCGGAGGTCCCCTGGCACCAGCGGATGTTGGCGCCGGAGCGGATCTGGCCGTTCGCCCGGGGCAACCAGCTCGTCGTCGCGGTGCTCGACACCGGGGTCGACGCCCGCCACCCCCAGCTGGGTGACCGGGTGCTCGCCGGGTTCGACGCGGTTCGCAACAGCGGGACCGGCAACACCGACTGTCTCGGCACCGGCACCCAGGTGGCGGGCGTGATCGCCGCCCAGCAGACCAGGGGGATCGGGTTCGTCGGGATGGCGCCGAACGCCCGGATCCTGCCCGTCAAGGTGCTCCCCGACGAGGGGGCCACCGACCGCATCGCCCAGCCCCAGATCCTGGCCCGCGGCATCACGGCGGCGGTGGACCGGGGGGCCCGGGTGATCGTGTGCTCGGTCGTCACGTACACCGACAGCCCCGCGCTCGAGGCCGCGGTCGCCGGCGCCGTCCAGAAAGGCGCGGTGATCGTCGCGGCCGTGGGTGACGAGGGCAACCGCGACGACGGCGGCCCGACGCCGTACCCGGCGGCCTACGACGGCGTGGTCGGCGTCGGCGCGATCGGGCAGCAGGGCGTCCGCTGGCCGAACTCGCAAATCGGTGGGTACGTCGATGTGGTGGCCCCCGGTGCTGACGTGGTCACGCTCCAGCGCGCCAGCGGCATGACGACCGTGCGGGGCGGCACCGGCGTGGCCGCCGGTTTCGTCGGGGCCGCCGCGGCGCTGACTCGCGTACGCCGGCCCAACCTCGACCCGGCCGCGGTCCGCTACGTGCTGCAGGCCACCGCGATCGGCGGGACCAACCCGAACGAGTACGGGCAGGGCGTCATCAACCCGTACGCGGCGGTGACCGACCAGATCACGGCGGTGAGCCCGGCGCCGTTGCCGGCCGCGGAGCGCCCGTCCATCGAGGAGTCGCCCACCTGGCTGCGCAGCCGTAACCTGGCGCTGATCGGCGCCGGCGCGGCGGTGCTGGTGGTGCTGATCGTGCTGGCCGTGGCGGTCGCGCTGCCCCGGGGGCGGCGCCGCTTCTGGCGACCGGCGGTGGCGGCGAGCCCCGTGGACCGCCCCGAGGACGACGAGCCCGCTCCGCCAGCGCTCCTCTTCGACCAGCGGACGCAAGGAAGGGCCCCTTACTAACACCCCTGATAGTGAGGAAGGGTCCCTTGCAATCGCCTCGCGCAAGGAAGGGCCCCTTGTTAACACCGCGCGGTGTTAACAAGGGGCCCTTCCTTGCAGCAAGTCAGTTGGGCGCCGCCGCCGCCGCGGGGCGGGTCGCTGCCGCCGGGTCCAGCGCCGGGCCGCTGGGCAACTGGGCGACCAGCGTCGCCGGCACGTTGACCGCCTCGCCCGGCGGGTAGCCCAACGCCGCGAGGACCTCGGCGCTCGGCACGGCGAACTTGACGCCGATGTCGGTGACCACATAGAAGACGCCGGTCTCCGCGTCCGGCCCGCTCACCGCTCGCACGATAGCGACCTTCCCCGGCGGTACCAGGATCCGGTCGGCGAGCGGCAGCCGGTCCTCCGAGGCGCCAGTGGTGGGCGTCGCGGTGTCCAGCCCGGCCACGCTGGCACCCACCGAGATGGTGGGCGTCGCCACGGCGTCGGGCGTGACGGCGCACACCTGGTCGTCGTCGCCGGTGGAGAGCAGCGTCGGGGTTCTCTCCGGCGGGTACGGGTCGCCGGTGGCCTGCCGGCCGGTGGTCAGCGGGTTGGCCTCGGCGATCGAGATGGTCTCCGGCTCGTCGGGCCACTCGGCCGCCAGGATCGCCTGCTGGAGCGGCGTGATGCCGAGCAGGCCGTTGGCCTGGACCAGGAAGTACTGCGGACCCGATCCGGTCTGGGCGACGAGGACGTCGCCGTTCTTGCGGCCCGGCACGGCGCCCGACGCCTGGCCCCGGCCGGTGACCGCGATCCGGGAGATCGCGCCGCCGGCGGGCAGCGCGTTCAACCACGCGGTGCCGACCCGCATCGCCGACACGGAGCCGAACAGCGCCGGTACGAGGTTTCCCGGGTCCTGGATGGCGTGGCGCCGGCCGTGCCAGATCAGGTGCACGGTGCCTTCCGACGCGTCCCGGACCAGCAGACCCTGATCACCGAGCGTGCGGCCACCGCTGGGGCTGGTGGCCACGGCCAGCGTGACCCGGCTGACGCGCTGGCCGGAGGTGGTGGTCTCGGGGGTGGCGCACACCGTCCACGGCATGCCGACCCGGTTCTTGATGTCGGGCAGCGAGGTCGGCGCGTTCGGGATGCCGACCGGCACGCCGCGCGGCGCGTCGGAGAGCGACTTGGTGGACTCCCGGAACTGGCCGCCGGTGCCCCCGGCGATCAGCCGCGCCGACGCGTAGTTGAGCGTCGGGACCAGGACACCGTCGAGGTAGACGTAGGTGGCGCCGGTCTCCTTCTCGATGACCACGGAGCCTTGGGTCTTCCACCGGTCCGTGCCGACCTTGGTGATGATGCCGTAGATGCCGAAGCCGGCGGCCACCAGGACGGCGATCATCAGACCGCCGAAGATCGCGCCGATGCCCCGGCGCAGCGGGGACTGCTGCGGGTCGGTCTCCCGCATGACGAACGCGGAGATGACCCGCTGGGTCAGGAACTGGTACGAGTGGAGCTGATCACGCCGGGTCGCCACGTCGCCGTCACCCGCCGAGCCTTGCGAACATTCCCTGGATCGCGCCGAACAGGCCGGTGACCGCGCAGGCCAGCGGGATGAGCGCCATGATGGCGAGCACGTCGAGGATGTCGGCGGCGCGGCCCAGGTACGGCGAGGGGGTGCGCCGGCTGTAGATGACTCCCGCGCCGAGCACCGCGGCGGCCACGACGACGAACACGATCAGCATCAGCAGCCGCCCGCCGCTCCCCTCGATGTCCAGCGCGTAGCCCAGCATCAGCACGGCGAGGCCGGCGATGCCGCTGACCAGCAACGGCACCCGCTGCTGGGGCAGGGCGAAGAGCCGGGCCCGCAGCAGCAGCGCACCGGCGGCGGCGAACGAGAGCAGGTCGGCGGAGAACGAGTTGTCGACGGTCACCAGGAAGACGATCGCCACGGCCGCCACCAGCCCGGCGGCGAGCAGCATGCCGGAGAGCAGCTCGGTGGCGCGGGCGACGGCGGCGAAGACGTCGGACCGCTTGGGCACCGGCCGGTCCTCGAGGATGTCTTCCGGCCGGTCCGGCAGCTCGGGCACCGGCAGGCGCCCCATCCAGCTCGCGATCAGCGGATAGCCGGGCAGCAGCCCGATCACCGTGGTCAGGGTCACGGCCGCGGCGCCCGCCGGTCCCATGCCGGCCATGCAGAGCAGCGCGGCGAGCAGCCCGCTGAGGCTGATGACGAGGCCGGCCATGAAGAAGCGCTGGATCGCCGCGACGCCGGTGTATCCGATGATGCTGAACACCAGCAGGGCGGCCGAGCCGAGCAGCAGGCTGGAGGCGCCGAGGCGGAACAGCCCGGTGTCGCCGGGCGCCGCGAGGAGCGCGCCACCGGCGAACGCGTACGGCAGACCGGCCGCCGCCACGACGGCGCCCGCGGCGGCGTCCGAGAACGCGCGGGACAGCACGATCCCGAGTACCGCCAGCGCGGCGGCCAGGGCGAGCCCGACTCCCGCGGGCAGTGGCCAGGGTGGACCGGAGAGCACGAGCACGACCAGGCCGAGGAGGAGCACGACGCTGGCGACCGCCAGGCCGCCCCGCCGGGTGGCCGCCGCGCCCCAGGACCGCCCGGCGCGCCGGGCGCCGCTGGCGATGACCTCCACCACGTCGTCGTAGGCCAGCTCCGGCCAGTCGTCGCGGCGGGGCGCCAGGTGCAGCAGCTCGCCGTCGCGCACCCCTTGTACCGAAAGGTTGCGGGTGGGTTCCAGGATGGCGCCGGTCGCGCGGCGCAGCACCCAGCCGCCCTGCCGGTCACCGGTTTCACCGAGATCGTCGCCGGCGTGCCGCAGCAGGTGCGGCAGCAGCTCGGCCACGACGAGATTGTCGGGTAACGCCACATCCATGCGGCGCTTGGGCGCCGCCACCGTCACCCTGGCCAGACTGAGACCGCCCGGGGCAGTCATGTTGGTCACCCTCCCCGACACCATGCGATTCGCGGGCTCAACCTAGCATGCCCCTCAGCGCTCACCCGGAGCCATCGGTACTGGTGGGCGGTCTCTGTGGTGTCTATAGGATGAGGACCAACCTAGGGGAGGGTCGAGCGGTGACATCGGTGATCGTGAAGCGTCCACCGCGTCGCATCGCGCCGCCGCTGCCGAGCGGCGAGGTCGTGCTCGACCCGCCACCGGAGACCCCGCCACCCGCCGGCAAGGCGTGGGGCCGGATGCTCATGATGCTGCCGATGGCCGCCGGTGGCGCCGCCATGGGTCTCATGATGGCCGGCCAGCGTGGCGGCGGTGGCCCCCTGACGTATGTGGCCGGTGGCATGTTCGGCATCTCCATCCTCGGGATGATGGGGATGATGTTCATGAACCAGAGCGGGCCCGGCAAGAAGGAGATGATCGAAGCCCGCCGGCAGTACATGCGCCGCCTGACCCAGCTCCGGGCCCAGCTGCGGGCCACCATCCGCCAGCAGCGCGAGGCCATCTACTACCGGCATCCGGACCCAGGCGCCCTCTGGTCCACGGTGAGCGGGGGCCGGCTCTGGGAGCGCCGCCGCAACGACGCCGACTTCTCGGTCGTCCGGGTCGGCCTGGGCGCGCAGGAGGTGGCCACCCCGCTGGTACCGCCGCAGACCCGCCCGGTCGACGAGCTGGAGCCGTTGTGCGCCATGGCGCTGCGCAAGTTCGTGGCGACGTACTCGGTGGTGCCGGACCTGCCGGTGGCGATCGCGCTGCGTGACTTCTCGCACGTCTACCTGCGCGGCCCGGAAGGGCCGGTGCGCGACATGGTCCGTGCCCTGCTCGCCCAGGTGGCGACGTTCCACGCGCCCGACGACCTGCTGGTCGGCCTGTGCCTGCCGGACACCCAGCGGGCGCACTGGGAGTGGGCCAAGTGGCTGCCGCACGCGCAGCACCCGGCGAAGGTCGACGCGGTCGGCCCGATCCGGCTCTTCGCGCCGTCGGTGACCGCGCTGGAGGCGATGCTCGACGACGTGCTGGCCAACCGGCCACGATTCGACCCGTCCGCCGCCCACACGACCCCCGGGCCGCACGTCGTCGTGGTGATCGACGGCGGCTCCACGGCCGGTTCCGACCACCTGATGACCGAGGGCGGCGTGGCCGGGGTGACCATCCTCGACCTGTCCAACCAGCCGCCGCGGCTGCTCGACGACACGTCGGTGGTGCTCGACATCGCCGACGACGGCACCATCTCCGGCACCACGATGGACGGTTCGACGCAGGTCGGCACCGCCGACGCGCTGACCCCGCCGGAGGCCGAGGTGCTGGCGCGCGAGCTGTCGCCGCTGCGGCTGTCGGCCGCGTCGTACGCGGACCAGTCGTCCACAGTGACCGTCGACACCGGCCTGGCCGATCTGCTGCAGCTCGGCTCGCCGCACGACTTCGACCTGGCCGGCATGTGGGCGAGCCGGCCCAACCGCGACCGGCTGCGGGTGCCGATCGGGGTAGGCCCCGACGGCCGCCCGATCGAGCTCGACCTGAAGGAGTCCGCGCAGGACGGCATGGGCCCGCACGGCCTGCTGGTCGGCGCGACCGGTTCCGGTAAGAGCGAGCTGCTGCGCACGCTGGTGCTGGCGCTCGCGGTCACGCACGACTCGGAGATCCTCAACTTCGTGCTGGTCGACTTCAAGGGTGGCGCGACGTTCACCGCCCTCGACCGGCTGCCGCACACCAGCGCCGTCATCACGAACCTGTCCGAAGAGCTGTCGCTGGTCGACCGCATGCTGGGCGCGATCCAGGGCGAGCTGGTCCGCCGGCAGGAGCTGCTGCGCCGGGCCGGCAACTACGCCTCGCAGCGCGACTACGAGCGGGCGCGCGCCTCCGGTGTGCCGCTGGCGCCGCTGCCGAGCCTGCTGGTGATCGTCGACGAGTTCAGCGAGCTGCTCGCCGCGCGGCCCGACTTCATCGACATGTTCGTCCAGATCGGACGGTTGGGCCGGTCGCTGGGCATCCACCTGCTGCTCGCCTCGCAGCGCCTGGAGGAGGGCCGGCTGCGCGGCCTGGAGACCCACCTGTCGTACCGGGTGGGTCTGCGGACGTTCTCCTCGATGGACAGCCGGGCGGTGCTGGGCGTGCCCGACGCGTACGAGCTGCCCCGCGCGCCCGGCCATGGTTACCTGCGCACCGGCACCGAGGGACTGATCCGCTTCCGCGCGGCGTACGTGTCCGGCGTGGTCCGGCAGGACGGCTTCCAGCCGACCGTGGGCGGCCGCCCGGTCGACCCGGTGCGCGACTTCACGACGTACTACGTGGCCCCGCCGCGCGACGACCGGCCGGCCGAGCAGCAGGAGGCCGAGCCCGAGGAGACGGCGGTCGGCGACACCCTGCTCGACGTGCTGGTGCAGCGGATGGAGGGGCAGGGGCCGCCGGCGCACCAGGTGTGGCTGCCGCCGCTCGCCGAGCCGCCGACGCTGGGCCAGATGCTGGCGCCGATCGTGCAGTCGACCGAGCGCGGCCTGACCACCCAGGGCATCAAGCGCGAGCGGGCCCTGCACGGGCTGGTCGGCGTCATCGACAAGCCGTTCGAGCAGCTGCGCGAGCCGATGTGGCTGGACCTGTCCGGCGCCGCCGGCAACCTGGTCGTGGTCGGTGGGCCGCAGAGCGGCAAGACCAACTTCCTGCGCACCCTCATCGGCAGCCTGGCGCTGCGGCACACGCCGCGCGAGGTGCAGTTCTACTGCCTCGACTTCGGCGGCGGCGGCCTGGTCGCGATGGGCGGCCTGCCGCACATCGGCGGCGTGGCGACCCGGCGCGAGGTCGACAAGGTCCGCCGCACGATCGCCGAGATGTACGGGTTGATGCAGGCCCGGGAGGCCACGTTCGCCAACCACGGCGTCGAGGGGGTCGCCGCGTACCGGCGGGCCAAGGCGCAGGGCCGGTTCGCCGACGACCCGTGGGGCGACGTCTTCCTCGTGGTGGACGGCTGGTCCACGCTGCGCGCCGAGTTCGAAGACCTCGAGCCGTTGATCAACGAGCTGGCCAGCCGCGGTCTCGGCTACGGCATCCACGTCCTGGCCGGCACCAACCGGTGGATGGACGTCCGCGCGGCGGTCCGCGACATGTTCGGCACCAAGATCGAACTGCGGCTGGGTGAGCCGAGCGACTCGGTCATCAACCGGCGGGCCGCGGTCAACGTGCCCGAGCAGACGCCCGGCCGCGGCCTCACGCCGGACGGGTTCCACTTCCTCGCCGGCCTGCCCCGCATCGACGGTGAGCAGCGGGTCGACGACCTGTCCGACGCGGTGGCCGAGTTCGTCAAGCTCGCCCAGACGTACTGGACGCAGCAGCCGGCCCCGGCCGTGCGGCTGCTGCCCGCCGAGCTGCCGTTCGAGGCGCTGCCCGCGCCGCGCCGGGGCCGGCTGCCGATCGGCATCGCCGAGACCGACCTCCAGCCGGTCCACCTGGACTTCGACGCCGAGCCGCACGCGCTGCTGTTCGGCGACATCGAGAGCGGCAAGAGTTCGTTCCTGCGCAGCCTCGCGAAGATGATCGTGCACAGCTACGACCCGAGCCAGGCCCGGATCATCACCGTCGACTTCCGGCGCAGCCTGCTCGGCAGCGTCGAGTCGTCGCACCTCATCGGCATGGGCACCGCCCAGCAGTCCACCGCCGACCTCATCAAGCAGGTCACCACGGTGATGAAGGAGCGGCTGCCCGGGCCGAACGTGACGCCTGAGCAGCTGCGCAACCGGAGCTGGTGGAAGGGCCCCGACCTGTACCTGCTGATCGACGACTACGACCTCGTCGCCGGCTCGATGAGCAACCCGCTCACGCCGCTCCTGGAATACCTGCCGCAGGCCCGCGACATCGGCCTGCACCTGGTGCTCACCCGCCGGATCGGCGGCGCCGGCCGGGCGATGTTCGACCCGGTGATCGGGCGGATCCGCGAGCTGGCCTCGCCGGGCCTGATGATGTCCGGACCGCGGGAGGAGGGCGCGCTGTTCGGCAACATGCGGCCGCAGATCCTGCCGCCCGGCCGGGCCTGGCTGTTCACCCGCCGCGAGGGCGCCCGCCTCGTCCAACTCGCCTGGACACCCCCCGCTCACTAACCCCCGTGATCAGGGCGTCCTTCAAGTAGTTCTCAACTACTTGAAGGACGCCCTGATCACGGGCTTCACCACGGCGTGACGCCGGGATGACCGCGGTCGGGAACATCTACTCCGTGACGCACAGATCTCCATTTCTGACTCGTGTTGCGACCGGCCCCGAAGGCGGGAGGACCTCCATGCCGGTGATCCGGATGTTGGGACCGCTGGAGATCGGTGAGGACCCGGGATGGTATACCGTGCCGACCCGCCGCAAGCAGCGCGAACTGCTCGCGCTGTTGCTGGCGCGGGTCGGCGCGGTGGTGAGCTCCGACCAGATCATGGACAGCCTTTGGGGTGCCCGGCCGCCGGCCTCGGCGCGGGCCAACCTACACACCTACGTGTCGGGGCTGCGGCAGATCATGGCGAGAGCGGCACCGTCGTCCACCGCGCGGCCGGAGTTCGTGCGGTACGGCTACCGGCTGCGCCTGTTGCCCGACGAGTGTGACGCGACGGTGTTCGAGCGCTTGGCCGGCGAAGGGCGGGCGGCGCTGGCCCAGCGCCGGCCGGCGGTCGCGGTCGAGCAGCTCACCCAAGCGCTGGCGCTGTGGCGTGGGCCGGTACTGGAAGGGGTCGAGCGGCACGACTGGCTCACGCCGACGGTCGCCCGCTTGGAAGAGGGCCGGCTGTCGGCGCTGGAGGACCTTGTCCAGGGCCGCATCGTCCTGGGGCAGTACGCCGGGCTGGCGGTCGAACTGGTGGCCGCGACCGCCCGGCACCCGCTGCGGGAACGGCTCTGGGAGCAGCTGATGGTGACGCTGCACCGCACCGGGCGGCGGACGGAGGCGCTGTCCGCGTACGACCGGCTGCACGAGCTGCTGCACCGCGAGCTCGGCGCCGCCCCGAGCGCAACCGTCCGCCAGCTGCGTAGCCGCATCCTCGCGGACACCTGACCCACCCGACCACTCCGCCACGACATGACCTGGCCCGGCACCAACGGTCCGCCGACTGCGGTAAGGCCCTTCGGGCGTGCTCCGTTTCGGAACACGCCCGAAGGGTGCGCACTATCCCAGAATGCTGCTGATCGCCCCTCCCGCAGTCGTTACGAGGCCGAGCCCCGCTCCGTAGAGGCAGCCTTGGCCGAGCGAACCGCCATCGACGTGGGCCCAAAGGCCGCTGCTCACACAGCCACCTGCGGCTGTTGCCCCGATGGCGGCGCCGATGGGGCCGCCAAGACCGAAACCGATGACAGCGCCGATCGCGGCGGCGGCTAACGTGATTACCCCGATTCCCGCGATCTCCACCCAGGTCGCCAGACCTGTGGGGTCGACGAAGGTGATCGGGTTGGCCAGGGCGTAGGTGTACGGGTTGGGCTCCTGCTGGGACGGGTCGGGCTGGGTGAAGCGGGCCAGCAGCGGATCGTGCTGCCGGTGCCCGACCGCGTACGTGCCGTGGGCGTCCTTGAGCTGGAACGCGCCGATCCAGCGGAACGGGTTGCCATCTGCGGCCCGCCCGGTGGCGGTCGTCGTGCCGTACGGCGTGTACGTGTAGCGGGCCGCTTCCTGGTGATTCGTGTCAACCAGCATCAGCGTCGAGCCCTGGTAGTCGGTGACCGCGTACAGGATCTCGCCAGCGCCGGTGACCTGGCCGACCAGGGTGCCCGCGCTGTCGCGCGCGAACATCGACCGTTGCCCGTTCGTGGTCACCCCGGTGACACCGATCGCGGTGTTGTTCAGCAGCTGTTCGGTCGTGCCAGTGCGGATCACGGCCCGCTGCGACTGGTCCACCGTGTCGTACGTGAAGCCGATCGTCGGCGCGTTCCGGCTGGCCAGCGACGTGAGCTGGTTGGTGCTGCTGTAGCCGCCGGTCAGCTCACCGCCGGAGCCGTGGGTCAGGTTGCCGGCGCCGTCATGGGTGTAGGTGACGCCCTGCGAAACGTCGACCTGTCCGGCCGCGTTGATGGTGAAGTGGCGGCCCTCGGCCGAGGTGAGATTCGACGCGCTGTCCAATGTGTAGCTCAGCGGCCCCTGGGTCAGCAGCTGGTTCTGGTCGTCGTACCGGTAGCTGATCGTCTGCCCCTCGCGGGTCTCCGACTGTAGGAGCATGGTGTCGCCGGCCGCGCCGTCCCACCGGTACCCGCGATCCAGCAGCCTGGTGCCGTCGGGCCGCTCGGCGATCAACGCGGTCGGCCGGCCGGCGGCGTCGTACGTGGTACGGACGCGGAACTCACCGGGGAAGCGGGTGCGGATGCGGCGGTCGTCGTTGTCGTACTCGAAGATGGCCCACAACCCCTCGCGCGGCCCGGACTGGAACGTCAACCGGTTGGCCTTGTCGTAGGTGTACTTGATCCGGCCGCCGGGGTCCTCGATGTCGGTCAGGTTGAGGTTGGCGTCGTAGGTGTAGTGGGTGTCGTACCGGACCGCGCCCCGGATGTTGCGCGCCTCCACGACCTGGTTGCGCGGGTTGTACCGCAGCTGCACGCCGGAGTCGCCGAAGTACCGCCCGACCAGGTTTCCGCTGGCGTCGAAGTTGTTGTACTGCAGGGGTGTGTAGACGCCGGCCACGGTCTGGCCGATCTCCACCAGGCGGTCCATCACGTCGTACCGGTAGCTGACTTTGTTCCGGTTGCCGTCGAACGTCTCGACCACGCGGTCACGGTCGTCGTAGGAGATCACCCGCTCCTGCCGGCCACCCGGCGGGCGCTCGACGGTGCGCCGGCTGCCGCCGTCGTACAGGTACGTCGTGACCCGGCCCGCGCCGTCGGTGACCTTCGTGACCTGACCCTTGTGGTTGTGTTCGT
Organism: Actinomycetes bacterium KLBMP 9797; assembly: GCA_037414955.1. Taxonomy (GTDB): domain Bacteria; phylum Actinomycetota; class Actinomycetes; order Mycobacteriales; family Micromonosporaceae; genus Phytohabitans. Next base: position 50,610 of record JBBEWH010000028.1, read on the forward strand.
ACCGGAACAGGTCCCGGGCCAGATCCACCGACCTGATGGAGACGAGGTTTCCGGTCGCGTCGTAGACCTGGCGCAGCTCGTTGCCCTGCGGGTCCCGCACGGAGGTCGGGAAGTACGGGTGCACCGCGTCGGTGTAGCCGACGACACTGCGCGCACCGGTCGGCAGCGCGGCGCCGGTCGCGTTGTTCAGCGCGTCGAAGGCGTACGTGACGCTGGCGCCGAGCGGGCTGGTCGTGGCCGCGACGTCGCTGTTCACCGTCCAGGTCTTGGACTGCTCGTGGCCGAGCTGGTCGATCGCCTTGGTCTGCCGGCCCGCGTCGTCGAAGTGGTACGTCGCGGCGTTTCCCCGGGGGTCGGTCACTGTCGTGCGCCGCGCCTCCGGGTACGCGTACCGGGTTATCGCCGGCGTAGTGCCGTTCGGTTCGGCGATTGAGGTGACCCTCCGCTGGGCGTCGTAGGTCATCGTCCAGGTGTTACCGCGCGGGTCGACAATGGACGTGAGGTTGCCGTTCCCGTCGTAGCCGAACGAGATCGGGTGGCCCAGCCGGTCGTCGAACGAGGTGAGGTTGCCGCCGGTGTCGTAGCGGAACGGTCCATGCACGCTGCCGGTCCAGTCGGTCAGCCGGACGACCCGGTTGCTGGCGTCGTACTCGCTCATGGTGGTGACACGGCCGTTGGGGTCGTAGATGGCGGCGAGCCGGTCGTCGTGGGCGGCGTCGTAGTTGAGCCGGATGGCGATGTTGTTCTTGTTCCGCATGGTGTGGAGCACACCGGTGGAGTGGAACGTCCAGACGTCTTCGGATTTGTTCCACCGCAACGACCAGGTGCCGTCTGACTCCTTGGTCAGCCGGGCGTTGATGCCGCTACCGGCCTTGTAGGAGCCGTCGCTGTTGCGGGTGAACGTCGTACGGAAGCCGGTCGGGCCGTACAGCAGGACCCGGCTGGTCTCGATCTCCAGGCCGACGTCGCGGCCGGTGGACATCGTCCAGCCCCGTCCGAACGCCCCGGTTCGGGTGGAGAGGTTGTTGTAGACGTGCGACACGTCGGTGGAGACGCCGATGGCGCTGACGGTCAGGTTTTGGTAGCGCACCACTACGTTTCCGTTCGCGGTGTTGGTCAGCAGTTGGAGCCTGTCCGCTAGCTGCCGCCGCTCCATCGCGTAGAAGTCTTGCACGCCGGCGCCCGGTGCTGGCAGATCGGGCTCGGTCTGGATGGCCGCGCCGGTCCCCGCCGCCGTGCCGGCGCGCGCCGATGGTGTCCACGGTCGATCGCTGCTGGCCCCGCCGATGCCCGGGGTGGTACGGGCCTTCCCGGCCGGGACGGCAGCGGGCGCACGATCGGACGTGAGCGCGGGACCCGGCCGCGCGGCTGGCGGTACCAGCGGCGGCCCCGCCCCTACCGGATCGACGGATACGGCCGCGACCACCAGGGTGGCGATCGTCGACAGCGCGGCTGTGCGCCGTCCTGGTAAGCGAAGTGTCGCCATCGTGGGTCCTTTCCGGTCGTGCGTCCGCGACGGCGTGGACGCGTCGGAGGCACGCATCCTGATCCCATTGGCTACACAGAGCGCTATACCGGCGTGTGTAGCCTGGCCCGCCCTTGTGCGTGTGCTGTCCGAGCCGGTAGGTCGCACAACGCTGATCACGGTCGTGTCGCTGATAAGTGCCGACCGCGACTGAAAGTCACGACTGTGCCCGGTGGTGGGGTTGTCCTAGGCTGGCGTCAGCCAACGTCGATGTCTGGGGAGTGGGCGTGTCAGAGCATGATCGCCAACCAATGCCGATGTTCGCGATACTGGGCCCCTTGAGTGTCATCGATCTGGACGGGCGAGTTCTGACGCCGCCTCCCGGCAAGCGACGGCGTCTGCTCGCCGCCCTTCTGCGGCGCCGTAACGGCTGGGTCGAGATCGACGTGCTGGCGGAATCTCTCTGGGACCGAAAGGAATACCCGAGCTCGATTAGCGGGAGCATCAAAACCTACGTCCACCAGTTGCGGAGAGTGCTCCCGCCGATCGAAAACGGCCAGCGGCTGGCCGGACAGGGGGGTGCCTACCGGCTCACCGTCCACTCCGGCGAGCTTGACATCGACATCTTCGAGTCTCTCGTCCGTGCCGGCGTTGACGCGCTTGGCCGCGGCGAGCCCGTCGAGGCCATCCGGCTGCAGCGCCGGGCACTGGCGTTGTGGCGGGGCGAACCCGAGGAGGACACGACAGACGTGGTGACTGTCCGTCACCTTGAGGAGATGCGATGGACCGCGCGGTACTGCCTCGCCGATGGGCTGCTGGCCGTCGGCGAGATTACCGAGGCAATCACCATGTTGCGCACCATGCTCTCCGAAGACCCGCTGCGGGAACCCGCCTGGGAGCGGCTGATCATGGCACAACGGGCGGCTGGCTGGCAGGTCGACGCGCTCGCGAGCTACGAGGAGGCCCGCGTCGTCCTGCTGGACAGGTTCGGGGCCGAGCCGGGTACGCAACTGCAGAGCATCTATCGGGTTCTGCTCGCGGAGACACATGACGCGGCGGCCCCGTCGGAGCCGCCGCCGGTGCCACCGCGCCGGACGGTCCCGTCCTACCCTGCCGCGGCGCCCCGACGGCGCCGTTTGTCCTCCAGGGGTACGGCCCTTTTAGCGCTTCTCGTCGCCAGCATGCTGCTTCTGGTTGGTGGATCGTCGGCGGATTCGCAGCGCCATCTGCGGGCCGCATCGCGTGCGTCGGATTCCGGGGCGACACCGTCGCTGGACGGTGCGCCGGCGCGGCCGAAAATCGTGTTCGGACTTGGACCGACCGCGGTGGCGGCCACAAGTTCACCGCTCATGACCTCGGGCATCGGGTTGATCACCACGTGGTATCACGGCCCGAATCAGCTTGACCAGTACGAGGGATGGCGAGCCGACGTCATTCCGGCGATCTACCGCTCCGGGCGAGCGATGCATCTGGTTGTCGCCACCTGGCAGGACGGCACTTCGATCGACACCCGGTTCGGCCGGGCCTGCGGACAGCCGTATCCGTTGTCGGACGAGTTCCTGGTCGACATGGGCCGGCTTGCCCGCGCCTTCGCCGGCGAGGCGGCGGGGCCGGCCCTGTATGTGTCCATGTTCCACGGCCTCCAGAAACTCGCCTGTGCGAACTCCGGCTATCTGGCTGATCGAGCCACGACGAATTACTACATGGCGCTTCGGGAACGTTACTTCGAGATCATGAAGATCATGCGGCAAAGTGCTCCGAACCTTAGAATCGCCTTGAACTGGGATGGCTGGACCGCATCCCACGACGAACCGGATATCGGCGCGGGCAGGTCGATGTTCCAATACTTCGTCGAGGCGATGAGAGCCTCGGACTTCCAGAGCTTCAACGCCTTCGAAACCAACGGGAACGCAGAAAAGATCAAGCAAATGGTGAAAGCTCTGGGTGTCCACGGCCCAGTGATGCTCGCCTACTACGGGCCACACGAAGATCCGGTCGACGTCTACCTGGATGACCTGCGCAAGACCTTCACGCCGGGCACGCTCGCGCAACTGGTCGCGGACGGACTGTTCGCCTTCAGCTTCCGGGATGACCATCTGCTTCGCGCGACACCGCAAGCCTTGACCCTCGCCGCCCAAGCGGTCCGAGAGTACGGCCAGTTTCTGCCGAGCGGCAGGTAACCGCCGACCGTGTCGCGGGTCATGCCCATGATCAAGGCGTCCTTCACGTGGGTATAACGACGGGTAGGACGCCGTGATGAGGGTAGAGGGTCCGCGGC
>JBBEWH010000029.1:0-6430 GCA_037414955.1 Actinomycetes bacterium KLBMP 9797
GGTTCCGGGCAGTTCAACGTGGTGTCTTTCAAGTTTTTCTACCTAGTTTTCCCACGCCTTGATCAGGGAAGAGGGTCAGCGGCGGGGGGCGCCGGCGTATTGGCGTTCGACGTCGGTTTGGGCGAACCAGATGTAGCGCTCCGCCCCGTCGCCGACGAGCGCGACCATGTCGTCGGCCATCACCTGGAGGAACTGGGTGCTCGGCGCGGGCAGCCGCAGCGCGCCGCCGGCCAGCGCCGCCTCGGCGCTGCCCAGCCGTTGCAGGATCACCAGGTCACAGTCCTGAAGGGACGGCACGCCGGGCTGGCCGAGCTGCCGCAGGATCGTCAGCTGCGTCTGCCACGGGCCCAGGGGCTGGGTGACCGCGCCGCCGGCCAGGCCGAGGTCGTAGACGACCAGCACGGGCTGCTGCGCGGTGGCGGCCACGGCCAGCGGCTGCTCGGCGGAGAGGATGGCGACCCGGTCGCCGCGCCCGGTGGCCCGCTCGCCGAAGCCGTGCCAGGCCGCCGGATCGGAGGTGACCACGGCCACCCGCGCGCCCAGGGCGAGGGCCCGGAACGTGACGAGCTGGCCCGCCCACGCCCCACCCACGAGGGCGATCCGGGTGGGCTCGGTGCGGAAGAACGGCACCGACACCGGTCCCTGCTGGCGATCGGCGCCGAGGATCAGCCCGGTGCCGGGGACCGCGATCCGTAGCCGCTCCAGGGCCGCGGGGGAGGCGGTGTGCCAGCCGACCCGCAGCCGGGCCAGCTTGCCGGACAGGCTGCGGTGGCCGTCGCCGTGCGGCGGCCGGCGGCTGTTGTAGACGGTGCCCTGCGGGTCTTCCTGGCCGGCTTCCGGGACGGCACGGGCCTGGCTGAGCGCCGCCGGTGCGGCCCGGCTGGCGGTCGCGGCGGCCGCGGCGGCCTGTCCGGCAGCGGCGGGGCGGGCGACGGTCGGCGCGCCCGACGAGGGAAGGGTCTGGGCGGGCGGCGGCGCGGCGACCGGTGCCGGCGCTGGTGCTGGTGGCGCCGCCTGCACCGCGGGGGAGGACAGCGTCGCGTCCCGGCTGAGCACCGCGCCGGTGGCGCCGCCGCGCAGCTGCGCCAGCGGTGGCGGCGGGGGCACCGGGGGCCGCGCCGGGAGCCGCGGGGCCTGGGCCTGGCCCGCCGCCGGGGGCGACGCCTTGCCGACGGCCGGGCGGGGCGGCTGCTGGGCGCTGGCGGGCGTCTCCTCGTCGCGCGGCCTGGTCACAGCGCCCCCTCCCTACGGCCGGAGCCGCCGAACCCGGTGTGGCGGCCGGGCCCGGCGCGGCGCGCCGCCGACATGGGGGCCATCGACACGGATCCCAGCGACACGCGATCCGGCGACACTCGGGTCATCGCGCGCCTCCTCCGGTGGGAGCCGACGCGTAGACGGCCGGCCCCTGCTCGCCGTCGAGTGGGAACAGGTCCGCCCGCGCTTGCCCCGCGCCGCTGACGAGCGCCTGGCAGATCGGGCCGAGGTCGGCGGCGGGCGCGGACACCCGGATCAGCGCCCGGAGGTCGACCATCCGGTGGTCCTCGTCGGGGGCCAGCACCAGGGCCACGTTCGTCATCGCCGCGGGCGCGGTGGACAGCCAGTTCAGCAGCGCCGCGGCCTGGTCGAGCGGCGGCCAGCCACGCAGCCAGTACGAGCGGTGGGCGAGCCGCGCCGAGTGCCACGAGGACCAGTCCTCGCGCGGCTGCGCCGGCTCGCCGTGGGGACCGACCGGCTCCAGGTCGCAGGTGCGCGCGAGCGCCGTGAGCAAGGCGTCCGCGTCGAGCAGCCGGTGGGCGACGCCGTCGTGGCGCAGGGCCTTGGTGATCCGGCGGACCAGCGCCGCCACGACCGCCGGCGCGGCGTCCAGGTCGGCGTCGCCGTCGCCGACCGACTCGGCCAGCGACCGCGCGTCCAGCCGCACGGCGACCCAGGTCTCCCGATCCGCGGGTACCGGCACGGCGCCGAACCGTGCCAGCAGTTGCCGGTACGACTGGCCGGCCGCCGACGAGGGATGCGCGTCGAGGGCGGGTGCGGGCACGGTCTGCGTGACCACCTGCAGGGCGACGCCCGGCTGGTCGGCGTCGGCCAGCGCGGCGGCGAGCGCCTCCAGCGGGATCCCGCCCGGGTCGTTCTGGGTCGACGGGGTGGGGATGACCGCCGCCACCCCATACCACCCGGCGTCGTCGCGGGCCACCCCGACCTGCGCGCCGTCCGCCACGGCGACGTTCTCCACGGTCAGGCCGGGTGCGAGCTGTCGCAGCGCGGCGAGGCGCGGATCGTCGCCGGCCACCGGGGACGCGGTGCGCTGGCGGCGCCGGTACTGCCGGGTCATGAGCTGGCGTTCCAGCCACCAGCGGCCGCGGCGCCGGGAGAGGGTGAGCAGCAGCACCAGCGCACCCACCAGACCGGCGGCGGCGCCGAGCACCACGTTGCGGGTGAGCGCGAGGAGCACGGCCACGACGACCGCTTCCGCGAGCAGCAGCTGGGTGACGTTCAGCGGGCCCAGGTGACCGGGGCGCCGCCGGGGCAGCAGGATGGCCGGGCCGGCGTGCTCGGACCGGTCGGCGCTGACGCGCGCGACGGCACGCACCGGCTGTGACGACACGCTCATACGGTGAAGTAACCCCCTGCCTGCATCCCGGCAATCATAAGAATCAACGGGTCGCGGCCAACAGGTCGTCCAGCACCAAAGTACGCAGATCGTCACGGCTGGGCATCCGGCCGAGCGAGCGGAGCCGCCCGGACTGCACCTTGCGCATGCCTTCCAGGAGCTTGCGCGCCTCGCGGGCGTTACCGAAGTTCTGGTCCCGCTCGATCTGCCCGAACCACTCCCGCAGCGCGTCGTCGAGCCCGGGCTCCAGCAGGTAGTCGTCGTTGCGCGCGATCCGCTGGCAGATGAGCACCAGCTCGTCCGGCGAGTAGTTCTCGAACTCCAGCGTCTTGGCGAAGCGGGACGCCAGACCGGCGTTGGCGTCGAGGAAGTTCGCCATGTCGTGGGTGTATCCGGCCACGATCACCGCGATCTTGTCGCGGTGGTCCTCCATCAGCTTGACCAGCGTGTCGATGGCCTCCTGGCCGAAGTCGGCGGACGCGCCGCCGGACCGGGACAGCGTGTACGCCTCGTCGATGAACAGCACGCCGCCCATCGCCTCCTCGAAGACCGAGGTGGTCTTCTCCGCGGTGTGCCCGATGTACTGCCCGACGAGGTCGCGCCGCGACACCTCTTTGAACTCGCCGACCGGCAGCACGCCCAGCCCCTTGAGGAGCTGGCCGTAGAGGCGGGCGACGGTGGTCTTACCGGTGCCGGGCGCGCCGGTGAAGACCAGGTGGTTGCTCGCGGCGCCGACGGCGAGGCCGGCGCTGCGCCGCCACTCGTTGACCTGGATCTCGTCGATGAGCGCGCGCACCTCGCTCTTCACCCCGGCCAGACCGATCATCGAGTCGAGCTCGGCGAGGAGCTTGTCGACCTTCTCGGTGTCCTGGATGGTCGCGCCCTCGATCGCGCTGACCCCGACCTTCGGCTTGTGGGCGCCCTCGTCGGCCTCTTTGATCGTCGGCGTGGCGCCCTCTTCGACGAAGATCGCCGGCGTGGCGGTGCCGTCCACCCGGGTGCCCGTGACCGTGCCGCCGCACCCGCGGCCGAACACGATGCCGGAGCCGCGCGTGTCGTGGACCCAGCAGTCCACGATGGTGGGTGAGCTCTGGTGGGCGACCGAGATGCCCGCGTCGCCCGCGCCGGAGATGTCGCAGCGCTCGATCGTCGGGCGCCCGGCCTGGTAGACGTAGACCCCGCGGTATCCGCAGTCGGCCACCGTCGAGTTGCGGAGCGTCGGGTTCGCGCCGAGCCGCACGATGATGCCGTCGTCGGCGGTGTCGCGGATCTCGCACTTGTCGACCACGCCGCCGGAGTCTTCGATGACCAGCCCGTACTGCCCGCCGGCGACCTTCAGGTCGGTCGCGGTCAGGGTGGCGCCGTCGGTGACCCCGACCGCCGCCGCGTACTGGGCGCTGGCCTCGCACTTCTCGATGGTGAGCTGGCCGCCGGCGGCGCTGACCGCCGGGTAGTCGGCCGCCTTCAGCACCAGGCCGCGCAGCGTCACCTCGCCCCCGTTGGCGGCGACCGCCGACCCGTGGGCCTCGCTGGCGTCAATCGTGACCGAGCCCGGCTCCTGGGCGGCGACCAGGCTGAGTCGCCGGCCAGCGATCCGGATGGACTCCGCGTAGACGCCTGGCTCGATGGAGATCACGGTGCCGTCGGCGGCGATCTCCAGCGCGTCGCGAATCGTCGGGTATGCCCCCGCCCGTTCCGCCGAAACAGTAAGTGTGCGCGCCATGGCTCCTCCCCGGTCAGCCCATGGCGATCGTAGCGACCCCCCGCCCACCTTCATAAACGGGTCTGACGGCGGGGGGACGCCGCGGGTCAGGTGGCCGGGTCGAGAGTCAGGCTGATGGAGTTGATGCAGTAGCGCTGGTCGGTCGGGGTCGGGTAGCCCTCGCCCGCGAAGACGTGGCCCAGGTGCGAGTCGCACCGGGCGCAGCGGACCTCGGTGCGCACCATGCCGTGCGAGCTGTCGTCGATGTAGCGGACCCGGTCTTCGGCGAGCGGCGCGAAGAACGACGGCCACCCGCAGTGCGAGTCGAACTTCGTGTCGCTGGTGAACAGCTCCGCCCCGCAGGCCCGGCAGCGGTACACGCCCTTGGTCTTGGTGTCGACGTACTCCCCGGTCCACGGTGCCTCGGTGCCGGCCTGGCGCAGCACCCGGAACTCCGCCGGGGACAGCCGCACCCGCCACTCTTCCTCGGTGCTCGGAAGCGTCATGCTTCCAGGCTACCGATTACCCACCGCGACCAGCGTCGTTGACCAGGCATGCGGGGACCAGGTATGCGGAAGCCAGGCCGGTCGGTACTGGCCGTCTTCCGCCCGACCTGGCGGCAGGCGATCGGGCGCGGACTGTACGCCGCCGGGGTGATCGCGGCGGTCACCTTCCTGATGGCACTGGCACTGCCCGCGGCGTACCGGCTGGTGGTGGTCCTGGTCCCGACGGTGGTCGCGGCCGCCGGCGGCGCGCTCCTCACCCGTCGCGCGCGCGTCGTGGCCGACGAGCACGGCCTCCGCGCGGGCGGCGTGGTGTCGTGGAAGCGGGTGGTGGGCATCCAGGCGGAGCGCCGCCGCCGGCGGACGGTGGTCGTGGTCAGCCTGGACCCGGCGGGGACCGTCCCGCTGCCGGCGCCCTACGACGGCGTGTGGCTGGCCCACGACCCGCTCTTCGAGCGGCGGCTCTTCATGCTGCGGCATCTATGGGAGACGCACCGCGACTGGAGCGTCCGCGGGTAGGGTCACCCCATGAGCCCGAAGGCAACCGCCGTCGAGGTCGAGGTGGCCGGCCATCAGGTACGGCTGAGCAGCCCCGACAAGGTGTACTTCCCGGGTCCGGGCTACACCAAGCGGGACGTGTTCGAGTATTACCTGGCGGTCGGCGACGGCATCGTGCGCGCGCTGCGCGACCGGCCGACCACGCTGCAGCGCTTCCCCGACGGGATCGAGGGCGAGGCGTTCTACCAGAAGCGCATCCCGACCAGGGGCGTGCCGCCGTGGGTGCGGACGGCGCGGATCGCGTTCCCCAGCGGGCGAACGGCCGACGAGCTGTGCCCCGCCGACCTGGCGCACGTGGCGTGGGCGGCGCAGATGGGCGCGGTGGTCTTCCACCCGTGGCCGGTGCGCGGCGACCACCCGGACCACCCCGACGAGCTGCGGGTCGACCTCGACCCGCAGCCGGGCACCGATTTCAGCGACGCGGCGAAGGCCGCCGCGGTCCTGCGCGAGGTGCTCGCGGAGCTGGGCATGACCGGATACCCGAAGACGTCCGGCGGCCGGGGCGTGCACGTCTACGTGCGGATCCGCCCGGAGTGGGACTTCGTCCAGGTGCGCCGGGCGGTGATCGCGCTGGCCCGGGAGGCGGAGCGGCGCGCCCCGGACCTGCTGACCACCTCGTGGTGGAAGGAGGAGCGCGGGGAGCGGGTGTTCGTCGACTTCAACCAGATGGCGCGGGACCGCACGATCGCGTGCGCCTACTCGTTGCGCGCCAACGGCCGGGCCACCGTCTCCACGCCGGTCACCTGGGAGGAACTGCCGGACGTCGACCCGGACGACTTCGACCTGCGGACCGTGCCGGAGCGGATCGCGAAGATCGGCGACCCGCACGCCGGGCTCGACGACGAGGCGTTCGACCTCACCCCGCTGCTGGAGTGGTCGGCGCGCGACGAGCGCGACGGCCTGGGCGACATGCCCTACCCACCGGACCACCCCAAAATGCCCGGCGAGCCGAAGCGCGTCCAACCCTCGAAGGACCGCGACCGCAAGCCCCACCCATGATCAAGGCGTCCGTCACGTCGTGAGAACGGCCGGAAGGCCGCCGGGTTCATTGGCGGC
>JBBEWH010000030.1:0-64521 GCA_037414955.1 Actinomycetes bacterium KLBMP 9797
CCGCACCCCCCCCCCATCAACACGGCGCCACTCACGTAGTTCTACCGACTTGAGGGACGCCTTGATCATGGGCTTCGTCTGTCGTAACGCCGACAGAACGTATTGTTCGGCGGGTTTCGATTTCTCTTCTGTAGGTCGCGGCATCGGGCCGCGCCTTCACAGGAGGGAACCGACATGCTCGTGACGAGGAGAGCGCTTGCGGGCGCCGCCGTCGCGGCGACCGTCGTCCTGACGGTGCTCGGGACGGGTGCGGCGCGGGCCGCGCCCGACGGCGGCAAGGGCGCCGGCCGGCCGCTGGCCGCGCCGCTCGACAACAGCCTCGCGCCGGACTTCGGCGCCCGGGCCAAGGTGACCGCGTCGCCCGCGGCGTCCGCCGCGCTGGCGACCATCCAGGGCCGGATCGCGGACTACGTGGCCAAGAACGGCACCGGTTACACCTTCGGCAGCTACCTGGACTCCACCACCGGCCGGATCGTGCTCGAGACGGACGCGCCAGCCGGTGTGGTGGCCGCGCTGACCGACCTGTCCGGGGTCTCCGTCACGCGGGCGCGGGCGGCGAGCCTGGTCGAGGTGCGCCCCACCGGCATCGCGTTCCACCGCCGGGATGACGCCGCGCCGTTCTGGGGCGGCGCCGGAGTCAGGTCCGGCAGCAGCATCTGCACCACCGGCTACGCGCTGGAGAACGCCGGCGGGACCCGCTTCCTCACCACCGCGGGACACTGCTTCCCCGAGGGTGCCACCGTGCTGACCGAGTCCCTCAACAACACGGTCGGCGTCGTCTCCAACCGGCTGTCGTTCGTGGAACTGATCGGTGGCCAGTCGTACGCGGGCCGGGTCTACACCGGCGGCGTCGCCAGCAGCACCAGCCTCCCGGTGGTCGGGGCCGGCGGCGCGGTCGTCGGCTTCGCCGACTACTGCCACAGCGGCCGCACCACCGGCGAGCAGTGCGGCCACACCGCGAACAGCACCACCGCCCAGATCTGCACCGCGTCCGGCTGCATCGCGCCGGTGATCGCCTTCAGTGGCGGCATCATGCCGGCGGGCGGCGACGCGGGCAGCCCGTTCTACGCCAAGAACGCCACGAGCATCTGGATCCGCGGCCACCTGATCGCGAGCACCCCCACCACCAGCTACGCCGCCCGCTGGCAGGAGGTCCAGGCCGCCTACGGCGCCACAATAGTCCTGGGCTAACCCATTCGCGCGCTTCGCGCCGCGCTGCGCGCTCGCGTTGCGCGCTGCGCGCTCGCGCGCTCTCCGCGCGGGGATCAAGGCCCTTTTCGCCGATCAAGGGATTAGGTACGTGGTTCGATCTCTATTCCGTGTGCCTAAGCCCTTGATCGGCGGGGAATTCCTTGATCCCCGCGCGGATAGTGCAGGTGAACAGTGCTGGGTCGACCTGTCGGGAGATTGACATTTATCTATTCTGTTTCGATGTTTCGATTTCTCATGTGTGAGGCCACGGTAACGGACCGTGGCACTTGTTGGGGAGGAAACAGATGCGCGTAACGAAGAGAAGCCTCGTCGGTGCGGTCGTCGCGGCGACCGTGGCCGTCGTGGCCCTCGGCGGCGGCGCCGTGCAGGCCGCGCCGGACGGCGGCAAGTCCGCCACCCGCACGCTGTCCGCGCCACTGGACAACAGCCTCGCACCGGACTTCGGGGCCCGCGGCACGGTGGCCGCGTCGCCCGCGGCGTCCGCCGCGCTGGCCACGATCCAGGGCCGGATCGCGGACTACGTGGCCAAGAACGGCACCAGCTACACGTTCGGCAGCTACCTGGACGCGACCACGGGCCGGATCGTCCTCGCGACCGACGCCCCGGCCAGCCTGGTCACCTCGCTGACCACGCTGTCCGGCGTGAGCACCGCGGCGGCGGCGGCCGCCGCCTCGACAGAGGTGCGCCGCACCACCACCAGCGACGCGTTCCACCGCCGCGACGACATCGCGCCGTACTACGGCGGCGCCGGCATCCAGTCCGGTGGCGGCCTCTGCTCCACCGGCTACTCCGTGCAGAACGGCGCCGGCACCCGCTTCATCACCACCGCCGGGCACTGCTACGCCGACGGCGCCACCGTGCTGACCGAGTCCGGCCTGAACACGGTCGGCACCGTCTCCGGCCGGCGGCTGCCCACCGTCACCGGGCACCCGCGGGACATGGAGCTCATCGGCGGCCAGTCGTACGCGGGCCGGATCTACACCGGCGGCGTCACCAGCACCTCCAGCCTCCCGGTGGTCGGCGCCGGCAGCGCGGTCGTCGGCTTCACCGACTACTGCCACAGTGGCCGGACCACCGGTGAGAACTGCGGGCACACCGCGACCAGCATCACCGGTCAGGTGTGCACCGGTACCGGCTGCAAGTCGCCGGTGATCGTCTTCACCGGCGGCGTCTCGCCGGCGGGCGGCGACTCGGGCAGCCCGTTCTACGCGAAGACCGCCACCAGCGTCTGGATCCGCGGGCACGTGATCGCGGGTGACGGCGTCACCAGCTATGCCGAGCGGTGGCAGGACGTGGTCGCCCAGTACGGCGTCAGCATCGTCCTCGGCTAATCCCCACTTCCCATGATCAAGGCGTCCCTCAAGTCGCTAGAACGACTTGATGGACGCCTTGATCATGGCTAGGTCACGTCGAGGGGCCACGGGCCGCCGACGGACGTGATGCTCGGACCGTCGTCCGGCGTCACCACCACCTGGGCATAGATCTCGTACCGCCCAGGCGGCAGCGGTGCACCGCCGGGCTCGCAGGAGACGAGCGCGGCGTCGGCCGGTACCCGCTGGACCGCGCCGGCGGCGACGTCCCAGCGGACGCCGGACATGTCCTGAGGCACCGGCATCGTCACCACGCGCCCCTCCCGGACCAGGAACGCCGCGGCCCGCGGGCTGGCCACCCCCTGGATGGGACGCTGGCTGGTGACCTCGACCGTGCCGGTGACCATCCGGTCGGCCGCTGAAACGGTGGCCGGGAACCCCGCGGTCAGGGTCAGCGCCCCGCCGGCCGGCGCGCGAAACGGCTGACCGCAGACGATGTCTCCGACAGTGGGCGCCACACTGGCCTCCTGGGATGGCGTTTCTTGATCCGGCGGGCTACTCGAATTGTTTCCCGCGCAACTGGCGGTGGCAAATACGGCGACGAGTGAGATGAGGATATTTCGGGCGACCCGCATGACATCTCCCTCTCGGCAATGCTGTCCGTCACGATTTGGACGGACCGTTATCCCGAATCGTTCCGCCGCGTTCGTTATCTCCGCCGATTATCTCGTTGCCACTCGCTGATCCGGTATGTGGCCGTGCCCATGGCGCTGTGCACGACCACCGTGATGGTGTCGGGCTCGACGACCGCGATCAACGCCGCGGTCCGGCCGACCACATTTGTGGCGTTGGGCGTCTCCCACCATGTGAGACGCGGTGCCTACAGTGCCTCCATGCCGAGTGCGGAGCATGAAACCCCGATCGCGTTGGCCACGCTGGAGCCTGATCTGGTGGCGTGGCTGCTGACCAACGTCTTCGACGTCAAGATCCCCAGGTACCACCACGCCCGCGCTCAAGCCACCGATGTCCGGGTCCTGGTGCCGCGCACCTACCGCGCGGACGGCATGGTGCTGTTCTGCGACGAGGAGGACATGCCGCTGCTGGCCGTCATCCTGGAGATCCAACGCAAGCACGATTCGACCAAGCGGCGCACCTGGAAGCTGTACGTGGCGCAGTTGGAGGCCGAGCTCGACGTCGACGCCGCGCTGGTGGTCTACTGCCCCGACGCCGCGTCGGCCCGGTGGTATCGGGAGCTGCTGGAGTCGGACGGGTCGAGCCTGCCGCTGCGACCGTTCTTCCTCACGCCCGACGAAGTCCCGCTGGTGACGAAGGTGGAAGTGGCCCGCGCCAACCCGGCGCTGGCCATCCTGTCGGCGCTCTGCCACGGCGACCACGCCGAGGTCGACGGCATGTTTCCGGCGCTGGCGGAGGCGTTGCAAGCGCTCGGCCCGCGAAGGGCGATTTTGTACTATGACATTGTGCTGGCTGGGTTGCCGGAGGCGGCCCGCACCCGTTGGGAGACATTCATGACCACTTCTGCCGGCCATCAGTACCGCAGCGAACTGTTCCGCCAACTCGCCGCCGAGGCCGAAGAACGCGGCGAGGCCCGAGGCGAGGCGCGGGGCGAGGCCCGCGGTGAGGCCCGTGGGGAGACCCGCGGTGAGAGCAACGCGGTGCTCACCGTCCTGGAGGCACGTGGCGTGCAGGTCCCCATGGAGGTCAGCATGCGGATTGTCGCCTGCACCGACCCGGCGCAGGTACGAGTCTGGCTCCGTCGCGCGGTCACGGCCAACACCGCTTACGACGTCATCGGCGAATAGCGGCCCGTAGGCCCCGGTAACCTTGTCGGGTGCCTAGCACCCGCCGTCACGTCGCTGCCGTTCTCTTCGCCGTCGCGCTGGTCGCCGGCGGGTGCACCGTGCCGGTCTACGCGCCGAAGACCGATCGCGGGAGCGGCCCGCGGGCCACGTCCGCACCGGCCCCCGCCGGCCAGGTGGCCACCTGGCGGCCGTGCCCCGAAGTGCCGGAGGAGCTGGTCAACCGCGGCGCGGAGGGCATGACCTATGAGTGCGCCACGGTCGCGGTACCCCAGGACTGGGCCGCGCCGGCCGGCGGCCAGACGTTCGACGTCGCGCTGATGCGCGCCCGTTCCAGCGAGCAGCAGGACCGGATCGGCTCGCTGGTGATCAACCCGGGCGGTCCGGGCGCGTCCGGCATCGACACCGCCGTCTACCTGTCGTTCGGCGAGGCGGTCGGCGGGTTGCCCGACGAGGTCCTGCGCCGGTTCGACATCGTCGGGTTCGACCCGCGCGGCGTCGGCCGGTCCAGCCCGGTGGAGTGCATCTCGGACGCCGACCTCGACGCGTCGTTCGGCTCCGACCCCGACCCGGACACCCAGGCCGAGTTCGACGCGCTGGTCGCGCTGAACCAGCGGATCGGCCAGGGCTGTGCCACCAAGTACGGTGACCGGCTGCGCCTGTACTCGACCGAGCAGGCCGCGCGCGACATGGACGCGGTCCGCGCCGCCGTCGGCGACCAGAAGCTCACCTACCTCGGGTACTCCTACGGCACGCTGCTCGGTGCCACGTACGCGCAGCTTTTCCCGCAGCGCGTGCGCGCGCTGGTGCTCGACGGCGCGGTCGACCCCCAGCAGGATCTGCTGGCCGGCTCGGAGAGCCAGGCCAAGGGTTTCGAGCTGGCGCTGTCGAACTTCGCGGCCTGGTGCGCGCGCACCGCGGGCCGGTGCCCGATCGCGCCGGACGCGCGCGCGGCCGTCACAGCCGCGATGGACAAGGCCCGGACGGCACCGGCCCGCGACGGCGACCGCGAGGCCACGGCCGGCTGGATCCTGTACGCGGTGATCGCCTCCCTCTACACCGAGGATCGCTGGCCGGAGCTGGCGGAGGCGATCGACGACCTGCAGAACGGCGACCCGGAGGCGGTGTTCGAGCTGGCTGACTCCTATGTGGAGCGCGACAACCGCGGTCGCTACTCGAACCTGTTCGACGCCGCGTTCCCGACGGTCAGTTGCGCCGACGAGGACAGCACGGTCAGCGCGGCCCAGGCGCGGACGCTGCAGGGCCAGTGGCGCGCCAAGTACCCCGTGTTCGGAGCGCCGCTCGCGGTCGGGCTGCTGGCGTGCGCGTCCTGGCCCGGTCCCCGCGATCCGTACCCGACCGGGCCGGCCACCGGCGCGCCGCCGATCCTCGTGGTGGGCACCACCGGCGACCCCGCGACGCCGTACGAGCAGACCGCGAAGCTGGCCTCGATGCTCGGCGTCGGCACGGTGCTGACCTGGGAGGGCGAGGGGCACACCGCTTACCCGCAGACCGAGTGCGTGCGCGACGCCGTCGACGGCTACCTGATCAACCTGCGCACTCCGCCCGTGGGCCAACGCTGCCCCGCCCGCTAACACCCTCTTCATGATCAAGGCGTCCTTCACGTCGTTCTAACGACTACAGGGACGCCTTGATCATGGGTGGCAACCTTTTGGGGGTCCGGGCCCGATATCGGTGGGACGCCGAGAGAAGGGTCAGGGATGCCGAGAAGACTCGCCGCCGGGGTATTGGCCGGGGTGGTGCTGCTGGCCACGGCCGGCTCGGTCGTGACGGCTCACGCTGAAGCGCGACCGGAGGCCGTCGCCGCGGGCCGCACGGTCACGCTGGTGACCGGCGATCAGGTCACGGTCCACGACGGGGATCCGGCGCGGATCCGGATCCGGCCGGGGGAGGGGCGCGAGCACGTCCGGTTCCAGGCCATCCGGGCCGCCGGGCGGATGCGGGTGGTGCCGAGCGACGCCGCGCCGCTGCTGGCCAACGGCTCGCTGGATCCGCGGCTGTTCGACGTCGCGACGCTGCTGGAGCACGGGTACGACCGGATGGCCGACCTGCCGCTGATCGTCACCTACAACGACGGCGCGCCCGCCCTGCGGTCGCGGGGCGCCGGCACGAAGCTGCCCGGCGAGAACACCTTCGCGGTACGGGCGCAGAAGCGCGACGCGACGGCGTTCTGGGATGAGGTACGCACGGCGGATGGCGTGCGGAAGCTGTGGCTGGACGGCATGCGCGAGCCCGATCTGGCCACCAGCGTCCCGCGGATCGGTGCGCCGGCCGCGTGGCAGGCGGGCTACACGGGCGCCGGCGTGACGGTCGCGGTGCTGGACAGCGGTGTCGACAGTGGACACCCGGATCTGGCCGGCCGGGTCGCGGCGAGCCGGAACTTCGTCGCCGAGTACGAAGAGGACGGTGACCTGATGGGCCACGGCACGCATGTGGCCTCGACGATCGCCGGTTCCGGTGCGGCGTCGGACGGCCAGAACCGGGGCGTGGCACCGGATGCGCGGCTGGTCAGCGGAAAGGTCTGCATCAGCTACGGCTGCCTCGAGTCGTGGATCCTGGCCGGCATGGAGTGGGCGGCGGCGGAGCAGGGGGCCCGTGTCGTCAACCTGAGCATCAGCGGGCCGGACGGGCCCGGAGTGGACGTGCTGGAGCAGGGCGTGGCCGAGCTGACCGCGCGGTACGACGTGCTGTTCGTGACCTCGGCGGGCAACGACGGTGAGCACGGCGACGGCACCGTCGGTTCGCCGGCCAGCGCGCCGGCCGCCGTGGCGGTCGGGGCGGTGGACGACGGCGGCCGGCTCGCCGGCTTCTCCAGCCGGGGACCGACGGTCGGCGACGCGGCGGCGAAGCCGGACCTGACCGCGCCCGGTGTCGACATCACGGCGGCCCGCGCCGCCGGCACGGGCGAGGGCGCCTACGCGACCCATTCCGGCACCTCGATGGCGGCGCCGCACGTCGCCGGCGTGGCCGCGCTGCTGCGCCAGCAGCACCCGGACTGGTCCGCGGAGCGGGTCAAGGCCACCCTGATGGCGTCCGCCGTGCGGGCCGACGGGGTCGGCGTGCTCGGGCAGGGCGCCGGGCGCGTCGACGCGGCCCGCGCGATCGAGCAGCGGGTGGCGGCCACCCCGCCGAGCCTGGCGTTCGGCCTCCAGAGCTGGCCGCACGACGACGACCAGCCGGTCACCCGCGAGGTGACGTATCACAACAGCGGCACCTCGCAGGTCGAGTTGACGCTCGCGGTCGAGGGCGGCGGCGGGCTGTTCGCGCTGGCCGACAACCGGTTGACGGTGCCGGCGGGCGGCACCGCCCGGACGACGGTGACCGCCGACACCCGGCCGGCCGCACCCGGAACGTACGCCGGATACCTCACCGCCACCGGCGGCGCTTCGGCTGTGCACACGCCGCTGTCCGCCGGCGTGGAGCAGGAGCGGTACGACGTCACGCTGGTCCACACCGGACGCGACGGGGCGCCCAGCGCGGAGCACTACCCGTTCGTCTTCCGGACCGACGGGGAGACCACCGAGTTCTTCATCCCGGCGAGCGGCCAGCTCCGGCTGCCGCGCGGGGAGTACCTGGTGGGCACCGATATCGTGGGCGCCGGCGGCGAGCAGACGCAGCTGGTGTGGCCACGGCTGGCGCTGACCGCGGACCGGACCGTCGCGCTCGACGCGCGGCTGGGCAAGCCGCTGAGCGTGACCGTGCCCGATCCCGCGGCCACCTCGATCCTCGCGGAAATGGTCGCCCAGATCCCCACCGGCGACGGCTTGGGCATCTCGATGCTCCGCTACGCCGACTCGTTCGCGGGTTGGCACTCCGCGCAGCTCGGCCCGGACACCACTCTGGACGGCATGGTGACCCGGATCGGCAGCCAGTGGGCCCGGTCCGACGGCTTGACGGCCTATCGGCTGGCCTGGTTCGAGGCGGGCCGGCTACCCACCGGCTTCACCCGGCAGGTGCGGCAGGCTGAGCTCGCGACCGTGCGGGCCCGCTATGGACAGTCCACACCGGACGCGAGCGGCCAGCTCGCGGCGTACGCGCGCAACGACCGCGACCCGATCGGCGGTTACCTGGCGGATGTGGAGTTCCCGCTGCCGGCCACCCGGACCGAGCACTACACCGTCCAGGATGGAGTGGTCTGGGAGAACAACTTCGGCGAGACGGTCGGCGGGACGCTGACGAACCAGTTGTGGGGCAACGGGCGGTACCGGGCGGGCCGCACCTATCAGGAGACCTGGAACCGGGGCGTGCTCGGGCCGGCGTTCTCCGGCATCGTTCCCCCGGACCGCGAGCCCGAGGAGGTGGCCCGCCGCGGCGACACGATCAACGTCAACGTGCCGCTGCACGCCGACTCGCCGCAGCGGTTCAGCTGGGCCAACCTGACCAAGGCCAGCCTCGCGCTGTACCGGGACGGCACGCTCGTGGGCGAACTGCCCGCGTTCCGCGGCGCGTTCACCGTGCCGGCGGACGAGGCCGGGTACCGGCTGCGGGTCGAGGTGGGGCGCGGCGCGCCGATCGACCTCGCCACCAAGACCACTGTGGAGTGGACGTTCCGCTCCGGGCACGGCACGGCGGCGCTGCCGGTGGCGGTGGTGCGGTTCGCGCCCGCGCTGGACGACCACAACGCGGCGCCGGCCGGGACGGTCGCCCAGGTGCCGGTCTGCGTGCAGCGCCAGCCGGGGTCGGGGTTCGGCGGGGTGCGCGCGCTCACCGTGGAGGTCTCCTACGACAGCGGCACGACCTGGCGGGCGGCGAGCGTGGTCCGCGCCGGCGACTGCGGCGTGGCGACGCTCCGCTACCCGAACCGATCCGGGTATGTCTCGCTACGCGCCGCCGTGACCGACACCGCCGGCAACACGACCACCCAAACCATCCTCCACACCCACCGCCTCCGCTAACCCCTCCATGATCAGGGCGTCCTTCACGTCGTGAGAACTACGTGAAGGACGCCCTGATCATGAGGTGAGGTGGTGGCGCATGGTGCCGATGCCGCTGATCGTGGTCTCCAGCACGTCGCCGGGCGCCAGGTAGCGCGGCGGCGTGCGGCCGATGCCGACGCCCGCCGGGGTGCCGGTGAAGATCAGATCGCCGGGCAGGAGCGGGCACACGCCGGACAGGTAGCTGATCACCTCCGGCACCGGGAAGACCATGTCGCGGCTGTTGCCGTCCTGCACGACCTCACCGTTGATCGTGCAGGTCAGCGCGAGGGCGTCCGGGTCGGGCAGCTCGTCCGGCGTGACCAGGACCGGCCCGATCGGGCCGAAGCCCGGATATGACTTGGCGAGGCTGAACTGCGGCGGCGCCCCGCGCATCTGCAGGTCGCGTTCGGAGAGGTCCTGCCCGGCGGTCAGCCCGGCCACGTGCCGCCAGGCGTCCTCGGGGCGCACGTTGGCGGCCCGCTCGCCGATCACCACGACCAGCTCGACCTCCCAGTCCACGAACCCGCTGGGCAGGGTGATCTCGCCGTACGGCGGGTGCAGGCAGGACGCGAACTTTGTGAAGATCATCGGCTGCGCGGGCGGCTGGAGCTTCGACTCGGCGGCGTGGTCGAGGTAGTTCAACCCGACGGCGAACACCTGCTGGGGGCGCGGCACGACCGGCCCCAGCGCCTTCTCGTCCAGTGCCTTCTCGTCCAGCGGCGCCGTGGCCGCTGCGCCGGGACCGCTCGCCCAGGCCCGGAAGTCGGCCCACTGCGCGTAGACGCCCTGCGGGTCCGGTCCGAACCGGCCACCGCTGGCTGCCGCGACGTCGATGACGCCACCGTCCGTCACGAGCCCGAGCCGTCCGTCATGATTCACTAACCGCATGCTTCGAAAGTACTCAGGATTTTCGAAAATGCCAGGCTACGATCGGTGACATGCCGCGGACGTTGACCGAAAGGATGTACGAGCGCTTGCGCGCCGACATCCTGGCCGGCCGGTTCCGGCCGGGTCAGCGCCTCAAGCTCGGCGAGCTCCAGCAGCGGTACGGGGGCGGTGCCGGCGTGATCCGGGAAGCCCTCATCCGCCTCGCCGAGCGCGGGCTGGTCCGGTCCCAACCGCAGGTCGGGTTCGCCGTGCCGCCGCTGGACCGGGACGCCCTCGTGGAGCTGACCGAGGCGCGGGTCGCCATCGAAGGGTTGGTCCTGGGACAGGCGGTCGCGCACGGCGACACCCGGTGGGAGGCGCGCGCGGTGGCCAGCCACCACCTGCTCGCCCGCACCCCGGCCCGCCCGGAGAGCGAGGAGTGGAGCGACGCGCACCTCGCCTTCCACCGCGCCCTGCTCGACGGCTGCCCCAACGGGCGCCTGAAGGAGATCGCCGACCAGCTCCGGGTCGCCGCGGAGCCGTACCTGGCCTGGTCCCAGACCATCGGCGACGAGCCGGAGCGCGACGTCGCCGGCGAGCACGAGGCGCTGCTCGCGGCCGCGCTCGCCCGCGACGCCGCGCTGGCCGCCGACCGCTTGGCCGCCCACCTCCACCGAACCATGACAAACCTCATGATCAAGGCGCCCTTCGCGTCCCCGCCCACCTCCCCTACACCACAGCCGACCACCGGGACGCCTTGATCATGGTGTGGATGGGCATACTGGGGCGTGGCGAGGGCGCGGAAGGTCGATGTGTCGGCCCGGGTGGACACCGGGGTCGCGGAGTTGGTGGCGGACCCGGACCGGGCGCGGGCGTTTACGCTCCTGCTCGACGGGGCGCCGCAGTCGCACGTCGACCTGGACGACCCGACATATCTGGACTTCGAGTACATCCGCCGGATGGCCATCGCGCTCGACCTCGCCGCCGCGCCCGGCACGCCGCTGCGCCTGCTCTACCTGGGCGGCGGCGGGCTCACCCTGCCCCGGTACGTGATGGCGACCCGCCCCGGCTCGTCACAGCGCGTAGTGGAGGTGGACGGCGCGCTCGTGGAGTTCGTCCGGCGGGAGCTGCCCTGGCAGCGGGACCCGCGCCTGAAGGTCCGGGTCGGCGACGCGCGCGAGGTGCTGAGCGCCGCGCCGGACAGGGCGTACGACGTGATCATCGGCGACGTCTTCGCCGGCGCCCGCACCCCGGCGCACCTCGGTTCGGTGGAGTTCGTCACCGAGGTGGCCCGGGTGCTCGCCCCGGACGGCCAGTACCTGGTCAACATCGCCGACGGGCCGCCGCTGGCGTACGTGCGTAGTCAGGTGGCGACGGTGCGTGACGTGCTGCCGCGGGCCGCGCTGATGGCGGACGCCGCGGTCCTGAGCGGCCGCCGGTACGGCAACCTGGTGCTGGTCGCGGGCCGGGTGGATCCGCCGTTTCCGCAGCTCACGCGCCGGGTGGCGGGCGACTGGTTCCCGGGCCGGGTGCTGTACGGCCCGGAGCTTGACCGGTTCAGTGGCGGGGCGCGCCCGGTGGGCGACGCGGCCGCCCAGCCGTCCACCCCGCCACCGGAGAGAACTTTCAGCTAGCGGATTAATCCCTGGCGCGCCGCTGCCCGTACCACTACATGGCCGGAGGGGGTCTCGGCCTGCTACGCCCGCGACGTGCGATGGAGGTACTCGATGGTGACGCCGCTGGACGGTTTGGAGCGTGCATGTACGCGATAGCCGCTGAGTGGCGAGGTGGTCGTGCGTCCGACCGCGCGTCGGCCGTACCGCCGCAACGCTCCGCGAATCGGTGGCAGGCTATCGACGGCGCCGCCACGGCGAGCGAGGATGAGCGCGTGACGCCACGCCCCGCGCCCGGGCGGCACCACGCCGGGTCCTCGCCCGCGAACCAGGACGACGCCCTGGTCCGCGAGCTTTACGAGGAGCACGCCGGCCCGCTGCTGATGTTCGTGCTGCGCCTCACCGGCGGCGACCGCCAGCGCGCCGAGGACATCGTGCAGGAGACGCTGCTGCGTGCCTGGCGCAACGCGCACCGGCTCGGCGCGCAGGGGCAGACGTCGCTGCGGCCGTGGCTGGTCACGGTGGCGCGGCGGATCGCGATCGACGACCACCGCAGCGAGAACGCGCGCCCCCCGGAGACGTACGGGCGCGATCTGGAGAGCTTCTCCGAGCCCGACGAGACCGACCGGGTCCTGCGGCTCATGACGGTGACCGATGCGCTCCGCACGCTCAGCCAGCCGCATCGCGAGATCATTTTGGAAACGTACTTTCGGGGGAAGACCGTGCCTGAGGCGGCCGAGACACTGGGGCTACCGTTGGGCACCGCCAAGTCACGGGTCTACTATGCGCTTCGTGCATTACGGAGCGCGCTACAGCAACGGGGAGTAACCGGATGAGCCGGGCCGCCCACTGGGATGTTGCGGCATACGCCCTCGGCGTGCTCGACGAGCGCGAGGCCGAGCGGTTCGAGGAGCACCTGGCCGGCTGTTGGGCCTGCGCCGGCGAGCTCGAGTCGATGCTGCCCGTGGTCAATCTGTTGTCCGAAGTGGACGGGGAAAACCTGGCCACCGCGGAGCAGTCCCGTTCGGAAGGGCGCGTGCTCGACCGGATGATCGTCGAGGTCGGCGCGCACCGACGCCGCGCGCGCACCCGGCAGATCCTCGCGGCCGCGGCCTCCGTGGCGGTGCTGGCGACGGCCAGCGGCGTGGCTTTCTACGCCGGCGGCCTCGGCGGTAACGAGACCGGCGGCAACGTGAGCGCGCAGAACACCAACCCCGGCGCGACCGGACCCGCCACCACGAATCCGGGCAGCGGTGGCCCCGGCATCGGTGGTCCCGGAGGGCTCAGCGAGGACGGCGAGCGGTTCCCCGTCGAAGACGGCGACACCGGCGTGAAGATCGAGCTGGTGCTGGAGACGAAGATCTGGGGCACCCAGATCGGATACATGCTCACCAACCTGACGGGCCCGCGCACCTGCCGGCTGGTGGTGATCCGGGAGAGCGGTTCGACCGAGGTCCTCAACACCTGGACCGTGCCGCCGTCCGGATACGGCACCAAGGACGAGCCGCAGCCGCTGCTGTTGCAGACGAGCACGGCCACGCCACGCAACGACATCGACCGGATCCAGGTGCAGTCCATAAGCGACGAAGGCGTGGCCCAGCCGCTCGTGACGGTGCCGGTCTAAGCGTCCGCCGGTCTAAGCGTCCGCCGGTCCAGGGGTCTGTCGGTCCAGCGGGCTGCCCGCGTGGCGGGCAGGCCCGGGCCGGCGGGCGCATCGGGGCCGGCGGGCAGACCGCCCGCCATACCTGCACACGCACCGCGCGGCCCCCTGGTTCAAGCCCTGGTTGTGAAATTGTCCACCGTCGATTATGGCCGGACCCTCATCCAATCTGGGCGCCGCTACGTACTTCCTGTCGACAGAGCCCGAGTGGACGAAAGCAACAGGGAGGGCAAGTGATAACGGGAAAGCGAACCGCGATCCTCGTGGGCGCTCTGGCGGCGCTGGCTCTGCCTGGTTGTGCCCCGGCTGGTTACAACCAGGACGAGGATAACCAGGCTGTGTCGGTGGCTAACGAGGCGGCCGCGGAGGCGGAGGCGAGTCCCGCGCCCGATGCTTCGGACGCTCCTGAAGGGACCGAAGGTACCGAGGGTACGGACGACAAGAAGCCCACCAAAGAAGTTGCCGCCGAGGACCTCACCACGAAGCTGACGGCCAAGAAGATCAACAAGATGGGCACCGTCGTCGTGGACCAGGACGGCTTCACGCTGTACCGGTTCGAGAAGGACACGACGGACCCGGCCGCCAGCAACTGCGTCCAGAAGTGCGAGCAGGTGTGGCCGCCGGCGTATACAGAGGACGGTGAGCCGGAGCTCGTCGGCGTCGCGGACGAGAAGGTCGGTGTCATCACCCGCGCGGACGGTACGAAGCAGCTGACGCTCGGCGACTGGCCGCTGTACCGGTACATCGGCGACACCAAGCCCGCCGCGTGGAAGGGCCAGGGCGTCGGTGGCACCTGGTACGTCATCCAGCCGGACGGCAAGCGAAACCTGAGCTGCCTGCCGACCAATACGCCGACGCCCGTCGCGCCGCCGGCGGAGACCAAGAAGGAGAGCTCCACCGAGAGCTCCGGTGGTTCCAGCTACAGCTACTGATCGGACTCGCGGTCCTGGTCGAATAGCGTCCCGCGCGCCGTTTCGGGCGGCGTGCGGGACGCTTTGGCCGCGCTCGTCCGCAACGATTCTCGGACCCTCGGTATCAGCCGTACGGCGGATACCGGCGGATGTGGCACGACGGCATAAGTTCGCTTTAAGAGTCACCTAAGAGAACCCTATTTTTCGGTCCTCCTGATTGACGATTCTTCGAGGTCCGGCCTACGGTTTTCCTAGGTTGTTGATCGGTCCGTTCCGGGGAGGTACTTGAGATGCTCATGGGACGACTCGCGGCACCCGCGGCGCGTCGGGCGGCGGCCGTCCTCACTGGGCTGGTCATCGGCGCCGCTCTGATGCCGGTGGCCGCACACGCGGCTCCAGACACCCCACTCACCGCTGCCGACAAGAACCTTCTGTCGGCCGTGCGCCTGGCTGGCCTGTGGGAGATGCCGGCCGGAAACATGGCGGTCGAGAAGGGCGGTCGGGTGCGCGTCCGCCAGGTCGGCGCGGAGATCGCGAAGCAACACGCCGAGCTGGACCGGCTGGTCGTCGAGGCCGCCAACAAGCTCAATTACCAGCTGCCCAACGAGCCCAACCAGGATCAGCAGAAGTGGCTGGCCGAAATGGAGGAGGCGCGGGCCGGCAACGACTTCGACCAGGTCTTCGTCGACCGGCTGCGGGCCGCGCACGGCAAGATCTTCCCGGTGGTCGGCGGGGTCCGGTCCGGCACCCGCAACGACGTGGTGCGCAAGCTCGCCCAGGACACGAACGGTTTCGTGATGAACCACCTGACGCTGCTGGAGAGCACCGGCCTGGTCAAGTACTCGGAGCTGCCCCTGCCGCCCGACCCGCAGACGACCACGAAGAACGGGTTCCTCGGCAACGCCATCGCCACCGGTTCACAGTCCGGCGGCGGCCTCAACCCCACGGTGATCTGGGTGGTGCTGCTGGTGGCCCTGATGGCCGGCGGCGTGGCGACATTCAAGCTCTTCCGGCCACGGTAACCACAGAGACTTTCCGGAGTGGCGGTCACACGCCCGCCCGGGTGCCCCACCGGAATCGTGCCGGAGAGCCCACGATGCCGGTGCGGCGGCGCCCCTCGCGAGGGCGCGGCGCTGGTCCCCCAACTGGCGCACCAAGGAAGGCCCGGTGACCCACACCAGCGCGAAGGGAGAGGTCACGGCTAACACCAACCGGGTCTGACGACCGCGCTTCGGAAAGAGAGCGAGCACCGGGACACCCCGTCCGTGTCCCGGTGCTCGCGCCTGTGCAGGCCGTCAGGCTACCAGCCGTGGGAGAGTATGCCCTGGGTTGAAGGGTAGGTAGATGCGCAGAGAGCTACGGCCGCCCGACGGCTACCACCTGGCCGGCTCGGTCGGGCTGCTGCCGATGGGCCGTTTCGACCCGTGCGCCCGCTTTGTCGACGGCGCCTTCTGGTACGCCGGCCGCACCCCGGACGGTCCCGGCACCCTGTGTCTGCGGCGCGCCGGCGGATTGGTGGAGGCGACCGGATACGGCGCCGGCGCGAGCTGGCTCCTCGACCGGGCCGACGCCATCGCCGGGCTCCGCGACGACCTGACCGCCTTTCCCGAGCTGGCCGCGGCGCACCCGGTGGTCGCCCGGCTCGCCCGCGTCCACGCCGGCCTGCGGCTCCCCGCGACCGGGCAGGTCTTCCCCCGGCTGCTGCGGGCCATCCTGGAGCAGAAGGTGACCGGCAAGGAGGCCTACCGCGGATACGTGCGGACGGTGCGGCACCTCAGTGAGCGGGCACCCGGGCCGGTCGAGGAGCTGTGGCTGCCGCCCGAGCCGGCGGCGGTCGCGGCATCGCCGTACTGGGTCTTCCATCCCTTCGGGGTCGAGCAGCGCCGCGCGGAGACGCTGCGCCGGGCGGCGGTCGCGGCCGCCCGGCTGGCGGCCTGCGAGAACAGCGGCGAGGCCACCGCGCGGCTCACCGCCATCCCGGGCATCGGGCCCTGGACCGCCGCCGAGGTGGTGCGCACCGTGTACGGGGACGCGGACGCGGTCAGCGTCGGCGACTACCACATCCCGAATACCGTCGCCTGGGCGCTGGCCGGCGAGGCGCGGGCCGACGACGCGCGCATGCTCGACCTGCTCGCGCCGTTTCCCGGCCATCGCGGCCGGGTCTGCGTGCTGCTGGAGGTCGCCGGCATCGCCGCACCCCGGTTCGGACCGCGCGCGCCGCTCCGGTCTTTCGCGAGATTCTGAGAAAAAAAGTTGGCGATCCGTTGAACCATCCAGGTCGACCGATCGGGTGATGCGGGCGCGTTGAACCGTTCGCCATAAATTTCGTTTAAGAATGGGTCGGAACCTTAATTCCTTCTTCGTGGCTTGACACTACTCGACCTGCGCTTTTAGGTTTGGTTCCGCGGAAAGAAGTGGTGCGAACTCGTCGGCGCGTATTGCTAACCAGGACGCATGTCGGCACCACCATCCGTATTGGCACAGCCGGATCGTGCACAACAGGATGGAAGATCCTCGACTGGACGACGCCTGCCCACCGCGCCGCCCTCGACGAGAAGGAGAAGGTATCCCCACATGTACAGGTCGGCACAACGGCGCAGCTCGACCATGAGCGGACGCACCAAGCGCATCATCGGCGTGGTCGCGACGCTCGTGGTGTTCGGCGGCATAGTCACCGTCACCCAGGTCTCGTCGGCGCGGGAACGCAGCCGTGGCCGGGCGCCGGCTACTACTGCTTGCCGACCCGCGCCCAATGGCACCGCGCCAGCGGGTCAGCAAGACGTGACCACCAGCCGTCAGAACGGCCGCACCGTGCGCAACTACTGGGGCGACGGTCAGGCCTGTGTGCCGGTGAACAACGCCGGCAACAACGGGGGAAACAACGGCGGTAACAACAACGGCGGCAACAACGGCGGTAACAGCAGCCAGCAGCCGAACCCGCCGGCGACCACCGCCCCGCCGCCGCCGCTGGACTTCGGTCCGGACGAGTGTGACGAGGGCAATGGCCTGCAGATCCACGACGGCTTCCAGAACGGCAACCGTTGCGTCGACACGCAGATGGGTGAGGTGACCGACGCCGCCACCAACCCGAGCCTGCTGATCACCGACGCGCCGCGCAGCGTGCGGGTGAACCAGCCGTTCACGATCCGGGTCAGCACCCGGAACCTGGTCCGTGACCGGTTCCTGCCGGCCGGTCAGGGTGGGTACTACGTGGACATGTCGATCCTGAACGCGCAGGGCCTGACCCGTGGGCACTTCCACACCGGGTGCCGGATCCTGAACAGCACGCAGGCGGCTCCGGACCCGGCGCCGGCGCCGGCGTTCTTCGTGGCGACCGAGGACGGCGGGGGTGGCGCGCAGCCGGACGTGATCGAGATCCGGGTGCCGGGCCTGGCGCAGCGGGGCACGTTCCAATGTGCCTCGTGGGCTGGTGACGCGTCCCACCGGGCGCCGATGATGCAGCGGGCGAACCAGATCCCGGCGTTCGACTCGGTGCGTATCACCGTCCGATAGTGACAGTCCGATAGCGACAGCAGGGAGCACGGACCGACGGTCCGTGCTCCCTGACGCGGTTTGAAGGAGTTGCCATGTTTCGCATCCGGCGCGCCGCGGTCGTGGCGTTCGGCGCGGCCGCGTTCGGCGCGTTCGGCCTCGCGTCGCCCGCCGTCGCGGGCGTGACCATCACGCCGACCGAAGCCCCGCGTGGCCAAGGGGTCAAGGTGACGTTCCAGATCCCGGAGGAGCGTCCGGGCGCACAGACCACCAAGGTGGAGTTGGTGGTGCCGCGGGAGACCCCGATCGGCGAGGTCTATCCGATGTCGTCGAACGACTGGGCCCCGATCACCACGGTCCGCGACCTGAGCGCGCCGGTCGCCGGGCTGCACGGCACCACGTCGCAGGTGACCGACCGGATCACGTGGACCCGGGTGAGCGGCAGGGCGGCCGCGGGCCAGGCGATCCCGCTCATCGTCTCGATGGGCCCGATGCCGGTGCAGGGCGACCAGGTCGTGTTCGAGCTCGTGCAGACGTACTCGGACGGCACCGTCGTGCGCTGGGGCGCCGCCGATCCGGCACACCCGGCCGTGACCATCAAGCTGACCGACGGGGCGCCGGGGGGCGGCTCCCACCACGGCGGCACCGCGCAGCAGCAGCAACAGCAGACGGTTGCGGCGTCGTCGACGGAGGACACCGGTGGGTCGTACGCGATCCTGAGCGCCGGCCTGCTCGCCGGCCTGGGCCTCGGCGCCGCCGGCCTCTGGTTCATCACGCGCAGTCGCCGAAAGCCCACCGAATCCGCCTAACCCCATGATCAAGGCGTCCCTCGAGTCGTTATAACGACTTGAGGGACGCCTTGATCATGGAGGGTGAGCAACCTTTCGACGGCCCGGACCCGATAACGGTGCGACGCCGGCGAAGGGAGCCTGGGTGGCGACGGAGGAAGACCGGGAGTACGTCGAGTACGTCTCGGCGGTGCTCGATCGGCTCAGACGCACCGCCTACCTACTGTGCGGTGACGGTGACCGGGCCGACGACATCGTCCAGGCCACGCTCGTGGCGGTGTACCTGCGCTGGAGGAAGATCCGCGCGGTCGACAACATCGACGGCTACGTCCACCGCATCCTGGTGCGCCGCTACATCGACGAGCATCGCACCGGGTGGGCCCGCGTCCTGCTGGCCTGGCGCCAGCACGACGTCGAAGCGCCGGCCGGCCGCGACCTGGAGGACGCGCACGCGGTCCGGGACGCGCTCGCCAAGCTGTCCCGTGGCCAGCGGACCGTCCTGGTGCTGCGCTACTTCTGCGACCTGTCGATCGAGGACACGGCCGCGGCGCTGGGCTGCTCGACCGGCAACGTCAAGAGCCAGTCCTCCCGCGGCCTCGCCGCGCTGCGCGACCTGCTCGGCGAGCAGTGGTATCCCCAATCCCCAGCCAGGAGCATGCGATGACGACAGATACCGAGAGCCGAGTGCGGGACCTGCTGGCCGCGGTCGACCCCCCACCGCCCCGGATGACGGCCGCCGACCTGATGGTCACCGGCCAGCGCACCCGGCGCCGCCGCCGGCAACGGCAGGTGACGGGGGTCGCCGCCGTCGCCGTGCTCGGCATCGGCGCCGTGACCGGCGCGATCACCGCGAGCGGCCCCGGCGCCGGACCCGATGCCGGCCCCGCCGGCACGCCACCGCGGGTCGCGCGGGCCTGCGCCGTGGAACGGCTGGACCTGCCCGCCGGCGCGACCGCCGGCGAGGTCAACGCCGGGTCGCCCAACGGCCGCTACCTGGCCGGGTTCGCCAGCGGCAGTGGCAACGCGGGTACGCCGGTGCGCTGGGACGGCACCCGCGCCACCGCGATCCAGCTGGCCGGCATCGGCGAAGCCCAGGGCGTCAACGACAGCGGCGTCGTCGTGGGGGAGGGCCAGGCCGGCTCCCGCCAGTTCGCCTGGGCGTACGCGGATGGCACGGTGGTCGAGCTGCCGGTGCCCGACGGGTACACCGGTGCGCAGGCGACCGGCGTCAACGCGGCCGGGCTCGTCAGCGGCGTGCTGTTCGACGGGAATCGGGTCGCGGCGGCCGTGTGGCGGGGCGCCACGGCGACCGCTCCGGTGCGGGTACTGGACGCGGCCGGTGAGGCGATGGCGTTCGGCATCGCTGACGACGGCGTCGTGGTCGGCAGGTTGCGCGACGGCAGCGCCGCGTACCGGTGGGATGCGAGCGGTCGGGGGCAGACGCTGCCGCTCCCGGCGGGCGCCGGCGGCGGCGCCGCGCACGGCGTGCGCGGCGGGTGGGCGTACGGCCTGGCGGCCCCCGACGACCCGGCGGTGCCCCCCACGGCGTCGACGGCCGGACCTCAGGTCGTCGACCCGAACGTCGCCGTGGTGTGGCACCTGGCGACCGGCGAGCCCACCACTGTGGACGGTGGCCGGGTGGAGGCGATCACGCCCGCCGGTCACATGACGGTCAACCACGACGGCGGCACGGCCGCGATCCGCGCGCCGGACGGCACCGAGCTGGCCCTGCCCGGCGTGCGCACCGGCGGGTCGCCGGTCGCCAAGGCGTACGCGTACGCGCTCAGCGACGACGGCACCCAGGCCGGTGGCAGCAGCGACAGCGTCCCCGTCCGCTGGAGCTGCCGCTAACCCCTCTCGCCCATGATCAAGGCGTCCCTCAAGTCCCCCCCCCCCCCCCCCACCCCCCCCCCCCCCGCGGGGGCCCCGGGGGTAATGGGGGGGGGGGTGAGTAGTGGGCGGTGATCCGGCGGGCGGGGCCGTCGACCGTGACCCGGCCGCCGTAGGGCAGCACCCACTGCGGGTCGGTGTGGCCGAGGTCGATGTCGAAGACGATCATCGCGTCCGGGTTGTAACGCTCGAACGCGCGCAGGAACGCCGCCCGCTGCTCCGCCCGGAACCGCTGCCGCTCCGCCGCGGTGGTGCGCCGTTCCAGGCTGCTGGCCTTGGCGGTGCCGACCAGGACGGCCGGGAACTGCGCCAGCAGCCCGCGCTCGCCGGCGTCGCGCAGCATCTGGAACACCGCGGCCGCGGACGGCATGTCCTCGCTGGTCTCCAGCAGCAGCACGCAGCCGGCGTAGTCGTCGACCGGGCGGATCCACCGGCTCGCCGCGAGGTTCCAGTGCAGCACCTCGAGGCAGCCGCCCCAGGTCGGCGCGGTGACCACCCGGTCGGGCTGGTGCCAGGTCCAGCCGGGCGCGGCGATCGTCGGCGCGGCCTGGCCCAGCAGGGTGGGGTCGCCCCAGTCGAGTTCGTCCTCGGTGAACACGTCGACCGGGTGCAGGTCGACGTCGCCGCCGGTGAACAGGGCCGCGCGCAGCGAACCCACCGACACCGGATGCGTGCCGGCGCCGCGCCCGAGGTGCATCATCGTCGAGCCGCCGTGGAAGCTGGCGACGCCGGCGTTCCACAGCCAGTTCAGCAGGTTGACGTTGTCGCTGAACCCGCAGAACGGTTTCGGGTCGGCGGTGACCACCGCCGGGTCGAGGAACGGCAGCACGGTCAGCTGGTCGTCGCCGCCGATGGTGGCCAGCACCGCGCGCACCGACGGGTCGGCGAACGCGGCCATCAGGTCGGCCGCCCGGTCCTCGGGCCGGGCGTCCAGGCGGCGGGTGGTCGGGTACTCCACCGGCTCCAGATCGAGCTCGTCGCGCAGCCGCCGCATCGCCAGCTCGTGCACGGCGGGAAACGCGCCCGGCGCGGCGAACGACGGCGAGACCACCGCCACTCGATCTCCGGCGGTCAGCTTGCGCGGGATCCTGAACTCCGGTCGCATGCCTTCATCTAATCGCGGCGGGCAAGCGAGATTCCTTTCGCTGGCCGTGACGAGGAGGCACACTCGTAGTTACTCCATTGATGCGTGTGATCGTCTCCAAGGGGGCCGGCATGCTGACAGCGGCGAAATCCGGCGATGTCCCGTTCCTCGACGTCGTCGATCCATCGTTCGACTTCGCGGCGCCCGAGGTGACCGCGGCCCAAGCGAGAAGCTGGTACGCGCAGAGCCCGATCGGGCTCCTGGTGCTGCGCTACGCGGAGGCCCGCGACCTGCTGCGGGACCCTCGGCTGGACCACAACGGCAAAGGCTATATGGAGCAGTTCGGCATCTTGGAGGGGCCGATCTACGACTGGTTCGTACCGATGATCGTCAATCACGACGGGGACGATCACCGGCGCCTGCGTGGCCTGGTGAACAAGGCATTCACGCCGCGAATGATCAATAATCTGCGGCCGTTCATCCGCACGAGGGCCGAGCGGTTGGCTCAGGACCTGGCGTCGGCCGAGGTCTGCGAGTTCGTCGAGGACTTCGCGAACCCGTTGCCCCTCGCCGTCATGTGTGAACTGCTCGGCGTGCCGGCCGAGGACTACAACACGTTTCGGGTGTGGACCACGGACATCGGCCTGGTCTTCAGCCTCGCCCACGGCGGCGACACCGCCGCACGCGTGGAGAGGGCCGTCGTCGGCTTGTCTGGGTACGTGGACCGGCTGATCGAGGAAAAGGCGGCGAACCCTACCGGCGACCTCATCTCCGCACTGGTGGCGGCGCAGCGGGCCGAAGGCACGGTCAGCCAGGACGAGTTGCGCAATCTCATTGTCACGCTGGTATTCGGCGCCCACGACAGCACCCGCCACCAGTTCTCCAACGCCATGGCCATCTTCTGCGACCACCCCGAACAGTGGAACCTGTTGGGCCAGCGCCCCGACCTGGCCGCCCAGGCCGTCGAGGAGATCATGCGGTGGCGCCCGTCAGCGGCCACGGTCTACCGATCGGTGGCGGAGGATTTCCGCTACGGAGGGCTGGATATCGAGGCGGGTACGTTCCTCTGGATGTGTGTGCAGGCCGCCCAGCGCGACCCGCGCGTCTTCAAGGACGGTGACAGATTCGACATCACCGTCGCCAGGGAAGCGCCACCGTTGCAGTTCGGCGCCGGACCGCATCATTGCCTGGGCGCCGCGCTCGCCCGGGCCGAACTCTGCGAGGCGCTGCCCGTGCTCGCCAGCCGGCTGGGGCCACCGTCCATCGCCGGTCCGGTCACCTGGCGCCCGCCGACCGGAATCCACGGCCCCAACGAACTTCCGCTGCGCTTCGGGCCTAGGGCCCCTTCGTGATACCTTCGGTGGCGGCGTGCGTCGCCGCGAACTGAGGAGGTGAGACCGATCAACGCTGTGACAGGTCGGGACTCCCTCCCTCGTATGGCCTAGGGAGTGCCCGCAGAAGGCATCCCGAAAGGCATGAAACGTTATGCGCTTCATCTCCGAGACGTCGTCCGATGGCGTCCGCGAACAGCTCTTTACCCTCGGTGAGATTCCCGGCGTGCTGTGGACGCCGGAAGGCGCCGCCGGACCCCGTCCCCTGATCCTGATGGGACACGGCGGCGGCCAGCACAAGAAGGCCCCCGGCGTGGTGGCCCGGGCGCGCCGCTTCGTGGCCGAGTGCGATTTCGCGGTGGTGGCGGTCGACGTGCCCGGCCACGGCGACCGGCCGACGGACGAGGAATACCACCGCATCGCGACCGAGAACCAGGCGCGCGTGGCGGCCGGCGAGGAGCTGGCTCCGCTGCTCGCGGGTTTCCAGGCGCTCGTCGCTCGGCAGACCGTCCCGGAATGGCGGGCGGTCCTGGACGCGGTCCAGGCACTCGACCACGTCGGCGCCGGCCCGGTGGGCTATTGGGGTGTGTCGTTGGGGTGTGGACTCGGGGTTCCGTTCGTCGCCGCCGAGTCCCGGGTCCGCGCCGCGGTGCTGGGGTTGGGCGGTGCGCTGGCTTCGGCCGAGGTCGCCGCGCGGATCACCGTCCCGGTGGAGTTCCTGGTGCAGTGGGACGACGAGCGGGTGCCGCGGGCCCAGGGCCTGGCGCTGTTCGACGCCCTGGCGTCCGCGGAGAAGACGCTGCACGCCAATCCCGGCAAGCACGGGGAGCTCCCGGCGTTCGAGCTGGACAGCACGGTGCGGTTCTTCGCCCGCCACCTGCTCCCATGATCAGGGCGTCCCTGAAGTAGTTCGCTGTGGTTCAGGGGAGGAGGTCAGGTGCGGGTGGCGGCCAGGGTCAGGGCGCGGTGCAGCAGCCGGGCGTCGCCGAGCAACGCGCGCAGGCGGCGCTCCAGGCCCGCGATCGGGATCAGGTTCTGCGGCGCGCGCGGATCCTTGTACGCCGTCGACGCGAACCGGGGCAGCGTCACCAGCGACAGGTCGGCCAGCTCGACCGCCTGCGCCACGGTCAGGTCCGGCGAGCACTCCACCCGCACGATCCCAGCCCACGGCGCGCCACCCGAGCCGGGCAGCCGCAGGTACCACGACCAGCCACCCCACGCCGTGCCGAGCGCGAAGACCGGCGACCGCTGGCCCGGCCGCAGCGCGGTCACCACGCCGGCGAGGGCGGCCGGCAGGTACTGGCTGTGCTGCGTCTTGATGTATCCGATGGTGCGCGGCAGCTGGCGGCGGTTGCGCAGCGGCCCGTCGACCACGAGCAGGTCGCCGTCGGCGCGGGCCGCGCCGGACACCTCGACCTCGAGCGCGGTGAGCGGTCCCTGCACCGCCGCGGGCAGCTTGCTCAGTTCGCCGGAGCCGCTGACCTGGTGCAGCGCGTACCGGATCGGCCCGACCGCCACCTCGCTCGCCGACGGGCTGGCGGTGAACAGGCCGCGGGCCACCCGGGTGCCGGCCAGTTCGGCGGCGCCACGGCCCAGGTCGCAGCGGACCACGCCGGCCGCGTAGGAGGCGGCCAGTCCCGGGTACGACGTGCCGTCCGGCTCTTCCGTCCACAGCCCGGCGTCGATCCGGCGTACCCCGTCGACGAGCAGCACGACGTCGGGTGCGCGCAGGGTGCCGGGCGCGGCGAGCGGGCGCCAGTCGTCGGGCGGTAGCTCGACAGCGGGGTCCACCTGCGCGGTGCTCGGCGCGGCCGGGCCACCACCCCCGTCACCGCCCTCGAACGACCCCCCATACGCCGGGTCCCAGGTGTCGACGAACAACCGCGCGCTCACGCGCACCTCCCATGATCGAGGCGTCCCTCAAGTAGCTCCAACGACGTGAAGGACGCCTTGATCATGGGGAAGGCGTTCATAGGCCGACCCGTTCGACGCGCGCGGAGCGGGCGTCCTTGCGGACCTCGAACCGCACCGGCACGCGCTCGGCCAGCGCGCCGACGTGGGTGACCACGCCGACCATGCGATCGCCGCGCGCGGCCAGATTCTCCAGCGTCGCGGCGACGGTGTCCAACGTGGCCGCGTCGAGCGTGCCGAAGCCCTCGTCGAGCACGATCGACTCCAGGCTGGCCGCGGTGGTCGACAGGCCGGCGAGCTGCTCGGAGAGGGCGAGCGCGAGCGCCAGCGACGCCTGGAACGTCTCGCCGCCGGAGAGCGTGCGCACCCCTCGACGCAGCCCGGCGTCGTGGTGGTCGACGACCGAGAAGTCGCCCTTCTCGTGCACCAGCTCGTACTGCCCGGCGGACAGCTCGCGCAGGATCCGCGACGCGCCGTCGACCAGCGCGTCCAGCGCCTCCTCCAGCAGCCAGCGCTCGAAGTTGTTGGCTCGCAGGTGCCCGGCGAGCGTCTTGGCGACCTGCGCCTCCCGCTCGTGCTCGGCCCGCTGCTCGCGCAGCCGCTCGGCTTCCTCCCGGCGTTCGGCGAGCCGCCGGTGCTCGCCCTCGGCGCGTTCCACCGCGACCGCGGCGGCGCGCAGGTAACCGGTACCCGAGGATTCGCTGATCGGGACGGAAGCGTCCGCGAACAGGGCGGCGATCCGGTCCGCGGCGGATTCCATGGCCTGACGCGCCGCGGACGCGGCCGAGACCGCGGCGACGCGGTGGTCGGCGCGCGCGGCCGCCTCCGCCGCCGCCCAGGCGGCGAGCGCCGCCCACGCGGACTCCAGGTCGGCGCGGTCGGCGGCCGGCGGGCCCAGGGCCGCGACCCGGTCGCGGGCGCCGTCGAACTCGACCCACGCCGACCGCAACCGGGCGTCGGCGGCCTCGGCGCCGGCGCGCGCCCGCCGGTGCGCCTCGCGCGCGGCGCGGACCGCCTTGCCGGCGTCGTCGAGCCGGGCCTGCAGCGCGGCGAGCGCCTCCAACTCGCGGCGCAGCGCCGCGGGGCCGGGTGAGCCGGCCACCTGCGCGGCCAGCTCGGCCAGCCGCGCGGTGAGCTGATCGTGCTGGGCCCGGGCGCGCTCCAGCGTCCGGTCCAGCTCGCGAGCCGCCTGGTCGCACTGCGCGGTGCGCTCCGCCGCCCGATCGGCGGCGGCCCGCGCGGACTTACCGGCCGCTTCGGCGGCCGCGACCGCGGACCCCTTCCGGGTGGCGGGCACCGTCGCGACCGGTTGCGCGCAGACCGGGCAGGGCTCCCCCACCGCCAGGTGTACGCGCAGCGCGGCGGCCCGGTCAGCGGTCTGCGCGTCCTGGTACGCCGCCCGCGCCTCCTCCAGCCGCGCGGTCGCCCGCTGTTCCTCGCGACGGGCGGTCTCCAGCGCCTGGACCGCCGACGCGTGCTCCTGGTCGGCGGCGGCGACCGCCGCGGCGAGCGTCGACGCCTGCCCGCCCAGCTTGTCGTGCTCGGCGTGCGCCGCCAGCCGCAGCTTGAGCCCGGCCGCGTCGGGCGCGCCGGCCAGCTCGCCGCGCACCCGCTCCTCGTGCTCCTCCGCCTCGGCGACGGCGGTGGCCGCCTCGGTCACGGCGGCGTGGGCGGCGGCGACCGCGGACGCCACCTCGGCGAGGGCGGCCGGCGGCCGGAGCGCGCCCAGGAGGACGAGCTCGCGGTCGAGCGCGTCGAGCGTGGCGCGGGCGACCTCGGCGTCCCGCTCGGCGGCGCTCAGGTCGGGGACCGCGGCCTCGACGGCCGTGGCGAGGGCGCGCATCGCGGTGACCCGGGCGACGGCCGCGTCGAACGACTCGTCGTCGATGCCGGCTAGCCCTTGGAGCACCTGGTCGACCGCGCCCAGCCGGGCCTCGGCGTGCATGCCGCGGGCGGCGGCCTTCTTCTGGATCTCCTCGTAGACGTGCAGGCCGAGCAGGTTGACCAGGATCTGCTGGCGGGTGGCCGGCTTCGCGTGCAGGAAGTCGGCGAACTGCCCCTGCGGCAGCACCACGCAGCTGGTGAACTGCTCGTACGGCAGGCCGACCGCCTCCAGCACCGCCTGGTCCATCTCGCCCGGGGTGCCGGCGAGCACCTCGCCGAGGTCGTCGGGCGTGAGCCCGGTGTCGAGCTTGGTGGGGTCGAAGCCGGCCGGCATGAGCTGCAACCCGGCGCCGCTGGTGGACACCCGGCCCTTGCCGTCGCGGCGGACCACCCGGGTGGCCACGTAACGCGCGCCGGCCGACTCGAACACCAACCGCACCCGCGCCTCGGTGGCCGACGGGGCGAGTGCGTTGGCGATGCCCCGGCTGGTGCCCCAGCGCGGCACCTGGCCGTAGAGCGCGAAGCAGATCGCGTCGAGCACGGTGGACTTGCCCGAGCCGGTGGGCCCGACGAGCGCGAAGAAGTCGGCGTCGGTGAAGTCGATGCGGGTCTCGTCGCGGAACACCGTGAACCCGGCCATGTCCAGCCGCACCGGTCGCATCGCTCGCCTCCCGTTCCCTCGCTTCCCACCCCCATGATCAAGGCGTCCCTCACGTAGCTATAACGACGTGAGGGACGCCTTGATCATGGGGAGGACACTTCCTCGTACAGCTCGTCGAACAGCTCGCGGACGCCGTCGTCGGTGTGGCCGCGGCTGTCCAGGTAGTCGGCGAACAGGTCGCGCGGCGACCGGCCGGCCCGCTGCGCGGTGCGCTTGCCGGCCTCCTCGGCCAGCTCGCGCAGCAGGTCGGGGTCGATGCGCACCTCGACCGCCCGGGGCAGCAGCGCCTGCACCTCCTCGCGCAGCCCGGCGCGCGGCGCCTCCCGGACGAACACCCGCAGCCAACCCTCGCCGCCGTCTACTTCGGACAGCTCGGCGAGCGTGCCGCGCACGGTGCGCAGCGGCGTGGCCGCGGTCACCGGCACCTCGCGCACCCGCGGCGCGCTGTCGGCCGTCACGTCCACGATGGAGACCGACGGGACGTTCTCCTCCTCGCCGAAGTCGACGGCGAGCGGGCTGCCGCTGTAGCGGACATGGCACGGCGCGACCACCTGCTGGGACCGGTGCAGGTGGCCCAGGGCCACGTAGTGCGCGG
Organism: Actinomycetes bacterium KLBMP 9797; assembly: GCA_037414955.1. Lineage (GTDB taxonomy): Bacteria > Actinomycetota > Actinomycetes > Mycobacteriales > Micromonosporaceae > Phytohabitans. The sequence goes on from JBBEWH010000030.1 coordinate 27,964, forward strand.
TGCTCGGGAAGACGGTGGCCGGCACCGCGTATCCCAGCACGGAATGCGCCTCGCGCTCGCCGCCGCCCATCGTGGCCCCGACCACGGTGAGGTGCGCGGAGACCAGGTTGACCGTGCCCGACCCGAACCCCGCGCAGAGGACGGCCAGCAACCGTCCGATGTGGTCGGCGTAGGTCTGGGTGGCCTCCGCGGCGGTCAGCTCGTACATCTCCGCGGCGCGCACCGCGTAGCGCTGGGACAGGAACGGCAGCGCGACCAGCCGCCACCGCTCGCCGCTCCCGGTCTGGCCCTCGATGAGGTGCTCGGCCGCCGTCTCCCGGACCGTGCCGCGCAGCGCGACGCCGGCCGCGTCGGCCCACGGGCGCAGCGCGTCGAGCGCCGGCCCGTTGTCGTGGTTGCCGCCGATCGCGACCACCTGCGCGCCGGTGGTGCGCAGCGCGGACAGCGCCCGGGTGACCAGCTTGGTGGCTTCCGGTGTGGGCGCCGCCGTGTCGTAGAGGTCGCCGGCCACGATCACCAGGTCGGGGCGCTCAGCGCGGGCGATCTCGACCACCTGCGCGAGCACCTTGATGTGCTCGTCGACTCTGGACTGTCCCTTGAGGACCTTGCCGACGTGCCAGTCGGAGGTGTGCAGGATTCGCATCAGAACGGGATCTCGTCGTCGGGGCGGCCACCGACCACCGCGAACGGGTCGGCCGCCTGCACGATGGAGCGGAGCGTCGCCGACGGTGCCTGCCCGGCCTCGGACACCCGGGTCGCCCACGCCGGGAACGGGAACTCCAGGCACAGCGGCACCGGGATGTCCGGCTGGTTGACGAACATGGTGCCGGGCTTGGCGAGCAGCGCGCGCTGGCGCTGGGCGGGCGGCAGGAAGCCGTATTCCGGGCGGGACGCCTCGGCCGGGTCGAGCCGGCCCACCACCCGGATCGCCGAGTTGGTGACGATGCGCCGCTCGACCTCGCTGGCCGTCTGCTGCGCGCCGACGAGGATCACGCCCAGCGAGCGGCCCCGCTCGGCGATGTCGAGCAGCACCTCCTTGATGGGGGAGGAGCCCTCGCGCGGCGCGTACTTGTTGAGCTCGTCGAGCACGACGAACAGCAACGGTTTCGCGGTGCCCGCCTTCTCCTTGCGCTCGAACTCGGTCTTCAGCGTCACGCCGACCACGAAGCGCTGCGCGCGGTCCGGCAGGTTGTGCAGGTCGACGACGGTGACCTGGGCGCTCTCCGCCGTGTTGATCGCATGTGGACGGCGGGTGGCGAGGTCGCCGCGGATGAGCCGGGCGAGGTCCTTCTTGCTGGCGATCAGCCGGCGGGCGAACGCGTTGATCGTGCCGGTGTTGATGGCGCTGCCGGTCCAGGCGCTGCGGGTCTCCTCGTCGATGAGCCGGTCGACCACGAAGTCGACCAGATCCGGGTAGGAGCTGAGCCGGGTGCCTTCGAGCGTCACGCCGCCGTCGCCCGGCTGCGCGGCCCGGGCCAGGTGAGCGGCCACCGAGTGCACCACCATCGTGTACTGCTGGCGTTCGTCGTCGGCGTCGGCGAACACGTACGGCAACAGGCGGTGCTCGCAGAACTCGCCCAGCGTCCAGTAGAAGCTGTCGACGCCGGCGAGGCGGCTGCTCACGTCCGGCGCGCCGGACGCGTCGCCGGCCCGCGGCGGCGCGTAGACCCGCACGTCGGGGAACGCGCCGGCGGGCAGGCCCAACTTCGCGTACGCCGCCGTCGTGGCCTCGTCGAGCCGGTTGTTGGGATGGTCGAGGAACAGCAGGTCCTCGCCCTTGACGTTGAAGATGAGCGCCTTCGCGTTGACCGCGTCGCCGCCCAGCACGCCGGAGCGGAACACCGAGTAGAGCAGGAACGTGGCGAAGCTGGTCTTGGTCGCCACGCCGGAGATGCCGGAGATCGAGACGTGCGCGCCGCGGCTGCCGTCGAGGAAGTCGGCGTTGAGGAACACCGGCACCCCGTCGCGGCCGGTGCCCATCGGGATGCGCCGTTCCATGCGGTCGAAGTGCAGCGCGGCCGCCCGCGCCTCACCCTGGGCCCGGAGCACGAGCGCGCCGGGGGAGGGCGGCACGTAGAGCTCCGGGTCGACCCGGGTGGTGGTGATCTCGGCGGCCTCCTGGACCTGGGCGGGCAGCGTGCCGTCGGCGATCGCGAACACGTCCGAGTCGAACTGGGCGCCCTCGTGCCGCGCGCGCACCTGGGTCACCACGCCCGCGATCGTCACCGGCTCGCGGTCGGGCAGCTCACGCTTCGTGACGACCACGTCGTCGAGCTGCAGGTAACACCCTGGAGTGACCGCCGTCCAGAACTGGAGGGGAGTGGCGTCGGCGGTGCCGAGCACCCGCCCGACGGGCTCACCGTTCGCATGCGTCCCACTGTCTCCCACGGGGTTCATCGTGCCTCACCGGTCCGACACCACCTCATCCGACACAAGGAAGGGCCCCTTGTTATCGCCTTTTGCATAGGAAGGGTCCCTTCCTAACACTCAGTGTGTGTGCGCGTTCACTGAGTGCGGGTGTAGCGGAGGAGGAGGGTGTCGTCGGCGGCGAGGGCGTGGCGCAGCGCGAGGCCGCGCGGTGGGCTCGGCGGGCCGGCGATGATGCGGCCCGCCCCCGGGCCGGTGAGCAGCGGCGACACGGTCAGGCAGAGGTCGTCGACGAGGTTTTCGGCGAGCAGCGCGCCGAACAGTTGCGGCCCGCCCTCGGACAGCACGCGGCGCAACCCGCGCTCGCGCAGCCGCGCCAGACCGGTACCCAGATCGACGGCCTCGTCACCGACGGTGATCACGTCGGCGACGGCGGCCAGCGCGGCGCGGCGGTCGGCCGGGGCGCGGCCGTGCGTGAGCACGATCGGCCGCACCGGCGCGTCGGCGAACGCGGCCTGCGCCGGGTTCAGGTCGAGGGAAGCGGTGACGACGACCAGCGTGGGGTACTCGGCCAGGCCGAGATCGCGCCGGCGGGCCCGGCGGCCGGCGTCCAGCCGCAGCGCGCGATAGCCCTCGTGGCGCAGCGTCCCGGCGCCCACCAGCAGGGCGTCGCACAGGCCGCGGAGCAGCATGAAGACCCGCTTGTCGGCACCGCCCGACAGGCCCGCCGAGAAACCGTCCAGCTCGACCGCGCCGTCGGCGCTGGTGACGAAGTTCATCCGCAGGTCGGTCGCGGCATCGCCGGCGGGCGGATCGTGGGCGTACAGGTCGGCGAGGGCCGCGTCGTCGAGCGGCGCGGCGTCGGGGACCGGCCAGAGCCGGACCAGGGGTCGCGGATCGGTCATTCGCCCGCTGGACCCGTAACTGGTGGAGTGGGTACCGGGGTACGGTGCTGGCAGTCACACCAGCTTCGCCCTCGGCATTCGTCGTGTCGCTTGTCGCGGCACGGCCGGCAGATCATGAGCCAACCCTACGGAATGGGGGATCGCGCACACCATGACCCGCCAGATCTACCAGCTCAAGGTGACGCTGGTCGACGTCCGCCCGGCGGTGTGGCGCCGGCTGCTCGTGCCCGGCGGCTTCACGCTCGACCGGCTGCACCGGGTGATCCAGTACGCGATGGGGTGGCAGGGCTACCACCTGCACTCGTTCGACGTCGACGGCGTCCAGTACGGCGAGCCCGATCCGGATGGCGAGCTGGCGCTGCGGGACGAGCTCGACGCGCGCCTGGACACGGTCGCCACGAAGGGTGGCCGGTTCCTGTACACATACGACTTCGGCGACTGGTGGGAGCACGAGGTCGTGGTGGAGGACGTGCTCGGCGCCGAGCCGGACGAGCGTTATCCGGCCTGTGTGGACGGTGCCCGGGCCTGCCCGCCGGAGGACGTGGGCGGGGCGTACGGGTACGCGCAGTTCCTCGCCGCGCTGCGCGACCCGGCGCATCGCGAGTACGAGTCGATGCGCGCGTGGTTCGGGCGGCCCTTCGACCCGGAGCACTTCGACGCGGGCGTGGCGACGACGCTGATCCGCCGCCTGGCCTAGGGTCCCCGATTCCCGGTTTGGCCTAGCGATTTCTCCGTGATATAGAACGGCTTCTGTGAAGCGCTTTGTGGCGCTTGTCCAGATTTTCCGACCCATTTTCCCTGCTTCATGCCGAAGCTGCGATTTCACCCATGCGGCCAGTAACGAAATGGGAACGCTCCCAGTTGGGTCTTGACACCCTAGAAACCTGACGGCAATCTCATGGGAGCGCTCCCGGCGGGTGGTGTGGTCAGAACCACACCGGGCACCGTGTGGCGCCAGGCATGCCGTGTGCGCGGTCGCGTGCCGCGCATGTCAACGAGGCGGCGCAGCGCGCTACCGCGGCGGCGGCGTGCATCAGGCACACCCCCACCACACACATGAGACGACCTGAGAGGGGTCAGGGATGAGCGTTACGAGGCGCCGGCGGTTCGCGGCCCTCGCGCTCGCTTCGGTCGCGGTTTTCACCGCGACCGCGTGCGGCGACGAGGAAGAGGCTCCCGAGGGTGCCAAGCCAGCGAAGCTGGTCGTGGAGACCTTTGGCGAGGCGGGCTACGACGATCTGGTCAAGCAGTACGAGAAGGACACCGGCATCAAGATCGAGCTGCGCAAGACCGCGCAGCTGAACGAGTTCCGGCCGCGCATCGTGCGCTCCCTGGCGACTGGCAAGGGCGCCGGCGACGTCGTCATGCTGGAAGAAGGCATCCTCAACGAGTTCAAGGCCAACCCGGCCAACTGGACCGACCTCTCGAAGCTCGTGGGTGACAAGAGCAGCGAGTACCTGCCCTGGAAGTACGAGCTGGGCAAGGCGCCGGACGGCCGGCTGATGGGCCTGCCGACCGACGTGGGCAGCCTCGGTCTCTGCTACCGCAGCGACCTGTTCAAGGCCGCCGGCCTGCCGACCGCCCGCGACGAGGTGACCGCGCTCTGGCCCGACTGGAACGCGTTCATCGCCCAGGGCCAGAAGTACAAGACCGCGACCGGCAAGGCGTTCATCGACTCGGTGACGCTGGTGACCAACGCGGTGCTGTTCCAGCAGAACGGCGCCGACCTGTTCTACGACAAGGAAAACAACATCATCGCGGACAAGAGCCCCGCGGTGAAGGCGGCGTGGGACCAGGCCGTCAAGGTCGCGGACTCCGGCATCTCCGCCAAGCTGACCACCTGGTCGGAGGAGTGGAGCGCGGGCTTCAAGCAGGGCAGCTTCGCGGTCGCCGCCTGCCCGTCGTGGATGCTCGGCATCGTCGAGGGCAACTCCGGCCCGGAGAACTCCGGCAAGTGGGACCTGGCCGGCGTGCCGGGTGGCGCCGGTAACTGGGGCGGCTCCTGGCTCGGCGTGCCCGAGCAGAGCCAGTACCCCGAGGAGGCGGCCAAGCTCGTCGAGTTCCTGACCAACGAGAAGGGCCAGGTCGAGGCGTTCAAGAAGAGCGGGCCGCTGCCGACGAACCTGAAGGCGCTGCAGGACCCGACCTTCCAGGCCTACACCAACAAGTACTTCAACAACGCCCCGACCGGAAAGATCTTCGGCGAGAGCGTCACCAAGATCCAGCCGACGCACATGGGCCCGAAGCACCAGTCGGTGAAGGAGAACGCGCTGGAACCGGCGCTCCGGGCGTACGAGACCGGCCAGGCCAACCAGCAGAAGGCGTGGGAACAGTTCACCGAAGACGCTAAAACCCAAGGCACGTTCTAGCCCCCACACGGAACCTGCCTTGCCTCGGTGACGCCCGGGCGACCGGGCGTCACCGAGGCCTCTCCGTGACGCCGCTCCCGCCGGCCCACATCGGTCGCCGTCGACGCCGGCCCCGTCGGTCGCTGTACGAGAAGGAACACCCATGAGCCTGTCGGCCACCAAGGCCCCCCCACCCGCGGGTGGCGCGCCACCCCGACACGCCGAGCCGAGGCGGGGTATGGCCCTCCGCCTGGCCCGACTCGACATCAAGTACTCCCCGTACCTCTACGTGGCGCCCTTCTTCGTGCTGTTCGGGATCTTCGGCGCCTACCCGATGTTCTGGACGCTGTGGATGTCCCTGCACGACTGGGACCTCGTCGGCTCGCACACCTTCATCGGGCTGGACAACTACGTCAACCTGCTCTCCGACAAGTACTTCTGGAACGCGCTCAAGAACACCGTCGGGATCTTCGTCATCGCCACGGTGCCGCAGCTGGTGCTCGCGCTCTTCCTGGCGAACCTGCTGAACCGCCCGTTCCTGCGGGCGAAGACGTTCTTCCGGATGGCCATCTTCGTACCGAACGTGGTCTCGGTCGCGGCCGTCGCGATCGTGTTCGGCATGCTGTTCCAGCGCGACTACGGCGTGATCAACTGGGGGCTGGATCTGGTCGGCATCGACCCGATCGACTGGCGCCGGGAGAGCTGGAGTTCCTGGATCGCGATCGCGACCATGGTCGACTGGCGCTGGACCGGCTACAACACGCTGATCCTGCTGGCCGGTATGCAGGCGATCCCGCGTGACCTCTACGAGGCGGCCGCGCTCGACGGCGCCAACGCGTGGCGCCAGTTCCGGACGGTGACGCTGCCGATGCTGCGGCCGACGTTCGTGTTCGTGGTGATCCTGTCGACCATCGGCGGGATGCAGCTCTTCATCGAGCCCTTGATCTTCAACAACGGCAACATCCGCGGCGGCACCCAGCGCGAGTTCCAGACCGTGGCGATGTACATGTTCGAGAAGGGCATCACCAACCTGAACACCGCCGGCTACGGCGCCGCGGTGGCGTGGGCCCTCTTCCTGCTCATCCTGATCGTGTCGGTGCTGAACTTCGCGATCACCCGCCGTACGGTCAAGTGAGGAGAGACGCGATGATCTCTGGTTCGAAGCGTCTCTGGCGCACCAGCCCGCTCACCTACGTCGCGCTCGTCCTCGCGCTGCTCTCGTCGATCTACCCGCTGTACTACATGATCATCATCGCGACCCGCAGCCTCGACGCGATCAACGACGTGCCGCCGCCGTTCACGCCGGGCGGCGCGTTCGGCGACAACTTCCAGCGGGTGCTCGACAACGACCTGGCCAACTTCACCAAGGGTTTGATCAACTCGATCATCGTCGCCTCGGTGGTGACCATCTCGGTCGTGCTGACCGGCTCGCTCGCCGGGTTCGCGTTCGCCAAGCTGAAGTTCCGGGGGCGCAACGCGCTGCTGCTGGTCATCGTCGGCACCATGATGGTGCCCACCCAGCTCAGCATCATCCCGTTGTGGGACCTGATGTACACCTTCGGGTGGTATGACTCCTTGCAGGCGGTGACCATTCCGTTCCTGGTCAGCGCGTTCGGTGTGTTCATGATGCGGCAGTACGCCACGCAGGCGATCTCGGACGAGCTGATCGAGGCGGCCCGGGTCGACGGGTGCTCCACCTGGCGCATCTACTGGAACGTGGTGCTGCCCGCGCTCCGCCCGGCGGCCGGGGTGCTCGGCCTGCTGACGTTCATGCAGACCTGGAACGAGTTCATCTGGCCGTACGCGATCCTGACGCCGGAGAACCCGACGCTGCAGGTCTCGCTCGCCACCCTGTCGTATGCGTACTACACCGACTACTCCATGGTGTTCGCGGCCACCGCGGTCGGTACGGCACCATTGATCATCGTGTTCATCCTGTTCGGCCGCCAGATCATCGGCGGCATCATGGAAGGTGCAGTCAAAGCGTGACGAACGATTCCGAGCCGACCGAGCCGACCGGACCGACGTTCCCGCCGGACTTCCTCTGGGGTGCGGCCACCGCCGCCTACCAGATCGAGGGGGCCGCCGCCGAAGACGGACGTACACCGTCAATCTGGGACACCTTCTCCCGCACCCCCGGAAAGGTCCGGAACGGCGACACCGGCGACGTCGCGTGCGACCACTACCACCGGTCCACCGAAGACGTGAAGCTCATGGCGGAGCTCGGGCTGCGCTCGTACCGCTTCTCGCTCGCCTGGCCGCGCGTCCAGCCGCGCGGGTCCGGCCCCGCCAACCAGGCGGGCCTGGACTTCTACCGGCGGCTGGTCGACGACCTGCTCACGCACGGCATCGAGCCGTGGGTGACGCTCTACCACTGGGACCTGCCGCAGGAGCTGGAGGACGCGGGCGGCTGGCCGGCGCGCGACACCGCCGCCCGGTTCGCCGAGTACGCCGAGCTGGCGCACGCCGCGCTCGGTGACCGGGTCCGGTATTGGACCACCCTCAACGAGCCGTGGTGCTCGGCGTTCCTCGGCTACGGCTCCGGCGTGCACGCGCCCGGGCGCAGCGACGGCGCCGACGCGGTCCGGGCCGGGCACCACCTGATGCTCGGCCACGGGCTCGCCGCGCAGGCCCTCCGGGCCGCCCGGGCGGACACCGAGGTCGGCGTCACGCTCAACCTGTACGCGATCTCGCCGCAGACCGGCTCGCCCGCCGACGCGGACGCCGCACGCCGCATCGACGGTCTGGCCAACCGGTTCTTCCTGGACCCGATCCTGCGCGGCGAGTACCCGGCCGACGTGGTGGCCGACCTGCGGGCGGTGACCGACTTCGGGCACGTGCGCGAGGGCGACCTGGCCGTCATCGCGACGCCGCTGTCCGTACTGGGCGTCAACTACTACAGCCGGTACGTGGTGGCCGGCCCGGTCGAGGGCGCCGAGCCGGTGCCGTACTGGCGGGCGCCCACCAACTGGCCGGGCAGCGAGCACATCCGGTTCGCCGACCGTGGCCTGCCGGTCACCGACATGAACTGGGAGATCGACGCGCCCGGCCTGGTCGAGGTGCTGACCCGGGTGCACGACGAGTACCCCGAGCTGCCGCTCTACGTCACCGAGAACGGCTCGGCGTTCATCGACGAGCTTGCCGACGGTGAGGTGCACGACCCGGACCGGCTGGCGTACTTCGACGCCCACCTGCGGGCCTGCCACCAGGTGATCTCCGCCGGGGTGCCGCTGCGCGGCTACTTCGCCTGGTCGCTGATGGACAACTTCGAATGGGCGTGGGGCTATACCAAACGATTTGGCATGGTCTATATCGACTACGAGACGCAGGCCCGGGTGCCAAAGTCTAGTGCGAAATGGTACGGCGAGGTGATCCGTAGGAACGGCTTGGCCGCACAATAGTTATGGTCAGCCACCTAGGGAGAGGCTCGGCAGCCACCCCCGCCCGCCCGAGGAGCACACGATGACTACGCAGCGCACCCGGTCGCTCGGCCGCCCCACCCTCGACGCGGTCGCCGCGCGCGCCGGGGTCGGCCGGGGCACCGTGTCGCGGGTTGTCAACGGCTCGCCGCAGGTCAGCCCGGAGGCCCGGGCCGCCGTCCAGCAGGCGATCGACGAGTTGGGGTACGTGCCGAACCGGGCCGCCCGGGCGCTGGTCACCCAGCGCACCGACTCGGTGGCCCTGGTGATCTCCGAGTCCGGTGAGCGGCTCTTCGGCGAGCCGTTCTTCGCCGGCATCGTGCGCGGCATCCACGCCGGGCTGCTCGACTCGCCGATGCAGCTCTGGCTGGCGCTCGCCCAGTCGCCGGCCGAGCGGGAGAAGGTCGAGCACCACCTGACCACCCAGCACGTGGACGGCGTCCTGCTGCTGTCGCTGCACGACGCCGACCCGCTGCCCACCCTGCTGGAGCAGCGCGGCCTGCCGACCGTGCTCGGCGGCCGGCCGGCCCGGATGTTGCAGCCGGGCGCGCAGGCGGCGAACTTCGTCGACGTGGACAACGCGGGCGGCGGCCGGCAGGCCGTCGAATACCTGCTGGACCAGGGCCGCCGGCGGGTCGCCACGATCGCCGGCTCGCAGGACATGGGCGTCGGCATCAACCGGCTCGCGGGGTACAAGGAAGCGATCCGCCTGCACGGCGGCGAGGTGAACGAGAACCTCATCGCGTACGGCGACTTCAGTGAGGCCAGCGGCATGGCGGCCATGCGCCGCCTCCTGGAGACCAGCCCCGACCTGGACGCGGTGTTCGTGGCGTCCGACCTCATGGCGTGCGGCGCGGTGCGCGCGCTGAAGGAGGCGGGCCGCCGGATACCGGACGACGTCGCGGTGGTAGGATTCGAAGACAATGAATATGCGCGGCAGTCCGACCCGCCGCTGACCACCGTCTACCAGCCGGTCGAAGAGATGGGCCGCCAGATGGCCCACCTGCTCATGGCGCTCATCCGGCGCGACGAGCTCGACGAGCCGTATGTCCTGTTGAACACCCACATGGTGCGCCGGGCATCCGCCTGACCCACCCCGGAGAGTGACTCTCCGCTGACGTTGCTGCCGGGTTATGGCTTGGCAACGGCGACGAAACGGTCATCGTGCATCCTGACGTTAACCAGCGCGGAGGCGTTGGTTCACCGACGGGAGGCTTGTGATGTTGCTGCGGGTACGGGTGACCCTGCCGGACCGCCCCGGCGCGCTGGGTCAGGTTGCCCGCACGCTCGGCGTGGCGGGCGCCGACATCGTCCAGGTGGTCGTGCTCGAGCGGCTCGGCGGGCGGGCGGTCGACGACTTCACGGTCGTGTGGCCGGGCGCCGCCCGCGTCGAGCGGCTCCAGGCCGGTCTCGCCGCGATCCCGGGCGTCCACGTCGAAGGCGTCTGGCGGGCGATCGGCGCGCCGGTCTCCGGCGGCCACGACGCCGAGCTGCTCGCACAGGTCGCCGCGAACCCGGTGGACGGGCTCGCGACGCTCGTCGACGCCGTGCCCGGCCTGCTGGCCGCCGACTGGGCCGCTGCCGCCGTCGTGCCGGCGGACTGGGCCGCCCGCAGCGGCGCGCGTGGTCCCGAGGGAGCGTCCACCGGCGGGGAGCCGGCGGTGGCGTACGCGAGCTGGCGCGCGCCCAGCCCGCTGCGGCTGCCCGAGGTGACCCCGCTGCGCGCGCGGCCGCTGGCCGGCCCCGACAACACGCGATACGCGGTGGCGCCGTTCGGGCGCGCCGGGCTGGTGCTGATGGTGGCGCGTGCGGACGCCGACGAGCTGCCCGCGGCGGCGTTCCACGTGACCGAGGTCGACCGGGTGGCCCAGCTCGTGCGGGCCGCCGCCGTCATCCTCGGCGACCGCCTCGACCTCGTCACCGGCCCCACCACCCCCACCTCCATGATCAAGGCGTCCCTCAAGTAGTTCTTACGACTGCTGGGACGCCCTGATCATGGGAAGTCACGCGGGAAGGGAGTGCCTTACATGGCGCTGTGGCGGATCCGGGCGACGGTGGACGACCGGCCGGGCTATCTGGCCGTGCTCGCCGCCAGCCTGGCGCTGAAGTCGGTCAACATTCTCGCCGTACAGGTGCACACCACCGAAGCCGGCGCCGTCGACGACTTCCTCGTCGACGCACCCGACACGCTGAGCGAAGCCGACCTGTTCGCGGCTGTGGAGAAGGGCCGCGGCCGGGACGTCTGGATCGTGCGCACCGACGCCCACGACCTCGCTGACCTGCCCACCCGGGCGCTCGGGCTCGCCGGCCGGCTGGTGCGCGACCCCGACTCGCTCGGCGACACGCTCGCCGCGCTGCTCGGCGCCGACGCGGTCATCTGGCGTCCGCAGCCCGGCCATGATCGGTACGGGGCCAACCGTGGCGCGATGCGGCTGGTCGACCCGGCGGGCGGCACCTACGAGATCAGCCGGCCCGCCCCGGCGTTCACCCCCGCGGAGCACGCCCGGGCCCAGGCGCTCGTCGACCTCGCCGCGACCGTGGGGCGGCAGGCCGCTGACCAGATCACGCTGGTCCTGCCGGACTCGGCCGAGCTGCGGGTGCGCCCGGCGGTGCGCGACGACCTGGCCGCCATCCAGGCGATGCACGGGCGGTGCACGCCGCGCAGCCTGCAGCGCCGCTACCTCACCGCGTCTGGGGTGAGTGCTGGGTTCGGTTTGGGCGCCGCGTCTGGGGTGCGGGCCGTGCCGGGGCCGAGCGCCGCGCAGCTCGGCCGGCTGCTCGAACCGCGGGGCGGCGTCACGCTGATCGCGCTGGCCGACGACGGCCGGCTGGTCGCGATGGCGAACCTGGTCGCCGAGGGCGAGATTGCCGAGCTGGCGGTGCTGGTGGAGGACGCCTGGCAGCGCCGGGGACTGGGCACCGCGCTGCTGCGCCGGCTGGTCGCGCACGGCACCCGAGCGGGGTACGCGGCGTTGGTGGCGCATATCCACGCCGACAACGCGCCGATGCTGGCCACGGTGCGCCGGGTCGGCCCGCTGGGGCCGGTCGACCGCGACGGCGCCCTGCTCACCGTGACGCTGCCGCTCGCGCCAGCTCCAGCCGAAACCCCGGCCCCCTCCCTCTCCTAACCCCCGTCCTGCGGGCCGACCTACCAAGATCACCCGTTGATCAAAGTCGATCAAGGCCTACCTCGTCGATCAAGGGCTAAGGCACGTGGTTGGATCTCCGATTTGCGTTCCCTAGCCCTTGATCGGCGGAGAAGGCCTTGATCGGCGCGCCGCGCCCGCGGGCGCGCCGCGCCCGCGGGGCATGGCCCGCGTAAGGGCGAAGATCGAGCTGCGAACGGCGAGACAGGGGGCGACAGTCGAGCGGTTGCGTCGCTCAGCGGTACCGTACGCACGTTATCGAGCACCCATAACGTGCGTGTGGTACCGCTGAAGGTGTGCGCGAGCGCGCGGCCCCCCCATCCGGCTCCACCGGGAGGCCATCGCACCGATTCGGCGTCCGCGGAAAGGGCGCAGCCAAGATCAGCCCACCGCGCGCGTCCCAAGAGGGGAGCCCTCTCACCCCGTAGACATTGAGAGGGGAGCTCTGTTCACAATTCACGCCTCACAGGGCTGCCCTCTTGAAGTCAGGGCGGGGCGTGACGGACGAGCCAACCGGCCGCCCCCATGATCAAGGCGTCCTTCATGTAGCTAGAACGACGTGAAGGACGCCTTGATCATGGAGTAGGGGTATATTGCTGTTCATGAATGGGAGCGTTCCCAAGAGGCTTGCCGCCGCGGCGGTAGCCGCACTCACTGCCGTCGGGCTCGCCGTCTGGGCGTCGCCCGACTCCGATGCCGAGGCCGCCGCCGCCTACAACTACGGCGAGGTCCTCCAGAAGTCGATCCTGTTCTACGAGGCGCAGGTGTCCGGCCGCAAGCCGGCCTGGAACCGGGTCTCCTGGCGTGCCGACTCCGGGCTGACCGACGGCTCAGACGTCGGGCTCGACCTCACCGGCGGCTGGTACGACGCCGGCGACCATGTGAAGTTCGGCCTGCCGATGGCGTTCACGACCACGATGCTGGCCTGGGGAGCCGTGGAGTACCGTCCGGCGTACGCCGCGTCCGGCCAGCTCACCCACCTGCTCAACAACCTGCGGGTGCCCAACGACTACTTCATGAAGGCCCATCCCTCGGCCAACGTCCTCTATGGACAGGTGGGCAAGGGCGACGACGACCACAAGTGGTGGGGGCCGGCCGAGGTGCTGCCGATGGCGCGCCCGGCGTACAAGATCGATGCGAGTTGTGGCGGCTCGGAGCTGGCGGCCGAGACGGCGGCCGCGATGGCCGCCTCGTCCATGGTCTTCCGCCCCACCGACGCCGCGTACGCTGACCGGCTGCTCAGCCACGCGCGGCAGCTCTACACGTTCGCCGAGACGGTCCGCCGGATGTACCACGAGTGCATCACGGACGTCACGAGCTTCTACCGCTCGTGGAGCGGGTACGCCGACGAGCTGGTGTGGGGCGCCATCTGGCTGCACCGGGCCACCGGCGAGGCCGGCTACCTGTCCAAAGCGGAGGCCGGCTACGACGCGCAGGGCAACGAGAACCAGACCAACACGAAAATGTACAAGTGGACGATCTCGTGGGACAACAAGCAGTACGGCAACTATGTGCTGCTGGCGAACCTGACCGGCAAGCAGAAGTATGTCGACGACGCGAACCGCTGGCTCGACTGGTTCACGGTCGGGGTCAACGGCGAAAAGGTGCGCACCTCGCCGGGCGGCATGGTGGTGGTGGACAGCTGGGGCGCGTTGCGATACGCGGCGAACACCGCCTTCGTCGCGCTCGTCTACAGTGACCGGACGTTGGACGCGGCGCGCAAGACGCGCTACCACGACTTCGCCGTGCGGCAGGTCAACTACGCGCTCGGCGACAACCCGCGCAGCTCGAGCTACGTCATCGGGTTCGGCGCCAACCACCCGAAGAACCCGCACCACCGCACCGCGCACGGCTCGTGGTGGGACAGCATGACGGTGCCGGCCAACACCCGGCATGTCCTCTATGGAGCGTTGGTCGGCGGACCGTCCTCTCCGGACGACGGATACAAGGACGAGCGCAACGACTACGTGATGAACGAGGTCGCGACCGACTACAACGCCGGCTTCACGTCCGCGGTGGCGCGGCTCTACCAGGAGTACGGCGGCACGCCGCTCGCCAACTTCCCGCAACCGGAGACGCCGGATCTCGACGAGTTCACCGTGGAGACCACGGTGATGCAGAACGAGCCGCGCGCCACCGGCATCAAGGCGATCGTCTACAACAAGTCGGCGTTCCCCGCGCGGGCGTTGACGCGGTCGGCGTTCCGGTACTACTTCCGCGTCGAAGGCGCGGCGGCGCCGGTGGTGACGAGCGGCTACACCCAGGGCTGTCCGTCACCGACGACCGCGCGGCAGCACTCGGGCGACATCTGGTTCGTCGAGGTGAACTGCGCGGGGTACGCGATCGTGCCGGCCGGCCAGTCGGCGCACCGGATGGAGGTCCAGTTCAAGATCGGCGTACCCGAGGGTGGCACCTGGGACCCGGCGAACGACCCGTCGTACCAGGCGGCGGCCGGCCCGAACCGGGCCGTGCCGCTCTACGAGGACGGCGTGAAGCTCTGGGGCGACCCGCCAGGGTCGGGCCCCGGCCCAACCACCTCGCCCACCGTCTCGCCGTCCGCGTCGCCGTCGCCGTCGGTGTCACCGACCACGCCAGCGCCCAGCGGGCCGTGCGCGGTCACCTACGCCACCAACGAGTGGTCGACCGGCTTCAGCGGCACCGTGACGCTCCGCAACACCAGCGGGACCGCGTGGCCATCGTGGACGCTGGGCTTCACGTTCCCGGGCGGGCAGCGGATCAGCCAGGGCTGGAGCGCGCGCTGGACCCAGACCGGCGCGGCCGTGACGGCGGTCAACGAGTCGTACAACGGCGCGGTGCCGGCGGGCGGTTCGGTGAGCGCCGGCTTCAACGCCTCGCATACCGGCACCAACCCCCGCCCGACCGCGTTCACGGTCAACGGCGCCACCTGTACCGTCTAGCCCCATGATCAAGGCGTCCTTCAAGTCGTTCTGACGACTTGAAGGACGCCTTGATCATGAAGAGAGCGATAGCATCTTCAACTTCGCACGCTAGAGCGCCGTACTGCTGGACGACAACGAACTGCGGGAAGGACGGGACAGGGTGGGCAACGCGACACCGGACGCGAGCCGGAAGCCAGCGACGGCGGCCAGGATCTACGACTACTTTCTCGGCGGGGTCCACAACTTCCCGGCGGACCAGGAGGCCGCCAGGGCCATGCTGACGAGCGCGCCGGCGATGCTGCCGATCGCCCGCGTCAACCGGGCCTTCCTGCGGCGCGCCGTGAGCTGCCTGACCGAAGCGGGCGTGCGGCAGTTCCTCGACATCGGCTCGGGCATCCCGACCGCCGGCAACGTGCACGAGATCGCCCAGCGGGCGGTGCCGGACGCCCGGGTGGTCTATGTGGACATCGACCCGGTCGCGGTCGCGGAGAGCCTGGAACTGCTGGAGGGCAACCGGTGGGCCACGGCCATCCGGGCCGACCTGCGCACCCCGCGGACCATCGTGGACCACCCCCAGGTGCGCAAGCTGATCGACTTCAGCCAGCCGGTCGCCCTGCTGCTCGTCGGGGTGCTCTACTTCGTGCCGGACGACGCCGAGGCATACGCGGCGGTCGCCGAGCTGACCGGTGCCTGCGCGCCGGGCAGCTACCTGGTCGTGTCGCACAGCACGATCGACGAGAAGGCCTACGACCCGGATGCGCTCCGGTCCACCCAGGACGTCTACAAGCGGCAGACCGCGACGCCGTTGACCGTGCGCACCCGGGACGGGATCAGGCGGTTCTTCGACGGCTTCGAGCTGCTCGAGCCGGGCCTGGTGTGGCAGCCGGAGTGGCGGCCGGAGCCCACCGACCCCGAGCACTTCCGGGACGAGCCGGAGCGCTCCCGCATGCTCGCGGCCGTCGGCCGCCTCCCCTAACCTCATGATCAAGGCGTCCTTCACGTAGTTCTAACGGCCTGAAGGACGCCCTGATCATGAGGGGGTTTGCGCGGTGGTGCCGTGTTCGACGCAGGTGGCGGTCCAGCCGGTCGGGAGTACCTGGACCTTCATGCGGCGGCGGCAGGCGGGGCAGTAACGCGGCGGCTCCAGGCGCCGCGCCGCCGCGCAGGCGGCGTGGTCGCCGGTGGCCAGCGACTCGCCGCACCGGTCGCACCAGAGCACGGTGATCCTCCTGAACGGGTCCGTGGCGTGTGGATCAAGGACTTACGCGCCGATCAAGGGCTTAGGCACCTGGTTTGATCTCTAAACCAGGTGCCTAAGCCCTTGATCGGCGACCGAGGGGGCGGGGCGGGGGAGGCGGGAGGGGAGGGGGGAGCGGTTAGAGGGTGGTGGAGAGGGCTTTGACGGGCATCTTCAGGTCTTCCAGGAGGGCTAGGTCTTCGGTGGCGGGGCGGCCCAGGGTCGTCAGGTAGTTGCCGACGATCACCGCGTTGATGCCGCCCAGGAGGCCGTCTCGGGTGCCCAGGTCGCCGAGCGTGATCTCGCGACCGCCGGCGTACCGCAAAATGGTGCGTGGCATCGCGAGCCGGAACGCGGCGATCGCGCGCAGCGCGTCGCGAGCCTCGACCACCGGGCGGTCGCCGAGCGGCGTGCCCGGCCGGGGGTTCAGGAAGTTGAGCGGCACCTCGTGCGGGTCGAGCGCGGCGAGCTGCGCCGCGAACTCGGCGCGCTGCGCCACCGTCTCGCCGAGGCCGAGGATGCCGCCGCAGCACACCTCCATGCCGGAGTCGCGCACCATGCGCAGCGTCTCCCAGCGCTCCTCCCAGCTGTGGGTGCTGACCACGTTGGGGAAGTAGGAGCGGCAGGTCTCCAGATTGTGGTTGTAGCGGTGCACGCCCATCTCGACGAGCTCGTCGACCTGCGCCTGGGTGAGCATGCCGAGCGAGGCGGCGACCTGGATGTCGACGGCGGCCTTGATGGCGGCGACGCCGTCGCGCATCTGGCTCATGAGCCGCTCGTCGGGGCCGCGGACGGCCGCCACGATGCAGAACTCGGTGGCCCCGGTCGCCGCGGTCTGCTTGGCGGCCTCGACCAGTGACGGGATGTCGAGCCACACGGACCGCACCGGGGAGGTGAACAGCCCGGACTGGGAGCAGAAGTGGCAGTCCTCGGGGCAGCCGCCGGTCTTGAGTGACACGATGCCCTCGACCTCGACCTCCGGCCCGCACCAGCGCATGCGCACGTCGTGGGCGAGTTGGAGCGCGTCGGGCAGGTGCTCGTCGGGCAGCTGGAGCACGGCCAGGACGCCGGCCTCGTCGAGGCCGACGCCACGCTCGAGCACCTGGTCACGGGCGAGGTCGAGGATCTCTGGCATGGTCGTACCCTACAAGGCGCAGTGTGATTCTCGGGGGGTGCGGCATGGATGCCTGGTTAGCGGCGCTGGAGCGGCGCGCGGAGCTGCGGGCGAAAGCCGGCCTCGCGCGCGAGCTGCGCCCGCGCGGGCCGGGCGACCAGGTCGTCGACCTGGCCGGCAACGACTATCTGGGCCTGGCCATCCACCCGGAGGTGATCGCCGCCGCGCGCACGGCCTTGACGGGGTACGGCTTGGGAGCCACCGGTTCCCGGTTGGTCCGCGGCTCGACGGACGCCCATCGCGAGCTGGAACGCGAGCTGGCCAGCTGGCTCGGCGTCGAGGCGGCGCTGGTGTTCTCGTCCGGCTACCTGGCGAACCTGGGCGCGGTGCGGGCGCTGTGCCGGGCGAACACGGTGCTGGTCAGCGACGCGCACAACCACGCGTCGCTGATCGACGGGTGCCGGCTGGCGGGCGCGGAGACGATCGTCACACCCCACGCGGACGTGGCGGCCATCGACATAGCGCTCGCGGGGGCCGCGGGAAGGGCCGTCGTGGTGACGGAATCGATCTTCTCGGTGGACGGCGACCTGGCCCCGCTGGCCGAGCTGCACGCGGTGACCCGGCGGCACGGCGCGCTGCTGCTCGTCGACGACGCGCACGCGCTGGGCGTACTCGGACCGGACGGCGCCGGGGGAGTCGCGGCCGCGGGACTGGCCGGCGAGCCGGACGTGGTGGTGACCGCGACGCTGTCCAAGTCGCTCGGCGCGGCGGGCGGCGTGGTGGCCGGGCCCCGGGCGCTGGTGCGGCACCTGGTGGACACCGGGCGCACGTTCCTCTACGACACCGCGCCGCCGCCCGCGGTCGCGGCGGGCGCGCTCGCCGCCCTGCGGCTCGCCCGCGACGCGCACGCGGCACGGGCCGACCTGGCGGCGCGGGCCACCGAAGCGGTACGCCGGTTGCGCGCCGCCGGCCTCACCGTGTCCACTCCGGACGGCGCTGTGGTGTCGGTGACCGCGCCCGGGCCCGAGGCAGCGGTAGCCTGGGCCGGGGACTGCCGGGACCGCGGTGTGGCGGTCGGTTGCTTCCGCCCGCCGTCCACACCGGACAGCCGGGCCCGGCTCCGGTTGACCGTCAACGTCGGCGTGCCGCGCGCCGACTTCGACCGGGCTCTCGATGTGATCGTGGAGTGCGCACCATGAGTTCGGAGTGGCGTGGCGCGGTCGTGGTGACCGGCACCGACACGGATGTGGGCAAGACCATCGTCACGGCGGCCATCATCGCCGCGGCGCAGGCCGCCGGCCTGCGGGTCGCGATGGTCAAGCCCGGTCAGACGGGTACGGCGACCGGCATACCGTCCGATGTGGAGGTCGTGAACCGGCTGGCCGCCCCGGCCACGGCGCGCGTGCTGGCGACATACCCGGACGCGCTGGCGCCGCTGGCCGCCGCCCGGGTGGCGGAGTTGCCGCCGCTGGAGCTGTACGCGGTGGTCGACGAGGTGCGGGCCGAAGCCGAGAAGCACGACCTGGTCCTGGTGGAGGGCGCCGGCGGGCTGCTGGTGCCGATGGGCCTGCGGCCGTCGGGCGAGTCCTGGACGGTCGCCGACCTGGCCGTCTCGCTGGACGCGCGGGCGGTGGTCGTGGCGCGCGCCGGCCTCGGCACGCTCAACCACACCGCGCTCACCCTGGAGGCGCTGGACCGGCGCAGCGTGCCGGCGGGCGTGGTCTTGGGCGCCTGGCCACCGGAGCCGGAGCTGGTGCACTGGGAGAACCTGAGCGAGTTGCTCCCGACGCTGGTCGGCGCGCTGCCCGACGGCGCCGGCGCCCTGGAGCCCGGCGTCTTCCAACGCTCGGCACCAGGTTGGCTAACCCCCGCCCTCTACGGCGTCCTAGACGACTGGCGCACCTGGGCCGAAGAGGTCTCCTGACCCTTCCGCCCTCCGCGCCCCGCCCCGCCCCTCCACCGAGTCGTTGATCGAGGAGAAATCGTGGCTATCATGTCCGGATTTATCGTGACTTGATAGCCACGACTCTTCCTCGATCAACGACTAGGCAGACGGGCGGGGCGCCCTGATCATGAAGGTGTCGGGTATGCGGAAGGAGAGGTTGTCGGGGGTCCAGGGGGCGCGCACGACCTCGACGCCGTGCAGCAGCGTGGCCGCCTCGGCGACCACGATCGCCGCCTCCATCCGGGCGAGTTGCGCGCCCACGCAGCGGTGCGCGCCCGCGCCGAAGGCCAGGTGCCGCCGGGAGCCGGGCTGGCCAGGGTGGAAGCCGTCCGGGTCGGCCACCACGGCGGGATCGCGGCCGGCGCGGGCCAGCCACAGCACGACACTGGTGCCGCGGGCGACCGGCGCACCGCCCAACGCGGTGTCGTGAGCGGCGACCCGGCGCCAGGTGACGATCGGCGGTTCCAGGCGCAGGCCCTCTTCGACCACGTCGTCGACGTCGACCGTGCCGGCGCGCAGCCCGTCCAGGACGGCGGGCTCGCCGGCCAGCCGGTGCAGCAGCAGCGTCAGGAACTGCGACGTGGTCTCCTGGCCGGCCACCAGCAGGAAGAACAGCGCGCCCACGACCACGTCGACCGGGTGCCCGTCCGCCCGCAGTCGTGCGGCCAGCCCAGGACCGGTGGCGGCGAACTCCCGCAACACTGCGTGGAACCGTCCGACGGTGTCCGCGAGCGCGAGCTGCCGGTCCGGATCGAGCGGTGCCCAGAACAGCTCCAGTGCGGACCGGGCGAACTCCTTCACCGCCTCGACCTTCGCGTCCGGCAGGTCGACGAGCCGGGCCAGCACCAGCAGCGGCAGATCGGCGGCCAGTTCGGCGTACAGGTCGACAGGATCGCCGGTGGTGAGCGCGGTCCGGAGCCGGCCGACCCGCTCGCGCACGACGGCGGTCAGCCACGGCCGCTGCGCCGCCACTCGGTGCGGGTGCAGCGCGTCGGCCACGATGCCCCGGATCGCCGGGTGGCTGTGGCCGCCGTTGTTGGCGAGGGTGGGCGGCAGGCGGAAACGGTGGCGGGCGAGCACGCGCAGTGCCGCGACGGGCATCGGGGTGACGGCGTCGAGCGCGTTGTCCGGCGGGAACGTCGACGGGTCGGCGAGCACCTCGCGCACCAGCGCGTGCCGGGTGACCACGAGGTGGGGCACGCCGACGTGGTCGGTGACCGTCAGGACGTCCGGCCGACCCCCGGTATCCAGCCAACTCCGGAACAGCACGCCGGCCAGGCTACCGGCTCCCATGATCAGGGCGGGGGGGGAGCACGTGTTCAGTCTAGGTTGCGGCCGGGCACCCATGTCGCCGGCCTACATATATTTGTTAAGAACGACTTGACGGACGCCCTGATCATGGGTTGGCATACACGGTCTTCACACGAGCGTCGTTACGATCAGTTCTCACCTATATACTCACCGCAAGCTATATCGTGCCGGTCGCTCCGTTCAGGAGGGCAGGTTGCTGTACTTCTTTCTCAGCTACGCCCGAGGCGACGACGACGACTCCGTGCAAAAGTTCTTCTACGACCTGTCCGCCGAGGTGCGGGCCCATGCCGGGCTCGCGGCCGATGTGGAGGTCGGGTTCTTCGACGTGCACAGCCTCGAGGTCGGCGCGACGTGGTCGCCACGCCTGGTGGAGGCGTTGTCGCAGTGCCGGTCGTTCCTCGCGCTCGTGTCGCCGCGATACCTGGTCAGCGACCCGTGCGGTCGGGAGTGGGCCATCTTCGCCGACCGGCTGCGCCGCTACGAGCGGGATGTCGGTGTCATGCCGTCCGCCCTGCTGCCGCTGCTGTGGCTGCCGCCGCCACATCTGCCACGCGCCGTGGCCGCGCTGCAGTATGACAACGACAGCCTGCCCGAGGCGTACGGTCGCACCGGGTTGCGGCAGCTCATCCGCCTGCAGCGGCACCGGGACAACTACTACGAGCTGATCGTGGAGCTGGCGCGGCAGATCGTGCGCACCGCACACGCCCACGACCTGCCGGCGGCGGACGCGGTCGACTTCGCGGACGTGCGGAGCGTGTTCGACCCCGCGGCCGCCAGGACGGAGGAGCCGGCGGACCCGTCGACGCAGTATGTCCACTTTGTCGTCGCGGCACCCGCCCGCGACGAACTGGCCACCGACGCCCTCGCGGCGGTGGGCCGGGACGCCCAGTACTACGGCGCGACCTCGCAGGAGTGGGCGCCCTACCGGCCGATGCTGCCGGTGCCGATCGCGGACCACGCCCGCGCGGTCGCCGAGCGGCGCAGGTTCAGTTCGGGTGTCGCGGACACCACCGCACTCGCCGAACGGATCGGGGACGCCCGGCGCGCCAACCAGATCGTCGTGCTGCTCGTGGACGCGTGGGCGACCATGCTGCGCGAGTACCGGCAGGCCCTCGCCGAGTGCAACCAGCTCGACCGGGACGTCGATGACCCGGTCACCGCGGTCATGGTGCCGCTCAACCACGACGACCAGCAGGCGCAGGCACACCGGTGGCAGCTGGTCGACTCGCTGCGCGCCATCTTCTACCGGCGCGCGGTGCACGGCGACGACGTGATGTTCCGCTCCAGCATCCTGACCCACCAGGCGTTCGACGCCGACCTCCAGGTGGTGCTGGAGGCGGCGCGGAACAGGCTGTTCAGCAAGGGCACCGTGCACAACCGGCCACCAGGCCAGTCGATGCGCCGGCCCATCTTGGAAGGCCCGTGAGCCGATGACCGACGACGGAACGATCATCACCTTTTACTCGTACAAGGGTGGCACCGGCCGGACGATGGCCGTCGCCAACGTCGCGTGGATCCTGGCGGCCAGCGGCAAGCGGGTGCTGGCCGTCGACTGGGATCTGGAGTCGCCCGGCCTGCATCGCTACTTCCACCCGTTCCTGGCCGACAAGAAGCTGCGCAGTTCCCGCGGGGTCATCGATCTCATCCGGGACTTCGCGGCGGCGGCGGTGGATCCGCAGACCGCCGGCGACGACCCGGACTGGTTCCGCCGGTACGCCGACGTCGAGCGGGAGGCGGTGTCGCTCGGGTGGCGGTTCCCCGACCCCGGGGTGATCGACCTGTTGCCGGCCGGCCAGCAGGACCCGTCGTACTCGGGCGCGGTCAGCACGTTCGAGTGGCCGGCGTTCTACGACCGGCTCAACGGCGGGGTGTTCCTGGCGGCGCTGCGGGAAAACATGCGGCGGCACTACGACTACGTGCTGATCGACAGCCGCACCGGGCTCAGCGACACGGCGGGGATCTGCACGGTGCAACTGCCCGACATCGTGGTCGACTGCTTCACGCTGAGCGAGCAGAGCATCGACGGCGCGGTCTCCGTCGCCGACTCCATCACCAGCCAGCGCGGCGGAGAGCCGATCCGGATCCGGCCCGTGCCGATGCGGGTCGAGGACGCCGAGCAGGTCAAACTGGAGGCGGGCCGGGACTATGCCCGCGCCCGGTTCGCGCCGTACCTCGGGCTCGACCCCGAAGCCGCGGACCAGTACTGGGGCGACGTCGAGATCCCGTACAAACCGTTCTTCGCGTACGAGGAGATCCTCGCGGTGTTCGGCGAGCGGTCCCGGCAGGAGCACTCGCTGCTCGCCTCGTTCGAGCGGTTGACCGGCGCCCTGACCGACGGCGAGGTGCGCGAGCTGCCGCCGATCGAGGAACGGGAACGGCGCCGGATCCTGGCCGAGTACGAGCGCACCAAGCCCGCCGCCGTCACCGACGTGCTGATCAGCTACTCGGCGACGGATCGCACCTGGGGCGAGTGGATCGGCGGCGAGTTGAGCCGAGCGGGCCTGCGCGTCCTCCTCCAGCAGATCGACTTCTCGGCCGACGCCGGCAAGCCGACCGACATCCGGGAGCACGTCGACGCCGTGAACCGGGTACTCGTGCTGCTGTCCCAGGACTACGTCAAGGCGCCCAACGCCGCCGAGTTCTGGCGCCTGGTCGCCGCCCGGGACCCGGCGGGCGGTGACCGTTTTCTCGTCTCGGCCCGCATCGATGGCCGACGGGTGCCCGCACCGTACAGCGAGCGGCAGCCGGCGGTGGACTTCGGCAACCTGCCCGAGGAACGGGCCCGGGAGGCCCTGCTGACCGCGTTCGGCCTGCCCTACCCGCCGACCCGGCCGGACCGGCGGGGGGCGGACGACCGGCTGGCGCCCCGGTACCCGGCCACCCAGCCGCCGATCTGGAACGTGCCGCAGCGCAACGCGACCTTCACCGGCCGCGCCGCCCTGCTCGACGGCCTGCGCAATCGACTGGCCGCCAGCGTCACCGTCGTGGTGCCGCAGGCGCTCTACGGCCTGAGCGGCGTGGGCAAGACCCAGGTCGCGCTGGAGTACGCCCACCGCTTCGCCGCCGACTACGACATCGTCTGGTGGATCTCGGCCGAGCAGCCCGGTGTGGCCCGAGCCGCGCTCGCCGAGCTGGCCACCCGGCTGGGCCTACCCGCGGTGGAGAACGTCGGCGAGCGGGTCGACGCGGTCCTGGACGCGCTGCGCCGGGGGGAGCCGACCCATCGGTGGCTGCTCGTCTACGACAACGCGGAAGATCCGGAGGCGGTCCGGCCGTACCTGCCGCAAGGTACTGGACATGTGCTGCTCACGTCGCGAAACGCAGCGTGGAGCCGGCTGGCCAGCGCGGTGGAGGTCGGGGCGTTCAGTCGGGACGAGAGCGTCGCACTGCTCCGCGGCCGCGTGCGCGACCTGTCCGCGGCCGACGCTGACCAGGTCGCGGAGAAGCTCGGCGACCTGCCGCTCGCCATCGAACAGGCCGGCGCCTGGCTGGCGACCACCGCGATGTCCGTCGCCCGGTACCTCGAACTGCTCGACACCCGGCTGCCCCAGGTGTTGGCCGAGAATCCGCCGCCGGCGTACCCGCGAACCGCCGCCGCCACCTGGCTGCTGTCGCTGGAGCGGCTGCGGGAGCAGATGCCGGCGGCGGCGAAGATGCTGGAACTGTGCGCGTTCTTCGGCCCGGAGCCGATCCCGATGCGCCTGGTCAACAGCGAGCGCTTCGTCGAGGTGCTGTTGCCGCTCGACCCGTCGCTCAACGAGCCGCTGCTGCAGGGGCGGTTGGTGCAGGAGGTCGGCCGGTACGCGCTGGCCAGTGTGGACACCGGCCACACCAGCATCCAGCTGCACCGGTTGGTGCAGGCCGTGATCCGGGACCGGTTGCCGGAAGCGGAGCGGGTGGCGAACCGCCGCCACGTGCACGAGATCCTCGCGGCGGCGAACCCGAAGGCCCCCGACGAGCCGGCCGACTGGGAGGATTACCGGCAACTGCGGCTACACCTGCGCGCGTCCGGAGCGCTGGAGTCGACGACGCCGGCGGCGCGCCAGCTCGTCATCGACATGGTCAACTATCTGGGCCGGATCAGCGACTACCAGGGCAGCCAGGAGTTGGCGGAGGAAGCGCTCGCCGCGTGGCGCGCGACACGTGCCGGATCGGATGATCTCACGTCGCTCTGGCTCCAGGTGCATCTGGCGAACGCGCTGCGTTCCCAGGCGCGGTACGCCGAGGCACACGCGATCGGTGAGGCGACGCACCGCGCGCTGGTCGAGAACGGCGGCGCCGATCACCCGTACGTCATCGCCTGCCTCAGCGGCCGCGCCGCGGACCTCCGTGGACTAGGACGGTACGCGGAGGCCAGGGCGCTCGACGAGGAGGCTCTGGAGCGGTCCACCCGGGTCCTTGGCGCGGATGCGCGGCGCAGTCTCAACGCCGTCAACAACCTCGCGGTGTCGTTACGTTTCGTCGGCGACTTCGCGGGCGCCGCGCGGCTGGACCGGCAGGCGCTCGAGCGGCGGCGGGCGACCTTCGGCGCGCAGCATCCGGTCACCCTTCAGTCCGCTCACGCCTACGGTCGCTCCTTGCGGGACATCGGCCGGTACCAGGAGGCTCGTGACCTGCTTACCGAGACCATGCGCCAACGGAAGGACGTCCTCGGCGAGGACAATCCCCAGACGCTTCGGACGGCGAGGTCGCTCGCCGTAACGCTGCGTAAGCTCGGCGAGGTCACCGCCGCCTACTCGCTCACCCAGGACACGCTCGCCCGCCTGGATCGTGTGCTGGGCCGGTCACACACCCACACCCTGGCCTGCGTGAACAACCTGGCGTGCGACCAGTCGGCACTCGGCGACGACCGGGCAGCCCGGCGCACCGCCGAGGAGGCGTTGGGCCGGTACCGGCAGAAGTTCGAGGATGATCACCTGTTCACCTTGGCCTGTGAGAACAACCTCGCGATCTTCCTGCGTCGCCTGGGCGACTACCAGGCGGCGCATCCACACGCCGAGCGGGTGGTGGAGCGGTTCGAGGACATCCTGGGCCGCAACCATCCATACACGCTCGCTTGCCTGGTCAACCTGGCCAACGTTCGCTTCGAAGCCGGTGACTACGCGGCCGCGCTGGCCGCTGACGAGACGGCGTACGCCAGCATGGCCACCCGGGAGGTGCTCGGCCCCGACCACCCGGACACCCTCGCGGCGGGGAACAACCTGGCGATCAGCCAGCGGATCGCTGGCGACCGGGCCAGTGCGCAGGAGTTGGTCCAGGATCTGTTGATCCGATCGGTCCGAAGGCTCGGCGCGGATCACCTGAATACGGCCGCGATCCGCAACGGTATCCGGCTCAACTGCGACATCGACCCACCGGAGGTCTGATCCACTGAGCGTTGTCGTGGGAGTGGTTCGTCAGCGCGTGATCACGGCGGTTTCGGTCGTCGGTGACTGTTGTGCGGACAGCCGGCGGAGGTCTGCGGCCATTCGGGTGTAGATGTGCTCGATCAGCTTCCGTTGATCCGCACAGTAGACAGTGGGGTTCGCGAAACCGTTGTGCTCCCGGTACCGGTGTGCGTACAGCCCGCCGCCGCATATCGACACGACCGGGCAGGACTGGCAGGTGTGGCAGAGTGCCGCGAGGCCCTGCTGCCGGGCGCGGACTCCCGGGTGTCGTAGGGCTTCGTCGAACGAATGGTCGGTGATGGTCAAGCCGGTGGCGGCCATGCCGTCGGCGGTGGTCTTGAGGGCGTCTCCCTGCTCGATGGAGCCGTCGGTCTCGACCGTTATCAGGTCGATGGGCTCGAGACCGACAGCCTCCGAGCCACTGCGGCCGCCCACGATCAGCGTCATGATCGAGCTGAATAGGCGGATATCGGTCTCGCGCCGCGGTGCGCCGTACCACCGGTCGAACACGGCGATCAACCAGTCCGCATACGGTGTGTCGGAGTTGTCGACGCGGAACGGAGGTGGAGTCGTCCAGTTTCCGTGTGGCAGGAGGAGGTCCATCCGCGGCGGCGCGAACGACAGCAGATCTTCGTAGACGCCGACCGGGTCGTTTCGGATGTCGATTGTGCACAGCAGGCCGCTGTACAGGCGGCGGTAGCGGTCCTGCCGGAGCAGCGCCAGGGCCTTGGCGACCGGCCGGTAGCTCCCTCCGCCGTGCGCGAACAGGCGGTGCCGGTCGTTGGCGCTCTGACCGCCATCGAGGCTGATACCCACCCGGATGTCCTGGCGGAGGAACATCTCCAGCAGCGGCGGACGCAACAGGAGGCCATTGGTCTGGACGGTGAAGTCGACCTGGGTCGCCTCCGGCGCAGCCGCTCGGATGGCGCGCACGGCGTGTTCGATGAGGTCGGCACCGGCCATGAGTGGTTCACCGCCGTGCAGGATGACCGTCACCTTCGGTAGCTGCCACGCGCGCGCGTGGCTACCGATTCTCTCCGCCGCGATGTCGACGATCGCGCGTGACATGGTGGCGGGTTGCCGCCGCCACGACTGGTCCGCGTGGTGATAGACGTAGCAGTAAGTGCAGGACAGGTTACATCTACTGTGAACCTTGAGTAGCACCTGCCGGATCGGGCTCGGCGTGGTCCTCAAGGCCATGACAAGGGTCAGACGTAGTTATTGAAAGCCGCCACCACGTCGTCAGCTTGCCGCGTGTCGGCATCCGCCACGTGTCGAAGCACATGGGATAAGGCTGACTCATCCGCAGAGCTCAGTTGAGCCAGCGTGACCGGATTGACTCTAATCACGCAGCACTCAATGTCTGGCTCCGCAGCCGCCGCCAAAATTGCATCCCTCTATGCTCGTGTTGCTACTGTTATCGATTGGTATAGCCCGGCGTCACCCACAAAAACGGCGACAGCGTAACACACAGTGTAGGCCGGTGGGTCACGCCTCGGCGGGTTCGATGTCAATGTTGATCCGGGTGCCGTCCTCGATGGCGACGGTGTTGGGGTGCTCCGGACCCAGGACCTGCCGAGACAGCAGCAGGACATCGTTGAAGCGGGCCGCCTCGTGCCGTGCGCCGGTCGCGCGGAGCGCGACGGCGAGGTTGGCCGTGCTGGCGAGCATCGTGGGGTGCTCTTTCTTGAATGTGGCGGCCAGATGCTGGTGACAGTGTTGATCGAGGCGGAGCGCTTCGGTGATCTCGCCGGTGGCGAAGTGGGCGTTGGCCAGGTTCATCTGACACACCAGCGTGTAGGGGTGGTCGGCACCCAGCGCGCTGCCGAACCGGGCGGCAGTGTCGGCGAGGACCGGGAGCGCCTTCGCGTGGCTACCGGCGCGGACCAGGAAGATGCCGAGGTTGTTCGCGGTGGCGAGGGTGAACGGGTGGTCGCCCCCGAGCTCGCGCGCCTCCCGGCAGCGCTCCAGCACCTCTTCGGCGAGTTCGCGCGCCCCGTCGTGGTCGCCCCGCGCGGAGCGCACGCACGCCACCTCCAGCGCGCAGGCCAGCGCACGCGGATGGCTCCGGCGCGCGGTGCGCTCGTATCCCTGGTACACCGTGGTGATCAGCTCCAGGGCCTCGTGGAGGCTGCCCTGCCGGCGCAGCGTCACGACGAGGCTCTTGGCGGCGGCCAGCGTGACGGGGTGATTGGCGCCGAGTGCCTGGCGGCTCGTGGCCATGGTGGCGTCGAGCCGCTCCCGGGACTTCTTGAACTCGCCGACCTCACGGAGGTCACGCCCGTACCAGGTGGCGACCTCCAGGGTCAGGTGGTCGGTCTTGCCGGAGACCTTGTCACGGCGGCGCAGCGTCTCCTCGTCGAGTTCGAGCGCTTGGCCGAAGTTGCCCACGAGCCGGCACGACACGGCCAGGTTGTTGGCCGCCTTGAGGGTCTCGTCGTGGTCCTCGCCCTGCGTCTCCCGCCAGACCGGAAGGATGATCTTCGCCATGTCGTGTGCCTTGCGAAACTCCCCGAGACCAGCGAGATCGAAGGCCAAGCCCTGGCGCGCCTTCAGCGTGTACGGGTGCTCGGGTCCCACGGCGCGTTCGAGGCGGGGCAGGATGTCATCGTCGATCGCGTGCGCCTTGCCGTACTCACCCAGCGACTTCAGGGCGTTGGCCAGCTCGGTCCGGACCCGCAGCACCGAGCTGTTGTCGTCGCCCAGTTGGGGCTGCCATCGCGCCACGGCCCGCTCGGCGAGTTCCCGACTGCCGGCCAGGTCGCCCCGATAGCGCAGATATCGCACCATGTCGATGACCAGCGCGTGCACCCTCGGGTCACCGGAGTCGAGCGCGCCCGATGGCTCCAGGTGCGTGTGGAGGGACTGGTAGATGGGCCAGTTCGTCGGGTCCGCCGGATTTCCGCGCCGCTCGGCCGCCAAGATGTCCTGCACTTGTCTCTGTCTTTCCGCTTGAACGGGTACCGGTAGGTCACTCCTGATCACACTTTGCACCAGGCGGTGAATGCGTATCGCCGGAATCGCGGGATCCACCCGGGCTAAACCATAGCGGTTTATCTCGCGGATGAGCGAACCATGCAACAGCGGGTCGCGCAGGGCAGGGTCGAATTTCTCCAGGGCGTCGATCATGCCGGGACTGTCGAGCAGTTTCGTGGGAATCGGCTCCGGGGCGAAGAACGCGAAAAGTTCCAGCATTCGGGCCGCGGCCGGATTCGATTCGCGTAGTCTTTCCTGCGACAACCGCCAGGTATTCGCGGCTGGGTGGGGGTACCCCGGCGGCGGCGGCTCGTTGAGGACCCGGGGCAGGTGTTCGTCGAGCAGGTTGAGATAGCTACGGGCGGTCATGGCCGTGGTGGCCAGCCAGGTGGCCGCCTGCTCCACCGCGAGGGGAAGGTCGCCCAGCTTCTCGGCGATCGCCTCCGCGTCGGCGACCGCGAGGGTCTCGACCCGGCGGGCGAGCAGCTCGACGCTCTCGGCCCGCTCGAACACGTTGACGTCGATGGCCCACGACTCGCGGGCCCACTCCCGTCCTGGCGTGGTGACGATCACGTCGCCCAAGCCGGTAGGCACGAATTCGCGGATCTGGCGCGGGTCGTCGGCGTTGTCGAAGACAATGATCCAGCGCTGCGACGGCTTTCCGAGCCGGAGTGCCTCCAACACGGCCTGGACCTGCTCGGCGGCGCCACCGACGACCGGTAGGTCCAACTCGGTGGCGAGGTCGGCGAGGGCGGTGCGGATGAGTGCGGGCTGGTCGGCGGAGACCCACCAGACGATGTCGTAGTCGGCGGCGAAGCGGTGCACGTACTCGATGGCGATTTGGGTCTTGCCGACCCCGCCGATGCCCTGGAGCGCCGCTGGGCCAGTCTGCGCCGTGCTGGCGTTCAGCCGCTCGCGCAGCAACTCCAGGATCGTGTCCCGTCCGGTGAATGCGGAGTTGCGCGCGGGAGCCCGCCAGACCCGGGCCGGCTCGGCCGGGAACCGCGGCTGAGGTCCGCTGCCCAGCGAGGGGGTCGCCGCGGGCTCGGCGTCGCGCAGGCCCAGCTTGGCCAGCAGCGCCTCGCGGGCGTGCCCGGCGGCGACGTTGAACAGGTCCACCGGCTCGCGGTCGTCGAACGGCGGCGGCACCCGGAAGCCCTCCAAGCGGATGGGCACCAGGAAACGGCCCGGGCCGGGCATGTCTCGCACTCGGGCGGCGTCCCAGAAGCGGCGGGTCTGCGCGATCCGTACCGACTCCCGGGAGAGCAGGACCAAGGCCCGCCCGGCCTTGTCCAGCACGGCGGGGCTGGACAGGTCCTGCAGCGCGGCTCGCTGGCCGATCTGGCGCAGCTGGGACGCGATCCATTCGGCCCAGATCCGGTCGCGCGGTGTGTACGCGATCAGCAACGGCGCCGAGTCCGCCGGCCCGCGCTGTTCGAACTCGGCGAGCCAGGCGCGGCGCACCGGCTCGGACGGCCCGGGGAACTCGATCGGCTCGCCCATCAGCTCGCCGGTGAGCCGCTCGTACGCGGCGAGCAGCGTGTTCTCCTGCTGCGGGCGGTCACCGAGGGTGGCCAGCGTCTCCTCGTACGCGTAGAAGACCTTGTACGGGATCTCCACCAACCCCCAGTACTTCTCCGGGTCTGGGTGTCCCAGCAGCCGGACGAAGTCTTCGAAGCGCCGCCGCGCGTAGTTGCGGCGGCGCTCCAACTTGCCCAACTCGCCGTCCTCTACCCGAGTCGGTACGGGATACAGCAGGACGCCGTCGCCGCGCTGGTGACGGATCGAGTTGGCGACCGCGACGGCGCCGTCGATGCTCTGGTTGTTCATCGTGAAGCAGCTGACCACCGCGTCGGGCAACTGCACGGTGCAGATGCCGGCGTTGTCGCTGAGCCCGGTGCGGCTGTCGATGAGCGCCACGTCGTAGTGCTGGCGCATGTCGTCCGCCAACGCGTCGAGGAAGGCCGCACCGTCGAATCTTTCGTAGAAGTCGTCCCAGTTGAATGTGCTCACCGCCTGGGAGTACCCGCGGCCCTGCCGGCCGGGCGGTACGAAGTCGATCGAGCCACCGTTGGCGAAGTCGTAGCGCTGCAGCGAACTGGCGTATCGCTGGATCTGTGCCGCGGACCGGATGTCCTCGGAGCGCAGCGCACGAACTGCGTCTCCGGCGACGGGCCGGGTGCTCAGGCGGGCGAAGTCGCGCACCGCGTCGATCACGCCAGGGGACTCACGCAGGTGTCGGTCGACCAGGAACGGCGCGAAGTACCGGTGTAGACCCGGAGATTCCAGATCCCAGTCGACGGTGAGGACTCTGCGGCCGCTGCTGGCGAGGATCCAAGCGACGTTAGCGAGCGCCATCGTCCGTCCCACCCCACCCTTGAACGAGTAGAACGTAATGATCCGTCCGTTGCGGCCGACAGGCTCAGTGGAATCCATCTTGATCTCTTTCCACAAGGAGTGCTACGAGAAATAGCGCGGTGAACGGAGCGCGATAAAGATCCGGTACGCCCTCCTGGTGGTGCCTGGGGTTGGCGAACCAATCACAGCGTATGAACCGCGAGCCAATTTTTGACCTCGACAATGCGGTCGCGTCCGGGCCATCGTCACGGTCCTTCGAGGATCGGCCGCGTGCTGGCTGGTCCGCCTGGTGGCGGGCGGAACACCCGCCCTTTCGCGAAGATCCAGTTTTGTGCTTCCTCCAAGGCGGCGGCGAGGTCGTCGTCGAATCCGCCCGGCGTTTCGATATCGATCCGGAACAGCGGATCGCGTCGGCGCGCGCAGTGCGGCAGGATCTTCAGCACGTCGACGTGCAACTCGGCTCGTCGGTCGCTGGTCTCGGCGTCGTCCCGGCTGGTGGGGACGAGCACGGCGACGGCCGACTCGTCGATTCCGTCGACGGCGGCCAGCGCCTCCCGGAACGGCGCCAGGCCGGCGATCCAGGCGTCGACCAGCACCACAATGATCTCGTTCCGGGCCTGAGCACGGGCGATCCGCTCGCCGATGGCCCCGATGGCCACGACCTCCGACCCGTACCGGCGCGCTGCGGCGACCCCTTGGGCGCGGCTGCCCAGCGGCTGTGGAGCCGACGGCTGGTACGGTGCCCAGTCCTCCTGCCGGTCGCCGTAGAACCGCACATCCTGACGCACGACCCGCATCTGATCACGGGTCCCGGCGGCGACGACGATGTGGACGTACTGCGGGCGCTCGGCGCCGTCGAGCCGGTCGCGCCATGGCTCGAAGGCGTCCCGCGCGGTGCGCAGGTCCACCTCGGGTGGCGCGGGCGGGATGTGGTGCTGGTGACTGGTCTCCACGATCCGGCGCGCGAGGGACGCCATCAGGTCGCGGTACGCCGCTTGCCGGCTGTGCAGCCGGACCAGCATCCGAACGTCTTCGACGGCGGGCGGATAGGGCGCGGCGGCCTGCGGTGCGTCGAAGCCCACCGGGAGTCCTTGACCCGACCACGCCACCGGGATCAGCGCCGGGGCGTGTTGCCCGGTGGCGCGCTCGTACCGCTCGAGGCGGTCACCGAACACCGTCCACACCCGGCCACAGCGTTTGTCCAGGAGCAGCTTGGGGGAGCAGAGTACGACCAGCGTCTGGCAGGTGGCCAACTCGGTGCGCACCTCGCTCGGCCAATGCTCACTGCGGTCGCCGTCGTCGAGAAAGCCCACCGTTCGCTCCGGCCCGACTTCCAGCTCGCGGCGCACGGCGGCGGAGAGATCCACAAAGAACCGGGCAACATGGAGATCGTCGTCGCCGGGGGAATAGCTGAGGAAGAAATACCGCATGGGCCCTCCCCCGCAAAGGAGTTGTCGATTCAGCCGGGTGCGAGTGCTTGTGACGGGTGCGAGTGCTCTTGGCGGGTGGACCCGGTCGAGGTCGCATTGTCCGCGGTGGTGCCGGCACGTGCCCGCATCCTTACATTGATACCCCATGGGCGTCCGCTGCGGGAGTCTCATTAGGGCGAATCAGGGTGTCCGGGTGGACGCCAAGTCGGCTGCCATGCGGGCGGCGATGTGTCGGATCAACGCGAGGAGATCGGCGCAGTAGACCGACGGATTGTCGAAGCCGTTGTCCACCCGGTACCGGTGGGCGTATAGGCCTCCGCCGCAGACGGACACGAGGGGACAGCGCTGGCAGCTCGCACAGAGCCCAGCGAGGCCGCGCTGCCGGCTCTGGATCGCGGGGTGGGCGAGGGCCTGGTCGAACGAGTCGCGGGCGACATGGAGGCCGGTGGCCGCCATGCCCTCCTCCGTGGTCTTGAGCGCGTCGCCCTGCTCGATCGCGCCGTCGGTCTCGACCGTTATCAGATCGATCTGGCTCAGCCCGACGGCCTCGCTTCCGCTGTTGCCGCCGAGGAGCAGCAACATGATCGACTCGAAGAGGCGAATCCGGGTACGCCGCTCGGGCGCGGTGTACCACTGGTCGAAGATGGTGATCAGCCAGTCGGCGTACGGCGTGGCCGCCGGGTCGTCCACCCGCCTGGGCGGTGGCTTGGTCCAGTTGCCGTGCGGCAGGAGGAAGTCGATCTCCGGGGGCGCGAACTCGAGCAGATGGGTATAGACGCCCGCCGGGTCGCTGTCGAGGTCCACTGTGCACAGGATGCCGCCGTACAGGTGGCGGTAGCGCTCCGATCGGAGCAGGTGCAGCGCCGGTACCACGCCGTGGTGGCTGCCGCGCCCGTCGGCGTACCTGCGGTGCCGGTCGTTGTCGTCCGACGGGCCGTCGAGGCTCACCCCGACGCTTATTCCGTGCTGGGCGAACAGGTCGAGGAACCGTTCGTCGAGCAGGAGCCCGTTGGTCTGCAGGCCGTACCGGATGCGGGTCCGGCCGGCGACCGCGCGTCGGATCGCGCGCACCGCGTAGTCGATCGTGTGGGCGCCGGCCAGCAGCGGCTCGCCGCCGTGCAGGATAACGGCGACGGAGGTCAAATCGTGTGCCTCGGCGTGTTCGGCTATCTGGGCCGCGGCGTGATCCAGCGTCCGTTTCGACATGACCAGCGGCCGGTGCCGCCAGCTCTGGTCGGCGTGCCGATACATGTAGCAGTGGTCGCAGGAGAGATTGCAGCGACTGTGGATTTTGAGCAGCACCTGCCGGAACGGCGCGGGCCGCCCGACGAGTCCTCCGCGGGTCATGACTCTGGGTGGGAGATCAGGTCACATGAGGGACGGGTAGTTGCTGAAGCACGCCACCTTGTCCTCCGAGGCTCGCAAGTCCTCGATCCCGTCCCGGATCACGTCGGCCAGCACCGGGCGGTCCAGGGCGGCCGGCCCGCGCTGTGACAGCTCAACGAGCCTTGGCAGGCGCTGGGCGCCATCAAGGGTGTCCTGTTGCGACATGTGGACCCGCGACATGGCGGCCCTCCCAGATGACGTCTGCCTTGCGGGGGAGTACCACGGCGTTGTCGGTACCGTGCCATCGAATGTACCCCGGATCGTTAGCGGTGCATATATATCCCGATCACTCACCGTGATCACGGCGATGTGAGGGACGCCTTGATCATGGTGGTGCGTTCCTCCGCCATCGCGAGTGCCGCCGCTCGCGGGGAGTGGCTGGCGCGCGCCGCGCGGTCCAGGACCTCGGCCACCAGTGCGCGCAGCGTCGTGGAGATCTTGCGGAACGCGGCGTCCGCCGTGGGCGGGATGTCGCCGAACAGCGTCCACCACCACCAGGCGTTCGTCGCGACGTTCGCGACGAAGTCCGGGATCACCGGTACGCCCCGGGCGGTGAGCGCCAGTTCGGCGGCGCGCGTGGTCGGCGCGTTCGCCCCCTCCACGACCAGCCGGGCGCGCACGTCGTCGGCGTTGGTGGCGTCCAGCACGTACGACAGCGCGGCCGGCACCAGGATCTCGGCGTCCACCGACAGCCATGCCGCGCCGGGTAGCCGCCGGTCGGACGGGCGCAGCGCGGCGCGGTCCATCCGGCCGTACTCGTCGCGGGAGCGCAGCAGCGCCTCCACGTCCAGCCCGTCGGGGTTCCAGATCACACCGTCCACATCGGCGACGCCCACCACCCGTACGCCGGCGCGACTGAGGAACCGCGCGGCCGCCCCGCCGATCGAACCGAACCCCTGCACCATCGCCCGCGCACCGCTACCCAGTCCGAGCCGGCGCGCGGCGGTCAGTGCCGCCTCGGCGACGCCGTACCCACCCACCAGGTCGGGCAGGCCGATGCCGTCGACCTCGACGGCGAACCCGGCGCGCACCCGGCCGAGCGCGACCCGCGGGTCCGGGACCAGCCGGAGCGCGGCGTCGATGGTCGAGCCGAGGCCGGCCTCGGCCGCGACCTCCTCCAGGACGCTCTGCCGCACGCCCAGGTCCTCGCCTGCCGACCAGTAGGAGGCCAGCAGCGGCTTCATGGCGGCCACATACCGGGCCAGCACGCCCCGGGCCCCGGGATCCTGCGGCGGGCAGTCGATGCCGCCCTTGCCGCCGCCGAACGGCACGTACGCGTCGCTGGGCGAGTAGACCACCGCCTCCTTGAGGGTCATGGCCCGCGCCAGGTCACGCACCTCGTCGAGCGTGCAGCCGTCGCGCATCCGTACCCCGCCGCTGGCCGCGCCGCGTACCAGGCGGTCGAGCACCAGGTACCCGCGCCGCCCGGTCACCTCGTCCGTCCACACGACTTCCATGAAAGACATTCGTACCTCCCCAGGTTGGAATGATCATCCCTGGCGGCGGCGCGCGATGGAGTCGGACAGCGGTCATCAAAACGGTCAAAAACACGATCGCCCTTTCCCATGATCAAGGCGTCCCTCAAGTCGTTAGAGCTACATGAAGGACGCCTTGATCATGGGGGCGACTACGCTACCGGGATGACCGACGCGGAGGCCTTTGTCCGCAAGCACACCCGGCTCGCGGCCGCGCCGTTCGTCCCGGAGATCCTGCTGCACCAGGCCGACGAGGCGATCGAGCTGTGGGAGGAGACCGAGGGCGCGGCGGCCACGCCGCAGCCGCCGCCGTTCTGGGCGTTCGCCTGGGCCGGCGGGCAGGCGCTGGCCCGGTACGTGCTGGACCACCCGGACCTGGTCGCCGGCCGCCGGGTGCTCGACCTCGCCGCCGGGTCCGGCCTGGTCGCGATCGCGGCCGCCCAGGCCGGCGCCGCCTCGGTCACCGCCGTCGAGATCGACCCCCTCGCGGTCGCCGCCATCGCGGTGAACGCGGCCGCCAACGGGGTCACGATCACCGCACACCTCGGCGATGTGCTCGACGCCGAGGCCACCGACGACGTGGTCCTCGCCGGCGACGTCTTCTACAGCCGGGAGATGACCGGGCGGATGCTCGCCTACCTGCGCGGCGCCGCCGCGCGCGGTGCGCGCACCCTGGCCGGCGACCCCGGCCGGGCCTACCTGCCCACAGCCAACCTGCGGAAGATCGCGGAGTACGACGTCCCTGTGGTCGCCACCCTGGAAGACGCGGCGATCAAACGCACCACCGTGTGGGAGGTCCTCCCATGATCAAGGCGTCCCGCACGTCGCGCTAACGCCGGGTGGGTCGCCGGGGG
>JBBEWH010000031.1:0-22960 GCA_037414955.1 Actinomycetes bacterium KLBMP 9797
CCGCCCATCAGCTCGGCGCCCCTCCGGGCGATAAACGCACTGGCGGCACGCCTTGATCATGGGGGAGTAGGTGGGGTGCTGCGCCCACCGCACGAAGGCGCAGCACCCCGGTTCCCGCGAGCACCCCTGCCGCGGGAAGTCTTCTCAGCCTAGGCGGGCCTCGGCGGCCCGCCAGGCGGCCTCGCCGCCCGGCGCCGGCGCGAACGAGCGCAACCGTTGGGTACGGCGCAGCAGCGCGCGCAGTTCAGCCAGGTCGCCGCCGACCACGCCCAGCGCCCGCGCCTGCACGAGGGCGTTGCCGAGCGCGGTCGCCTCGACCGGGCCGGCCACCACCGGCAGCCCGCAGGCGTCGGCCGTGAGCTGGCACAGTAGCTCATTTTGGGCACCGCCGCCCACGATATGCACGGCGTCGACGTGGCGACCAGCGAGTTCCTGGGCCTGGCGCACGGCGCGCCGGTGGGCGAGCGCGAGGCTGTCGACGACGCACCGGGTGTAGGCGGCGGGGGAGTCCGGCACCGGCTGGCCGGTGGCCGCGCAGGCGGCGGCGATGCGGGCCGGCATATCGCCGGGTGGCAGGAACACCGGGTCGTCGACGTCGACGACGGCCGTCAGGGCCGGCAGGGCGGCGGCGTCCCGGAGCAACGCGCCGATATCGGTGAGCCCCCACGCCCGCAGGCATTCCTGCAGCACCCACAGGCCCATCACGTTGCGCAGGTAGCGGACCGTGCCGTCGACGCCGGCCTCGTTGGTGAAGTTCGCCTGGCGGCTGGCCGCGGTGAGTACCGGCTCCGCCAGCTCGACGCCGACCAGCGACCAGGTGCCGCAGGAGATGTACGCGAACCGGTCGCCGTCCGCCGGCACCGCCACCACCGCGGACGCGGTGTCGTGCGAGCCGACGGCGGTCACCGGCACCGGCCGGTCGGCCACGTGGGAGAGCAGCGCGCCGGCCGGGTCGCCGGGCCGGCGCAGGTCGCCGAACAGCCGCGCCGGCAGGCCGGCGCGGGCGATGAGGTCGGCGGACCAGTCCCGGGTCCGCACGTCGAGGAGCTGCGTCGTGGACGCGTTGGTGACCTCGGTACCGGCGACGCCGGTCAACCAGTACGAGATGAGATCCGGCATGAGGAGCAGGCGTTCGGCGCTTTCCAAACCCCGAGCGGCGACGAGCTGGAAGAGCGTGTTGAACGGCAGCAGTTGCAGCCCGGTCGTCTCGTAGAGGGACTCCGCGCCCAGCTTCTCGACCACTGTGGACATCACGCCGTCGGTGCGGGCGTCGCGGTAGTGCACGGGATTGCCGAGCAGCGCGCCGTCGCGATCGAGCAGTCCATAGTCGACGGCCCAGGAGTCGATGCCCACGCTGGCCAGCTCGGGCCGCGCCGCCAGCGCGGCCCGGAGGCCGGTGACCACCTCCGAGTACAGCCGGAGCGCGTCCCAGTGCAGCGTGTCGAGCAGGCGCACCGGCCCGTTGTCGAACCGGTGCACCTCCGTCAGCTCGACCCCGTCGGGCGTGACGTCGGCGACGATGACCCGCCCGCTCGACGCCCCGAGATCGACGGCCGCGACAGCGAGGCTCATCGCAGGAACGCCGCCGCGACGCCGGCGTCCACCGGCACGTGCAGGCCGGTGGTGTGCGACAGCTCCCCGGCGGTCAGGGCGAACACCGCGTTGGCCACGTGCTCCGGCAGCACCTCGAGCTTCAGCAGCGTGCGCTGGGCGTAGTAGGCACCCAGCTCCTCCTCCGGCACCCCGTACACCGCGGCCCGTTTCGCGCCCCAGCCACCGGCGAAGATGCCCGAGCCGCGCACCACGCCGTCGGGGTTCACGCCGTTGACCCGGATGCGGTGCGCGCCCAGCTCGGCGGCCAGCAAGCGCACCTGGTGCGCCTGGTCGGCCTTGGCCGCGCCGTACGCCACGTTGTTGGGCCCGGCGAACACCGAGTTCTTGCTGGAGATGTAGACGATGTCGCCGCCCATGCCCTGATCGATCATCGTGCGGGCGGCCTCGCGCGAGACGAGGAAGGAACCGCGGGCCATCACCTTGTGCTGCAGGTCCCAGTCGGCCTCGGTGGTCTCCAGCAGCGGCTTGGAGACGGACAGGCCGGCGTTGTTGACGACCAGGTCGACGCCGCCGAACGCGAGCGCCGCCGCGTCGACCGCCGCGCGCACGGCGGCCTCGTCGGTGACGTCCGCGGTGACCGGTACGGCCACGTCGGTGCCGCCGATCTCGGCCGCGACGGTCGCCGCCGACGAGGCGTCGCGGTCGGCGACCACCACGCAGGCGCCCTCGGCGGCGAGGCGGTGCGCGATGGCCCGCCCGATGCCCGAGCCGGCGCCGGTGACCAGCGCGATCCGGGCCGCCAGCGGCTTCGGCGCGGGCATCCGGCGCAGTTTGGCCTCTTCCAGCGCCCAGTACTCGATGCGGAACTTCTCCGACTCGTCGATCGGCCGGTACGCCGAGATGGCCTCGGCGCCGCGCATCACGTTGACGGCGTTGACGTAGAACTCGCCGGCCACCCGGGCGGTCTGCTTGTTGGCGCCGAACGAGAACATGCCCACGCCGGGCACCAGCACGATCGCCGGGTCGGCGCCGCGCATCGGCGGGCTGTCCGGAGTGGAGTACCGCTGGTAGTAGGCGGCATAGCCCTCGCGATAGGCGGCGTGCAACTCCTTGAGCCGATCCACCACATCGGACAACGGTGCGGTCGCGGGCAGGTCGAGCACCAGCGGCCGTACCTTGGTGCGCAGGAAGTGATCCGGGCAGGACGTGCCGAGCGCGGCCAGCCGCGGGTGTTCCGCCCGGGCGAGGAAGTCCAGCACCTCGTCGGAGTCGGTGAAGTGGCCCACCTGCGGCCGGTCCGTCGAGGCCAGACCGCGAATCACCGGCGCCAGCGCCGCGGCGCGCGCCTGGCGCTCGGCGGCCGGCAGCGGCCCGTAGCCTTCAAGCAAAGGCCCGAACGGCTCGGACCGCCCCCGTTCGTCGATGAACGCCTGCGCGGCCCGGATGATCTCCAGGGCATGCGCCTCGCACTCCGCGCTGGTGTCCCCCCAGGCGGTGATGCCGTGCCCGCCGAGGATGACCCCGATGGCGCGTGGGTTGGCGCGCTTCACCTCGGCGATGTCGAGGCCGAGCTGGAAGCCGGGCCGCCGCCACGGCACCCACACCACCCGGTCGCCGAAGCACTCCTTCGTCAACGCCTCGCCATCGGCGGCGGTGGCGAACGCGATGCCGGCGTCCGGGTGCAGGTGGTCGACGTGGGTGGCGTCGACGAGCCCGTGCATGGCGGTGTCGATGGACGGCGCCGCGCCGCCGCGCCCGTGCAGGCAGTAGTCGAACGCGGCGACCATCTCGTCTTCGCGCTCCACCCCCGGGTAGACGTCCACCAGCGACCGCAGCCGGTCGAGCCGGAGCACCGCGAGCCCGGCGGGCGTGAGCGTGCCCAGGTCGCCGCCGGAACCCTTGACCCACAACAGCTCCACCGGCTGCCCGGTCACCGGGTCCACATCGGACCCCTTGGCCGACGTGTTGCCGCCGGCGTAGTTCGTGTTGCGCGGGTCCGCGCCGAGCCGGTTGCTCCGGCCGATCAGATCGTCCACAGTCGACACGTCAGGCACCCCACCCGGCCTGCTGGCCGCCGACGCGCTCGGCGGCGATCCTCTCCGCGTACCCGGACCGGGCGTACGCGCCCATCGGGTCCGGGTCGAGGCCCATCTCCTCCCGGACGGACGCCAGCAGCGGGCGCACATCCGTGTTGTACGCGTCCATGAGCACCGCGTTCGCCCCCAGCACGTCGCCGGAACGCTGCGCCGCGTCCAGCGCCGCGGCGTCGATCAGCAGCGCCTTCGCGGTGGCCTCCTGCACGTTCATCACCGAGCGGATCTGGCCCGGGATCTTCGGCTCGATGTTGTGGCACTGGTCGAGCATGAAGTTGATGCCCGACTCGGCCCGCAGCGCGTCCGCCTGCACGATCTCGTGCATGATCCGGAAGAGCTGGAACGGGTCGGCCGCGCCCACCATCAGGTCGTCGTCCGCGTAGAACCGCGAGTTGAAGTCGAACGCGCCGAGCTTCTGCTCGCGCAGCAGGAACGCCACGATGAACTCGATGTTCGTGCCCGGCGCGTGGTGCCCGGTGTCGATCACCACCTGCGCCTTCGGGCCCAGCCGCAGGCAGTGCGCGTAGGCCGTGCCCCAGTCCGGCACGTCCATCGTGTAGAAGGCCGGCTCGAACAGCTTGTACTCCAGCAGCATGCGCTGCTCGTCACCCAGTCGGGCGTAGACGGCGTCGAGTGCCTCGGCCAAGCGGTCCTGGCGGGCCCGGATCGAATCCTGCCCCGGATAGTTGGTGCCGTCGGAGAACCACAGCTTCACGTCCCGCGAGCCGGTGGCGTCCATGATGTCGACGCACTCCAGCAGGTGGTCCAGGGCCTTGCGGCGGACCCGCGGATCCGGGTTCGTCACGCTGCCGAGCATGTAGTCGTCGTCCTGGAACACGTTGGCGTTGATGCCGCCGATCCGCACCCCGAGATCCTCGGCGAACTTCGCCAGCGCGGCGTAGTCGTCGACCTTGTCCCACGGGATGTGCAGCGACACGATCGGCGAGATGCCGGTGTACTTGTGCACCTGCGCCGCGTCGGCGATCTTCTCCTCGGGGTTGCGCGGCACGCCCCGCTGGGCGAACACCTTGAACCGGGTGCCCGAGTTCCCGTACGCCCATGAGGGGACCTCGATGCGCTGCTCCCGCAGCGCGGCCCGGACCCGGTCAGTCATCGATTGCCTCCAGTTGCGCGTCGAGGTTGAAGATCTCGGGAAGGACCACGAACCCCTCGTCCGGCCGCCGCCCGTCCAGATCCTCGAAGAACGGCGCCATCTCGGCCTGCCAGCGCGCGTTGACGTCGGTGCGCGCCATCGCGGCGAGCGAGGCGTCGAGGTCGTCGGTCCGGAAGTAGCCGACGAGCAGGCCGTCGTCGTGCAGGAAGAGGGAGTAGTCGTGCCAACCGGTGTCCCGCAGGGCGACCAGCATCTCCGGCCAGACGGCGGCATGCCGCTCCCGGTACTCCGCCAGCCGGTCCGGCTTGACCCGCAGGATGAAGCAGACGCGCCGCACGCCGACTCCTCTGGTGATCGATGAACCGTTTCAAGAAGTATCGTAGACGTTACGAGCGTCATCGCACACCTGTCAAGAACGGTCTGTGACCCAGGCGTCCTCGATCATGGAAAATGAATGGTTTCACGGTCCAGGTCGCCGTCTGCGACCAGCACCCGGTGCTGGCGGCGCAGCGTCGTGCCGGCCGGCACGACCAGCGGCCGCTCCCACGCCAGCGCCGCGCACACCCCCGGATAGCCGCTCACCCGGACGAACCAGTGGTCACCCTCCGCGAGCCCGGCGAAGACCAGGGTGTACCCGTCGCCGCGCACGCCGACCCACGGCTCGGTCGAGCCGTGCACCTTCTCCTCACCGTCCACTGTGGCGGTGAAGACCTCGGGGGTACCCAGTGGAAGCCGCCAGAAGAACCCGCCGTAGCCCGCGTTGCCAGGCCGCCCGTTCGTGGCCGGGCTGCCCAGTTCGATGTCGCGGTCGACGGGCGCCGTCACGGCGTACCCGAATTCCAGCGTCCATCCACCCGGCGCCGGCGCGGCCGCGACGACCCGCTCCTCGGTGAGGAGCGTCGCGCCGGCGCGGTCGAGCCAGCGCAGCCGGTGCGCGACGCGGCCGTCGGTGCGCTCGCGCCACTCGTCGTGGACGATGCGCCCGTGGTCGTCGAGCCAGGTGTATCCGGTGTCGCGGACGTAGGTGCGGCCGCCCCAGATGTTCGCCTTCGCCACGTCCTGGATGGCGAGGCTCGCGCCGAGGTGCCAGCGGTGGTCCTCGGGCAGCACGTCGGTGACCGGCACGCCGCCGAGCGTGCGCACCGGATGCAGGTAGGGCCGGGGGGAGAGCGTCGGGTCGAGGTCGGGCTCCACCACGTACTCCGCGACGACCTGCCCGGCCACCCGCAGCTCAACCATGCTCTCCTCCTGTCACCACATCCCTATAGTGGGACACACTACGGTGATCGGTGGGAGAGGCGGGAGCCATGCCGGCAGCAGCGGTGAGCATCCGCGACGTGGCGCACCACGCGGGGGTGTCCGTCGGCACGGTGTCCAATGTGCTCAACCGGCCCGACATCGTGGCGCCCACCACCCGGTCCCGCGTGCTCGCCGCGATCAGCGAGCTGGGGTTCGTGCCCAACGACGCGGCCCGGCAGCTGCGCCGCGGCCGGGGCCGCACGCTCGGCCTGGTGGTGCTCGACGTCGCGAACCCGTTCTTCACCGACGTGGCCCGGGGCGTCGAGGACACCACCGGCGCCGCCGGCATGGCCGTCATCTTCTGCAACAGCGACGGCGACCCCACCAAGGAGAGCGCCTACCTCGACCTGCTGGAGGAGCAGCGGGTGCAGGGCGTGCTGATCACCCCGATCGACGACGCGAACACCCGGCTGCTGCGGCTGCGCGACCGGGGCGTGCTGGTGGTGCTGCTCGACCGCCGGTCCCCGCGCCCCGACCTCTGCTCGGTCTCGGTCGACGACCGCCTCGGCGGCGAGCTGGCGATGCGGCACCTGATCGAAAACGGGCACCGCCGCATCGCGTTCGTCGGCGGGCCGCACCGGCTGGAGCAGGTCCGCGACCGGTACGAGGGCGCCGTCCAGGCGCTCGCCGCCGCCGGCCTCGACGCGGAGCACCTGCGCCGGTTCGACACCCCGGGCACGACCGTCGCCGCCGGCCGGGACGCCGCCGCCCGGATCCTCGGCATGCCCCGCCCGACGCGCGCGACCGCCGTGTTCTGCGCCAACGACCTGCTGGCGCTCGGCGTGCTGCAGGGCCTCACCCGGCAGAAGGTGCGGGTGCCCGACGACATCGCGCTGGTCGGCTACGACGACATCGACTTCGCGGCCGC
Source organism: Actinomycetes bacterium KLBMP 9797 (assembly GCA_037414955.1). Classification (GTDB taxonomy): domain Bacteria; phylum Actinomycetota; class Actinomycetes; order Mycobacteriales; family Micromonosporaceae; genus Phytohabitans. The sequence goes on from JBBEWH010000031.1 coordinate 6,929, forward strand.
CGCGGCGGTGCCGCTGTCATCGGTGCGGCAGCCACGCCAGCGCCTCGGCCAGACGGCCGCGACCCTGTTGCTGGAGGAGGCCAACGCCCCCGAGACCCACCGCCACCAGCAGGTCGTCTTCGAACCCGAGCTGGTCGTCCGCGAATCCTCCCAATACGTCCTCTCCTGATCGGGGCGTCCTTCAAGTAGTGAGAACTACTACTTGAAGGACGCCCTGATCATGGGGAGGTCTATTTGAGGGCGGCGGTGAGGGTCTCGATGGCGGTGTCGATGGCGGCGTCGTCGAGGTCGAGGTGGGTGACCAGGCGCACGGTGTGCGGTCCCAGCACCGACACGAGCACCCCGCTGGCGCGGGCCGCGGCGGCCAGGCCGGGCGCGTCGAGGGGCGCGCGCGTGAGATCCAGCCGCACGATGTTGGTGCGCGCCTCGCCTGCCACGATGCCCAGCGGCGCGAGCCCAGCGGCCAGCCGCGCCGCCCGGGCGTGGTCGTCGGCGAGCCGCTCGATGTGGTGGCGCAGCGCGTAGAGACCCGCCGCCGCCAGCACCCCGGCCTGCCGCATGCCGCCGCCCAGCCGCTTGCGGATCACCCGGCCCTCGGCGATCCGTTCGGCCGACGCGATGACCAGCGACCCGACCGGCGCGCCCAACCCCTTGGACAGGCACACCGACAGCGTGTCGAACAGCGCGCCGTACTCCGCGAGCGGTATCCCGTCGGCGACGTGCGCGTGCCAGATGCGTGCCCCGTCGCAGTGCAGCTGGACCCCGGCGTCGTCCGCGACCCGGCGCAGCGCGCGCAGCGTGGACAGCGGGATGACGCCGCCGCCGGCCCGGTTGTGGGTCTGCTCGACGGCGATGGCGGTCGTCGGCACCACATAGGGTGCGCGGGGGCGGATCATCGACGCCACCAGATCGGCGTCGACCTCGGCACCGGTCGCGGGCCAGGTGCGGGTGGAGATGCCGCCGAGCGCGGCGGCCGCCGCGAGCTCGTACGTCACGACGTGCGCGTCGGCGTCGCACAGCAGCTCGGTGGCGCGCGGCGCGACGAGCTGCAACGCGATCTGGTTGGCCATCGAGCCGGTCGGCGTGAACAGCGCCGCCTCGTGCCCGAACAGCGCCGCCACCTCGGCTTCGAGGGCGTTGACGGTCGGGTCCTCGCCGTAGACGTCGTCGCCGACCTCGGCATCCGCCATCGCCCGGCGCATCCGCGGCGTCGGGCGGGTCACGGTGTCCGAGCGGAGGTCAACCACGCAGCATCTCCGCCACGAGGAACGCCAGCTCCAGCGACTGCTGGGTGTTGAGGCGCGGGTCGCAGGCGGTCTCGTACCGGTCGGGCAGGTGCACGTCCTGGATCGCCTGCGCGCCGCCGAGGCACTCGGTGACGTCCTCGCCGGTCAGCTCGATGTGCATGCCGCCGGGGTGGGTGCCGAGGTTGCGGTGCACCTCGAAGTAGCCCAGCACCTCGTCGACGATCCGGTCGAAGTGCCGCGTCTTGTACCCGTTCGACGACTCGATGGTGTTGCCGTGCATGGGGTCGCACTGCCACACCACCTTGGCGCCGCTGGCGGTCACCTTCTCGACGATCGGCGGCAGCGCGTCGCGTACCTTGTGATTCCCCATCCGCGCGACCAGCGTGAGCCGGCCGGGAACGTTGTCCGGGTTGAGCTTCTCGCACAGCTCGATGGCCTGCTCCGGCGCGGTGCTCGGGCCGAGCTTGACGCCGATCGGGTTGGCGATCCGGGACACGAAGTCGACGTGCGCGCCGTCGATCTGCCGGGTGCGCTCGCCGACCCAGAGGAAGTGCCCGGACAACCCGTACGCCCGGCCGCCGGCCACCCGGGTCAGCGCCCGGTCGTACTCCAGCGCGAGCGCCTCGTGCGAGCAGTAGAGCGTGACGGTGCGCAGGGCCTCTTCGTCCGTCATGCCGCACGCCTGGATGAAGGCGAGGGCGCGGTCGATCTCGCGGGCGATCGCCTCGTACCGCTCGCCGGCCGCCGACTCGCGCACGAAGTCCTTGTTCCAGTCGTGCACGGCGTGCAGGTCGGCGAGGCCGCCACCGAGATAGGCGCGCAGCATGTTCATCGCGGCGGCCGAGTTCGCGTACGCCCGGATCATCCGCTGCGGGTCGGCGACCCGCGCCTCGGGCGTCGCCTCCAGCGAGTTGATCATGTCGCCGCGGTAGGCCGGCAGGCCGAGCGCGTCGGTCGGCGACGACCGCGGCTTGGTGTACTGGCCGGCCACCCGGGCCACCTTCACCACCGGCAGCGACGCGCCGTAGGTCAGCACGACCGCCATCTGCAGCAGCGTGCGCGCGTTGGCGGACAGGTGGCTGTCGGTGTTGTCGGCGAACGTCTCCGCGCAGTCGCCGCCCTGGAGCAGGAACGCGTTGCCCTCACACACCTCCGCCAGCCGCTCGCGGAGCCGTTCGACCTCGTAGGGCGCGACGACCGGCGGCACGCTGTCGAGCACCGAGCACACCTCGCCGACCACCGACGGGTCCGGCCACGGCGGCGTCTGCGCCCGGGGCAGGGTGCGCCAATGGTCGAGACCGAGCGCCCTGACCTCGGCGGAGTCGTCGGTCGGGCGTCCGATCTCCAGCCCGGGATTGCGTACCTGGTGCCACTGCCGCATGCCCCAAAGCCTACGGCCCGCACCCTTCTTCCCGTGATCAGGGCGAGAGCGGATGGCGCATGATGACGCGGCGGCCAGTGGGCGGGCGGCGGTGCAGCGTGAAGCCGGCCCGCGTGAAGAGCGGCACCGTGCCGGTGAACAGTTCGGCTGCCGGCGGCGGCCGGCCGATGCCCACATCGACCGGATAGCCCTCCAGCACCGCCGCGCCCCGCGCCCGGGCATGCGCGACCGCCGCCGCCAGCAGCGCGCCGGCCACGCCGGTGCGGCGCCGGCTCCGCTGGATGAAGAAACAGGGCACCGACCACACCGCGGCGTCCGCCGGCTCCTCCGGCTTGAGCGCGGGCGAGCGCAAGATCCGGGAGTACGCCGGGCGGGGCGCCACCGCGCACCAGCCGACCGCCCGCCCATCCGCGTATCCGAGGAGGCCCACCGGCTCGCCGGCCTTGACCAGCGACGCGAGGGCGGCGCGGTTGCCGGCGTTGCCGTTGCGGCTGAACTCACCGCTCGGCACCCGGAACCACATGCACCAGCAGCCTGAGTACGCCCCGGACGGCCCGAAGAGCTCCTCCAGGTCAGCCCACCGGTCGGCGTCGACCGGGCGCACCTCGACGTCGCCCATTCCGCGCACCTCCAGGGTGATGACCGGAAGGCATCATCAGGACGCTTCGGGGTGCTCCGTGACGTTCTGGAGGTAGAGCGCCTCGCCGAGCTTCTCGATCAGGCCGAGCTGGGTCTCCAGGTAGTCGACGTGGTGCTCCTCGTCGGCCAGGATGTCCTCGAAGATCCGGGCCGAGGTGACGTCACCGATCGAGCGCATGTACTCGATGCCGCGCCGCAGCCGGTCGACGGCCTCCACCTCGATCTTCATGTCGCACTCGAACTGCTCCTTGACGGTCTCGCCGATGCGGAGCGCGAAGAGCTTCTGGTAGTTCGGCAGGCCCTCGAGGAAGAGGATCCGGTCGGTCAGCACCTCGGCGTGCCGCATCTCGTCGATCGACTCGTGCTTCGTGTGCTTGGCCAGCGTGGTGTAGCCCCAGTTCTCCTGCATCTTGGCGTGCAGGAAGTACTGGTTGATCGCGGTCAGTTCCGCGGTGAGCTGCTCGTTGAGAAACTCGATGACGCGAGCGTCGCCTTGCATGCCGAAGACCCCCACAGGTGTACGTGTGGAGGTAGCCTACGCCTCTGGGCAGCTCAGAGCAGCTCAGGCGGCCATCGGGATGAGCGTGTCGGCGCCGTTCTCCTCGTCGATCAGGTCACAGATACGGTCCAGGCAGGTGCCACATCCGGTGCCGGCGCCGCACGCGTCGCCGACCGTCTCCTCAGTACGCGCACCACACCGGATCGCCGTGCGGACCTCACACTCACGGACCCGTGCGCAGATACAGACGTACATGAACATACCCTTACTGTGGTTAGCCTGGCCTGAGTAAGGGTGCCCTAAAATCCCAGCTCACGCAAGCCCTTCCCGTGATCGTCGGCGACATCGCCGCACGGCGAGGGTGAACCCGACCCCTCCGCGCCGATTGCCCGAATCTCGCGCACCGCGAAGTGGATCGGGAAGTGGATCTAGTCGAGTTAGGGTCGCTATGACGCCTTAACTCGACTAGATCGCGCCTGGATAGCGCACCGGCGGCGCCTTGCCGCACGCTGGACGGTCGCCGTCTCACCCCAGCGCTCTCCGCAGTGCCGGAGCCTCGTCTGCTCCGCAGTGCCGGAGCCCCGTCTGCTCCGCGGTGCCGGAGCCTCGTCGATCGAGGGCTCACCGTCGTGACCCCTCGCTGATCGAGGGCCCATCGTCGCGGTTTAGAGATCGACTCGGGACGATATGCCCTCGATCAACGGGGATCGACAGGGTCCGCGAGCACGCGATGACCGGTACCGAGCGCCGCAGCCTAGCCCTCCGGCGGGCCCGGGGCCGGCGGTCCGGTGCGCCCAGCCTTCACGTGCCCGGCCCGGCAGTCCGGTGCGTTGCAGGCCTTCACGTGTCGGCGGCCCGGGCCGGCAGTCCGGTGCCTTGCAGCCTTCGCGTGTCCGGCTCGGCGGTCCGGTGCGTTGCAGGCCTTCACGTGTCGGCGGCCCGAAGCTGGCGGTCTGGTGCGTTGCAGCCTTCGCGTGTCCGGCGGCCCGGAGCCGGCGGTCCGGCGGGCCGCAGCCGCCACCTTCCGGGCGAGCCTCAGCTACAACGGTCGTTCGGGCGGGCCTGGCTGGCGTTTCGGGGGCGCTGCGGTCGGGCGTTGCGGGGTGCCGCGGTCCGGCGCGGGGCCCGCGCGCGCGGGCCGTGACCAGCTGGGTGGAGCGGGCGGTGACCAGCTGGGTGGAGCGGGCGGTGACCAGCTGGGCGGAGCGGGCGGTTACTCGCCGATCAAGGGAAAGCGCGTGGATCAAGGGCATAGGCACGCGGATCGGAGATCAAAGCGTGTGCCTAAGCCCTTGATCGGCGAGCGGAGGGGCGAGGGGAGGGGCGGTGGGGACGGGGCGGGGCGGTGGGGCGGAGGGATTTGAGGAGGGCTATGTCGGTGGCGTGGCCGGCGTAGCCCTCGGTCGGGGTTTCGACGATCACGGGGACGCCGGCCGTCGCGGGGTGGGTCATGAGCTCGGCGAAGGCGGCCTCGCCGATCGTGCCCTTGCCGATCGTCTCGTGGCGGTCGCGAAGCGAGCCGCACGCGTCCCGGGAGTCGTTGGCGTGCACCAGCCAGAGGCGGTCCGGGCCGACCGCCGTGACCAGGGCGTCCAGGGTGGCCGACATGCCGCCCGGCGTCGCCAGGTCGTGGCCGGCGGCCCAGGCGTGGCAGGTGTCGAAGCACACGCCCATCCAGGGGTGCCGGTCGACCGCCTCCAGGTACGGCGCGAGGTGCTCGACCCGCGCGGCCAGCGACCGGCCGCCGCCGGCGCTGGGCTCGACCAGCAGCTTCGGACCGCCGGTCGCGGCCGCCTGGTCGAGCAGCGGCAACAGCGCCTCGCGTACCTGCCGGAGGGCCGCCTCGGCGTGGGTGGCGTCGACCGACGACCCCGCGTGGAACACCACGCCGCGGGCACCCAGCGCCGCACCCCGCGACAGGGCGTGCGCCAGCGTGGCGGTCGAGTGCTCGACCGTCGCGGGCGTCGGGGAGCCCAGGTTGACCAGCAGCGACGCGTGCACGTACACCGGGATGCCGCGCTCGGCGCAGCCGGCGACGAATGCCGCGTCCTGCGCCGGGTTGCCCGGCGACAGCGCCCACCCGCGCGGGTTGGAGACGAAGACCTGCACGGCCTCGGACTCGGCGCCGTCCACGTAGGGCAGCGCCGCCTTGGCCAGGCCGCCAGCCGTGGGAGTGTGCGAGCCGACGCGCCTCAGAAGCACGTGATGACGACCTCGGTGTTGGGGTCGACCGAGCTGTTCTCGCCGGGGTTCTGGAAGCGCACGGTGCCGTTGGGGTTGAAGTCGACGCGCACCCGCAGGCCCATGCCCTCCAGCGTCTGCTTGGCCTGCTGGCACGGCTGGTCGACGACCCGCGGCACGATCACCTGCGGCGGGCCCTTGCTGACGTCGAGCTTCACCTCGTCGTTGCGCTCGGCGCCGGCGCCGTCGCCCGGGTCCTGCGCGATGACCTCGTCCTTGGCCCGCGTGGAGTCGTCCTTGTACTGCTCGACCACGGTCAGCCCGAGACCCTGCAGGATGGTGCGCGCCTCGTTGATGTTCTTGCCGACGACGTTCGGCACGGTGATCGGCGCCCGGCCCTTGCTCACCGTCACGGTGATCTGGTCGCCGGCTTTGACCTCGGTGCCCTCCTTGGGGCTGACCGCGATCACAACCCCGGCGGGCAGCGTGTTGTCGTACTTCTTCGGGCCTTCCTTGACGACCAGGTTCGCGCCCTCGAGGTCGACCTTGGCCTGGCTGAACTCGGTGCCCACCACGTCGGGCACCACGATGCGTTCGGGGCCCTTCGACAGCACCAGCGTGAGCGTGCCGCCCTTGACGATCCGCTCGGTGACCGGCGGGTCCTGGCTCAGCACCGTGTCGATCGGTGCCTGCTCGTCGTGTCGCGCCTCGCCGTACCTGATGGTGAAGCCTTCGGTGGTGGCCCGCGCCTCCGCCTCCGCCTTCGCGGCGCCGACGAGCTGCGGCGGCGTCGTGTACCGCCCGATCGTGAACCACCAGCCGCCGACCACCGCGACCAGGCCGAGCGCGACGACGGCCGCCAGGATGGCGGTGCGCCCGCGACCCTGCTGCGCGATCCAGGCGCCCACCAGGCGGAGCCGGTCGGCGAAGCCGACCGGCGGCGCGGCGGCCCGGCGCCGGCCCGGCGCCGGTCGCCCACCCTGCTCGGGGAGCCGGGCCCACTGCGGCCGCACGGGGGGCACCGCCGAGATGATCTGGGTGGGCGCGGACACCTGGCGCAGCACGGCGGTGCTGGCGTGGGCGTTGGCGCCCAGGTCGTCGCGGACCTGCTGCACCTCGGCGAGCAGCGCACCCGCGTCGGTGGGGCGGGCGCCGGGGTCGCGGCGGGTGGCGCGGGCGACGAGGTCGTCGAGCACCGGCGGGAGGCCGGGCACCAGCAGGGACGGCGGCGGCACGTCGTGGTCGACGTGCTGCCAGGCCACCTCCACCGGCTGGTCGCCGTCGAACGGCACCTGGCCGGTCAGCATCTCGTAGAGCACGATGCCGGCCGAGTACACGTCGGTGCGCGCGTCGGCGTGACCGTTGGTGACCAGCTCCGGTGCCACGTAGGCCACGGTGGCCATCAGCTGGCCGCCCGCGTCCTCCTCGGCGCTGGCCTCCACCGCGCGGGCCAGGCCGAAGTCGGCCACCTTGACCACGCTGTCGACCAGGTTGCCGCTGCCGCCGCTGGGCGCCTCGGCGACCAGCACGTTCTCCGGCTTGACGTCGCGGTGCACCAGACCGGCCCGGTGGGCCGCGGCGATCGCGGCGAGCATCTGCTCGAGGATGGCGAGCGCCTCGACCGGCCCCAGCCGGCCGCGCTCGGCGAGCACGTCGCGCAGCGTGCGGCCGCGCACGTACTCCATCACCAGGTAGGGCAGGCCGCTGTGGGTGCCCTGGTCGTAGACGGCCACCACGTTCGGGTGCGTGAGGCGGGCGATCGTCTTCGCCTCGTCGGTGAACCGCTCGATGAATCGCGCCTCGCGGACCTGCGCCGGGTTGATGATTTTAACCGCGACGGTGCGCTCCAGGCGCTCGTCGACGCCCACGTATACGGTCGCCATGCCGCCACGGGCCACGCGACCGCGGATGCGGTAGCGCCCGTCGACAAGCGTCCCCAGCAGGGTGTCGGCGACCTGAATGTCCATCGGCACGGAGTCTAAATGTTGTGACCGGCTATCACCTACCGGCGGGTGGCGGGTCGCCCGGTCCGCCGCTCGGATCAGGGCTGGGGCTCGGCGAGTCGGGCGGCGTCACGCTCGGTTCCGGGCTGGCACTCGGGCTGGGGGCCAGCGAGGTGGGTCGGGGCACCGGCGGGGTCTCGCAGGCGCAGCTCGGGCTCGGTGCGGGCGCGCCGTTCGGCGCGGCCGGGCCCGGCTTCGTCGGGCGCGGGCTGGGCCGGCGGGTGTCCCTGACGTTGACCGGCGAGGGCGCCGCAGCCACGGTGGCGCCCGGCTGGTGGGGCACAGCCACCGACGGGCTCGGCGCCGCCACCGCCGGCAGGGCGTCCGGCCGGCCCGCCGGGTCGTCACCCGCCAGCGCGCTCAGGCCGCCGGTCACCCCGAAGTACGCGCCGGCCGCGCCGGCCACCGACAGCACCCCGCACACGGTCGCGGCCAGCAGCCGGCGGCGCGGCCGGTACTCCGGATACCTGGCGGCCGTCGTGGGCTCGCCGGCCTCGGGTACCGGACGGCGGGCCAGGTCGTAGCGCAGCGAGCGCCAGGCGCCCGCCATCTCACGGCGTAGATTGCTCACGTCGATGTCCTCTGAGCTCACGTCGGTGTCCGCCACGCCCGGCGCGGGGGACGCGCCAGGTCACGGACAGGTATCTCGAGGGGTGCTGGTGCCGGTCTCAGCCGGCGTGGCAGGGTGAGCTGGTGAGCGAAACCCTGCCGACGTCGAACTGGCTGACGCTGCCCGATGTGGCCGAACGCCTCGACCTGTCGATCAGCAAGGTCAACCAGCTGGTGCGGGACCGCGCGTTGCTCGCGGTCCGTCGGAACGGCGTGCTGCGCGTGCCCGCTGAGCTGGTGGCCAACCACACCGTGCTCAAGCACCTCCCCGGCGTCCTCACGTTGCTGCACGACGCTGGGTACAACGACGAAGAGGCGCTCCGGTGGCTCTACGAGCACGATGACACCCTCCCGGGCGTGCCGGCCGAGGCCCTCGGCACCGACCGGGCCCGCGAGGTGAAGCGGCGCGCGCAGGCCCTGGGCTTCTGAGGTGCGCCACCTGACCTACCTGGCGGTGCTGGCCGGCTGCCTGGTCGCGGCGCTGTGGCTGGAGCCGGCGCTGAAGGTCGGTGTCCTGCGCCAGTGGCGGCGCCTGCTGCTGACGGTGCTGCCGGTGGCGGCCCTCTTCGTGGCCTGGGACCTCGCGGCCATCGCCGCCGGGCACTGGACGTTCGACCCGGAGCAGATCACCGGCCTCCTGCTGCCCGGCGGCCTGCCCGTCGACGAGCTGCTCTTCTTCCTCGTGGTGCCGCTGTGCGCGATCCTCGGCTTCGAGGCGGTGCGGAAGGTATTGCGCGACCCGTGACGTATACCGTGGCGGCCCTGCTCGGCGTGGCCGGCGCCCTGGTGGTCGACCTGTTCGTGCTGCGTACCCGACTGGTGCGCCGGCGGGTCTTCTGGGCCACCTACCCGATCGTGTTGTTCTTCCAGATCCTGTCCAACGGGGTGCTGACCGGGCGCGGCGTGGTCCGGTACGCGCCGGACGCGATCGTGGGCTGGCGCCTCGCCTACGCCCCGGTGGAGGACCTCCTCTTCGGCTTCGCCCTCGTCCTCCTCACCCTCTCCGTATGGACCCACCGTTCCCCATGATCAAGGCGTCCCTCAAGTCGTTCTAACGACTACAGGGACGCCTTGATCATGGGGTAGACGGTGCCAGAGGTGGCGGCGGGTTAGACGGTGCGGGAGGTGGCGGCGGTGGCCAGGGCGATCAGGGCGTCCCGGGCCATCGGCTCGACCGGGGCGGCCGCCAGCGCGGCCAGCGCCTCGGTGGTCAGCTCGGCGATGCGCCGCTCGGTGCGGTCCAGCGCACCGGTCGACGTGATGATCTCGCGGAGCCCGGCCACGCCGGCCGCGTCGAGTGCCGGGTCGCCGAGGCGCGCCGTGAGCAGCGCCTGATCCGCCGGTGCGGCGGCGTGGAAGGCGGCCGCCACGAGGTAGGTGCGCTTGCCCTCGCGCAGGTCGTCGCCCGCGGGCTTGCCGGTGACCGCCGGGTCGCCGAACACGCCCAGCACGTCGTCGCGCAGCTGGAACGCCTCGCCGAGCGGCCGCCCGTACGCCGAGTAGCCCGCCGCCACCGCGGCTGGCGCGTCGGCGAGCGCGGCGCCGAGCAGCAGCGGGCGCTCCACCGTGTAGGCGCCGGCCTTGAGCCGGGCCACCTTGCTGGCGCGCTCGAACGACGTGTCGCCGGTCACCTGGGTCAGCACGTCGAGGTACTGCCCGACGGTGACCTCGGCCCGCATCTCGTCGAACACCGGCCGGGCCCGGGCCAGCGTCGCCGCGGGCAGGCCGCCGGTGTGCAGCAGCTCGTCGGACCAGGTCAGGCACAGGTCGCCGAGCAGGACCGCCGCCGAGTCGCCGAAGCTGTCGGGGTCGCCCCGCCACCCGGCGGCCCGGTGCCGGGCGGCGAACCGCCGGTGTGTCGCGGGCTCGCCGCGCCGGGTGTCGGAGCGGTCCATCAGGTCGTCGTGGATCAGGGCGCTGGCCTGCACGAGCTCCAGCGCGGCCACGGTGGCGACCACCTCGTCACGGTCGGCGCCGCCGGCGCCCCGGTAACCCCAGTAGGCGAACGCCGGCCGCAGCCGCTTCCCGCCGCCCAGCACGAAGTCGTCGAGCGCGTCGGCGACCGCCAGCAGCTCCTCGTCGATGGCCGACAGCCAGGCCCGCCGCTGGGCGAGGAACCCAGCGAGCGCCTTGTCGACCCGGGCCCGCAGGTCGGCGCGGTCGGCCACGGTCGCGGGGATCTCATCTGCCGGCACACGATGACGTTAATCCTTCATGTTCTTGGTGACGAGGCTGGCCTGGCCCGGGCCGGCGCGGGCAGGTAGGGGCGGCACTCGGCGGCCAGCTCCGCGAAGTCGCGGGCCTCGAGCGCGTCGTCGTGCCCGGTCAGCCGGATCCGCAGGGCGTCGACCTCGGCGGCGGCGCGCGTCGAGCCGGCCCGCACCGCGTCGAGCAGCGCCGCACCGGCCACATCGCAGGCGCGCTCGATCTCGCCCAGGTCGAGGCACGCGCGGGCCAGCCAGGCACCGTACAGCGCGGCGGTGCGGGGACCGGTGGCGCCGACCACCGCTGCCGAGAGCAGCGGCTCGGCGCGCAGCGGCCGGCCCAGCGCGGCCAGGCACCGGCCGGTCATCGCGGACAACTCCGCCGAGTCGAGCCAGTAGAGCCACGGCGGGTCCTGGGCGGGGTCGCGCTGTTGGGCGGCGGTCTGGGCCGCCGCGAGGGCGGCGCGGGCGGTGCGCCGCTCGCCACAGCCGGCCGCGGCGAACGCGAGCCGGTGCAGCAGCAGCGCGCGCAGGGCTGCGGGTGCGGACCGGCCGGCGCCGGCCAGCGCCGCCCGCGCCAGGTCCAGCGCCACGCGCGGGTCGCCGCTCGCGGCGAGCAGGTGGCTCGCCGAGCCGAGCACGTGCGCCGCGAGCGGCCGGTCGCCCGCCGTCGCAGCCATGATCAACCCGATCCGGTACGCCGACAGCGCGGCCACCGGATCGCCCGCGTCCGCCGCGACCCAGCCGGTCAGCTGCGCCGCGTCGGCGACGAGGGTGAGCAGGTGCCGCCGGGTGGCCTGGGTGGCGCCCGGCAGCGCGGCCAGCGCGCGGTCGAGCCGGCGGGTGGCCGGGCCGGCGAGGTCGGCGCCTCCCACGAGGTCGTCGAGCCGGCGCAGCTCGGCCGTGGCGGCGGCGAGCGCACCGGCGTCGTCTGCCACGGCGCCGGTGTCGTCTCGCAGGGCGCCGGTGTTGTCTGCCACGGCGTCGACGTCGTCTCGCAGGGCGACGTTGGCGTCGTCTGCCACCGAGGTGCCGGTGTCGTCCGCCACAGCGGCGCCGGCGCCGTGCCGCGCGGGGGCATCGACCGCCGGAGTCCCGCCAGCGGCGCCGTGGTCTCGGGTGGCGGCGTCGACCGGTGGAGCCGCCCCGGCATCGGGCGACAGGCGGGCGGCTGCCGCGCTCAGCGGGCCGAGCGCCGGAGCGGGAGCGGGCCCGGTGGCGTGGCCGCCCGGCCAGCCCACCGGATCCGCGACCCAGGCGCGCGCCAACCGGAGCAGCTCGTCGCTGGCATCGCCCGGCACCTGCCGGGCCACCCGCCCGGCGGGTCCGCGCCGGGCCGCCGTGGCGGCCGCCGCCAGCTCGGCGCGCGGCGCGTCGAGCACCTCGGCGAGCCAGCCCAGCCAGAAGTCGCCCGGCACCCGCTCGCCGCGCTCCCAGCGGCTGATCTCGTGCCGGCTGACGGTGGGCACGCCGGCCGCCGCGCACAGCTGCTCGGCCACCCGCAGCTGCGACCACCCGCGGCGCAGCCGCAGACCAGCCAGCAGGGCGCCCAGAGACTCGGCCGCGGTGCGGGACACGGACGTGGATGGTGGGACGGGTGCCGCCGACGTCAGATCGGCACCCGGCGGTGTGGACGGTAATCGGCTGCTGTCGGGGCTGGGCATGGCTCGTTGGTCGGACACGCGTGTCTCCAGCAGTGCGAGTGGCTCCAAGCACCCCGCGACCAGCGCGCAGCGGCGCGCCGCCGTGGGGAACCCACTGACGTTGCTGACCCCCGTCGACCGTCCGGCGGCACCCGTGCCCGGGCGCCGCCGGACGCCCCCGTTACGTCGCACGAACGATCGCGGTCACCCCGGCCTCGCGTCGCCGGGGTGGCGCTCGTGCTCCCCCGTTTTCTACGGCATGGGTACGACGTTTTCGGCGCGGCCGCCGGCCAGGGGATGAGACGCGCGCCACGCCGCCGGCCCGGGCCGGATAAAGTCGCAGCGTGGCACTCGGTCTCCCCTCCGTCCTTCCCGGTTCGCAACCGTCGATCGGGGACCTCGTGCGTGCTGGCGCGCCGACCTTCTCCTTCGAGTTCTTCCCGCCCAAGACCGCCGAGGGCGAGCGGCTGTTGTGGCAGGCGATCCGCGAGCTCGAGCCGTTGCGCCCCACGTTCGTGTCGATCACCTATGGCGCCGGCGGCACCACGCGCGACACCACGGTCGCGGTCACCGAGCGGGTCGCCACCGAAACGACGCTGCTGCCCATGGCCCACCTCACCGCGGTCAACCACTCCGTCGCCGAGCTGCGCCACGTCATCGGCCGGCTCGCCGCGGTGGGCGTGCGCAACGTGCTGGCGGTGCGCGGTGACCCGCCCGGTAACCCGATGGGCGACTGGGTGCGGCACCCGCAGGGCGTGCTCTACGCGGCCGACCTGGTGCGCCTGGTGAAGGAGGCCGGTGACTTCAGCGTCGGCGTGGCCGCCTTCCCGTACAAGCACCCCCGCTCGCCCGACGTCGCCAGCGACACCGAGCACTTCGTCGACAAATGCCGGGCCGGCGCCGACTTCGCCATCACCCAGATGTTCTTCGACGCCGACGACTACCTGCGGTTGCGCGACCGGGTGGCGGCGACCGGCTGCGACACGCCGATCCTGCCCGGCGTCATGCCGGTGACGAAGATGGCCACCATCGAGCGGTCCGAGCAGCTCTCCGGCGCGCCGTTCCCGCCCGCGCTGCTGGCGCAGTTCCAGCGGGTCGCCGAGGATCCGGAGGCGGTGCGCCAGCTGGGCATCGAGCAGTGCAGCGAGATGTGCGCGCGGCTGCTCGCCGAGGGCGTGCCCGGCATCCACTTCATCACGCTCAACCGCTCCACCGCGACTCGTGACGTGTGGCAAAACCTCCAAGTCGGCGTCGCGCCCGCGTAAGGCGCCGGCCGCGGCGCGACCTCCGACCCCCTTCGCCGGTTGAGTCCAGTGTGGGGAACTGGAATGGGTACGCCGTGGCCTGGTCACAGCTGCACGGCGGTTTCGACCCGCGGCACGCGGGCCCGGCGGTCCGCGGCTGGATGCGCGCGGCGTACCGGGTGGGCGCCGTGCTGGCGCGCGCCGGCATCCCGCCGGCGGCGGTCACGCTCGTCGGGCTGCTGACCTCCGTGTCGGTACCGGTGCTGGCCAGCCAGTCGGCCGGGCGCCTCGCGCTCGCGGCCGTCTTCGTGGTGCTCTCCGCGATGGCGGACAGCGTCGACGGTGCGGTCGCGGTGGTCTCCGGGCGGGCGTCCCGGCTCGGTTACGTCTACGACTCCGTGGCCGACCGGATCGGCGAGGCGTGCTGGCTGGCCGCGTTCTGGGTGGTCGGCGCGCCGGCACCGCTGGTCGTGCTGCTCGGCGCGGCGTGCTGGCTGCACGAGTACCTGCGGGCGCGGGCCACCGCCGCGGGCATGACCGAGATCGGCGCGGTCACGGTCGGCGAGCGGCCGACCCGGGTCGCCCTGGCGGCCGGTGGGCTGCTGCTGGCGGGCGCGGCCGGCACGCTCCAGCCCGACCTGCCCGCCGGCACGATCACCGTCGTGGCCGCGCTCTGGCTCACCCTCGCCCTGTTCGGCCTGACTCAACTTCTCACCACCATCAACCGCGTCCTGTCCTGACGCGCACCTTCCCCAACAGGGGAGCCCTATACGCGTGTGGACGATGACAGGGAAGCTCTCCTCACAATTCACGCCCCAGAGGGCTGCTCTCTTGGGTCACGCCCCCAGAGGGCTGCCCTCTGGGGAAGAGCCGGGTGACGATGTCGGCGGAGAGGGCGACCATCGGGAGACCGCCGCCCGGGTGGGTGGAGCCGCCGACCAGGTACAGGCCGGCCACCGGGCCGCGGTTCGGGGTGCGCAGCAGTCCGCCGGCGGTGCCGTAGATGGCGCCGCCGGGCGCGCCGGTGGCGTCCGCCAGGTCGGCCGGGGTGCGCGCCTCCCGGAAGACCAGCCGGTCGCGCACGTCGACGCCCCGGGCGGCCAGCACGTCGAGCACGTGGTCGGCGTACGCGTCGGCGAGCCCCGGCCGGCGCCAGTCGACCGCGCCAGCCGCCGTTCCCTGCCGGGGCGCGTTGACCAGCACGAACCACGCCTCGTGCCCGGCTGGCCGGACCGTCGGGTCGCCGGCCACCGTCACGTACACGGTCGGGTCGGCCGCCGGCCGCGCCCGCACGCCCCGCCCGGGGTCGCCGAAGACCGCGTCGAACTCGGCATCGTGATCGGCGGGGAAGTACACCGTGTGATGCGCGTGGCCGGTGGCACCGCGCACGCCGAGCAGCAGCACGAAGCCGGCCAGGCTGCGGTCCGCGAGCCGGGCGAGCCGGCGCGGCGTGGGCAGGAGATCCCGATACAGGGTAAGCGCGTCCACATTGGACACCACGGCGTCCGCCGCGACCCGGGCGCCCGCCACCCGTACCCCCCGCACCCGGCCGCCCGCCGCGTCGATCGCGGTCACCGGCGCGTCCGTCGCCACCACCACGCCGAGGTCCAGGCACCGGGACAGCAGCGCGTCGGCGAGCGTGGCGAGGCCGCCGGGCAGGTACCAGCCGCCGAAGGCCAACTCGGCGTACGGCACCGCGAGCAGGGCGGCCGGTGCGCGCCGCGGATCGGCGCCCGCGTAGGTGGCGTACCGGTCGACCAGCATCCGCAGCCGCGGATCGCGCACGCCCAGCCCGCGCAGCGTCTGGCCGGGCCGCACCGCCGCCAGGTCGGGCAGGCGCGCCGCGAGCGGGGCGAGCGCGAGCGGCGACGCCACCTCGGCGCGCAGCACGTGCGCCCAGGACGTCTCCCAGATCCGGGCGGCGCGGCGCCACAGCCCCGCCCACTCGCGCGCCGCGGCCGGTCCCAGTGCCGACCGGACGCGGGCCGCGAACGTGTCCGGGTCGGCGCACGAGTCGAGCACCGTGCCGTCCGGGAACACGTGCCGGGCGATCGGGTCGAGCGGCACCGGCGCCAGTCCGAGCTTCAGGCCGGCGAACACCTGCGGCAGGGTCAGCAGGCCGGGGCCGGTGTCGAAGCGGAAGCCGGCGCGCTCGTACCGGCCGAGCTTGCCGCCCACGACGCCGGACCGCTCGAACACGGTGACCCGGTGTCCCGCCATCGCGAGGCGCGCGGCGGCGGTCAGTCCACCCACCCCGGCGCCGATGACCACCACGTGGCTCACGCGCGCACTCTAAGCGACACCCTCATGATCAAGGCGTCCCGGTAGTCGTTAGGACTACGTGAGGGGCGGCGGGGTGGGGGGGGGGGGGGGGGGGGCCGG
>JBBEWH010000032.1:0-18633 GCA_037414955.1 Actinomycetes bacterium KLBMP 9797
AGCCACACCCTCTTTACCAAGGGGTCCATCAAGTCGTTAGAACGACTACCGGGACGCCTTGATCATGAGGGGCGGGCGGTGTCCAGGGGCGTCCATGCCGCCCTTGAGGCCAGCTGTGCGGCGGCCGCGGCGAGGCAACGCAGCAAGGTGGTCACCGATGGTGGTATCGACCGGGTGGCGACCTCGGCTCCGACCAGCCGGTCCGGACCGGGTAGCCGGACCGTCCGTACCCGCGGGTCGCGCCGCGCGGCCAGGGCCAGGCCGTAGAGGACCGCCACCCCCAGCCCGGCCGCCACCAGTTCCTGCGCCGCGACGGGGTCATCGACGGTGAACGCGACGTCCGGCGTGAAGCCGGCCTCCGCGCAGGACGCCATCAGGTCCATGCCGGCAGGGCCGGCGATCCACCGCTGGCCGGCGTGGTCGTGGAGCCGGTCGCCGGGCCGGCCGGCGGGGAGGACAAGGTACATCGGCTCGTACAGCAGCGGTCGCTGGCGGGGATCACCGTCCGCGGCCGCCAGCGCGTCGGCCGGCGTGCTCAGGAGGGCGACGTCGACCCGGCCCGCGGAGAGCAGCCGCGTGGCCGCCGCCGGCTCGGCTTCGACCACGCGGAGGTTCACCCCGGGGTCGCTGGCGGCGAGCGCGGTCGCCGCCAGCGGCACCAGCGTGCTCAACGCCGTCCGGAACGCGGCCAACCGGACGTGGTCGGCCCGGCGGGTGGGACCGGCGGACCGGCCCGCCGACCGGGTGCCGTGCCGGCGCCGTTCCTCGACGACATCCCGCACGCTGGCGAAGACGCCCTGCTCCGCGGCCGTGGCACCGAGCAGTCGGATCAGATCGTCGAACCGGTCGATCGGGGGCAGGACGTTGCCGGCGAAGTACGCTCCGATGACCCCGCGCGACCAGCCGGTCTTCTGCGCGATGTCGCGGTACGTGAGTTCCGGTCCGCTGCGCTGCCGGGCCTCACGCCGTCGCAGTTCGCGCAGCAGGCGCCCCAGGTCCCCAAGTTCATGCACCATCGCCATCCCCACCCACATATCTTCTCGTCCAGTCTTAAGTACCGTTTCGGGAGCGCGCTGTCGCTTTTCTGACTCGGTTTATTTGATGCTCTATTTATCTGATCTTTATATGTGGATGAAGTGTCACGAGAGAATGTGTCCTCTATGGTCCGTCCGTGTCCGACGTCGGCTCACCCGGGTCCGGTGCTGTCCGAAATAGCGGACACGCCGCCCCGAAATGCTTAAGTATTCAGCCGGGCCACCGAAACCGAGCCCCCAACGCGGTTCGGTGGCCGATGGGTGGATTTTCCCGCATTCATGAAAGGGGAGGAAATGAGGAACATGAACTTCCGGCGCGGTCTCGCGCTGCTGGGCGCGGCCGTCGCCGCGGTCGGCGTGCTGGCTGTGGCGCAGCCGGTCAACGCGGAGCCCAAGGGGTCGTCGTCGCCCAACGCCGCGGGCTCGGCCGCCGCGCCGGCGGCCGTCGTGGTGGCGGGTCGCGGTGCGGCCGCTGACAAGACGACCGCACGGGAGGGTGGCGTCAGCCTGCTGCACCTGGACGGTGCCTGCAACCAGTACAGCGACGGTACCGGTGACCTGTGCTTGTGGTGGTTCCAGAACTACACCGGCAGCCGGGCGGACTTCTACTTCGCCGACAGCAACCTGAACGACAACGTCTTCATCACGGCCGGCTCCGGCCAAGGGTCGCCGGTCGGGAATCTCTCCGAGTCCGACTGGAACTACGACCTCATTTACGGCGCCCGGGTCTGCACCGGGATAAATGGTGCGGGCACCTGCGGCACGGTCCCGCCGGGCAGTGGTGGCAACTTCAACAGCACCTACCGCAACAACGTCGAATCGTTCACCTGGGTTTAACAATTTCCGATTGACGCCGGTCCTCGCCCGCACGGTGGGTGGGGACCGGCCGGCCGTCGGCGAGAAAGGGTGTGGAGACGGATGTCCCGGACCGGAAACCAGCGGCGGATGGCCGTGCTCGTGGCCGTGGTGGCGGTGGCGTTCGGGGCGCCGCTCACCGGCTGCACGGAGGCGTCGGCACCGGGCGCGGCGGCGCCGGCACCGTCCGGCGGGACCGGGCCGGCGGCGCCTGGCGCGGCCGACCCGCGGCTCCCGCTGGATCCGTACCAGCTCAGCCCGCCGCAGTGGGCGCAGGTCACCCGCGCGTACCGGGCGTTCGTCGCCCAGTGCATGCGGCGCTTCCGGCTCACCAGCCCGGAGCCGACCGCGGCGCCGGAAGCGCCGCGCACCCTCAACGAGCGCCGGTACGGCGTCGCCGATGCCGCCGCGGCGACGGTCGCCGGCTACCGGCTGTCACCCCGGGATTCGCCGCCGAAGCCCACGACCGGTACCCCCGACCCGGCGACGTTGACGGTGCTGACCGGCGACCCGAAGATCGGCGGCACGAAGGCCGGTACCGGGACGCGGCCGTTGATCGTCAACGGTGAACGGGTGCCCGACGGGGGTTGCGTGGGGGAGGCCCGCCGGCGCTTGAACACCGGGGCGCCGGTGGTGGCCGACATGTTCCTGGCCCAGCGCCTCGCGCAAGAGAGCTACGGGCGATCCGAACAGGATCCGCGCGTGCGTGCGGTGCTGCGCGCGTGGTCGGACTGCATGCGGGCGCGCGGCTTCGACTACCCCACCCCGATGAAGGCGGCCGCCGACCAGCGGTTCGCCGGCAAACTGTCCGCGTTGGAGATAACCACGGCGACGGCGGACGTCGCGTGTAAGCGGCAGACCGATCTGGTGGCGGTGTGGTCCACCGTGGAGGCCGAGATCCAGGGCCGGATGCTCGGCGCCAACCGGCCGGCACTGGAGCGGATCAAGCAGGCCAACGCGGCGCAGTTGCGGGTGGCGCGCGATCACGGGTTCGGGTGAGCCGCGGGCAGGGTCACCCGGACGACGAGGCCGCCGCGATCGCCGGGCTCGGCGGTGACCGCGCCGCCGTGCACCCGGACGACCGACCGCACGATCGACAGGCCGAGTCCGCTGCCGGTGCCGGCCTCGCCCCGGCCGCCGAGCCGGCGGAACGGCTCGAACAGACCGTCGATCTCGTCGCGCGCGACCACTGGACCGGTGTTCGCCACGCGGATCCAGGCGCCGGCCGCCGCGGTCCCGCTCGCCACCTGTACCTCGCCGTCCGGCACGTTGTGCTGGACGGCGTTGTGCACCAGGTTCTGCACGAGCCGCTCCAGGAGAGTCGGGTCGCCGAGGGCCAGGGCCGGCGCGGCGTCGACCAGCACGCTGACGCGCGCCCGGTCCGCCACCGCGGCGGCGATCTCACGCACCACCGCCGCCAGGTCGACCGGCACCGGCGCGAGGATGGCGTGCTCGAACCGGGCCAGCGTCAGCAGGCCGTCCAGCAGGCGTTCCTGCCGCCCGTTCACCTCCAGCAGGTCGGTGCACAGCCGGCGCCAACCGGGCGGCACGTCGGGCTGGGTCAGCGCCACCTCCAGCAGCGTCCGGCTGATCGTGAGGGGCGTCTTCAGCTCGTGCGAGGCGTTGGCGACGAACAGTCGCTGGCCGTCGAACGCGGGGCCCAGGCGGGCCAGCATCTCGTCGAAGGTGTCGCCCAACTCGCGCAGCTCGTCCCGCGGTCCGGCCAGTGCGACCCGTTGGTGCATGCTGTCGTCGGCGATCCGGCGGGCGGTCGCCGTGATCTGCCCGATCGGCCGCAGGGTGCGTCCCGCGGCGAGCCAGCCCAGCCAGCCGCCGATCACCGCCACCCCGACCAGCGCGGCCGCGCCCCGCGAGAACATGGCGTCGCGGGCGGCGCGGCGGAAGTCGTCCTGCAGGGACTCGGCGAGCCGGTAGCTGTCGTCCGTCGCCCCGTTGGTGCCGGGGCTCGGCGGGGGCAGGTCGCCCGCGGCGCCGACGTTGGGCGGTGGTTCGTCGGTCGGTTCCCACTGGGACCGGTGGGCCGCGACGATCGCCCGGTTCACCGGCTGGTCGGCCAGCGCGTCGTTGACCAGGGTGACGACCAGCCCGAGCAGCACCGTGCCGCCCAGCAGGAAGAGGGCGCCGAAGAGCAGCGCCAGCCGGGTGCGAACCGTCCACACCCGACCGATCCGGGTAGTGGTCATGACAGGCCGCGCCGGGTCACGGGATCTGGTATCCGACGCCGGGGAGTGTGACGATGACCGCTGGCGGGCCGAGCTTGCGGCGCAGCGTCATCACCGTCACCCGCACCACGTTCGTGAACGGGTCGGTGTGCTCGTCCCAGGCGCGTTCCAGCAGCCGTTCCACGCTGACCGCCGCGCCGGCCGCGAGCAGCAACTCCTCCAGCACCGCGAACTCCTTGCGGGACAGCGCCACCGGTTCGTCGTCGCGGGTCACGGTCAGCCGGGCCGGGTCGAGTGTGATCCCGGCCCGGCTCAGGACCGGGGGCGCCGCGGGCCGGGCCCGCCGGCTGAGAGCGCGCACCCGGGCGAGCAGCTCACTGAACGAGAACGGTTTGGGCAGGTAGTCGTCGGCGCCGATGTCGAGGCCGGCCACCCGGTCGGTCACCCGCCCCGCGGCGGTCAGCATCAGCACCCTGGTCTCCATGCCCCACGAGACCAGCGTGCGGCACACCTCGTCGCCGTGCGTCCGGGGCAGGTCACGGTCGAGCACCAGCACGTCGTACGCGTTGGCGCCGAGCCGTTCCAGGGCCGCGTCACCGTCGTACGCCACGTCGACCGCGAACGCCGCCCGGCGCATGCCGTCGGCGATCGCGTCGGCGAGCATCCTCTCGTCCTCGGCGATCAGTACCCGCACCATGGTCACGCTCCCAGCTCATCGTGGCCCACTCACGGTGACCCACCTCGAATATGGCCCAGCTTGACGACCACCGAGAAGACCCACCTTGAATATGACGCCCCGCGGATAAGGAGTCCGTTAGCGTCGCGCTGATCCAGGTCTTACCGTCCAGTTGTTGCAATGGGCGCATGATGTCGTTTTCGTACCGTCGTGGCGTGACCGCTCTCGCGCTCGTCGCCGGTCTCACCAGCTGTGCCAGCGGCGGGGCCGGTCCAGGAGTGGCCGCCAACCGTCCCGCGACCCATCCCTCGGTCCTCGCACCCGCCGCCGAGCCGGCGGAGCGGCACCGCCAGTACCTCGCCTGTCTGGATGCCGAGGGTGTCCCGCTCGCCGAGCGGGGCGCCGCCCGGAACGCGCCGCCGGAGGCCGACGACGGGGGCCGGCTCGCCGCCGCGAAGGAGACCTGCCGCCGGTACGCGCCGTCCGCCGGCGAGCCCGGGCAGCTCTCCGGCGCCGGCATCGAGAGGATGCGGGAGTACGCGGCATGCCTGCGCGCGCACGGACTATCCGGTTACCCGGACCCCGACCCGATCAGCGGCCAGCCGCCGTTGACCGGCGAGCTGGGCGAGCGGTTGAAGAACGACCCCCGGCGACCGGCCGCCGAGCAGGCATGTCGTTCGGTGCTGCCGGCCGGTCCCGGCGGCGACGTGAACGAGGCGGCCGCCGGATGAACCGCCCCCATGATCAGGGCGTCCTTCAAGTAGTAAGAGCGACGTGAAGGACGCCCTGATCATGGAAGAGGGCGGCCGCGCCAGGCGAGGGCGCCGCGGCGGCGCAGGCGGAACGAGCGCACGACGAGCCACCCGAACAGCACCACCGACACCGGTTGCGCGAGCGCGTCCGGCCAGGCCCGCCCGCCGGTCGCCCGGGCGGCGGCGACCCGGCCCGCGACCCCGAGCAGGTACCCGCACACCCCCGCGGCAGGCGCCACCGGAAGCAGGAGGAGCGGCACGGCGTACAGGAGGAGCAGCAGCAGCACGACGGCGGCCGCACCGGCCGGCGACCCGAAGGCCGACCACAGCGACTTGCCGTAGCCGTCGGCGAGC
This sequence comes from Actinomycetes bacterium KLBMP 9797, assembly GCA_037414955.1. Taxonomy (GTDB): domain Bacteria; phylum Actinomycetota; class Actinomycetes; order Mycobacteriales; family Micromonosporaceae; genus Phytohabitans. The sequence goes on from JBBEWH010000032.1 coordinate 5,855, forward strand.
GCCCGCCACGACCCGTACATCCGGCAGGTGGCCAGGCGCGAGCCGTCGGCGAGCGCGATCCGCCCGCCGGCCCGCTTGACGCCGCGCGCCAGCGCGACGTCCTCCAGCACCTGGTCGCGGACGGCCGCGTGGCCGCCGGCCCGGTCGTAGCCGGCCCGGTCGACGACCAGGAACTGGCCGCCGGCGGCGGCCAGCGACGGCCGCCGCGACCGCTCCACCGCGCGCAGCGGCAGGAACGTCAGCCACGACCACTGCAACAACGGCTGGACCAGCCGCTCCCCCGGCGTGCCGGCGAGAATCTTCGGGTACGGCGACAGCAGGTCCAGCCGCGCGGACCGCAACTCGGCGACGGCGGCGGCCACGGCGTGTGGCCCGAGCACCACGTCGGCGTCGACGAAGACCAGCGCGGTGGCGTCCCGGGTCAGGTCGGCGAGGCGCTGGCAGGCGTGCGGCTTACCCAGCCAGCCGGGCGGCGGATCCGCACCGGGAACCAGCGGCACGCCGAGCGCCCGCACCACGCCGGCGGTGCCGTCGGTGGACCCGTCGTCCAGCACCAGGATCCGCAGGTCGGGCACGCCCTGCTGGGCCTGGAGGGCACGGAGGCACGGCGCGATCCGGCCGGCCTCGTCGCGGGCCGGCACCAGCACCGCGACCGGCTCGGTCACCGGTGTCGCGGGCGGGCGCGGGCGGCGCAGCAGCCGCGCGTTGACGGCGGTGTGCGCGGTGAGGGCCGCGACGGCCGCGACCAGCAGCCAGCTCATCGGCGCGCGAGGGAGACGGCGAGCGGCACCGCGACCAGTCCCATGCCGACCGCCCCCCACCCGGCAGACGCCGGCAGCCCAAGAAAAACCCCATGCGCGGCGACACTGGCAACATACGTCCACAGGTAGAGCGCGTATGCAAGGAAGGGACCCTTCTTATCGCTTTTCGCATAGGAAGGGTCCCTTCCTAACCAGTGGAGGGCGGACATCATCGCGACGGCCACCACGAGCCAGCCGGCGTAGTTGGTCAGGGGGACGTCCGGGACGCCGGGGAGCGCCGGGTGCGGGTCGGTCCAGGTCCAGTAGCCCTCGGCCACCATCTGCGGGTCCAGGAACAGGTCCCAGGCGGCCAGCCCGACCGCGCCGAGGCCGATCCGGGGCAGCGCCCGCCGGGCCAGCCGGCCGGCCGCCAGCCACGCCGGCCAGGCCATCCAGGTCCAGGCCAGCGGCACGACGAGCGGCACGCCGGCCACCTTCGGGCCGAGCGCGTCCGCGTAGGCGTACCCGCCGAAAGGGAACCCGGTCGCGACGCCGAGCGCCTCGACGGCGAGGCCGCCGCCCGCGGTGATCGCGACCAGCCGGCCGGCGACCCCGCGGGTCGCGGCATGGGCCACCGAGGCGAGGAAACCCAGCACCACCACGGCCACCGTGACCCGCGCGCGGTCCGCGCCATCAGTCAGGGGGTACGCGATCTGCGCCGCCACCAGGCCCGCCAGCGCGAGCCAGGCGGCTCTCAACCGAGCGGGAGCGGCCGGCCCAGTACCGCGAACGCGCGCTCGTCGCCCGGGAACCGGAAGTCGCGCAGCACATCGACGAACTCGAACCGGCGGTAGAGCCGCCAGGCCCGGGAGACGCGCTCGTCGGCTTCCGGGGTGGACAGCAGCGTGGTGCGGCCGTTCGCCATCCGCAGCAACGCGACGAGCTGCCGGGCACCCACCCCGTGCCCCTGCGCGGGCGGCCGGACGTGCAGCTCGACCACCTCGAAGCAGTCGGTCAGCCACGCCTTGCGGGCCTCCTCGTCGAGCGCGGACCGCACCTGGTCGTGCCACCACTGCCCGCTCGCACCGGTGTACCCGTATCCGAAGCCGACCAGGTGCCCGTCGCGGGTGAGCGTGGCGACCGCCCGGAACCCGGGCCGCCGCACGTGGGTGGCGATGTAGCCGCGCCGCGCCTCCAGCAACTCGGCGCGGTAGCCCATGGCCTCCCCGTACACCCCGACCACGTCGTCCAGCCGCCTGACGAGGTCATCCGGCTGCCACGGCACCAACCTCATGCGCGCCCGCGCCCCCCTTCAGACCAGCCCAACACACTACGGTCGCCCACTACGTCCAGCACCGCGAACCGGGCGAACAGCTCTTCCGCGTACCACCCTTCGGTGGAGGTGCGGATGATCGCCGCGCGGTGCTCCGGGTGACGGTACGCGAACGCGGCTAGATCCGTCGCGTTCCGCCACACGCTGACCGTGCCCTGCCACCCGATCGGCGCCTCGCCGATGCCGAAAGCGGCCAGCGTCCTGCCGTCGGCCGCGTGCGCGACGGGTGGGACGGCGCGCCAGAACGTGACCGCCTTGCGGGCCCTGAGCCGTGCCCGGGTGAGGGCGAGGATGGGGCCGTCGCTCGGTGTCGCGCTCGGCGCGCCGAAGGGCTCGGTCCCGGCCCAGCGGCCGCGGCTGTGGATCAGCCGCAGGTCGAGGCGGGTGCTGGCGCCTTCGCGGTACGCGACGGGGCGGTCCGAGACCACGACGGCGGCGTACCGGGTGAGGTCGGTGTCGGTGGGCCGGAAGCCCGCGGCGGTGCCCAGCAGTTTCGCGAAGCGGACCCCGGGTGTGGCGCGCAGCCGGCGGGCGTCGGTGGCCAGCCGGACCAGCGCGCGCGGGACGCCCCACCACGGCACCCGCCACACGTACAGCCCGATCACCAACTCGTCGATCTACAGCACCTCGTCGTCGGTGTGCGCGCCGAACTCCGCCACCCGTACCTCGGTGATCCGCTCGTAGCGGGCGACCCGGTCGGTCCACTCGGCGTCGACCCCGAACGCGGCCGACGCGAAGTTGACGTCCCGGATCGCGGCCGCCAGCTCGTCGGGGCGGTCCGGGCCGAGCACCCGCAGCGGCTCGCCGACGGCGACCGTCATCGGCGGTACGAAGAACTCGGCCGGCACGGCGGCGCGCGCGTGCACCAGCGCGCCGACCGCGATCACCGCGCCCGGCCCGATCGACGCGCCCTGCAGCACGGTGCTGCCGGTGGCGAGGTAGGCGCAGCGGTCGACCCGGCAGCCGAGCAGCGTGGCCTGGGGCGAGACGAAGACGTGGTCGGCCAGCACCACCGGGTGCGGCGGGTCGGCGACGGCGGTGGCGCGCAGCACGGCGTTCTCCGCGACCACGCACGCCTCGCCGATCTCGATGTGCGCGCCTTCGGCGTCCAGCACGGCGCCGTACATGATCCGGGCCCGCGGGCCGACGCGGACGTCGCCGACGAGCGTCGCGGTGGGCGCCACATACGCGGACGGGTCCACCCGCGGCTCCGCGCCGCGATGCCTGATCAGCATGCTTTCTTCCGTCTCGTTCGCACGTCTACCGGGACACCCTGATCATGCGACGTCGGTGACCGTGCCGCCGGTGATGCGGGCGAGTTCCTTGGGGGTGATGGCGAAAACCGCCTGCGGTACCCCGCCGGCGGCCCAGACCTCGTCGTAGCTGGCGAGGGCCGTGTCGACCAGCGTGCGTACCGGCGCGGGGTGACCGAGCGGCGCGACGCCGCCGATCGGCTGCCCGGTGTGCGCGCGGACGAACTCCGGGGTGGCGCGTTTCAGCGCGCCGACGCCGAGGCCGGCGGCCACCTTGGCGGTGTCGACCCGGTGCGCGCCGGAGGTGAGCACGAGCAGCGGCTCGCCGTTCGCGTCGGCCGCGCTGGTCATGTTGAAGATCAGCGAGTTGGCGATCTGCCCTACCTCGATGCCGAGCGCGGCGGCGGCCGCGGCCGCGGTGTGGACCGCGTCGGGGAGCAAGCGCACCTGGCAGGGGCGCCCGGCGGCATCGACGGCACCGGCCGCGTCCAGCGCGTCCTGCACGGCCTGAACGTTCGGATGAAGCGACATGGCGACCATCATGCCTCGTTGCAATTTTGTCGTAGGGGAGGTGTACTGTCTTCAGTAGGTTCGAACGGCTGTTCGAATCACTCGGGAGAGGCGCAGGTGTCACGGCCGTCACGGGCGCCGCTCCCGGTGGCGGTTCGCGCTCGACCGCACGCGGTCCCGGATTTTCGCGGGTTCGGGTCCACAGGCAGGACCGTCGCTCGTTGCCCACGACCCCCGGGCAGCGGGCGACGGGCCGGCCGGCTCAGCCCGGCCGGGTGTGACGAGGGGAAGCGTTCATGCCCGGCCGGTGCCGTCCAACTGGAGAACGCGAGGAGAGTTCCCATGCCGAACAGTACGGCCGCTGTTGTGCCCGCCCACGTGTTGCCGCACCGCACCCCGGCTGAACTGATAGCGCTGGCCCGCCACGGTCTCGACGAGGCGGCACACACCCGCCCCGACGGGCTGCGCTACGCCGCTGCCCACCTGGCCGCCCTGCGCGCCGCGGCGGCGATGCTCGCCGCCCGGGCGCAACCGGCCCCCGGCCGGCGTAACCGGGTGACCAACGTCTGGACTCTGTTGCTCATGGTGGCACCGGAGCTGCGGGAATGGGCGACCTTCTTCGCGGCGGGGGCCAGCAAGCGGGCGGCCGCCCAGGCCGGCATCCCGCGGGTGGTGAGCCCGCGCGAGGCCGACGACCTGCTGCGCGCGGCCGAGCAGTTCGTGGCGGTGGTCGAGGTCGCCCTCGGCCTCTCCCACCAACCCACCCTCGACGGTCTCGCCGCCGCCTAACCCTTTCCAACCATGATCAGGGCGTCCTTCAAGTCGTTAGAGCAACGTGAAGGACGCCCTGATCATGGAGCGATCCGCCACCACCGCACGACGCCGTCCACGCGTGGGGCGAGGTTGCGTGTGCACCGTCCGCGCGTGTGCGCCGTTCACGCGTGGAGCGCCGTCCGCGCGCGGAGCGCCTTGCGCGTGGGGTGTCTTGCGCGCGTGGGTGTCTTGCGTGCGTGGGGTGCCTTGCGCGCGTGGGGTGCCTTGCGCGTTGGGCGCCTTTGCGCGTCGATCAAGGGCTAAAGCACGTTATTTGATCTTCAAACGTGTGCCTTTGCCCTTGATCGCGTGAAAGGACCTTGATCGGGGATGGACATGGCTTTAGACGCCGAGGTCGCCACCAGATGTGGCGCGTTGGATGTAGATCTTGACGAGTTATGGCTGAGATCGCGCCTCAACTCGTCAAGATCTTCGCCGTGCGCCGTGCGCCGTGCGCCGTGCGCCGTGCGCCGTGCGCCGTGCGCCGTGCGCCGTGCGCCGTGCGCCGTGCGCCGTGCGCCGTGCGCCGTGCGCCGGCCAGCCGCGTCGCGAGGTCTCGACAATGGGCGTTCGGATCATCGCCGTGGGCGCGGCCTGGTCGCTTCGATCAAGGGAACTCGCGCGGATCAAGGGCGGAAACAGGCGTTTGGAGATCAAACAACGTGCTTTAGTCCTTGATCGACGGGGAAAGCGGTGAGGATGGAGACGAGATCATGGCGGGCCACGCGACTCTCCGGTCCGCCACTCTGGCGGACCTGGTAAGACCCGGAACGGTGCGACCGGCGAGTGAGCCGGACTCGTTCCGGGCTGACCGGCTGCTTCCAGTGCTGCCGGAGCTGAGCGAACTGCTGCCTGGGCGCGGACTGCGCCGGGGCAGCACGGTGGCGGTCGTGGCTAGTCCGCCGCTGGAGATGGATCGCGGGACGTCGTCGGTCGGGCAGGCGGAGACGGGCGGCCGGGTGCCCTCGGTAAGCCGTGCGGGGGGAGGCGGCCGGGAGGCTGGCAGCGGCAGCCGTGCGGGGGGAGGCGGCCGGGAGGCTGGCAGCGGCAGCCGTGCGGGGGGAGGCGGCCGGGAGGCTGGCAGCGGCAGCCGTGCGGGGGGAAGCGGCCGGGAGGCTGGCAGCGGCAGCCGGGCGGAGAGAGGCGGCCGGGAATCTGGCAGCGGCAGCCGGGCCGAGCCGGGGAAAGGTGGGCGGACGCCATCGGGCAGCCGGGCCGAGGCGAGTGGTCGGACGCTGCCGGACGGCGAAGCAGTGCCGGGCGGCCGGATGCCATCGGTGGGGCAGGTGGAGAGAGACAGCCAGGCGCTGTTAGGCGGTGCGACGCCAGCGGTCTCCGCGGTATCAGCGGGTGGCGGCACGGAGACGGGCGACGGGGTGGCGTCGGGCAGTGCCTCGCTGGTGCTGGCGCTGATCGCGGCGGCTTCGCGGGCCGGGTCGTGGTGCGCGTTCGTCGGGGTGCCCACCTTCGGCGCGCTCGCCGCCGCCGACATGGGCATCGCGCTCGACCGGCTCGCCCTCGTGCCCAACCCGGGACCGGATTGGCCCACCGTGGTCGCCGCGCTCATCGACGGCGTTGACGTGGTGGTGATCGCCGCTCCCGGCACGGCGTCGGCGTCGATCGCCAGCCGGCTGGCCGCGCGTGCCCGCCAGCGCGGGACCGTGCTTGTCCCTTATGGACGGTGGGCTGGCGCCGACGTCACGCTGCGGGTGGTGCGGGGCGAGTGGGAGGGGCTGGGGGAGGGCCGTGGACGGTTGCGCCGGCGTCAGGTCGTCATCGCCGCCCACGGCCGGGGAGCGGCCAGCCGGCCCAAGGAGCTTACGGTCTGGATGCCGGGTGACGATGGGCGTACGGTCGCGGCGGTGACCGCGCTGGCGCCGCGCCGCCGCGCGCGCCTTACCGTAATGCGTCCTGCCTCATAATGCCGTTCCCCTTGCCTCTTCTCTGCGTAACGGCGAGAGAGTACGCGATAACATGCCGCGGTGGATCGGGATGAACCGCTCGAACGTGTCCGAACACTCCGGGCGAACGGTGTCGCTCCGAAGACGATCGCCCGCGCGATCGCCCGCGCGATCGCCCGCGCGATCGGCCTCCGACCGGCCGAGGTGGCACCCCTGATCTAGGCAGTCGCCCAGCAGAGTGCCGACGCACCGGTGACACGGGATCTTGTCGGGTGCTGGATCAGTCCGGGCTGGGGCCATGGTCTCGGGGTCGGCGGCCACCCCGAGTGGCCCCGGTCCGATGCACAACTCTCCGAGAGCGGGCTGGTCACGGTGCTCGTCGCGCGGGAGGACCGGCCGGGCCGGGTACGGGTGAGTGGCTTCTGGTCGACGTCTACTGCCTCGGTGTGAAGAACGCGGTGGGGCCGAAGCGGATGGACCGGGGTGAACTACCCGCGTTCGTGGACGACTATTACTCGGCACACGGCGACCCGATCAAGGTGCCGCTGGAGTTGGCGCAGCAGGGTGATGGAGACACTGGAGCGCACGGTCGGCACGGGCAACTACGAGTTTTCCGTGGCGGTCTCGCACCTCCCATGATCAAGGCGTCCTTCAAGTCGTTAGAACGACTTGACGGACGCCTTGATCATGAGGAGTGTTATCTCTGGGTTCGTACATGTGTTCTATGATGGCGAGGTGCGTACCCTGCTGGTCTGGTGTCCCGACTGGCCGGTCGTCGCGGTCGAGATCACCGAGGGCGTGCCGGCGTCCGAGCCGGTCGCGGTGCTGCGCGCCGGCCGGGTGATCGCCTGCTCCGAGGCGGCCCGGGCCGCACGGGTGCGGCGCGGGCTGCGCAAGCGCGAAGCGCAGAGCCGCTGCCCGCAGCTGACCGTCTTCGATCACGATCCCGGCCGGGACGCGCGGGCGTTCGAGCCGGTGGTGGCCGCGGTCGAGGACAAGGCCGCCGGGGTCGAGGTGGTGCGCCCCGGTGCGTGCGCGCTCGCCGCCCGCGGACCGACCCGCTACTTCGGGGGCGAGGAGCGGGCCGCCGAGCAGATCGTGGAGCACGTCGCGCAGGAGTGCGGCGTGGAGAGCCAGGCGGGCATCGCCGACGGGGTGTTCGCCGCCGGGCTGGCCGCGCGGGCCGGGCAGCTCGTGCCGCCGGGGCAGACGCCGCGGTTCCTGGCCAGTCAGCCGGTCGAGACGCTCGACCGCCCGGAGCTGGCTGATCTGCTACGCCGGCTCGGTGTGCGTACCCTCGGGGATTTTGCCGGGTTGGCCGCCGGCGACGTGCTCGCCCGGTTCGGGTTCGACGCGGCCTACGCCCATCGCCTGGCCGCGGGGCGCGACCAGCGCCCGCTGGCGGTCCGCAAGCCGCCGCCCGACCTCGATGTTGTCGAGGTGTACGACGAACCGCTCGACCGGGTCGACGTGGCGGCCTTCGCCGCCCGGGCGCTGGCCGAGCGGTTGCACGCGGGGTTGGCCGGGCACGGTCTGGCCTGCACCCGGCTGATCATCGAGGCGGTGACCGCTCACGGGCAGGAGCTGCACCGGGTGTGGCGGCACGACGGGCTGCTCACCTCGGCGGCGATCGCCGACCGGGTGCGCTGGCAGCTCGACGGCTGGCTGACCGGCCGGCGGGGACGCCCGACGGCCGGCATCGTCCGGCTGCGCCTCACGCCGGACGGGGTGCTCGCCCACGTCGGGTTGCAACCGGGATTATGGGGCGAGACCGGCGAGGAGCGGGAGCGAGCTCAGCGGGCGTTCAGCCGGGTGCAGGGCATCCTCGGGCCGGACGCGCTGTTCACCGCCGTGCTCGGTGGTGGGCGCGGCATCGCCGACCAGGTCCGCTTCGTGCCGTGGGGCGAGGAGCGCGCCCCCATCCGGCCAGGGCCGCCACCACCCGCGGCGCCCGCCGCCGAGTCCGCCGCCGAGTCCGCTGTCGAGTCCGCCGTGGAGTCCGAGCCGCCGTCCGTCCGGCTCGACGAGTCGCCTGGGCGGTCCGCCGCGCCGAGGCCGACGCTCGTGCGGCCCACCGCGACCGAGCCGGCGTCGCCGTCCGTGCGGCCCGCTGGCGGGGGGTTACCGTCCGCGCGGCCTACGGGGCCGGTGTTGCCGTCCGCGCAGTCTGCTGGTGGGGGGTTACCGTCCGCGCGGCCTACGGGGCCGGTGTTGCCGTCCGCGCAGTCCGCTGGCGGGGGGTTGCCGTCCGCGCAGTCCGTTAGCGGGGGGTTGTCGTCCGCGCGGCCCGCCGGCGGGGCGTTGCCGGCCGCTGCCGCCTGGCCGGATCCGGCGCCCGGGCGGCGCGGTGGCGGCTCGGGAGCGGCCGTGCCTCGTGCGGGACCGCCGTGGCCGGGCCGGATGCCGCCGCCGCAGCCGGTGACGGTGCTGCCCGTGCCGCTGCCGGCCGCGCTGTACGACGATGCCGGCGAGCCGGTGCGGCTCAGCGCCCGGCTGGAGGTGAGCGCGGCGCCGGCCCGGCTCGCGATCGCCGGGCGCCCGCCGGTCGCCGTGACCGCGTGGGCGGGGCCGTGGCCGGTCGACGAGCGCTGGTGGGCGCGCGGGGAGGCGCGCCGGCGGGCCCGGTTCGAGGTAGCGCTGCGCGACGGGCGTGCGCTGCTGCTCTCGCTGGCCGGCGGTGCTTGGACCGTGGAGGCCATCTATGACTGACAGCTCCGGGCCCGGACTGACAGCTCCGGGCCCGCGTGGGCGGACGTCCATGATCAAGGCGTCCCTCATGTTGCTCTAACTACTTGAAGGACGCCTTGATCATGGGGGAGGGGGAGTGCGGTGGGGTGGAACAATCCTCCGATCTCGTGGGGGGAGATGGAGGGGCGGCTGTCCGGGCGTCCGGTGGTCGTCGATCCGCTGGCGGTCGACGGGGACGGCGGCGACTCGGCGGCGTGGAGCCGCAAGCGCCCGCCCTACCAGCCGCCCGCCCTGATCCGGGCGGAGAGCCCGGTGCCGTACGCCGAACTGCACTGCCACAGCAACTTCAGCTTCCTGGACGGTGCCAGCCACCCGGAGGAGCTGGTCGAGGAGGCGGCGCGGCTGGGGCTGACGGCGCTGGCGGTGACCGACCACGACGGGTTCTACGGGGTGGTGCGGTTCGCCGAGGCGGCCCGCGCGGTCGGTCTCCAGACCATCTTCGGCGCGGAGCTGTCGTTCGACCTGCCCGGCCGGCAGAACGGGGAGCCGGACCCCGTCGGGCGGCACCTGCTGGTGCTGGCGCGCGGTCCCGAGGGGTACGCGCAGATCGCCCGCACGGTCAGCCGCGCCCAGCTGAGCGGCAAGGAGAAGGGCCGCCCGGTGTACCCGCCGCTGGAAGAGCTCGGCGAGCACTTGAAAGACGTCCTCGTGTTGACCGGCTGCCGCAAGGGCCACGTGCCCGCGGCGCTGTCCAACGGCGACGCGGCCCGCGAGTTGGCCCGCCTCACCGACACGTTCGGCCGGGAGAACGTCGCGGTGGAGCTGACCGACCACGCCGACCCGGCCGACGGCGACCGCAACGCGGCGCTGGCCGCGCTCGCTGCTAAGGCCACAGTGGACACTGTGGCCACGAACAACGTTCACTATGCCACGCCGGGCCGGCGCCGGCTGGCGACCGCGCTCGCGGCGGTACGGGCCCGGCGCAGCCTGGACGAGATGGACGGCTGGCTGCCGGCGGCGGCGACCGCGCACCTGCGCAGCGGGGTGGAGATGGCGGCCCGGTTCGCGGACTACCCGGGTGCGGTGGCGCGGGCGGCCGAGCTGGGCGCGGCGCTGGCGTTCGACCTGGACCTGGTGGCGCCGAACCTGCCGGATTGCCGGGTGCCGGCCGACCACACCGAGATGAGCTGGCTGCGCCACCTCACCATGCAGGGCGCGCTGCGCCGGTACGGTCCGCGCGCCGCCCATCCCAAGGCATACGAGCAGCTCGACCGCGAGCTCGCGCTGATCGAGCGATTAGGCTTCCCCGGGTACTTCCTGATCGTCCACGACATCGTCGACTTCTGCCGTCAGCGGCGGATCTTCTGTCAGGGGCGGGGGTCGGCGGCCAACTCGGCGGTGTGCTACGCGCTGGGTATCACCAATGTGGACGCGGTGGAGCACGGGCTGCTCTTCGAGCGGTTCCTGGCGCCGGAGCGCGACGGCCCGCCCGACATCGACGTCGACATCGAGTCGGACCGGCGGGAAGAGGCCATCCAACACGTCTACAACACCTACGGTCGGGACCACGCCGCCCAGGTCGCCAACGTCATCTCGTACCGGCCGCGGTCGGCGGTGCGCGACATCGCGAAGGCGTTCGGGTTCTCGCCCGGCCAGCAGGACGCGTGGAGCAAGCAGATCGACCGGTGGGGCGCGGTGGCGGCGCTGGACGTCGACGACATCCCGGAACAAGTCATCGAGTTCGCCAACGAGTTGCAGAACTTCCCGCGGCACCTGGGCATCCACTCCGGCGGCATGGTGATCTGTGATCGGCCGGTGATCGACGTGTGCCCGGTCGAGTGGGCTCGTAAGGAGAACCGCACGGTCCTGCAGTGGGACAAGGACGACTGCGCGTCGGCGGGACTGGTCAAGTTCGACCTGCTGGGCCTCGGCATGCTGTCGGCGCTGCGCTACGCGCACGACCTGATCGACGACGAGCTCGACCTGTCCGCGATGCCGCTCGACGACCCGGAGATCTACAAAATGTTGTGCCGGGCCGACTCGGTGGGTGTGTTCCAGGTGGAGAGCCGGGCGCAGATGGCCACCCTGCCCCGGCTCAAGCCCCGCGAGTTCTACGACCTGGTGGTCGAGGTGGCGCTCATCCGGCCCGGCCCGATCCAGGGCGGCTCGGTGCACCCGTACATCCGGCGCAAGAACGGGAAAGAAGAGTGGGACTACCCGCACCCGTTGATGCGCAACGCGTTGCACAAGACGCTCGGCGTGCCGCTCTTCCAGGAACAGCTGATGCAGCTCGCCATCGACGTCGCGGGGTTCGACGCGTCGGAGGCCGACCAGCTGCGCCGGGCCATGGGCTCGAAACGGTCCACCGAGCGGATGGGCGCGATCCGTGACCGGCTCTACGCCGGCATGGCCGCGCGCGGCATCACCGGCGCGCTCGCCGACGACATCTTTCTCAAGCTGTCGTCGTTCGCCAGCTTCGGCTTTCCGGAGAGCCACGCGATCAGCTTCGCCTACCTCGTGTACGCGAGCGCGTGGCTCAAACGCTACTATCCGGCGCCGTTCCTCGCCGCGCTGCTCAACGCCCAGCCGATGGGCTTCTACTCGCCGCAGACCTTGGTGGACGACGCCCGCCGGCACGGCGTCGAGGTGCGCCGGCCGGACGTCAACGCCAGCAACGCCAAGGCCACCTTGGAGTCCACACCGGACACCCGCTGGCGTGCCGGCACCGACGAGCCGCCGCACCAGTGGGGGCTGGGCGGCCCGGCCGTCCGGTTAGGACTGTCCAGTGTGCGCACACTCGGCGACGAGGTGGCCGAGCGCGTGGCGGAGGAACGGGCGGGCGGCGGCCGGTACCGGGACATGGCCGATCTGGCCCGCCGCACCGGCCTGTCGACGGCGCACCTGGAGGCCCTCGCCACCGCGGACGCCTTCGCCTGTTTCGGCCTCCCGCGGCGGGAGGCGTTGTGGGCGGCGGGCGCCGCCGCCCAGGAACGCCCCGACCGGCTGCCCGGCACCGCCGCGATCGCCCAGCCGCCCACGCTGCCCGGCATGGACGCGGTCGACCGGCTGGTCGCCGACGTATGGGCGACCGGCCTGTCACCGGAGAGCCATCCGGCGCGGTTCGTCCGGGCCCGCCTCGACGACCTCGACGCGGTGCCGATCGCCCGGCTCGGCCAGATCGAGCACGGCCGGCGGGTCCGCGTCGGCGGCATCGTCACCCACCGGCAGCGGCCCGCGACGGCGGGCGGCATCACGTTCATCAACCTTGAGGACGAGACCGGCATGCTCAACGTGACCTGTTCGCCCGGGCTGTGGCAGCGATATCGCAAGGTGGCCCGGACGAGCAGCGCGCTGGTGGTGCGGGGAATCCTGGAGAAGGCCGACGGCGTGATCAACCTGCGGGCCGACCGGCTCGACCCGCTGACCGCCCCGGTCACCCCCGCCTCCCGCGACTTCCGATAGCTCTTCATGATCAAGGCGTGCGTCACGGCGGTGTAAACACGTGGAGGGCGCCAGGGTCCAGGGGTGGGGGGTGTTGGGG
>JBBEWH010000033.1:0-22930 GCA_037414955.1 Actinomycetes bacterium KLBMP 9797
CGCTCTTCAGGAACACGGCGTCCTTCCCGTCGTTAGAACGACGTTAAGGACGCCTTGATCATGGGGAGGGAGATCATGGGGAAGGGGAGCCGCGGAGCTTCGTGTACAGGGCGGTGGTCTCCGGCGCGGGCGCGGCGCCGATGTCCGCGTGGAGCAGGTCGACCAGTTCGTGGTACTGGCGGATGGCGCGCGCCCGGTTGCCCAGCGCCACGTGGCAGCGCATCAGCCCGCGGTGGGCGGCTTCGAGGAACGGGTCGTGCTCCACCAGCCGGGCGAACGTCTCCGCCGCCTCCCCGTACCGGCGCTGTTGCCCCTGTAGCTGGCCGAGCGTGAGCATCACCTGCTCGTACCGCCGGCGCAGCTGCTCGCGCCGGGCGTCCGCCCAACCGCCGACGGCGAGGTCGACGAGGAAGTCGCCGGGGTAACCGGCGGCGGCCGCCGCCAGCGCGGGAATGGTGCCGGCCGCCAGCCCTTGCTCCGCCGCCAGCTCGAACTCGTCCACGTCGTACCAGACCCCGAGGGTGCGGTCGATGAAGTAGCCGCCGGCCGCGAAGCGGACCCACCGCTGGTCGCCCAGGGCCCGGCGCAGGTGCTTCATCCCGGTGTGGAAGCTGTTGCGCAGCTCCTTCGCGGACGCGTCCGGCCACAGCGCCAGGCCGACCTCGGCCTTCGTGGCGCCCGGCTGGGTCAGCAGGTGGTAGAGCAGCTCGCGCGGCTTCGCGTACGTCCAGTCCTCGGTCGCCAACGCCCGGCCGGCCAGCTCCACGCGGGCCCGGCCCAGCGCGTGCACCCGGAGCCCGCCGGCGGGTTCGGACCGCGCCGGGACCGGCGCCCGCAGCAGGTCGTCGGCCGCCGCGACGGCGACCGCGACCGCCTGGTCGAACGGCATCGCCTGGCCCGCGACGACCGCGGGCGCCAGCTCCGGACCCAGCGCGGCCTCGATCGCGCGGCGCCGGCGCTCGTGGTCGTCCCGGTCACACGGGGGTACCGGGGTGCCGATGGTCATGCGCAGCTCCGCCGCCGCGGCGAACAGCGTCCCCGCGGTCCGGGCGTCCGGTCCGCGCGCCAGCTCACCGGCCAGCGCCTCCAGCACGCTGGCGGTGCGGCAGCGGTCGCCCAGCTCGTCGTGCAGGACGAGGCTGGCGCGCAGCAGGCGGAGGGCTTCGCGGTGGTCGCCGCCGGCCGCGGCGAGCAGGCCCAGCTGCTCCATCGACCACGCCGTGCCCTCGCGGGAGCCGAGCCGCCCGGACAGCGTGAGGCTCTCCCGCAACAGCAGCCGCGCCCGGGCGTGGTCGCCCTGGCGGTAGCTGGTCGCGCCGAGGTCGACCAGCGCCCCCACGATGCCCGCACCGTCGCCGAGGTCGCGGAACCGGCGCAGCGCGTCGCTGGACAGGCGGCTCGCGCGCGGGTAATCCCCCTCCAGCCAGGCGGTGAAGCCCAGCGACTTCAGCGAGCGGGCGACGCCGGTCGCGTCGTCGAGCTGCCGCCACGTCGCCAGGCACTCCTCGTGCCGGGCCCGCGCGGCCGCGTAGTCACCCTGCTCCCGGGCGATGCTGCCGAGCACCTGCCGGGCCGCCACGGCCACCCGCGGATCGGCGGCCGGGTCGGCGATAGGGCCGGCGGCCGGGTCGTAGCGCTCCAGCGCCTGCCGGAGGCGGGCGGCCGCCCGGTCGTAGTCGCACAGCAGCCACTCCAGCATGCCCAACCCGAGCAGCGCCTTGGCGTGCACCGCCGGCGGGGTACGGCCGTCCACCGCCGCGACGGCGGCCTGCAGCCACTCCCGTCCTTCCGCGTAGTTGCCGCGCACCCGGCAGTACCGCCCGAGCGCGGCCGCGAGCCGGACGCCCAGCGGCGGGTCGTGCCGCCGCGCCCAGGTCAGCGCCGCCCGCAGGTTGTCCTGCTCCCGGTGCAGCCGGTCCAGCCAGCGCGCCTGGTCGTCGGTGGCGAGCTGCGCGTCGGCCCGCTCCGCCAGCTGGAGGTAGTGGGCCGCGTGCCGGGCGGCGGCCCCGCCGGGCCGTACCGCCAGCCGCTGTTCGGCGTACTGCCGGACGACTTCCAGCAGCCGGTAGCGCTCATCCTCGCCCTCGCTGTGCACCTGCACGAGCGACTTCTCGACGAGCCGGGTGAGCAGCGCGAAAACCGGGCCGCCGGCGACCGCCTCGGCCGCGCACGCCGTGAAGCCGCCGCGGAACACCGACAGCTGGGCGAAGAGCTGGCGCTCCGCCGGTGGCAGCAGGTCGTAGCTCCAGTCCAGGGTGGCGCGCAGCGTCTGGTGCCGGGGTGCGGCGTCCCGCACGCTCGTGACCAGCAGGCTGAACACGTCGTCCAGCCGGTCGACGACCTGGGGCAGCGGCAGGACCCGCAGCCGGGCCGCGGCCAGCTCCAGCGCCAGCGGCATGCCGTCGAGCCAGCGGCAGAGCCGGGCGACCGCGTCGGCGTTGCGCTCGGTGATGCCGAACGTCGGGTGCACCAGGCGCGCCCGGTCGACGAACAGCTGCACGGCCTCGCTGCTGGCCAGGTCGGCGACGGACACCGCGGGCCCGGCGGCGGGCAGCGACAGTCCGCCCACCGCCCAGGTCGTCTCGCCCGCCACCGCGAGCGGCTCCCGGCTGGTGGCCAGCACACGTAGCCGGGGGCACGCGCGCAGCAGCCGCCCGACGAGTGCGGCGGCGGGCTCCACGAGGTGCTCGCAGTTGTCGAGCACCAGCACGGCATCGCGGTCCTGAAAGTGCCGGGCCAGCGCGCGATCGGGCGCGGCGCCGGTCGCGTCGGTCACCCCGACGGTGGCCGCGACCGCGTGCGCCAGCAGCGCGGGATCGTCCAGCTCGGCGAGCTCCACCCAGGACAGCCGCGCCACGCCGCCAGCGCGCGCCACGCCGCCAGCGCGCGCCACGCCGCCAGCGCGCGCCACGCCGCCAACGTGCGGGCCGTCGCGCGGCTCGTCGCCCACGTGCGGGCCGGCGCGCGGCTCGTCGCCCACGCGCGGCCCGTCGCGCGGCTCGTCGCCCACGCGCGGGCCGTCGCGCGGCTCGTCGCCGGAACGCGGGCCGCCGCCGGCGCGCAGCAGGTCGCAGACGGCGAGCGCCAACCGGGTCTTGCCGCTCCCGCCCGGGCCGGTCAGGGTCACCAGTCGTACCTCGTCCAGGCGCCGGGTCAGCGCCACCACCTCGGTGACCCGCCCGACGAACCGGGTGAGCGGCGCGCCGGTGCCCAGGCCGGCCAGGTCGCCGTCACCATCCGGCGGCCGACGCAGGTCGGGCAGGACTGACGTCACACGGCTCAGCATCCGCACGCCCGGCGGAGCGGGTCAAGGGGATTGTCGGCTAGCCGCCGCCCGCGCGCCACCGCGCTGACCTGCGGTTCCCGCGCTTCCCACCGCGGCACCCCGCGTCTCCCCCCGCACCGCCCGCGCAGGCTGGGTCGGCCTGGACAGTCCAGGCACGTCCAATTCCCGGGGGAAGCAGCCCATCATGCGACAGAACACCAGTGCACTACGCCGCCGCGTCGTCGGCCTGGCGGCCGCCACCGCGGCGGCCGCGTCGGTCGGCATCGTGGCGCTGGCGCCGCCAGCGTCCGCCGCGGTCTCCAAGATCGAGGGAACGGCCGCCAACGCCGCCAGTCTGACGCCCATCGTCAACGCCTACCGCGCACTGCTCGGCGACCCGAACAACGGCAGCGCCCTGGGCAGCCAGCCCGCCGGCCGCCGGGAGATCAACTGGGACGGCACGCCGGACGCGCAGTCCTCGCCCAACCAGCTGCCGCGGGACTTCTTCAACACCACCGTCCCGCGCGGCGTGGTCTTCTCCAACGCCAACAACCGGTTCCAGGTGAGCGCGGACAGCGCGAACCCGACGACCACCCCGGTGCGCTTCGGGAACTTCAACGCGCAGTACCCGAACATCTTCGGCACGTTCAGCCCGGAGCGGCTGTTCGCGCCGACGCACAGCACCGTGACCCGCATCCACTTCTTCGAGCCGGGCACGAACTGGCCGGCGACGGTCAACGGGTTCGGCGCGGTCTTCACCGACGTGGACCGGACGGACAGCACGAAGATCGAGCTGTACGACCAGTGGGGCGGGCTGATCTGGTGGCAGAACGTGATCCGGGGCCAGCAGGCCAGCAAGAGCCTGTCGTTCCTCGGGGTCACGACCGACGCCGAGATCTACGAGGTCCGGATCACCAGCGGGAACACCCCGCTCAGCGCGGGCAACAACGACGGGGGCAGCTGGGACGTCGTCGTGATGGACGACTTCCTTTACGCGGAGCCCCAGCGTCTCTGACCGCCTCACCATGATCAAGGCGTCCCTGAAGTCGTCCTAACGACTTGAGGGACGCCTTGATCATGGGAAGGGGTCTCGCGCGAGAGGGTGGACGGCCACCAGATGTGGCGGCCGATGTCGAGGTTGAGCGCCGTCACCAGGACCGCCCGCACCACGATCGTGTCGAGCAGCACCCCGAAGGCCACCGCGAACCCGATCTCGGCGAACGTGGTCAGCGGCAGCGTGAACATCACCGCGAACGTGCCCGCCAGTACCAGCCCGGCCGACGTGATCACGCCGCCGGTGGCGGCCAGACCGGTCAGCGCCGCCCGCCGGGTGCCGTGCTGGATGGTCTCCTCCCGCACCCGGGTCATGAGGAAGATGTTGTAGTCGATGCCGAGCGCCACCAGGAACACGAACACGAACAGCGGCAACGCGCTGTCGGCGCCGCCGAACCCGAAGACGTGCCGGAAGACCAGCGCGCTCACGCCCAGGGCCGCGCCGAACGACAGCACCACGGTCACCATCAGCAGCAGCGGCGCGAAGATGGCCCGCAGCAGCAGGGCGAGGATGAGGAACACGACGACCAGCACGATCGGGATGATCAGGTTGCGGTCGTGCCGGGCGGCCCGCTGGAGGTCGAGGTTGACCGCGGTCTGGCCGCCGACCAACGCGTCGGCCTGGGGCACGGCGTGCGCCGCGTCGCGTACCCGATCGATCGTGTCATAAGCCGCCGGGCTGTCCGGCGGGTCCGCGAGCGTCGCCTGCAGGTAGGCGTATTCGCCGCGGCTGACCGGCTCGGTGACCGCCGCGATGCCCGGCGTGGTCGCGACCACGCCACGGACCCGCGCCGCTTGCGGCGCGTTCGCGATGACGACGACCGGGCTACCGGCGCCGCCGGGGAAGTGCCGGGCGACGACGTCCTCGCCCGCGACCGAGTCGGGGGTACCCCGGAACGACTCCTTGTTGGACAGTCCGGTCGCGTCGAGCTGCACCGCGCCGAGCGCCGCGACGGCCAGCACGAGTGCGGTGGCGATCCAGGTGACCCGGGGACGGCGGGCGATGCGCGCGCCCATCCGCGCCCACAGGCCGGTCGTGGTGGGCTCCGGCGTGCCGTATCGCGGGCGGAGCGGCCAGAAGATCCACCGGCCGGCGGTGACCAGCAGCGCGGGCAGCAGGGTGAGCATGGCGGCGAGCCCGACCGCGATGCCGATCGCGGCCACCGGGCCGAGCCCGCGGGTGGCGTTGGTCTCGGCGAACAGCAGGCACAGCATGCCGATCGCGACGGTGGCGGCGCTCGCGATGATCGCCGGGCCGGCGCGGTGTAGGGCGACGGCCATCGCCTCGTGCCGGTCCTGGTGGCGGCGCAGCTCCTCCCGGTACCGGGCGACCAGCAGCAGCGCGTAGTCGGTGCCGGCGCCGAAGACCAGCACGGTGAGGATGCCGGCGCTCTGCGCGTTGACGGTGAGGCCGGCCTGCTTGGCGAGCAGGTAGATCACCGCCTGCGACGCGCTCAGCGCGATCCCGGCGGACACCAGCGGGAGCAACCAGAGCACCGGGCTGCGGTAGGTGAACAGCAGGATCACGATGACCACGCCGGCCGCCGCGTACAGCAACGTGCTGTCGATGCCCTCGAACGCCTCCGCCGAGTCGGCGGCGGCGCCGGCCGGGCCGGTGACGTGGGTGGTGAGCCCGCTCGCGCCCGCGGCAGCGGTGTCGCGCAGGTCGCCGACCAGCGCGCCGGCCCGTTCCCACCCCTCGGCACCCAGGTTGAGCGGCACCTGCACCTGGACCGCTTGCCCGTCCTGGGCCGGGATCGGCCCGGTCACCTGCCCGTCGAGCTCCGGGAGCTGGGCGAACCGCCGCGCGTCGGCCGCGATCTTCGCCTGGTCGGCCGCTGTCAGGCCGGCGGCGCGCTCGTAGACCACGACGGCCGTGACGGTGTCCGGCGACGCGAACGCGGACTGCCGGTCGAGCACCTTGGTCGACTCGGCGCTGCCGGGCAGCCAGGTGGCCGCCTCGTTGTCCTGGACGTCGGTGAGCTGCCCGGCGAGCGGCCCGGTGACCGCGGCCACCACGAGCCAGAAGACGATGACGGCGTACTTGCTCCAGCGGCCAGTGAGCGCGCCGGCGACGGACCTCGGCATGACGACCCCCCATACTACGTCCCGTAGTAATACCACATATCCGTGAAGATCGCTGTCCCTAACGCCTCGGGCGGCCATCGGGACCCTGGTGCTCTAGGCTGCGTCGGGTGGAGCTCACACACCCCCGGCTCAGCGGTCCGCGCACCGCGGCGGTCTGGGCGTCACTGCGCCGCGAGCTGGACCGGCACCGCGGGCAGGCACTCACCGTGCTCGACGTGGGCGGCGGCACCGGCGGGTTCGCCGTGCCGCTCGCCGAAGCCGGCCACCGGGTCACCGTCGTCGACACCAGCCCCGACGCGCTCGCCGCGCTGACCCGCCGGGCCGCCGAGGCCGGGGTCGCCGAGCGGGTCCGGGCGGTGCAGGGCGACGCCGACGCGCTCGGCGGGTTGGTCGAGCCGGGCAGCGTCGACCTGGTCCTGTGCCACGCGGTCCTCGACGTGGTCGACGAACCCGCCGGGGTGGTGGCCGCGCTCGCCGCCGCGCTCCGGCCGGGCGGGGCGGCCAGCGTCCTCGTCGCCGGCAAGGCCGCCGCGGTGCTGCACCGGGCGGTCACCGGCCACCTCGCGGCCGCCGCCGAGCTGCTCGCCGACCCGCGCGGCCGGGTCGCCGGGCGGGACACCGCACAGCGGCGCTACGACTGCGCGGCCGCCGCCGACCTGCTGCGCGCCGCCGGACTGGAGGTGATCGAGACCCATGGGGTACGGGTCATCGCCGACCTCCTTCCCGCGGCGGTGGCCGATGCGAACCCGCAGGCCGTCGTGGAGCTGGAGTTGGCGGCGGCCGCCCTGCCGCCGTACCGGGACATCGCCGCCCAGCTGCACCTGCTCGCCCGCCGGCCATGAACCCCCGGTCGGCGAACGCCCTCGAGGTGGTGCGGCCGGCGTACGGGCGGGCCAGCCTCGCCGAGGTGCTGCCGAGCGTGCTCGCCGCGCTCGGGATACCCGGTCAGCGCGACCGCCTCGGCCTGGCCGCGCGGCTCGACGGCGTTCGGCGGGTCGCGGTGCTGCTCGTGGACGGGCTCGGCGCGTACCAGATCCCGTTGGCGGCCCCCCACGCGCCGCTCCTGGCGGAGCTGGCGCGCGACGGCGCGGAGCTGACCTGCGGGTTTCCCTCCACGACGCCGGCCGGGCTGGCCAGCCTGGGCGCGGGCGTGCCGCCCGGCGCCCACGGCCTGCTCGCCTTCACGCTGAACGTGCCCGGCACCGACCGGGTGCTCAACCACGGCGAGTGGCGCGACGACCCCGACCCGGCGGTGTGGCAGCCGGCGCGCACGCTGCTCGACGTCGCGCGCGCCGCGGGCGTCGCGGTCACGGCGGTGAGCCGTCCGGAGTACGCGGGGAGCGGCCTCTCGGTGGCGATCTGGCGGGGCGGCGTCTACCGCAGCGCGACGGGGGCGGACGCCCTGGGCACCGAGATGCTCGGCGCGCTGCGGGCCGGTGACGGGCCGACGCTGGTGTCCGGGTACCACCCGGATGTCGACCGGGCCGGCCACATCCACGGCCTGGACTCACCGGAGTGGCGGGCGGCGGTGGCCGGGGTCGACGGGCTGGTGCGACGCCTCGTCGACGGCCTCCCGCCGGACGGGGCGCTCCTGGTCACCGCCGACCACGGGCAGCTCAACGTGCCGGCCGACCGGAAGTTCGACATCGACACCGATCCGCGGCTGTCCGCCGGGGTGCGGGTGGTGGCCGGCGAGCCCCGGGTCCGATACCTGCACACCCTGCCCGGCGCGCGCGATGACGTGCTGGCGGCGTGGCGCGCGCTGCTCGGCCCCGCCGCGTGGGTAGCGACGCGCGAGGAGGCGGTGGCGGCCGGCTGGTTCGGCCCGGTGCCGGAGGCGCACCTGCAGCGGGTCGGCGACGTGGTGGTGGCCTGCCACGACCGGTACGCGGTGCTGGCCACCGCCCACGAGCCGGCCACCGTGGCGAACATGATCGCCTACCACGGCTCCTACACCGCCACCGAGATGACGGTCCCGTTGCTGGTCGCCCGCCCCCCCCTTCTCCATGATCAAGGCGTCCCTCACGTCGTGAGAACGACGTGGGGGGCGCCGTGATCATGGGCATGTTCTTGTCGTACGGGGCCGTTACGGTGCTTCCGTGGGTAGAAGTCAGGCGGTGCCGCGCGGTGGGGGTGCCTTCGGGGCGGACGGCGACGACACCGGTTGCCGGATCCTGCACGTCGACATGGACGCGTTCTTCGCCTCCGTCGAGGTCCGCCGCGACCCGTCGCTGCGCGGGCGGCCGGTCGTGGTCGGCGGGGTCGGGCCGCGGGGGGTGGTCAGCTCCGCCAGCTACGAGGCCCGCCGCTTCGGGGTACGCAGCGCGATGCCCACCAGCCGGGCCCGGGCGCTGTGCCCACAAGCCGTGTTCATCCCGCCCGACGGCCCCGCCTACACGGAGGCGTCCCGGCGGGTCATGGGCTTCTTCCGCGACGTGACGCCGCTGGTCGAGCCGCTCTCCCTCGACGAGGCGTTCCTCGACGTGGCCGGGGCGCGCCGGCTGCTCGGCCGGCCCGCGGTGATCGCGGCGTCGCTGCGTGCGCGCGTGCAGGAGGAGCTGGGCCTGACCTGCTCGGTGGGGGTGGCGCCGACCAAGTTCGTGGCCAAGCTGGGCTCCACCCGCGCCAAGCCCGACGGCCTGCTGGTCGTGCCCGCCGGCCAGGTGCTCGACTTCCTGCACCCGCTGCCGATCGCCGCGCTGTGGGGCGTCGGGGAGAAGGCGGCGGAGAAGCTGGGCCGGCTGGGCCTGCGCACGGTCGCCGACGTGGCGGCGGCGCCGGTGGGCATGCTGCGCAGCGCGCTCGGCGAGGCGGTCGCGGCCCACCTGCACGAGCTGTCCTGGGGGCGCGACCCGCGGCAGGTGTCGCCCGAGCAGGTCGACAAGTCGATCGGAGCAGAGGTGACGTTCGACACAGACATCGCCGACGTGGACGTGCTCCGGCGGTCGCTCCTCGCCCTCTCCGACAAGGTGGGTGTCCGGCTGCGCCGCTCCGGCCAGGTGGGCCGCACGGTGTCGATCAAGGTGCGGCTCGCCGACTTCCGCACCGTCAACCGTTCCCGCACGCTGCCGGTGGCCACCGACGTGGCACGCGAGGTGTTCGACACGGCGTGGGCGCTGTTCGAGGCGCTGCGCCCCGGCGACCGGATCCGCCTGGTCGGGGTCCGGGTCGAGGGGCTGACCTCGGCGGCCGGCACGCCTCGCCAGGCGGCGCTGGGGGAGCCCGAGCACGGCTGGCGCGACGCCGAGGCAGCCGCCGACGCCGCAGCGGCCCGGTTCGGCGCCGCCGTCGTCCGCCCCGCCAGCCTCCTCCCACCCCCATGATCAAGGCGTCCTTGATCATGGAGCGTCCGTGAATCTTGACGCCGCACCGTCGTGATAGCGACGCCACAACGTCAAGATCCCTCGGTTGAAGTGGAAACGCACCGATAAATCCAAGATCGCGGGGAACCGCCGGGAAGTTGGCGGCATCGCTGTCTCCCTCCCCATGATCAAGGCGTCCCCCACGTCGTTCTAGCTACGTGAGGACGCCTTGATCATGGGTTGTCTCGGCACGTTGACCAGGGATGAACCGAAAATCACGAAGAGCCGTCGGTCGTCCGGCTTTCCGACCCGCGAAGCCCCTCGTAGACTTGCGGTTAAGCAGCCGCTTGGCTGCCACGGTCTGTTGGTCCGACCGGACCGACCTGTGTGACCGGGGAGGAGTGCCGTGCCGCTCTCGGAGCACGAGCAGCGGCTGTTCGAGCAGATCGAGCGGTCGCTTGCCGAGGACCCGAAGTTCGCCTCGGCTGTGCGCGCCAGCGACCCGCGCTTCCACGCGCGGCGTCGGCTGCTCGTCGCTGCCGGCGTGATCATCGCCGGCCTAGCGTTGGTTGTCTACGGCACGGTGAGCCAGATAACGCTGCTGGGCGTGGCGGGTTTCGTCGTCATGCTGGGTGCTGCCGCGTTCGCGATGCAGTCGCACCGCAAGGCGCAGTCACCCGACCTGCGCGCCGTGGGGGGCACCGCCAGTCGGCGCACCCGCGGCCGGCGGATGTCGTTCATCGACCGGCTAGAGGAAAGGTGGCGTCAGCGGCCCGAGGGCCATCGCTGATTCGACCTTCAACCCGCGAGCGACGAGGGCGCTGCGGCGCTTCCGCGCGCCCCGGTCCCGTCCCCGTCCCACTGTCATGATCAAGGCGTCCCTCACGACGTGAGGGACGCCTTGATCATGGGTGAAGGGGGTGCGGTGCGCGGGTGGCGAGCGACTCTGCGGGCTCAGCCCGTCATGATCAGGGCGTCCTTCACGTAGTTCTAACTACTTGAAGGACGCCCTGATCATGACGGGGTTAGGGGCGGGAGCGGGCGAGGAGGCGGCGGGGGCTGAAGCGGAGCAGGCGCTCACGGATCCGGCCGCCGGCGGACATCAGCCCGATCGACGTGTCGACGATCGCCAGCCGCCAGCGCAGCAGCACCGACGGTGGCAGCACCGCCGCCGCCAGCCGGGTGCGCCGGCCGGCCTGGGCCCGCAACGCCTGGCGTACCGCGCGCAGCGCCTCGCCGAGCCCGCCGGCCTGGAGCGGCTCGCGGGCGTACCGGGCGCGCTCCTCGGCCTGGCCGAGCAGCCGGGCCGCCGCCGCGGCCGGCCCGTCGACGACGCTGCCGGTCGCCAGCCGGTCGGCGGTGGCCCGCGGCGTCTCGGTCGGGTCGACCGGCACCCGGTAGTCGATCATCGTGTCGAGCAGTTCCGCCCAGGCGGCGTGCGCGTCCTCCCGGGCCGGGCCGGCCGCGGACACGTCGATGACCACCTGCGGCGCGCCGGGCGGGCCCGCCGGCACTAGCGCCGCCGGCGCCGCGGTCAGGCGGGATCGGCTGCGGCGGAGCAGGCGCCGGCGCAGCGCCGGCACCGCGAGCAGCGCCAGCGCCAAGAGCACAGCGGCCAGCGTGTACCAGGGCCACCTGGGCTGGGTGGGCGTGGTGTCGCCGAGGCCGGCGCCCAGGTCGGCTTCGTCGTTGGTGCTGTTGTCCGGTCCGAGCGGGCCGCTGGAGGAGCCCGGGACGGGTGCGGTGGAGGTGCTCGGCGTGGGGTTGGGGGTCTCGACGGCGTCCGGGTCGGGTGCCCACGCGGACCGGCTGCTGCCCTGGACGCTCGTCGCGGGCGTGGCGTCGAACGGCACCCACCCGATCTCGTCGCCGAAGTAGACCTCGGTCCAGGCGTGCAGGTTGCGGTTGGTCAACGTCGTCGTGTTGTCGTCGCGGCTGCCGCCGCCAGTGAAGCCGAACGCCACCCGGGCCGGGTAACCGGCGGCCCGCACCATCCACGCCATGGCGGCGGCGTACTGCTGGCAGAAGCCGACCTTGTTCTTCAGGAAGTCGACGATCTGCGAGCCGCTGGTGCCGAGCTTGGTGGCCAGGCTGTACCGGAAGCCGTTCTCCCACGAGAAGTACTGGTGGATGGCGAGCACCTCGTCGTACTGGTTCGCCTTTCCACGGGTCACGTCGGCGACCAGCTTCTCCACCTCGGGCTGCGGCGGCACGTTGACGAACTGGCGGGCCGGGTCGGTCTCGTCGATCTCCGCCCGGCGCAGCACGGTCTGGGCGTACTCCGGCCGCACGTACGTGAACCCGTACGTCTTCTCCTTGGAGCGGAGCCGGTTGGAGAACAGCACCTGCCGGTTGGTGTCGTACTGCCAGTTGCCTTCGACGTCCTGAGTGCGGATCGGCGCCGTGTAGACCGGCAGCATCGGCATGTCGAAGTTCTCGGTGATCTCGACGGTGGCCTCGTACTCCCGGAACCGCACGCCGCGGTCCGCGGTGTCCCGCGGGTCGGGCAGCCCGTTGCGGACCGCCGCGCCGCGAAGCCCGCTGGGGCTGAACCCGTCCTGGCCGAGCTGCTCGGCCACGCCGAAGCGGAGGTAGAACGGGTTCGGGTCGTTCGTGGTGACCTTGACCAGCTCGCGGACCTCGGTCTGGTTGAGCTCGCCGCTCAGCTTGGAGAACAGATTGACTTGGCCGGGGCTGCCGCCGCGCCCCGGGCCGACGCCCGCGCCCGCGCCGGTGCCGAAGTTGGCCAGCAGGCCGGTGGTCATGCCGGGCACGGCCAGCGGCAGCAACACGGCGAGCGCGACGCCGACGACCGCGAGTCGGCGGCCGGCGGCCGCGAGCGGCGACGGCTCCCACACGTCGACGTCCCGGCCGTCGCCGGTGAACCGGCGGCCGAACCGGCGGACCCGGTCGACGTTGTCGGCGGCCAGCAGCCAGAGGAAGCCGACCGCGCCGATCACGAACGGGACCGGGTTGACGCTGGTGGTGTAGATGGCGACCGGTACCGAGTAGATGGCCAGCATGGGCAGGCCGGCGAGCGCCGGGCGGCGCAGGCTGACCGTGAGCAGGTCGACCAGGATGGCCACGCCGCTGACGCCCAGGACGGTGAGGAACTGAAGGCCGGGGCGGTCGGGTACCGGCACGCCGTAGGCCTGCATGTCGTCCATGGCGAAGCCGATCAGCGCGCCGAAGTGGCTGATCGTGTCGGGCGTGGGGATGAGCAGGAGCAGCTCGTCGCCGCTGGGGAACATGACGGTCAGCACGATCAGCAGCGTGGCCAGCATGCTGAGCAGCTGCGCCCACACCGGTGCGCGCAGGGCCCGGGTCAGCGTGGCCGCCCCGGCGATCAGCGCGACGGCGACGATGCTCTGGATCAGCCAGGTCCACCGTTCGAAGATCGTCGCGAGCGGCGCGGCGGCGAGCAGGGTGGCCGCCGCGGCCACGAACCCCAGATGGCGGTTGCGCATGGAACTACCTCATCCCTCCGGCTACCGTCTCGGCCATCGTCGCCCGGTATGCGAATCCCTGGGAGCCGCGGGCCGCCTGCGGCCACAGCGCGGGCAGCTTGGCGCCGTGCTCGACGCCGATCACCCGCCAGCCCATCCGCATCAGGCCGAGCGCGGACGCCCCGTGCGCCCGGCCCGCCTCGGCGCGGGACTCCGGCGGCAGGGTGAGCCACGTCGAGCTGTCGATCAGGAACGCGAGGCAGGTGCTGTTGTTGCCGCGCAGGCCGGCGAGCAGCTCGGCCTCCGCGCTGGTCAGCGTGCCGAGCAGGGCGATCACCAGGCCGCCGTCGTTGCGCCGGCGGACGGCTTCGACGAGCTGCGCCACGTCGCCCTTCTTGGTCAGCTTGACGTCGGCGAGGTGGTCGAGCAGGACGCCTTCGCCGCCCTCGCCCGCCTCGGTGTCGATGCCGCTGTCGCTGACCAGGCGCAGCTTGTACCCCGCCTGCTGGAGATGGACGGCGATGCTGGCCGCCGCGGACACCGCCCACTCGAAGCTGGCCGTCGGTCCCTCGCCCCGGTGGGCGAAGGACCGGGTGTCGAGGACGACCGTGGCCCGGCTCTCCCAGGGCTGCTCCTCGCGGCGCACCATCAGCTCGCCGAGGCGCGCCGTCGACTTCCAGTGCACCCGCCGCAGGTCGTCGCCGCGCCGGTACTCCCGGGTGGCGGCGTCGTCCTCGCCGTGGACGGCCACCGAGCGGGCGCGGCTGTCGCCGGCGCCCGCGTACTCGCCCGCGAGCCGGACGTTCGGCAACGGCAGGACCTGCGGGATCACGGTGAGCCGGTCGACGCTGGGGAAGGACCGGGTCAGCTCGCACAGCCCGAACGGGTCGGTCAGGCGGACCACCAGGGGGCCGACCTCGTACCGGCCGCGCACGTCGGCCCGCACCGTGTACGCCACGGAGCTGGCCTGGCGGGCGCCGAGCCGTTCGAGGACGACCCGCGGGCGGCTGCCCAGGGCGTACGGCAACCGGTCTTCCAGCAGCAACGTGCCGGTGGGCAGCCGGGACATGTTCTGCAGCCGCAGCACCACCCGCGCGCTGGCGCCGACATGTGCCCGGTGCGGCTGGAGCGAGCGGCTGCACGCCAGCCGGTACCGGCTGCGGCCGACGTAGACGGTGGCGAGCAGCGGCAGGACGGCCAGCAGGATCGCGACCCGCAGCAGATCTTTCTCGCCGAGGATCAGCGCGGAGAGCGCCGCCGCGGCGGCGGCCGCGAGGAACGACCGGCCGCGCGTGGTCAAGCCACGGAACGCCTCACGCACGGTAGTTATCCCCTCTGAGGCTCGGCATCGTACTGCGCGCGGCCGTCGGGGGTCGGCTGGGAGTCATAACGCACGGTATTTATCCCCTTCGCGGATCGTACTGCGCGCGGCCGTCGGGAGCCTGCCGGGTGTCGTACGGCGAGCGCTGGCGCTCGTGCGGCAGCGGCAGCCGGTGGACCAGGTCGGCGATGATCGCGTCGGTGGTGCGCCGAGCCAGCTGCGAGTCGGCCGTCGGGATGACCCGGTGGGCCAGCACCGGCACGGCGAGCGCCTGCAGATCGTCGGGCAGCACGTAGTCGCGGCCCTCCAGCGCGGCCACCGCACGGGCGGTGCGCAGCATCTGGAGCGTCGACCGGGGGGATGCGCCCAGGCGCAGCTCGGGTGCCTCGCGGGTGGCGGTCACCAGGTTCACCGCGTACTGCTTGACGGCGTCGGCGACGTGCACCTCACGGACCGTCGCGATGAGCCTCCGCACGGTGGCGGCGTCGGAGACCGGCTTCAGCGCGAAGAGCGGGTCGCGGGCGCCATGGACGTCGAGCATGGCCAGCTCCGCGCTGGCGTCCGGGTATCCCATCGCGATGCGCGCGGTGAACCGGTCGCGCTGAGCTTCGGGCAGGGGGTAGGTGCCCTCCATCTCGATGGGATTCTGGGTCGCGATGACCATGAACGGCGTCTGCAGCTCGTAGGTGACGCCGTCGACGGTGACCTGGCGCTCCTCCATGCTCTCCAGCAGCGCCGACTGGGTCTTCGGGGATGCCCGGTTGATCTCGTCGCCCACCACCAGGTTCGCGAACACCGCGCCCGGCTTGAACTCGAAGTCGTGGGTCTCCTGGTTGTACACGCTGACGCCGGTCACGTCGCTGGGCAACAGGTCAGGGGTGAACTGGATCCGCCGCACCGAGCAGTCGATCGACCGGGCCAGTGCCTTCGCGAGCTTGGTCTTGCCTACGCCGGGTACGTCTTCGATGAGCAGGTGGCCTTCAGCGAGCAGCACCGCGAGCGCCAACCGCACGGTGGCGGTCTTACCCTCGATGACCTGCTCGATGTTGGCCACGATGGCATCGCTCGCGGCTCGAAACTCGGGGCTCGCGAGGGCGCCGCCAAGCTCGTCCCAGGATTGCTGTGTCACGGGCCTCCTCCTCGTGGTGCCACGACCTCCCCTATAGATACGTTGGGAGCGCCGTAAGGTTCGCGGGAGTGCAGGCCGGATTGCGACGGACCACCCGCATGCCCACAGGCTAGCCCGGTCGGTGGATTTCGCCGAGTCGGTCTTGACGGCTGCGGTGTACACTGCGGGTCATGGCCAGGGCCTTCCTGCTCCTTAGAAGGCCGCACTGACGACATATCGACAGTGCGGCTACCCCTCCTGCGTGAGGGGCTTTTTTGTGTCCTGACGAGAATGGCCCTGGAGGTAGAAAGATGACCGAAACAGCCGATGTCCCGTCGCACCGGTACACGGCGGCGCTGGCGGACGAGATAGAACGGCGCTGGCAGGACTACTGGGACGCGCACGGCACGTTCGACGCGCCCAACCCGACCGGCGACCTGGCCGACGCCGCGCACCCCCGCGCCGGCGCCGACAAGCTGTACGTGCACGACATGTTCCCGTACCCGTCGGGCGCCGGCCTGCACGTCGGGCACCCGCTGGGTTACATCGGCACCGACTCCTTCACCCGGTACAAGCGGATGGCCGGCTACAACGTGCTGCACCCGATGGGGTTCGACGCGTTCGGCCTGCCGGCCGAGCAGTACGCCGTGCAGACCGGCACGCATCCGCGGGTGACCACCGAGGCGAACGTCGAGCGATACCGCGCGCAGCTGCGCCGGCTGGGCCTGGCCTACGACAACCGCCGTAGCGTCGCCACCACCGATGTGGACTACTACCGCTGGACACAGTGGATTTTCCTGCAGATCTTCAACTCCTGGTACGACCCGGAGCTGCGCCGGGCCCGGCCGATCGCCGACCTGATCACGGCTTTCTCCGCCGGCGCGCGACCGACCCCGGACGGGCGTCCGTGGTCGGAACTGTCCGCTGTGGAGCGCCGGCAGGTCGTCGACGACCACCGCCTGGCGTACGTCTCCGAGGCTCCGGTGAACTGGTGTCCCGGCCTGGGCACGGTGCTGGCCAACGAGGAGGTCACGCCGGACGGGCGCAGCGAGCGCGGCAACTACCCGGTCTTCAAGCGCAGCCTGAAGCAGTGGAAGATGCGCATCACCGCCTACGGCGACCGGCTGCTGGACGATCTGGACACGCTGGACTGGCCGGAGCCGGTCAAGCTGATGCAGCGCAACTGGATCGGCCGCTCCACCGGCGCGCACATCGACTTCCCCACGGATGCCGGCGCGATCCGGGTGTTCACCACCCGCCCGGACACCGTGTTCGGCGCGACCTACATGGTGCTGGCACCCGAGCACGAGCTGGTCGACCGGCTGGTCCCAGCCGCCTGGCCGGACGGGACGAAGGACGCGTGGACCGGCGGGCACCCGACGCCGGCGGCGGCCGTCGCCGCGTACCGTGCCTCGATCGTCGGCGAGACGGAGGCCGAGCGGACGGCGGAGAGCAAGCAGAAGACCGGCGTCTTCGTCGGCGCCTACGCGACCAACCCGGTGAACGGCGCGCACATCCCGGTGTTCATCGCCGACTATGTGCTGGCGGGCTACGGCACCGGCGCGATCATGGCGGTGCCCGGGCAGGACGAGCGGGACTGGGAGTTCGCCGAGGTCTTCGACCTGCCGATCATCCGCACCGTCCAGCCGTCCGAGGGTTTCGACGGCAAGGCGTATGTCGGGGAGGGCCCGGCGATCAACTCGGGGTTCCTGGACGGTATGGGCGTCGTGGCGGCCAAGGCCGCGATCATCGAGTGGCTGGAGGCCAACGAGGCCGGCACCGGCGCCGTCACGTACCGGCTGCGGGACTGGCTGTTCAGCCGGCAGCGCTACTGGGGCGAGCCGTTCCCGATCGTGTACGACGAGACCGGCCTGCCGATCGCGCTGCCCGAGGCCATGCTGCCGGTCGAGCTGCCGGAGATCGACGACTTCTCGCCGCGCACCTTCGACCCGGACGACGCCGCCAGCGACCCGGAGACCCCGCTGTCCCGGGCGAAGGAATGGGTGCAGGTCGAGCTGGACCTGGGCGACGGCCCCCGGCAGTACACCCGGGAGACCAACACCATGCCGCAGTGGGCCGGCTCCTGCTGGTACTCGCTGCGCTACCTGGACCCGCACAACGAGAAGGCGCTGGTCGACCCGGACATCGAGCGCTACTGGATGGGCCCGCGCGACCAGGCCGACTGCGGTGGCGTCGACCTGTACGTGGGCGGCATGGAGCACGCCGTCCTGCACCTGCTGTACGCGCGGTTCTGGCACAAGGTGCTGTTCGACCTGGGCCACGTGTCGTCGTTCGAGCCGTACCGGAAGCTGTTCAACCAGGGCTACATCCAGGCGTACGCGTACCGCGACGCCCGCGGCGTGATCGTGCCGGCCGAAGAGGTCGAGGAGCGCGACGGGAAGTACTTCTACGCCGGCCAGGAGGTCGTCCGGGAGTACGGCAAGATGGGCAAGTCGCTGAAGAACGTGGTCACGCCGGACGAGATGTGTGAGCGGTACGGCGCCGACACGTTCCGGGTGTACGAGATGGCGATGGGCCCGCTGGACGTCTCCCGGCCGTGGGAGACCCGCGCGGTGGTCGGCTCGCAGCGGTTCCTGCAGCGGGTGTGGCGGCTGGTCGTCGACGAGGAGACCGGCGCGTCCCGGGTGGTCGACGAGCCGGCTACCGATGAGGTCCGGCGGCTGCTGCACCGGGTGATCGACGGCGTCCGCGGCGACCTGGACGACCTGCGGTTCAACACGGCGATCGCGAAGCTGATCGAGCTGACCAACGCGGCCACGCCGCTGCCGGCCACGCCCCGCGAGATCGCGGAGCCGCTGGTGCTGATGCTGGCGCCGTTCGCCCCGCACATCGCCGAGGAGCTGTGGGGGCGGCTGGGGCACGACGGCTCGCTGGCGTACGCCGACTTCCCGACCGCCGACCCGGCGCTGCTGGTGGCGGCGTCGGTGACGTACCCGGTGCAGGTCAACGGCAAGGTGCGCGGCCGGGTGGAGGTGCCGGCGGACGCCGCGGAGGCGGCGGTCCGGGAGGCCGCGCTGGCCGCGGTGGCCGACCACCTGGAGGGCCGCGACCCCCGCAAGGTCATCGTCGTCCCCGGCCGCATGGTCAGCGTCGTCCTGTAACCCATGATCAAGGCGTCCTTCACGTAGTTCTTACTACGTGAAGGACGCCGTGATCATGGAGGGGTTAGGCGGGGGTGGCGCGGGACGCGCGGCGCCAGCGGGTGACGATGACCGTCGTGGCGATCAGGCCGAGGCCGGCGGGGGCGATCGCGAACCAGTTGATGCCGCTGGGGTTGGCCACGGCGGCGCCGACCGCGGCGTACCCGAACGCGGACGGCACCGACGCCAGCACGCTGCCGAGCAGGTACGGCCACAGGCGCGCGCCGGTCGTGCCGTACCCGTAGCTGACCAGGCCGAACCCGCCCACCGGCAGCAACCGCACGGTCACCACCCCGAGCACGCTCTGCCGGCCGAACCAGCCGTCGAGACGGGCGAGCCGGCCGCGGACCCGTTCGGCGACGAAGTCGCGGCCGAGCAGCCGCCCGACGGCGAAGCCGAGCGCCGCGGCCAGCAGGGCGCCGGCGAGCGCGTAGGCGGCGCCGCCGACCGTGCCGAACAGCGCGCCCCAGGCGACCGAGACCAGCGTGCGGGGGATCAGCGCGACCATCATCAGCGCGCCCACGACCACCGCGGCCGGCGCCGCGAAGGGGCCGAGCTGGTCGACCAGGCGCGGCGCGTCGGCCAGGTCTGGCGGCGGCAGGACGAGCACGACCACGCCGAGCGCGGCGAGGAGGCCGAGCAGGAGCGTGAAGCGCTTGGCGGCCGCCGACCGTGGTGGCCGCAGCCTTGCCAGCCGCGAGGGAAGCCCCGCCAGCCACGAGCCGAGCCCTGCCAGCCGCGAGCGGAGCCTTGCCGGCCGGGAGCGCAGCGCCGCGCCCTCGCCATGATCAAGGCGTCCCTCATGCTGCTCTAACGACGTGAAGGACGCCTTGATCATGGGGGGAGAAGGCGTCTCGGAGGGGGCCGTGGGGGTGACGGGCTTCACGAGGCCGCCACGGCGGACATGCGCTCGGCGCGGAGCCGGTCGGACCAGGTGTCGTCGAGCGCCGGCAGCGCCTGGTAGCCGGTCGCCCAGCGGAGCAGCAGGTCGGCCAGGGCGGGGTTACGTGCCAGGGCCGGACCGTGCGAATACGTCCCGAGGAGCTTGCCGCGCCACGCGCCCTCGCTGGCGCCGTCGTTGCCGACGCCGGTGGTGACCTTGGCGAGCGGCGCGACGCCCGGGCCCAGGTGGGTGCGGCCGCCGTGGTTCTCGAACCCGGTCAGTGGCGGCAGGCCGAGCCGCGGGTCGATCACCCCGCCCAGCTCGCCCACCGCGCGGGTGGGACCGCGGTCGGAGTTGAGGTCGAGCAGGTTGAGGCCGGCGCACTTGGTGCCCTTCGCGAAGAAGGAGCCGCCGAGCAGCTGGTAGCCGGCGCACACGGCGAACACCACCGAGCCCTGCGCGACCGCGCGGTGCAGGCCGCCGTCGGCGTTGAGCCGCTGGGCGGCGAGCGCCTGCGGCCCGTCCTCGCCGCCGCCGAGCAGGTAGATGTCGGCGGTGCCGGGCAGCGCCTGGTCGGAGCGCACCTCGATGGTCTGCACGGGCAGCCCGCGCAGGGCGGCGCGGCGGGCCAGGATCAACATGTTGCCCCGGTCGCCATAAGTGGACAGCAGGTCTGGATAGATCCAGACGATGCTGATCGCGCTATCAGTTGACACGGTCCAGCTCCGCTCGAATGTCCTGAAACGCCGTGTAGTTGGCGATCACTTCCAGCCGTCCTGGCGGTACCGCGGCGACGGCCTCGTCGAACGAGAGTACGTGCCGGAACGGTACCCCGTTCACTTCGAGGCGAACCGCGAGGTCGTACGCCCGGTCGCCGGTGATCAACACCTGCCGGCCGCGCAGCGGGCCGAAGTCGACGTCGAAAAGCCACGACGTGTCGAGCCCGTCAGGGTCGCGCGCGTTGATCGACAGCAGCGTCGGCGCCTGGTCGACCATGTCGAACGCCTCCAGCCAGCTCGCCGGGTTCTTCGCGAGCAGCAGCCGGACGTTGCGCCCGTCCCGCACCACCTGGGCGTACCGGCCGGCCACCGAGGTCACCGTC
Organism: Actinomycetes bacterium KLBMP 9797; assembly: GCA_037414955.1. Taxonomy (GTDB): domain Bacteria; phylum Actinomycetota; class Actinomycetes; order Mycobacteriales; family Micromonosporaceae; genus Phytohabitans. Next base: position 20,730 of record JBBEWH010000033.1, read on the forward strand.
GAGAGCCGGCCGACCGCGTCCGTCGGGCGTACCCCGAACTGGGCGGCGACGGCCAGCGCGGTGGCCGCGTTGCCGACGTTGACCTTGCCGGGGATCTGGAGGCTGACCTTGTGCCACGCGCCGCGCGGGTCGATGACACCGTCGTCCTCGACCACCCACTGCGGCACCGGGCGGCGCAGCGGGCACCCGGTGCAGCCCCAGTAGCCGGCCTGGCGCTCGATCGGCGCGCCGCAGTTGGGGCAGACGTGGGAGTCGTCGTGCCAGCGCTGCCCGGCGCTGAACCAGCCGACCCGGGGCGCGGAGGCCGCCGCGTAGACCACCATCGGGTCGTCCGCGTTCGCCACCACGACCACGTCGGGATGCTTGGCCAGCGCCTCGCGCCAGAGCTGCGCCATCATCGCGACCTCTTTGGCGCGGTCCAGCTGGTCGCGGGAGAGGTTGAGCAGCGCCACCACCCGCGGGTTGGTCGCCTCGATCACCTGCGGGAGGTAGTGCTCGTCGACCTCCAGCACCGCGTACGGCGTCTGGCCGGCCTTGGCCAGCGCGGAGGTGTGCCCGGTCGGCATGTTGGCGCCGAACGAGTTGGTGGCCACCCGTCCGAGCACGCCGACCGCCGCGGCGGTGAGCCGCGTCGTCGTGGTCTTGCCGTTGGTGCCGGAGACGAGGGCGATCGCCCGCCCGGTGGACAGATGCGCGAGCAGATCGGGGTCGATCTTCAGGCCGATCCAACCGCCGATCACCGATCCGTCGCCCCGTCCGGCGGCGCGGGAGAGCGCCGCCGCGGTGCGCGACACCGAGCTGGCGACTTTGGCCCGTAAGGGCATCCGCGCCTCGTTCCCGTCTGTGTTCCCGTCCGTCACGCGAGCGAGGTTACCGGAGCAAGGTGTGTGGGCTTCTTCACCGCCCATGATCGACGACGCGTGCGCGCAAGTTAGCGGAGCGTAGTCACATTCCGGACGGCGTGCGTCTGTTTCGGACATCGGACGGTGTGCCAAATTCGCTATGCAAGATCCCGATTACGGAGCGTCGATATCGCCATCGGATACAAACGTTGAGCCGGTCGCGATTCGCGTCCCGGCCGCGCCGCGGGAACCGCCTAACCCTGCCCTCCCGTGCGGCGCAAACCCCTTGACCGACGAGACAACGGCGATAGGGGCAGGGATGGGGGACCCAAGTAAGGCGGCCTTGTGACCAAGGCCTTGGGGTGAAGTCGCCGCGCGCGGCCGGGCCAACCTTCGCGTCCGAACCCGACAGCTAACCCCGTAGGCGTGCCGGAGGGATCTCACTTCGTGCACGAACACCGTTCGCGCCGGCTGCGGCATGCCCGCATCGGCAAGCTCGCGCTCGCCCTCGGTACCTGCCTCTGCGCCGGCACGCTCCTCGCCGGTCCGGCAGCGGCGGCGCCCGCGACCACCACGGCCGCCGCGCCCATCACCACGGCGGTGGCGCAACAGGCGGCAGCACCGGTACACCCGATCGTGCGGATCGGCGCCACGAAAACGATCCGCTGGGGGGCCACGACCAAGCTGAGCACCTGGATCACCGATCCGAGTACCGGTAAGCCCGTCAACGGCGGCAACCTCCAGTTCCAGGCGTGGCGCAACGGCGCGTGGCGCACCTGGATGACCCGCTGGGTCCGCAACGGCGTGGCGACCTATTACGCCAAGCCGTTCGTCAACAGCAGCTTCCGGCTGGTCTACACCGGCATCGCCGGCAAGTACAAGGCGACGGCCAGCGCCACCGCGCGGGTCTACGTGCTGCCCAGCGGCGCGAAGATCCTCAGCGAGGCGCGCAAGCACACCGGCGCGCCCTACCGGTTCGGTGCCAGTGGCCCGCGGGTGTTCGACTGCTCCGGCTACACGTCGTACGTCTACCGGGTGGCCGCCGGGAAGAAGCTGCCGCACAAGGCCAACCTGCAGCAGCGGTACGGCAAGGCGGTCGCCAAGTCGAAGGCGAAGCCCGGCGACCTGATCGTCATCCGGAGCGGCACCTACGGCACCCACGTGGGCGTCTACGCCGGCGGTGGCTATATGTACGACTCGCCGCGCGCCGGCAAGACGGTCGGCAAGCACAAGATCTGGTCCCGTAACTACGTGGTCCGCCGCCTGATCTGAGATCCCCCCACCCCCCACCCCCACTACCCCGCGGGGCGGGCTTCCCCCCACCCCCGCTCCCCCCACGCGGGGGCAGCCGGCCCGGCG
>JBBEWH010000034.1:0-39992 GCA_037414955.1 Actinomycetes bacterium KLBMP 9797
CCCGCCACCGGCGTGGTCACGCCTTGACGGTCAGGTCCGTGGCCACGACGTCTTCGGGCTTGAGGCCCGCCCTGATGAGGCCCAGCGACTCCAGAAGCGCGATCGCCTTCGCCATGCGCTGCGGGTCGATGGTGCCGAGCGGCGCGCCCGAGGTGGGCTTGGTGTACGGCGCCATCGAGGTGATCTCGCCGACCGCCGCCGGGACTTTGGAGTCCGGCTGCGCGGCGTTGAGGATCTTCGCGGCCTCCTCGGGGTTGTCCACCGTGTACTGCAGTGCCTTGAGCATCGCGTCCCGGAAGCGCTTGACCAGCTCCGGCTTGTTCTTGGCGGTGTCGTTCGAGGTGAAGATGCCGTTGCCGTACAGGTCGGTCAGGTAGTTGCTGTATGGCAGGACGACCGCCTTCTTGGGCTTGGCCGCGTTCTCGATGCCCGTCTTACCGATTAGGAACGTGCTCAGCGCGTCCACCCGGTGCGCGGTCAGCAGGCCGGTGAGCTGCGTGGTCTGCGCGTTCTGCCACGTGATCTTCTTCTCGTCGATGCCCGCCAGCCTGGCGTACGCCGGGAAGAGCAGCTGGTTCACCGAGCCGGTGGCGGCGGCGATCTTCTTGCCTTCCAGGTCTTTCGGGCTGGTGACGTTGTAGCCCTCCAGCGAGATGATCGACACCAGGGTCGACTGGTGCACCGCGAGGACGGCCTTCATGTTCGGCGGGGTCTCGGCCTTGCCCTCGGTGATGACGCCACCGATCATGTCGAGGTTCACGAAGTCGGCCTTGCCGGCGTTGAGCGTCTTGATGTTCTCGCCGGTGGCCTTGCCGAGCTGGATGTCCACCTCAAGGTTGGCCTCCTTGAAGTAGCCCTTCTCCTTGGCGACCCACGCGAACGCGTCCCGGCCGACGGCGCCGAACGCGGTAACGTACGTGATCTTGTCCGGGGTGCCGCTGGAGCCTGAGTCCGAGTCGGACCCCGAAGCGGAGTCGTCGCTACATCCGGCGGCGACCAGCAGAGCGGTGGCCAGCACCGTCGCCGCCAGTGCGCGAGAGCGCCTGATCATTTCTGTTTCTCCTTCAACCGGTGATCTGAGGGGGATGTCTCAACGGTCTTGCATATGGAGATATGTGCTGGGTCTGGTCAGTACCCGGGCGGGATCTTAGCCGTCTTCCCTTACCGTGGCCGCCCCGGAGCGGGGGTCAAACCTTCAGGCGCCAGCGGTTGGAGTTCGCGACCAGCGCGACCAGTGCCTGCGGCATCAGTGCGGAGTGATTCTCCGGCGTGATCCGAAGCGGGCCGCTCAAGCCGTCCACTTTGACCGATTCCAGCGCGTCGCGAACGGCGTCCCGGTCGGTTCCGCCGCTCTGCTCGATCGCGCTCGCCAGCAGTTGGAGCGCGTCCGCGGCGAATGACGCGGGTCCGAAGTAGCTGCCGTACCGCGAGGTGTAGTCGCGGAACCATTGCTTGCGCGCCGACTTGGCCGGGTTGGTCGCGATCACGTCGTCGATCGCCATGGTCTGGGTGAAGACCAATGTGGTGTTCTCCATGCCCTGAGCCATGAACAGGTCTCCGGCCGCGGCGGCGTCGAAGTAGATCGGCCCGGTGTAGCCAGCGCTACGGGCGCTGCCGGCCACCCGTTGCGCCTGGTCCGCGAAGGCCCACACCACCAAGGCGTCCGGGTCGGCGTCCAGCACCGTGCGGACCCGCTGGTTGACGTCGGTGTCGGTGGGCTTGAACTGCGTTGTACTGACAATCTTGGCCTGCTCGGTGCCGTCCAGTTCGCCCTTCATGGCGTTCTGGCCGTCCAGGCCGTACGCGTCGTCCGTGGTGAGCAGCCCGACCCGGGTGGATCCGGCGCTGCGCAGCTCGCCGGCGATCAGCGCCGCGTCGTCCGCGGGATTGACGCCGACCTTGAAGATGTACTTGCGTTCGGCGAGGGGAGCGGTGGCGCCGGTGACCGGTGCCAGCGAAATGGTCGGCACCTTCGCGTCGTTGGTGGACTTCGCCGCGGCGATGACGCAGTCGCCACACGCCCCGGTGATGATCGCGGCGACCTCACGGTTGTTCGTGAAGTCGCCGATGTTCGCTGTGGACAGTGTCTTGTCGGACCGGTTGTCCCGCACCTCGAGCTTGATCTTGCGACCGCCCAGCACGCCGGCCGCGTTGATCTGCTCGACCTTCAGGCGCAGCGCGCGGTCGTAGGCGGTGCCGATGGCGGCCGCCGCACCGGACAGTTCCAGGTCGGCCGCGATAAGGATGTCCTCTTTGGCCTGCGTCTCCCCGCCGGCATCACAGCCGGCCGCCGGCACCAGCACGATGGCGGACGCGACCGCCGCGAGGAGTGCGGATCGGGTGGGCCTCAACTCAGTCCTCCAGTTGGCGAACCCGTCGAAGGGCTGGCCTAGAAAGCTGCGATCGGATATGGCATCGAACCGGAGAAACCTTGCCAACGTGGGACGCGGGGGTCAAGGGGGCGATCCGCCTGGTGATGAGACTGCCATCCCACATAGTGGGTCGAGATTAACTTCCTGCTCCGTTACTCAATAGCCTCTGCGCCGTTACGGTGCGGTGTTTTTGCTGTTCGGGGGTGGTCATTCCGATGCCCCGGAATGGCGAATGCGTCAACTCCGACCGTTTCCTGCCCGACTGAGGCTTCCCAAGTGGGCTTCATATCTGATGAAATCGCCGCCGTGCCGCGTGCTGCGCTAGCCCCTGCACAGAAGGCAGCGGCCGGGCGCGTGGAGCGCGGAGACGACGACGGAGGCGATGTCGTGAGCACCGGTCCTACGACCCTGCCCGAAAGCGGCGTACAAGCCCGCGGTGCAGCGCGTCGATTTTTGCCGCGCCTGCGGGATACCAAAATCAGGAGCAAGCTCGCGCTTATCCTTCTTGTACCCATTGTGGCAATTGTGGCGTTGGCCGGAGTCCGGCTCGCCGACAGCGCGCAGCGGGCCGCCGACGCGGGCCTTATCCGGTCGCTCACCAGGCTGTCGGCCGACGTGTCCACACTGGCGCACGAGACGCACAACGAGCGGATGGCCGCGGCCCGCTTCCTGGCCACCGCGAACCCGACCGGCGGCGCCACCCCGTTCACCCAGCAGGTGCAGAAGACCGACGCGCAGGTGGCCTCGTACAACCGGGACCGGTCGGAGCTCGGTGACGTGCCGCCCGCGGTCGAGGAGCGGCTGGTCCAGATCGACGACTACCTGCGCGTGCTGGACGAAACCCGGCAGGACGTGCTGACCCGGAAACATCGTTCGCCCGCCGAGGCGGTGCTGCGGTACACCGGCATCATCGGCGTCCTGGTGTCGTACCCCGAAGTGGTCGGTCAGATCGCCGGTCAGGGCCAGCTCGCCGACAGCCTGCGCGCGGCGGCGGCGTTCGCCAAGCTCAAGGCCGCGGTCGGCGACGAGCAGGCGGTGACCTACGCGGCCCTGATCGGCGACGGCACCCTGGACCGCGAGCAGTACTCGGCGTTCGTCGCCACCCTGGCCAGCCAGCAGGAGGCCCTGGAGGCGTTCAACCTGACCGCCGACGCGTGGCAACAGGCGACGGTCGGCGCGGCGGTCAGCGGTGACGGCGTCGAGTTGGCCGACCGCGTGGCGAACCAGGTGGCCCAGTCGCTGAGCGCCAACGCGCCGGCGCTCAACGCCAACGAGGCCGCCAGCGCGATCGGCGCGGTCGCCAACCTCATGCGGTACGCGGAGACCCGGCTCGCGGCCGACCTGATCGCGGACGCCGACGTGGTCCGCGCCGACGTGGTCCGGCAGACCCTCCTGGAGTCGCTGCTGGTCCTCATCACGCTGGCGATCGCGGTGGCGCTCGCCGTGGTCCTGGCCCGGTCGCTCAACCAGTCGCTGCGCCGGCTGCGGGAGGGCGCGCTGGCCGTGGCCAACCGCGACCTGCCCGAGGCCGTGGCCAAGCTGCGCGACGTGCGCAGTCTCGGCGAGGCCGGCCCGGACGAGGTGGTCCGCCAGGTGCGGGACGCGATCCGGCTGCCCAACCGCGACGAGGTCGGCCAGGTGGCACAGGCGTTCAACGTCGTCCACCGGGAGGCGGTCCGGATCGCGGCCGAGCAGGCCGCGCTGCGCACCAGCGTCTCGGCGATGTTCCTCAACCTGGCCCGGCGCAGCCAGGCGCTGGTCGACCGGATGATCGGCGAGCTCGACATGATCGAGCGCGGCGAGGAGGACCCGAAGCGGCTGGCCCAGCTCTTCCAGCTCGACCACCTGGCCACCCGGATGCGCCGCAACGACGAAAACCTGCTGGTCCTCGCCGGTGCCGACTCCACGCCGCCGCGGCGGGACGACGCCCTGCTGGTCGACGTGCTGCGGGCCGCCCAGTCCGAGGTGGAGCTCTACAACCGCATCGAGTTCGGCACCGTCGACACCGACATCTCGGTGGCCGCCCACGCGGTCAACGACGTGGTGCGGCTCCTCGCCGAGCTGCTCGACAACGCCACCCGGTTCTCCCCGCCCAACACGGTGGTGGTCGCGGACGCCCGGCGCATCCGCGACTACGTGCTGCTCCAGGTGGAGGACCGCGGTCTGGGCCTGACCGAGGAGCAACTGGACGCGCTCAACCGTCGGCTCAGCCAGCCGCCCACGGTCGACGTGGCCGCGTTCCGGCTGATGGGTCTCGCCGTGGTCGGCCGGCTGGCCTCCCGGTACGGCATCCGCGTCGAGCTGCGGCCCAACGTCGAGGGCGGCACGGTCGCTCAGGTGACGCTGCCCAGCGGCATCATCGTGCTGCCCAAGCCGCGCACCCGGGAAAACGTGCTGACCCGGCCGCGCTCCCCGCTCGCGGTGGAGCCGTCGCCGATCAGCGGCGCGCCGGTGTCGACCGGCGGCCTGCCACCGCAGTCGGCGCTGTCCGCGCTCGGCGCCCGCTCCGCGGCCGCGACGCTGTCCGACCCGCGTCCCGGCAACGGCAACGGCGCCCGCCAGGACTGGAACAGCACCACGGTGCCGGTCAACGCGGGCGCGGCGACCAACGCGTTCCCGACGCTCGGCCAGCAGGCGGCGCAGGGCGGCCTGGGCACGCCCACCATGGCGTACCCGACGGTCCAACCCACCTCGGTGCCGGCGGTGCCGGCGACTCCGATGACGCCGGCGATGCTGCCGCCCGCCGGCCTGCCGGCCGGTCCGGTGGCCGGCCCGGCCGCGGCCCGTGCCACCGACGTCAGCGAGGCACCCATCTACCGGGAGATGGAGGCCGTCTGGTTCCGGTCGCACGGCCAGACCGCCACGGCACCCACCGAGATCTTCACGGTGCCGGCGGACGGGTACGCCGCGCCGCCGCCCCGGGTCGCCCCGCCGGCTCCGGCGCCCACGCCGGCCCCGGTCGCCGTGCCGCCGCCGCCTGCCCCGGTGTCCACGCCGGTCATGTCCACCATGACCACCAGCGTCGACACCAGCCCGGTGCCGCGCCAGCGCCTCAGCACCGAAGAGGACAGCTGGCGCACCGCGGCTGACGAGGGCTGGAAACGGGCTGAGCAGGCCACTCAGCCCACCACAGCCGGCACCACGCGGTCCGGCCTACCCAAGCGGGTCCCGCAGGCTCAGCTCGTGCCTGGCGGGGTCGAAGCGAAGACCGGTCGGGAGCACGCCCGCCGAACCCCGGACGAGGTTCGCGGCCTGCTCTCGGCGTACCACCGAGGTGTGCAGCGTGGCCGAACGGCCGGCAAGGCCCCCTCGAACTCGACCAAGGAGACCAGCGGATGACGAGGCCGGCTATGCAGGACATGAGTTGGCTGCTCAGCAACTTCGCCGACAGCGTCGCGGGCATCGCGCACGTGGTGGCGGTGTCGGCGGACGGCCTGCTCCTCGCGTCCTCGCGGGACCTGCCGCAGGACCGCGCCGATCAACTCGCCGCGATCACGTCCGGTGTGGTCAGCCTGACCGACGGGGCGTCTCGCATGTTCAGCGCGGGCGGTGTGCTCCAGACTGTCATCGAGATGGACAGCGGTTACCTGTTCCTCATGTCCATCAGCGACGGTTCCTCCATGGCCGTGCTCGCCGCGCGCAGCTGCGACGTCGGCCAGGTCGGGTACGAGATGGCGTTGCTGGTCGAGCGGGTCGGTGCCGCACTGTCGCCCGCTACCAGAGAGGCCGTGAGCCGCTAACCAGCGGCCCGGACACTTTTCTCGAAAGGAGGTGACCGCGTAATGGACCAGCCACGCGAAGACCCGCGGGGGGCGTTGGTCCGGCCATACGCGGTTACCCGCGGGCGCACCGAGCCGCGCCAGGACATCGCGATCGAAGCGGTTCTGGTCGCCAGCACGGCCGCCGTGCAGGAGGCCCGGTTCGCCGGTCACGACAAGTACCGCATCGCTACCGTCTGCGAGAACCGGGCGCAATCGCTGGCGGAGATCGCGGCCTACACCCGCCTGCCGCTGGGCGTCGCCCGGGTCCTCGTCGCCGACATGGTGGCCGAGAACCTGCTGGCGCTGCACAGCGCCGCTCCCGTCGAAGCGTACGAGGAGCGGATGGAACTGCTTGAGAGGGTACTGAGTGGACTTCGCAGGCTATAACTCCGCGGCCCGGCGCAGTCCGGCCATCACCTCTGCCAAGATCGTGGTCGCTGGCGGGTTCGGCGTCGGTAAGACGACGCTCGTCGGTGCGGTCTCCGAGATCACGCCGCTGACCACCGAGGCGGTCATGACCGCGGCCGGGGTGGGCATCGACGACCCTTCCAAGGTGCCGGGCAAGGAGACCACCACGGTCGCCATGGACTTCGGCCGCATCACCATGGCCGAGGACCTCATCCTGTACCTGTTCGGTACGCCCGGACAGACCCGGTTCTGGTTCATGTGGGACGAGATCATCCGGGGTGCCGTGGGCGCCGCGGTGCTCGTCGACACCCGCCGGATCTCCGACGCGTTCGCGCCGCTGGACTACTTCGAGAACCGGCGCCTGCCGTACCTGGTGGCGCTGAACCACTTCGACGGCGCGCCCCGGTACCAGCTGGAGGAGCTGCGCGAGGCGCTGGCGATCCCGGCGCACGTGCCGCTGGTGTGGACCGACGCCCGCCGCCGCGACTCCGCCAAGCAGGTGCTGGTCAGCGTCGTCGAGCACGCGATGACCATGCTCCGCGGCGATCGCGGCCGCGGCGCCCCCACCCCGGTGGGCTGAGCTGCAAGGAAGGGCCCCTTGTTAACACTGTGAGGTGTTAACAAGGGGCCCTTCCTATGCACGATGCGATTGCAAGGGTCCCCTCCTCGCGATGAGGAGTGTTAATAAGGGGCCCTTCCTTGCGTCAAGGTGGGGTGGGGGGCGGGGATTAGTCGACGGGGAGGCGGTAGCCGCGCTTGACGACGGTCTGGACGACGCCCGGTGCGCCCAGGCCGGCGCGGAGGCGGGCTACCGCCATCTCCACCGCGTGCTCGTCGGCACCGCGGGGGAGGGTGCGTAGCAGCGCCGCTCGGGACAGCACCCGCCCGGGCGTCGCGGCCAGCGCCCGCAGCACGGCCATCGGCGCGGGCGCGAGCGGCCGCAGCTCACCGTCGACGACCGCCGCGTGCCCGCGCAGCGTGAGGACGTGGCCGGCCACCTTGAGGTTGACCGCCCGCTGCGGCAGTTCGTCCACGATGGTGCGGACCAGCGCGCCCAGCCGGGCCCGGGTCGGTGCGACCACCGGCACGCCGTACCGCCGCAGCGGCGCCGCCGTGACCGGGCCGACGCAGGCGGCCAGCACGTCGGAGCGCAGCGCGTCGAGCACCGCGTCGCTACCCGGTCCAGCGGCCCGCAGGAGCGCGCCGACCGCCGGTGCCGAGGTGAAGGTGACCGCGTCCACCAACCGGCCGGTGACGAGGTCGACCAGCCGGTGCAGGGGAGCGGGGTCGGAGGGCGGTGCCCACCGGTACACCGGTACCTCGATCACGGTCGCGCCGGCGGCCTCCAGTGCCTCCGTGCACTCCGGCTGGCGCTCACCGTGCAGCTGCATCGCGACCACCTTCCCGGACACGCCGCGCTGGCAGAGGTGGTCGATCACCTCGTCGCAGCTCTCCCCGGGCGCCGACCACTCGTCGTGCAGGCCGGCGGCCCGGATCGCGCCGCGCGCCTTGGGACCGCGGGCCACGATGTAAGCCTCGCCGAGCACCGACTTCAACGACTCGGCGAGCCCCCAGCCCTCGGCGGCCTCCAGCCAGCCGCGCATGCCGATGCCGGTGTTGGCCATCACCACGTCGGGCGGGGTGTCGAGGCAGGCGCGGGTGGCGGCGCGGAGGTCGGTGTCGTCGGCGAGCGGCACGATGCGCAGGGCCGGCGCCAGCACGACCCGGGCGCCGCGCCGCTCCAGCAGCGCGGCGAGCTCGTCGCGGCGCCGGTCGGCGGTCACTCCGACGGTGAAGCCGGAGAGTTCTTCGGACATTACTTCGCGATCTCGATCATGTCGTCGCGCACCCGGACCGCGTACGTGGGTACCGATACCCCGGCCTGGTCGAGGCACTCGCCGGTGCGCAGGTCGTAGACCTGCTTGTGCAGCGGAGAGGCGACGGTCGGGGCGTCGCCCCGGGTGCCGACGATGCCGCGCGACATCACGTACGCCCCGCCGATCGGGTCGCGGTTGCCGATCGCGTAGAGCGTGCCGTCGAACGTGCGAAAGATCGCCACCTGTTCGCCGTCGATCAGCGCGGCCACGCCGCGTTCCGGATCCACCCGCCCGTACGGGCAGACCGCCGTCCAGCGCTGAGTGATGGTGTCGGTCATTGGCGTGCTCCCATGGTCGGAAGGCCGAGCGCGACGGGCCGGCGCTCGCCCATGGCTGGGACCGGTTGCCCCCGCTCCACCTCGAAGGTGATCGACGGGTCGGGGGTGTCCGGCGCGTTGACGAAGGACGCGAACCGGCGGACCCGCTCCGGGTCCTCGATCGTGGCGCGCCACTCGTCCTCATAGGAATCGACGTGCCGCGCCATCGCGGCGTCCAGCTCGGCGCAGACGCCGAGGGAGTCGTCGACGATGACCGCGCGCAGGTGGTCGAGGCCGCCGTCCAGCGCCTCGATCCAGGCCGCGGTGCGCTGGAGCCGGTCCGCCGTGCGGATGTAGAACATCAGGAACCGGTCGATGTAGCGCACCAGGTCTTCCGTGGACAGGTCGCTGGCGAAGAGGTCGGCGTGCCGCGGCCGGAAGCCGCCGTTGCCGCCGACGTAGAGGTTCCACCCCTGGTCGGTGGCGATGATGCCGAAGTCCTTGCTGCGCGCCTCGGCGCACTCCCGGGCGCAGCCGGACACCGCCGACTTGATCTTGTGGGGTGCGCGCAGGCCGCGGTACCGCAGCTCGAGGGCGACCGCGAGGCCGACCGAGTCCTGCACGCCGTACCGGCACCAGGTGCTGCCCACGCACGACTTGATCGTGCGCAGCGCCTTGCCGTACGCGTGGCCGGACTCGAACCCGGCGTCGACCAGCCGGCGCCAGATGTGCGGCAGCTGCTCCACCCGGGCGCCGAACAGGTCGATCCGCTGCCCGCCGGTGATCTTCGTGTACAGGTTGAAGTCGCGCGCCACCTCGCCGATGACGATCAGCTTGTCGGGCGTGATCTCGCCGCCCGGTATCCGCGGCACCACCGAGTAGGTGCCGTCCTTCTGCATGTTGGCGAGGAAGTGGTCGTTGGTGTCCTGCAGTGCGGCCTGCTCGCCGTCGAGGATGTAACCGCTGCCCAGCGCGGCGAGGATGGACGCCACCGCCGGCTTGCAGATGTCGCAGCCCCGGCCGCGCCCGTGTTCCGTCACGAGCTGCGAGAACGTGCGGATGCCGCGGACCCGGATGATCTCGAAGAGCTCCTGCCGGCTGTACTCGAAGTGCTCGCACAGCGACTTCGACAGCTGCACGCCGGCGACGCCGAGCAGCTGCTTGAGCATCGGCACGCACGAGCCGCAGCTGGTGCCGGCGCGGGTGCACGCCTTGATGGCACCCACGTCGGTGCAGCCCTCGTGGATCGCCCCGATGATCTGGTCCTTGGTGACCGCGTTGCAGGAGCAGACCTGCGCGCCGCCGGGCAGCGCCGCGATGCCCGAACCGGTGGCGCCGTCGGACTCCGGCGCCAGCAGCGCCAGCGGCGGGCCCGGCAGCGGGCCGCCCACGCTCGCCCGCAGCGTCGGGTACGCGGAGGCGTCGCCGACCAGGACGCCGCCGAGCAGCGTCTGCGCGTCGTCGGAGAGCACCAGCTTCGCGTACACCCGGGTGGCGGGGTCGGTGAACGTGACGTCCAGGCAGCCGTCGGTGGTGCCGTGCGCGTCGCCGAACGACGCCACGTCGACGCCGAGCAGCTTGAGCTTGGTGGACAGGTCGGCGCCGGGGAAGGTGGCCGCGCCGCCGAGCAGCCGGTCGGCCACCACCTCGGCCATCGCGTACCCCGGTGCGACCAGCCCGTAGCACTTGCCGTCGACGGCGGCGCACTCGCCGATCGCGTAGACGCGCTCGTCGGAGGTCTGGCAGGCGGCGTCGACCAGGATGCCGCCGCGGTCGCCCACCGCCAGGCCGGCGTCGCGGGCCACGTCGTCGCGGGGCCGGATGCCGGCCGCCACGATCACGACGTCGGCCTGGATCCACTCTCCGTTGGAGAGCGTGAGGCCGTGGATCTCACCGTCGGGCCGCGCCCGGATCGCCGTCGTCGCCGTGCCGGTGTGCACCTTGACGTCCAGGTCCTCCACGTACCGCCGGAGCATCGCCCCACCGGCCTCGTCGACCTGCACCGGCATCAGCCGCGGCGCGAACTCCACGACGTGCGTGCTGAGGCCGAGCAGGCGCAGCGCGTTGGCGGCCTCCAGGCCCAGCAGGCCGCCGCCGATCACGGCACCGGTGCGCTTGCCCTTGGCGAAGTCGCGGATCGCCTCCAGGTCGTCGAGCGTGCGGTAGACGAACACCCCGGGCAGGTCGCGGCCGTCGACCGGCGGCACGAACGGGTACGACCCGGTGGCGAGCACGAGCGCGTCGTACGGGTACTCCCCGCCGCCGGTGACCGCGACCCGCCGGTCCCGGTCGATGCGCTGCACCGGCTCGCCCAGCCGCAGGTCGACCCCGTCGTCCGGGGTGTGCACGCTCAGCTCCTCGGGGCTGACCCCGTCGAAGAACGCGGACAGCCGCACCCGGTCGTAGGCGGGGCGGCCCTCCTCGGCGAGGACGGTGACCCGCCACTGCTCGCCGGCGTCCCGGGACCGCAGCGCCTCGACAAAGCGCTGCCCAACCATGCCGTTACCGACCACTACCAGGCGCTTCACGCCGCCACCTCCGCGTCTGCCGCGTCTACTGCGGAAAGCCAATCGACGATGCCCTCGACCGCGTCGCGGCAGGTGCCGCACCCGGTCGTGGCCCTGGTCGCGGCGACCACGTCGTCGACGGACCGCGCACCGGCGCGCCAGCAGCGCACCAGTGCTCCCTTGCTGACGGTGTTGCACTGACAGACCGTCGCGGCGTCCGGCATGAGCGCCGGCGACTCGGCCTGCGCCGCCGCCGGTACCCCGATCGCCCGGCCCAGCAGCAGCGCACGCCGGTCGGTCGGCACCGGGGTGCCCCGGTCGAAGAGCTGGATCACCGTGCCCACCGCGGGGTTGTCGCCCAGCATGATCGCGCCGGTGAGGCGCTCGCCGACGATCGTCAGTTTCGCGTAGGTGCCGCGGACCGGGTCGGCGAAGCTCAGCTCCTCGGCCGTCCCGTCCAGCGGCGCCGGATTGCCCATGGCGGCCAGGTCGATGCCGGCCGCCTTCAGCCGGGTGACCACCGGCAGCGGCCGGTAGCGCGCCCCCGGGTCGTCACCGGCCAGCACCCGCGCGACGATGCGGGCCTGCTCCCAGGCCGGCGCGACCAGGCCGCTCACCACCCCGTCGTGCTGCGCGCAGTCGCCGATCGCGGAGATCGCCGGGTCGCTGGTGCGCATGTGGTCGTCGACCACCACGCCGCGCTCGACGGTGAGGCCGGTCGCGCGGGCCAGCGCGGTCTCCGGGCGTACCCCGCACGCCAGCACCAGCAGGTCGGCGGACAGCTCGCGGCCGTCGGCCAGGCCGAGCGTCACGCCCTCGTCGGTGGCCGTCACCGACGACGCCATCGCGTCGAGGTGCGCCTTGATGCCCAGCTTGTCGAGCGTGCGCACCAGCACCGCGCTGGCGGCCGGGTCGAGCTGGCGCTCCATCAGGTGCCCGACCGCGTGCACCACCCGCACGTCGAGGCCGCGGGCGGCCAGGCCGCGAGCGGCCTCCAGGCCGAGCAGACCCCCGCCGAGTACGAGGGCGGTGCGCGCGCCGGACGCGGTGGTGAGGATCCGCCGGCAGTCGTCGAGCGTGCGGAACACCGCGACCCGCTCCGGCAGGTCGTGGGGGTCGATCCCGGACAGCGGCGGCACCAGGGCGTGGCTGCCGGTGGCGAGCACCAGATGGTCGTACTCGATCAGCTCACCGTCGGCGGTGGTCAGCGTCTGGTTGGCCCGGTCGATGGCGGTGACCGTGACGCCCGGGCGCAGGTCGATGCCGTGGCCCGCGGCTTCGGTGATCTCGACGTCGTGCTCGCCGACCTTGCCGGCCAGCACGCTGGACAGCATGATCCGGTTGTAGGCCCGGTGGCGTTCGGCGCCGAGCACCGAGATCTTCAGGTCGGCGGTCCGGCCGCGCAGCTCAGCCGCGAGCCGTGACCCCGCCATCCCGTATCCGACTATTACTACCTTCATGCCGCTTCCACCTTGACTGCGCACACCTTGAACTCCGGCATTCGAGACGTCGGGTCGAGGGCATCGCTCGTCAGTGAGTTGGCCCTGGCCGCGCCGCCCCAGTGGAACGGCGCGAAGACGGTGTCCGGCCGGATCGTCTCGGTCAGGCGGGCCGGTGCCCGCATCTGACCGCGCCGGCTGGTGACGACGACCTCGTCGCCGGCCTCGATGCCGAGGCGGGCGGCCAGGTCGGGGTGCATCTCGACGAACGCGTTCGGCGCCGCCTTGCGCAGCGGGGCGATGCGCCGCGTCTGCGCACCGGACTGGTACTGCGCCAGCACCCGGCCGGTGGTGAGGTAGAGGGGGTACTCGGCGTCGACCTCCTCGGCGGCCGGCCGGTGCTCCACCGGCAGGAACCGGGCCCGGCCGTCCGGGGTGGCGAAGCTGTCGACGAAGAGCCGCGGCGTGCCCGGCTGGTCCACCGACGGGCATGGCCAGAAAACGCCGTCCTCGGCGTCGACCCGCTCCCACGTCACGCCTGCGTAGTCGGCCGTGCCCCCGGCCGAGGCACGCCGCAGCTCCTCGAACACGGTGCGCGGTTCGGTGGAGAACCGCCCGCCGGTGCCGAGCAGGGAAGCCAGCTCGGCGATCACCGCCAGGTCCGTCCTCACCCCTGGCGGTGGCTCGCGGAGGGCGTGGCGGCGCAGCACCCGTCCCTCCAGGTTGGTCATTGTGCCGTCTTCCTCGGCCCACTGCGCGGTGGGAAGCACCACATCGGCGATCGCCGCCGTCTCGGAGAGCACGAAGTCGACGACGACCAGCAGCTCCAGCTCCTTCAGCCGGCTCTCGACCTTCGCCGCGCGGGGGGCCGACACCACCGGGTTCGACCCGAAGACCAGCAGCGCCCGCATCTCGTCGCCGGTAAGCAACTCGTACGCCGACGGGCCGGGCCCGGGCAGCTCGTCCGGGTCGACGCCCCACACCGCGGCCACGTGTGCCCGCGCCGCGGGGTCGTCGAGCTTGCGGTATCCCGGCAGCTGGTCGGCCTTCTGCCCGTGCTCGCGCCCGCCCTGCCCGTTGCCCTGGCCGGTGAGGCAGCCGTACCCCGACCCCGGCCGTCCGGGCAGGCCGAGCGCGAGCGCCAGATTGATGTACGCGGTGACCGTGTCGACGCCCTTGGCATGCTGCTCGGCGCCGCGCGCGGTCAGGATGATGGTCTTTTGCGCGCTGGCCAGCGACCGGGCGGCCGACTCGAGGTCGGCGACCGGTACGCCGGTCAGCCGCTCCACCCGGGCCGGCCAGTAGCTGGCGACCGTGCGGCGCACGTCGGTGAAGCCGGTGGTGCGCTCGGCGATGTAGTCCTTGTCGGCCCAGCCCTCGCTGAGCACGATGTGCAGCAACGCGTTGGCGAGCGCCAGGTCGGTGCCGGGCGTCGGCTGCAGGTGCAGGGTGGCCTGGCGGGCGGTGGCGGTCAGCCGCGGGTCGATCACGATCAGCGTGCCGCCGCGCTCCTTCAGGTCGGTGAGGTAGCGGGCGAACGGCGGCATGGTCTCCGCCACGTTCGCCCCGACGAGCAGCACCGTGTCGGCGGTGCCGATATCCGCCATCGGAAAGGGCAGCCCCCGGTCGACGCCGAACGCGCGCATCCCCGCCGCGGCGGCCGACGACATGCAGAAGCGGCCGTTGTAGTCGATGTTCTTGGTGTGCAGCCCGACCCGGGCGAACTTGCCCAGCGCGTACGCCTTCTCGTTGGTGAGCCCGCCGCCCCCGAAGACCGCGACCGCGTCCCGCCCGTCGCGCTGCTGGATCTCCGCGATCTTGGCGGCGATCAGATCGAGGGCCTCATCCCAGGTGGCTTCCTGGAGCCGGCCGTCCTTCTTGACGAGGGGCGTGGTGAGGCGCTCGGGGTGGTCGAGCAACTCCGCCGCCGTCCAGCCCTTCTGGCACAGACCGCCCCGGTTTGTGGGGAATTGGCGGGCCAGTACCTCGGTCCGGCCGTCCGGCGTGGCGCGTAGCTTCATGCCGCACTGGAGGGCACAGTACGGACAGTGCGTGTCGACCTCTCGGGCCGCAGTCACACTCTCCACACCGGCTGTCATGTCGAAAGCGTGCCCAGGGGCGGTTTCGCAACCGGGTCTTGATTGTTTCCAGCCTGCTAAGAGCCCTTCACTTCCCTTCGCGGCAGAACACCGGCTTACTTCCACCCTTTTGTCATGATCAGGGCGTCCTTCAAGTCGTTAGAGCGACTTGAAGGACGCCCTGATCATGGGGGTTTAGAGATCTTGGAGGATGCGGAGCGCCCGGGACACCTTGTTCATCGTGTCGGTGTCGGCGTAGTCGACGCACTCCGTGAACCACTTCTTCATCGGCGACGAGAGCCGGTCGGGCATCACCACGTACTGACCCATCGGCACCGCCAGCGGCGAGTCGCGCAGCAGGTCGGCCTCGACGACCTCGGCCACGAGCACGATGGGCACGTCGGTGCTGTTGTAGACGTCGGAGCTGATCACCAGGCCGAGCCGCTCGCGGGCACCTTCGACCCGCCAGACCTCGCCCCTACGCAGCACGGAAGATTGCCGCGTCGACCATCGCCGCCTCGTGTTCGTCCGCGAGGGCGTCCTCTTCGAGGTCGAAGCCGGCGCGCTTGAGCGCGGCGGCATGGGCGGTGAACACCTCGCGGAGTGCTTTCTCCCGGGCGGCCTGGTCCATCCACGCGGACAGCGATAGCCCTTCCCGCTTCGCGAAGCGGCGGGCCTCCTCGATGGTGTCGTCCGGGAACGACAACGTCACCTTCTGGGTCATGCCGCTGAGCGTACCGCTGGTATGACCACCCGTCATCCCCTGCCTTCCATGATCTAAGGCGTCCCTCACGTCGCTAGAACGACGTGAGGGACGCCTTGATCACGGACTAGCTAGACGGCGGCGTGGGCCAGGCTGGGGACCTGGGCCACCAGGACGCGGCGGCGCAGGTAGCACCACCAGGTGACGAAGAGGCAGACCGCGTACATGGCGACGAACCAGGAGAAGGCGGTCTCGATGCCGCCGGTGGCGGTGTACGAGTCGCTGATCGCGCGCGGCAGGTAGAACCCGCCGGCCGCGCCGATCGCACCGGCGATGCCCAGCGTCGCCGCCGACTCCCGCTTGGCCGTCACGAGGTCGGGGGACTTCGCGGCGAAGATCGCCGGGATCATCCGGTACGTGGAGCCGTTGCCCGCTCCGGCGAACGCGAAGAGCAGCGCGAACGAGGCGAGGAACAGCGGCAGGTTACCGGCGTTGGTCGCGGTGAGCACGCCGAACGAGCCGAGGCCCATGAGCACGAAGCAGCCGGCGGTGACCCGGGCGCCGCCGACCCGGTCGGCCAGCCAGCCGCCGACTGGTCGGATCAGGGACCCGATCAGCGGGCCCATGAACGCCAGGGTGATGGTGGCCGCGCCCACCTTCGCGGTCGGCGCGTCCGGGAACTCCAGCTTCAGCACCAGCGGGAACACGGCCGAGTAGCCGAGGAACGAGCCGAACGTGCCGATGTACAGGAAGGACATCACCCAGGTGTGCAGCCGCTTCACGGTCGCGAACTGCGCGCGGAACGGCGTCTTCGCCACCGCCAGGTTGTTCATGAACAGGTAGGCGCACACCGCGGCGGCCAGCACCAGCGGCACCCACATCAGCCCGCCGTAGACCAGGCCGGCGGCGAGCACCATGGGGACGAAGAGCTGCATCGTGCTGATGCCGATGTTGCCGCCGGCCGCGTTCAGACCGAGGGCGGCGCCCTTCTTCTTCTCCGGGTAGAAGAAGGAGATGTTGGTCATGGAGGAGGCGAAGTTGCCGCCGCCGAAGCCGGCGGTCGCGGCCAGCAGCAGTACGACCGCGTACGGCGGCTTCGCGGTCACCGAGAAGACCAGGCCGGCGAGCGGGATCAGCAGCAGCAGTGCGCTGATCATGGTCCAGGTGCGGCCACCCAGCCGGGTCACCGCGAACGTGTAGGGGATGCGCATCAGCGCGCCGATGAGGTTGGGCAGCGCGACCAGCCAGAACCGCTGGTCGACCGAGTAGGGGAACTGGGCCGCCGGGAGCGCCACCACGACGACGCTCCAGATGGTCCAGACGGAGAAGCCGAGGTGCTCGGCGAAGACGGAGAAGATGAGGTTGCGCCGGGCGACCTTGCGTCCGGTCGAGGCCCAGAAGGTTTCGTCCTCCGGGTCCCAATCGGTGATCCACCGGCCCTTCCCGGCAGGTGTGGCCGCGGCACCCGCCACGGGCGGGGTCAGTGTCGTACTCATGGCGGAAAAGTTACGGAGGCCATTTTGCCGACGGATTCCGTGCGAGGTACCAAGCCTGTAAACCCGGACCCACCGGACCCGGACTCGGCGTTGTGAGGAGGGCGTTCGGGGGCGGTTTTGCCCTGCTGCCACCGACCGGGTATCGTTGCCTGCTGTTGCGCTATGCCCTTGTGTCTGTCGCCGGGCAGTCCGCGCCGCCCAAGACCCACGACGAGACAAGGTAGACCTGTGCCTACGTACAGCCCGAAGCCGGGTGAGATCGAGCGTCAGTGGCACGTCATCGACGCCACCGACGTCGTGCTTGGCCGCTTGGCCAGCCACGTCGCCACGCTGCTGCGCGGCAAGCACAAGCCCACCTTCGCCCCGCATGTCGACACCGGCGATTTTGTGGTGGTGGTGAACGCCGGCAAGGTGGCGCTGACGGGTAACAAGCGTGAGACCAAGATCGCCTACCGGCACTCCGGCTACCCGGGTGGTCTGAAGCAGGTCAGTTACGACGTGCTGCTGGCCAAGCGTCCCGACCGGGCCATCGAGTTGGCCGTGAAGGGGATGCTCCCGCACAACCGGCTCGGCCGTCAGCTGATCAAGAAGCTGAAGGTCTACGCCGGCTCCGAGCACCCGCACGCGGCACAGCAGCCGGTGCCGTTCGAGATTAAGCAGATCGCGCAGTGAGCGCGGGCGAAGGAACCACCATGACCACCGAAGCCATCGTCCCGACCCCGCCGGCCGCCGATGTCGTCGCGGCCCCGCCGGTCCGCGTCCCGCGCGGTGACCGCCCGATCCAGACCGTCGGCCGCCGCAAGGAGGCCATCGTCCGGGTGCGCATCGTCCCGGGCAGCGGCAAGATCATCTGCAACGGCCGGGAGCTGGAGAACTACTTCCCGAGCAAGGTGCACCAGCAGCTCATCCGCGAGCCGCTGGGCACCGTCGAGAAGGCCGAGGCCTTCGACATCATCGCCAACCTGCGGGGCGGCGGGATCACCGGCCAGGCCGGCGCGCTGCGCCTCGGCATCGCCCGGGCGCTCATCGTCAACGACGGCGACGACCGCCCGGCCCTGAAGAAGGCCGGCTTCCTCACCCGTGACGCGCGGGTCAAGGAAAGCAAGAAGTACGGTCTCAAGAAGGCCCGCAAGGCGCCGCAGTACTCGAAGCGCTAAAGCTTTGTACGGACGGCCGGGCCGCCCTGTGACACCATGGGCGGATCCCGGCCGTTTCGCTGTTCAACAGCAGGAAGGCGCGCATGGGTCGTCTCTTCGGCACCGACGGAGTACGTGGCCGCGCTAACGCGGACCTCACCCCCGAACTCGCGTTGGCGGTCGCCCTCGCCGCGGCGCGCACCCTCGCTGAGTCCGACCGCAGTCATCCGCCGCTGGCGGTTGTCGGGCGGGACCCGCGGGCCAGTGGCGAGATGCTGGAGGCCGCCGTCGTGGCCGGTCTCACCAGCGCGGGCGCCAACGTGGTCCGGGTCGGTGTGCTGCCCACGCCCGGCGTGGCATACCTGGTCGGCGAGGCCAAGGCCGACCTGGGTGTGATGCTGTCCGCCTCGCACAACCCGATGCCGGACAACGGCATCAAGCTGTTCGCCGCCGGCGGGCACAAGCTGCCCGACGACGTCGAGCTCACCATCGAAGCCTTGGTCGCGCAGGGCGCCACCAGCGCCCGCCCGGTCGGCGCGGGCGTCGGGCGGGTGCACGACCTGCTCGACGGCACCGAGCACTATGTCCAGCACCTGGTGAGCACGGTGCCGCACCGGCTCGAAGGGCTCAAGGTCGTGGTCGACTGCGCCAACGGCGCCGCGTCCGACGTCGCACCGGCCGCATATCAGCAGGCGGGCGCCGAGGTCATCGCGATCCACGCCGAGCCCGACGGCCTGAACATCAACGACGGGTGCGGCTCCACCCACCTGGAGCCGCTGAAGGCCGCCGTGGCCGAGCACGGCGCGCACCTGGGCATCGCGCACGACGGCGACGCCGACCGCTGCCTCGCGATCACCGCCGACGGCGACGAGGTCGACGGCGACCAGATCATGGCGATCATCGCCCTCGCGATGCGCGACGCCGGCGCGCTGACCGCCGACACCCTGGTCGCCACCGTCATGAGCAACCTGGGTCTGCGGCTGGCCATGGCGAAGGCCGGCATCCGGCTGCTGGAGACCAAGGTCGGCGACCGGTACGTGCTGGAGGAGCTGCGCGCGTCCGGGCTGGCGCTCGGCGGCGAGCAGAGCGGGCACATCGTGATGCCGGCGTACGCGACCACCGGCGACGGGGTCCTCACCGGCCTGCACCTGATGTCCCGGATGGCGGCCACCGGCCGGTCGCTCGCCGACCTGGCCGCAGTGGTCACCAAGCTGCCCCAGGTGTTGATCAACGTACCGGTCGGGGACCGCGCCGCGGGGGCGTCCGCGCCCGAGGTGCGCTCCGCCGCCGAGGCCGCCGAAATCGAGCTCGGCGAGACCGGCCGCGTGCTGCTGCGCCCGTCCGGCACCGAGCCGTTGGTGCGCGTGATGGTCGAGGCCGCGACGCTGCAGACCGCGCAGTCGGTGGCGGAACGCATCGCCGAGGCCGTCCGCACCGCATCCCCCGCCCACTAAAACCCCGCCGATCTTGCACTTGTCAGGTGCCATATCGGGCATCTGGGCATGACAACTGCAAGATCGACGAGTTACGGGGCGAGGCGGGTTACTGCCTCGGCGATGACCGACGGGCGTTTGCAGAAGGCGAAGCGGACGAACGGGCGGCCGGCCTCGGGGGTGGCGTAGAAGACCTCGGTGGGGACCGCTACCACGCCGCAGCGCGCCGGGAGAGTGCGGCAGAAGTCCAGGCCGTCGGTGCCGCCCAGGGGGCGGATGTCGGCCGTGACGAAGTAGGTGCCTTCGGAGGGCAGGACGGCGAAGCCGGCCTTGGTCAGGCCGGCGACCAGCTGGTCGCGGCGGGCCTGCAGGCTGGCGCGGAACTCCTCGTAGTACGCGTCGGGCAGGCCGAGCGCCACCGCGACGGCCGGCTGGAACGGCGCGCCGTTGACGAACGTCAGGAACTGCTTGACCCGCAGCACGGCGGCGATCAGCGGCGCCGGCCCGCTGGCCCAGCCGATCTTCCAGCCGGTGCAGGAGAACGTCTTGCTCGCCGACGCGATCCGCACCGTCCGCTCGCGCATCCCGGGCAGCGTGGCCAGCGGCACGTGCGGCGCCGCCGCGTCGGTGAACGCCAGGTGCTCGTACACCTCGTCGGTGACGGCGTACGCGTCGTACTCCTGACACAGCTCGGCGATCAGGGTGAGTTCGGCGCGGGTGAAGACCTTGCCGGTCGGGTTGTGCGGCGAGTTGAGCAGCACCATGCGGGTGCGCGGGCCGAAGGCGGCGCGCAGGGCGTCCGGGTCGAACTCGTACCGCCCGGCGGCGCCGGGTCGCAGCGTGACCGGCCGGCACACCGCGCCGGCGAGCGCGATGGAGGCCGCGTACGAGTCGTAGAACGGCTCGAAGCACACCACCTCGTCGCCGGGCTCGCACAGGCCGAGGATGCTGGCGGCGATCGCCTCGGTGGCGCCGGCGGTGACCAACACCTCCCCGTCCGGGTCGTACGCCAGATCCCAGAAGCGGCGCTGGTGGGCGGCGATCGCCGCGCGCAGCGCCGGGATGCCCGGGCCCGGCGGATACTGGTTCTGCCCGCTGTGGATCGCCTCGGCCGCGGCGGCGAGCATCTCCGGTGGCCCGTCGGTGTCCGGGAAGCCCTGGCCGAGGTTGATCGCGCCGGTGCGCACGGCGAGCGCGGACATCTCCGCGAAGATCGTCGTGCCGAAGGGGCGCATCCGTTGTACGCCAACGAGGGTCACCCGGTCAGACTAGTCTGATACCCGAATCGCTCATGTCCGATGCGCGATAGGTGGGCTTTCGCGCAAGCGTTGTGAGCGAAAGTTCGGTACGCTGCCGGTCATGTGTGGAATCGTGGGCTACGTCGGCGGGCGGCCGGCACTGGGCATCGTGATGGACGGGCTGCGGCGGTTGGAATACCGCGGCTACGACTCGGCCGGGGTGGCGGTGGTCGGCACTGACGAACTGCTCACCGAGAAACGGGCGGGCAAGCTGGCCATCCTGGAGAAGACGCTGTCCGACGGCGTGGTGGCCGGCATCGCCGACGGCACGACCGGCATCGGGCACACCCGCTGGGCCACACACGGCGGGCCCACCGACCGCAACGCCCACCCCCACCTGTCCCGCGACGGCCGGGTCGCCGTCATCCACAACGGCATCATCGAGAACTTCGCGAAGCTGCGCGCCGAGTTGGAGGCCGACGGCGTCGAGTTCGCCAGTGACACCGACACCGAGTGCGTGGCCCATCTGCTGGCCGCCTCGCTGGCTGGTGACGGGCCGCAGGCGCTGGCCGACGCCATGCGCGCGGTCTGTCAGCGACTCGAAGGGGCGTTCACGCTGCTCGCGGTCGCGACCAGCGCGCCCGGCGCGGTGGTCGGCGCCCGGCGCAACTCGCCGCTCGTGGTCGGCCGCGGCGTGGGCGAGAACTTCTTGGCCAGCGACGTGTCCGCGTTCATCGAGCACACCCGGGAAGCGGTTGAGCTGGGCCAGGACCAGGTCGTGCTGATCACCGCCAGCGGGATCGAGATCAGCGACTTCACCGGTCAGCCGGCGACCGGCCAGGATTTCCACATCGACTGGGACGCGTCGGCCGCCGAGAAGGGTGGCTACGACTACTTCATGCTCAAGGAGATCGCCGAGCAACCGCAGGCGATCGCCGACACGCTGCTCGGCCGGCTGACGGAGAACGGCGAGATCGTCCTCGACGAGGTTCGCCTCACCGACCAGGACCTGCGCGACGTCGACAAGGTCTTCATCGTGGCGTGTGGCACGTCGTACCACTCGGGGATGGCTGCCAAGTACGCCATCGAGCACTGGACGCGCATCCCGTGCGAGGTGGAGCTGGCCAGCGAATTCCGGTACCGGGACCCGGTGCTGGACCGGTCGACGCTGGTCGTGGCGATCAGCCAGTCCGGCGAGACCATGGACACCCTGATGGCGCTGCGGCACGCCAAGGAGCAGAAGGCCCGCGTGCTGGCGATCTGCAACACCAACGGCTCCACGATCCCGCGCGAGTCCGACGCCGTGCTGTACACGCACGCCGGCCCGGAGATCGCGGTGGCCTCGACGAAGGCGTTCCTCACCCAGCTCGTGGCCTGCTATCTGGTGGGCCTGCACCTCGCGCAGGTGCGCGGCATCAAGTACGCCGACGAGGTGGCCGCCGTGGTGGAGCAGCTCCGGCAGATGCCCGGCAAGGTGCAGGAGGTGCTCGGCACCATGGAGCCGGTCCGGGCGCTGGCCCGTTCGCTGGCCGACGCGAAGAGCGTGCTGTTCATCGGCCGGCACGTGGGCTACCCGGTGGCGCTGGAGGGCGCGCTCAAGCTCAAGGAGCTGGCATACATGCACGCCGAGGGGTTCGCGGCCGGTGAGTTGAAGCACGGCCCGATCGCGCTGATCGACCAGGACTGCCCGGTGGTGTGCGTGGTCCCGTCCCCGGCCGGCCGGGGCGTGCTGCACGACAAGATCGTCTCCAACATCCAGGAGGTGCGGGCCCGAGGCGCCCGCACGATCGTGATCGCGGAGGAGGGCGACACGGCGGTCGAGCCGTACGCCGATCACCTGGTCCGGGTGCCGCGCACGCCGACGCTGCTCGCGCCCCTGGTGACCACCGTGCCGTTGCAGGTGCTGGCGTGTGAGATCGCCGCCACCCGCGGCCACGACGTCGACCAGCCCCGCAACCTCGCGAAGTCCGTCACCGTCGAATAGCCCATGATCAAGGCGTCCCTCAAGCTGTTCGAACAGCCAGAGGGCCGCCCGGTTCATGGGGCGGGAACTATAGGGTGAATGTCGTGATCGTGGCTGTCGGCATCGACGTGGTGCTCGTCGACCGGTTCACGCGGGCGTTGGCCCGCACTCCGTTGCTCGCCGACCGGCTCTTCACCGAAGCCGAGCGCGCCACGGTCTCCGGCAACCCGCGCTCACCGGAGTCGCTCGCCGCGCGCTTCGCGGCCAAGGAAGCGGTGGCCAAGGCGCTCGGCGCGCCCGGCGGGCTGCGCTGGCACGACTGCGAGATCGTGTCCGATCCGGACGGCCGCCCCTGGCTCACCGTCTCCGGCACGGTCGCGGCCGCCGCCACCGAGCGCGGCGTGACCCGGTGGCACCTGTCCCTTTCGCACGACGGCGGGATCGCGTCCGCGATGGTGGTGGCGGAGCGGCTCCCGGAGGAGGCACAGCCGTGAGATTCGCGTGGCGGGTCAACGACGTCCGGGCGGCCGAAGAGGCGCTGATGAAGACCGTCCCGGAGGGCGCGCTCATGCAGCGCGCCGCCGCCGGGCTCGCCCGCCGCTGCGCGCTGCTGCTCGAAGAGCGGGGCGGGGTGTACGGCTCGCGCGTGCTGCTGCTGGTCGGCGCGGGCAACAACGGTGGGGACGCGCTCTACGCGGGTGCCGCGCTGGCCCGGCGCGGTGCGGCGGTACGGGCGCTGTTGCTGGCGCCGGAGCGGGTGCACCAGGCCGGTCTCGCCGCGCTCGAGCGGGCCGGCGGTGGGCTGGTCGACGCCGTGCCGAACCAGGTCGACCTGGCGGTGGACGGCATCGTCGGGCTGGGCGGCTCGGGCGGGTTGCGGCCGGACGCCGAGGCCGTGGCGCGGCTGCTCGCCGCGCGGCGCACCAGGGTGGTGGCCGTCGACGTCCCGAGCGGCGTCGACGTGGACACCGGGGGCCTGCCCGGTCCGGCGGTCCGTGCCGACGTGACCGTGACGTTCGGCTGCCTCAAGCCGGCACTCGTGGTGGGGCCGGCCGCGTCGTACGCCGGTGAGGTGGAACTCGTCGACATCGGGCTCGGGCCGTGGCTGCGCACGGACGCGGCGGTGGCCGTACCCGAATGGTCCGACATCGAGGGCTGGTGGCCGCGGCTCGGCGCGGAGTCCGAGAAGTACACCCGCGGCGTGGTCGGCATCGCGACCGGATCCGCGCTGTACCCGGGCGCCGCGGTGCTGTCCGTCGCCGGCGCGCTCGCCGGCCCGACCGGCATGGTCCGGTACGCCGGCGGCGCGGCCGGTCACGTGCTGCGCGCCCACCCCTCGGTGATCGCCACGAAGCGGGTCGCGGACGCCGGGCGGGTGCAGGCGTGGGTCTGCGGGTCCGGGCTGGGTACCGACGACGCGGCCGCCAAGGAGCTGCGTACCGTGCTGGCCACCTCGTTGCCGGTGGTGCTGGACGCCGACGCGCTGACCCTGCTGGTGAACGGCTCGATGGCCGACCAGCTGCGGCGGCGGGACGCGCCGATCGTGGTGACCCCGCACGACCGGGAGTTCGCCCGGCTGGCCGGCGGCGAGCCGGGCTCCGACCGGGTGGGTGCCGCGCTCCAGCTGGCGTCCTGGATGAACGCGGTGGTGCTGCTCAAGGGCGACCGCACGGTGGTGGCGACGCCGGCCGGCCGGGCCTGGGCGAACCCGACCGGCACGCCGGCGCTGGCCACCGGCGGCACCGGCGATGTGCTGGCCGGACTGCTCGGCTCGCTGCTGGCCGCCCGGCTCACCCCGGAACGGGCGGCGGTCTCGGCCGCGTACCTCCATGGTCTGGCCGGCCGGGAGGCCGCGCGGCGCGGCCCGGTGACCGCGTCGGACGTCGCGGCGGCCCTCCGCCAGGTAGTCCCATGATCAAGGCGTCCTTCACGTAGTGAGGACTACGTGAAGGACGCCTTGATCATGGGAAGGTGGCTAGCGGCGCTGGGCGTAGTCGGCGATCTCGCCGAAGTCGACCATCACGACGGTCTCGTTGCCGACCACCTCGGCGTCGTGACCCGGCCGGATCGCGACCACCTCGCCTTCCGTCAGCTCCTGCTCGGTGCCGTCGTCCATGAGGACCCGCATCCGACCCTGGAGCATGTAGCCGAGGTGCGCGGCCTGACACGACTCCGTGCCGGCGATCGGCTTGACGTCGTTTGACCAGCGCCAGCCCGGCTCGAACGTGCCGCGGATGACCGCCTTGTCGCCTACTTTGACGTAGTCGGCGTGCCCGTGGCCCTCGAACGGCCGGGTCTCGTCCGCCTTGTCGAACGATTTGACCTCGATGTTCTTCATCACATACCCCCCAAACGTGAAGAGAGCCGGAGCCTCCCCAACCCGGTTCCCCCCTAGAAAAGCCTGCCCTCGGACGGTAACCACCGGCCGGGTGATCGCGTCAAGGATGGGTAACCATAGGGCTACTCAGTGTGGCTAAACGGGCGATGACAGACCGCTCACCGGGTCCGTGTCAGCCCGGTACGGAAGATTACGGATAGCCGCATCACAGAGGCGGTAAGCGCTGGATTAGTAGGCTGATGAACATGTGGCAGGCCGAGGTGCGCGTCGACCTTGACGCGATTCGCGAAAACGTGGCGCGCCTGCGCGCCGGCACCAGCGCGGAGTTGATGGCGGTTGTCAAGGCTGACGGCTACGGCCACGGCATGCTGCCCGCGGCGCGGGCGGCGCTCGACGCCGGGGCGACCTACCTGGGCGTCTGCACGCTCGAGGAGGCGCTGACGCTGCGCCGGGCCGGCCTGACCGTGCCGGTGCTGGCCTGGCTGCTCGTCCCTGGCCTGCCGTTACACGACGGGCTGAGCAACGACGTCGAGCTGGGTATCGGCAGCCTGGACCTGCTCGGCGAGGTGGTCCAGGCGGCGCACCGCGCCGGTCGCCCCGCGCGGGTCCACCTCAAGCTCGACACCGGGCTGTCGCGCGGCGGTGCGACCGCCACCGACTGGCCGGCGCTCGCGGAGGCCGCGGCCAAGGCCCAGGCCGACGGCACGGTCGAGGTGGTCGGCGTGTGGAGCCACTTCGTGTACGCGGACGCGCCCGGCCACCCCACGATCGACCGCCAGCTCGACAACTTCCGGGAGGGCATCGCGGTGGCCGAGCGGCTCGGGGTGAACCCGCGCTACCGGCACATCGCGAACTCGGCGGCCACGCTCACCCGGCCGGACGCGCACTTCGACATGGTCCGGCCCGGCCTCGCGATCTACGGGCTGTCGCCGGTCGTCGGGGAGCGGTACGGGCTGCGGCCGGCCATGACCGCGCGCGCCCGGGTCATGCTCACCAAGCGGGTGCCCGCCGGCCAGGGCGTCTCGTACGGCCACACCTACGTCACCGAGCGGGAGACCACGCTCGCGGTGGTGCCGCTCGGATACGGCGACGGGGTGCCCCGGCACGCCTCCGGCACCGGCCCGATCGAGGTGGGCGGCACGGTGCGCCGGATCGCCGGCCGGGTGTGCATGGACCAGGTGGTGCTCGACTGCGGCGACGACCCGGTGGCGGCGGGGGACGTGGCCACCCTCTTCGGGCCGGGTGATCACGGCGAACCCACGGCCGACGACTGGGCCGAGGCGGTCGGCACCATCAACTACGAGATCGTCACGCGATTCGGCGGCGTCCGGGTGCCGCGCGTCTACGACGGGGGTCCGGTATGAAACCGCGTGCCAAACGGTTCGGCCTGATCGGGGCGGTGGTCGGTGTCGCCGCGGCTGGCGTCGCCGCCGGCGTGGCGGCGGAGCGCGCGCTGGTCCGCCGCACCAAGCACGGCATCCCCGACCCGTACGCGGGGGAGGAGTTCGGTGACCAGGCCTACGACGAGCAGTTGACCGTCACCAGCGTCGACGGCACCGATCTGCACGTGGAGATCGTCGACCCGGCCGACGGCATCGAGGTGGACAACGCGTTCGCCGACGAGGTGCCCGAGCCGGAACCGACGCTGGTGTTCGTGCACGGCTTCTGCCTCGACATGGGCACGTTCTACTTCCAGCGCAAGGAGCTCACCCGCCGGGGCGACTACCGGATGGTCTTCTACGACCAGCCGGGGCACGGCCGTTCGGGCCGGCTGGAGTCCGGCGAGTACGAGCTTCCGGCGCTCGGCGAGGCGCTGCACGCCGTCATCGACGAGACCGTGCCGGAGGGCCCGATCGTGCTGATCGGCCACTCGATGGGCGGCATGACGATCATGGCCTTCGCCGAGCAGCACCCGGAACTGTTCGGCGACCGGGTCATCGCCACCGTGCTGATGGCCACCTCCGGTGGCCGTCTGGAGGAGAGCAAGCTGGGCCTGCCGGCGCTGATCGCGCGCGCCGGCACACCGCTGCTGCCCCTGGTCAACGGCGCCACCCGGCTCACCGGCGGGGTGATCGACCGGGCCCGGCAGGCGTCCTCCGACCTCGCCTGGCTACTCACCCGGCGGTACGGCTTCGGCACCAGCCGGCCCAGCCCCGCCCTGGTCTCCTTTGTGGAGGATATGAACTCGCGCACCACGGCCGAGACGGTCGCGCGCTATCTGCGCACCCTCTACACTCACGCGCGGTACCCGGCGCTGAAGGCGCTGCGGGCCGCGCCCACCCTGGTCATCGTCGGCGAGAAGGACATGATCACGCCGTTGACCCACTCCGAGGAGATCATGCGGCACCTGCCGGACGCCGAGTTCGTCAAGATCCCGGACAGCGGGCACGTCGTGATGCTCGAACACGCCGACGACGTCAACGCCGCATTGCTGGCCTTCCTGGAGAAACTCGACGGGTGACATGAAGTTTGAATGCTCCACAGTGGAGGAGACGCGGGCGCTGGGGAGCCGGCTCGGCGCGTTGCTGCGCCCCGGTGACCTCGTCGTGCTGACCGGCCCGCTCGGTGCCGGCAAGACCGCGCTGACCCAGGGCATCGGTGCCGGGCTCGGTGTGGTCGGCGACGTCACCTCGCCGACGTTCGTGATCGCGCGGGTACACCGGCCCGACCCGGCGCGCGGCGGTCGGGTGGCGCTGGTCCACGCGGATGCCTACCGCCTCGGCGCGGCCGCCGACCCGCGCGCGGAGATCGACGACCTGGATCTGGACGCGTCGCTGGACGACGCCGCCACCGTCGTCGAGTGGGGCGAGGGCATGGTCGAGCAGCTGGCCGACGCCCACCTCCAGATCCGCATCGACCGCCGCGACGACGAGACCCGCGTCATCGACCTAACCCCTTACGGGGCCGACTGGCCCACCCGCATCACCATGATCAAGGCGTCCCTGTAGTCGTTAGGACTACTTGAGGGACGCCTTGATCATGGGAGAGGACGAGCATGGATCTGTTGACGTTGTTGCCCTCGGCGTGGCGGGCGGCCGTCGAGCCGCACCTCGACCCGGCGCGCACGGCCGACCTGGGCGCCTTCTGCGCCGCGGAGTACGCCGCGCAGACCGTCTACCCGCCGCTCGACGACCTGTTCTCGGCGTACCGGCTGTGCCCGCCCGACGGCTGCCGCGTGCTGATCCTCGGCCAGGACCCGTACCACCGGCGAGGCCAGGCGCATGGGCTCAGCTTCAGTGTCCGCTCCGGCGTGTCCGTACCGCCGTCACTGCGCAACGTCTTCAAGGAAATGGCCGAGGACCTGGGCGTGCCGGCGCCGCGCTCCGGCGACCTCACCGGCTGGGCGGCGCAGGGCGTGCTGCTGCTCAACGCGGTGCTCACCGTGCGCGAGGGCAAGCCCGGTTCGCACGCGGGGCGCGGCTGGGAGGAGTTCACCGACGCCACGATCCGCGCCCTCGACGCGCGTGACCAGCGGGTGGTCTTCCTGTTGTGGGGCAGCTACGCCCGCAAGAAGAAGGACCTGGTCACGAACCCGGCGCACGTGGTGCTGGAGGCCGGTCACCCCAGCCCGATGAACCCGCGCGGCTTTCTGGGCAGCCGCCCCTTCAGCGCCTGCAACAAGGCGTTGGCCGACGCCGGCCTCCCCACCGTCGACTGGGCCCTCTCATGATCAAGGCGTCCCGCACGTCGTTCTGACTACGTGAGGGACGCCCTGATCATGGGAGCGGCAGTAGATAAGGTGCATAGCGTGCTGGTACTGGTGGTGGACTCGGCGACGCCGGCCGTGACGGCGGCGCTGGCGGAGGTCGCGGACGGCGGCGTGACCATGCGCGCCGAGCGGCGGGCCGTCGACGCCAAGGCGCACGGCGAGCTGCTCGCCCCGGCCATCGAAGCGGTGCTGGCCGAGGCCGGCGCGCGGCCCCGCGACCTCGTCGCGATCGTCGCGGGGCTCGGCCCCGGGCCGTTCACCGGGTTGCGGGTCGGCCTGGTCACCGCGGCCAGCATGGGACAGGCACTCGACATCCCGACGTACGGGGTGTGTTCGCTGGACGCGCTCGGTCACACCGACGGGCGGGTGCTCGCCGCGACCGACGCCCGCCGGCGGGAGATCTACTGGGCGGCGTACGACGGGGGTACCCGACTGTCGGAACCCGCGGTGGCCGCGCCCGCCGCCGTCGTCGGCCAGATCTCGGACCTCGGTCTGAGCGACGCCGTGGGTGACGGCGCGCACCTTTACGCGGGCGTCCTCGGCCTGCCGGTGCGCGACGAGCCGCGCTACCCGCCGGCCAGCGCGCTCGCCGCGCTGGCCGCCGACCGGGTCCGCGCGAAGGCGCCCGGCGAGCGGCTGACCCCGCTGTACCTGCGCCGCCCGGACGCGGTGGCGCAGGCCGCCCGCAAGCCGGTCCTGCCGTGAGGTTGGAGCGCTTCCGGTGGTGGCACGTCGACGAGGTGCTGGCCATCGAGGCAGATCTGTTCAGCGCCGAGAAGTGGTCGGCCGGGATGTTCTGGAACGAGCTCGCCAACGGCCACTACTACCTGGTGGCGCGGGACGGCAGCGGCGCCGTGATCGGATACGCGGGCCTGGCGGTGAACCCGCCGGACGAGGCCTGGGTGCAGAACATCGCGGTCCGCCGCGACCAGCAGCGGCGCGGCGTCGGCCGCGCCATGCTGGAGGCGCTGCTGCGCGAGGCCGCGCGCCGCGGCGCGCGCAAGACGCTGCTGGAGGTCGCGGTCGACAACGCGCCCGCGCAGAAACTCTATGCGGGGTACGGGTTCGAGGCGGTCGGCATCCGGCGCGGGTACTACCAACCGAGCAACACCGACGCCATCGTGATGATGAGGCGTGATGACTGAACCACTGGTGCTGGGAATCGAGACGTCCTGCGACGAGACCGGGGTGGGCATCGTCCGCGGGCACACGCTGCTCGCCGACGCGCTGGCGTCCAGTGTGGACGAGCATGCCCGGTTCGGCGGCGTGGTGCCCGAGGTGGCCAGCCGCGCGCATCTGGAGGCCATCGTGCCGACCATGAAGCGCGCGCTGGACGACGCGGGCGTGACGCTCGCCGACGTCGATGCCATCGCGGTCACCGCCGGGCCCGGCCTCGCCGGCGCGCTGCTGGTCGGCGTCGCCGCCGCGAAGGGGTACGCCTTGGCGGCGGAGAAGCCGATCTACGGCGTCAACCACCTGGCGGCGCACGTGGCCGTCGACACGCTCGAACACGGCCCGCTGCCGGAGCCGGCGATCGCGCTGCTGGTCTCCGGTGGACACTCGTCGCTGTTGCTGGTGAACGACCTGACCGCCGGCGTGACGCCGCTGGGCAACACGATCGACGACGCGGCCGGGGAGGCGTTCGACAAGGTGGCCCGGCTGCTCGGGCTGCCGTTCCCGGGCGGGCCGCCGATCGACCGGGCGGCCCGCGCGGGCGATGGCGCGTCGATCGCGTTCCCGCGCGGGCTCACCGCGCCGAAAGACCTGGCGGCGCACCAGTTCGACTTCTCGTTCTCGGGGCTGAAGACGGCGGTGGCCCGCTGGGTCGAGGCGCGC
This sequence comes from Actinomycetes bacterium KLBMP 9797, assembly GCA_037414955.1. Taxonomy (GTDB): domain Bacteria; phylum Actinomycetota; class Actinomycetes; order Mycobacteriales; family Micromonosporaceae; genus Phytohabitans. The sequence continues at coordinate 30,552 of JBBEWH010000034.1, forward strand.
GAGCGCGCCGGCGAGCCGGTGCCGGTGCCGGATGTGGCCGCCGCGTTCCAGGAGGCGGTGTGCGATGTCCTGACGGCGAAGGCGATCGACGCCTGCCGGACCCAGGGCGTGTCCACATTGGTCATCGGTGGCGGGGTGGCGGCGAATTCGCGGCTGCGCGCGCTCGCCGAGGAGCGGTGCGCCAAGCACGGCATCACGGTGCGGGTGCCCCGCCCGAAGCTGTGCACCGACAACGGCGCGATGGTAGCGGCGCTCGGCTCGCATCTGGTGGCCGCCGGAGTGGCGCCGAGCCGCCTCGACCTACCCGCCGACTCCGCACTGTCGCTGACGACCGTAGTATTGCCTTCCTCATGATCAAGGCGTCCTTGAAGTCGTTAGAACGACGTGAAGGACGCCTCGATCATGAAGGAGGAGTGAGGAGGGGAGCGTGGACGTGATCGTCCGGATGTGGGAGGTGCGCGCCGAACCCCGCCGGTTCACCGAGCTGCTGGCCTGGGTCTGCGACACCGCCCTGCCGAACGTCGAGGTGCACCCGCTACACATCGCCAGCGAGGTGTTCTCGTCCACCGACCACCGGCTCGTCGTGATCTCCAAGTGGCGCGGCACCCCGCAGCCGTTCCCCACCCCACCGCCCGACCTAGCCGCCCGCCCACCCCACGCCTGGGACTTCACACAGGTCGACCGCTGACCCTGCTGCGGCCGATCTTGCACTGGTCAGGGTCCATATCGGACATCTGAACCTGACAAGTGCAAGATCGCCGGGTTATGAGATGCGGCCGGCGAAGGCTAGGACGATCTGCTGGATTGCGGAGACGTCGTCGCGGGCTATGAAGGTGCGGCCGCCGGTTAGTTGAGTGATCTGTTGGAGGGCGGCGGCGTCGGCCTGGGGGCCGCATGCGATGCCGATCACCGGCAGCGGCCGGTCCGGTCTGGCCGCGGCACGCAGCCGCGCGGTGAGCTGGGCGAGCGTCAGGCCCTGCTCGTCTTCGTTCTTGCCGTCGGTCATGACGACCAGCACGTTCTGCGCGTTGGGCTGCCAGGCCTGCTGCATCCGCAGGTACGCGGCGTGGACGGTGTCGTAGAGGCCGGTGTCGCCGCCGGCGCGGAGCCGCTGCACCGCGCCGATCACCGCCAGCCGGCGCGGCACGCCGCCCACCGGCTCCCCGGCGAGCCCGGGCGCGACCAGCTCCCGGTAGTCGGTGGTCGGCGTCAGGTCGGTGGCGAACGCCCACAGCCCCACCGTGGTCTGGTTGTTGAGCAGCCCGGCGCCGCTGGACGCGGCCCGCTGCACCAGCTGGAGGCGGGTCTGGCGGGTGCCGGGCACCACGTCGTTCATCGAGCCGGACACGTCGAGCACCAGCAGCGCGTTGTTCGGCCGCTGGAGCACCGTCCAGGAGCCCAGGAGCTGGGTCATGCTCTCGCCGGTCAGGGCGCGTGGCGCGGTGGCGAGCGCGGTGCGGAAGCCCCGGTCGGCGGCGAGCGGCCCGCTCGCCTCGGCCCGGTGGTCGGGATCCCGGAAGCCGGCCTCCTGGTAGGCCCGGCGGGCGTCCGCCGCGCGCAGCGACTCCAGCAGGTCGGCCGCCGCCCGCTGGCGCACGCCGTCGACCCAGTCACCGCGCAGGATCGCGTACGGGTAGTCGGCGTACCCGAGGCCCTCCTTCGGGTACACGGGGACGAGCGGGACCGGCGGCGAGCCGGCGGCGTACTGCGCCAGCTCGCGCTCCAGCACCGGGAACGCGGCGGGGAGCGAGTTGGCGGGCGCCGGCTCGCCGACCGCCCGCAGCAGGTCGGCCGGGTCGTCGACGTTGAGCGTGGTGAGCTGCGCGAGCGACAGGCCGCCGAAGAGCTCCGCGTCGCTCATCGTCTGGTCGTTGTTCGGATCCAGGATGGTCATCGCGGCGACCAGCCCGGCGCCGGACTTGGTGGGGTCGACCATCCCGACCCGCAACGCCCCCCACTCGGGGTGCCCGTAGGCGGCCCAGGTCTTGCCGCCCGCGAACCCGCCGATGAGGTCGGACCAGCCGAGCGCGCGCCCGGGCCAGCCGAGCGCCTCGGCCATCGGCCGTTGCATGGCGATGACCGCGGGCGAGCTGGCGAGGCTGGGCGGGGCCTCGCGCGGCAGGACGCGGGCGGCATCGGGGCGCGCCGCGGCCAGCGTCAGCCAGGCGCTGAAGTCGGGCGCCCACACGTCGGGGCGCGGGCCGTCGCGCCGCTCGTCCCAGCCCGGGCCGATCGACGCGGCCACCGCGCTGGACGGCATCGAGCGGACGGCCGCACCGACGCACCGGCCGTCGACGTCGGGCTGCCCGGCGGTCCACCGCTCGACGAGCCGGTTGAGCACGGGGTACTGGTCGGGCGAGGCCACCACGGTGAGCTGAACCGGTTCGCCGGTGCACCCCGCGTCGTCGCCGACGAGTTCGAGGTATCCGATGGTGCCGCCGCCGACGGCGAGCGCCATCGCGACGCCGGCGGCGGCCAGCCGGCCGGGCTGGCCGGTCCGCCGATGTCGCAGCACGTTGTCGGTCATCTGACTGTCACCCCCCACACCGGCAATCACCCTGGCGCAGCCATCGACATCTCGCCAGGTTGGTTGCACAGTGATACGAACATACGGGCTCTGGGGGACGGGTTGATTGACCGGCATGGTCACAATCCGCAGGCCAATGGTCATATGTGGGGGCATCGGCGGTGACACAGACGCTGGGTGGCCGTTACCGGCTGTATCGATTGCTGGCCAACGGTGACACCGGCGAGGTATGGCAGGCGACCGACGTCGGCACGGAGCGCGCCGTCGCGGTCAAATTGCTGTACCCCGATCTGGCCGCCGATCAGCGGCTGGCCGACCGGTTCCTGCGCGCCCGTGCGGAGCTGACCGGTTTGTGGCATCCGTCCATCGCCAACCTGCTCGACGTGGTGGTCGACGACGGCGTGCTGGCCCTGGTGGCCGAGCTGGTGCCGGGCACCGACCTGGGCCGACTGCTGGCCGACGGCCCGCTCGACGCGGCGACCGCGACCGCCGTCGCGCGGTCGATGGCGGACGCGCTCGCCGCCGCGCACCGCCGGGGCGTCGTGCACGGCGACGTCAAACCGTCCAACGTGGTGGTGCCGCGGCCCGGTGCGGGACCGGCGCGGCTCACCGACTTCGCCGTGTCGCTGCTGGTGCGCGCCGGCCGGCGGCACCCCGAACCGTTCGAACGGCTCCGGTACCGCGCCCCGGAGGCCACCGACGGCGCGGTGCCCGCACCACCCAGCGACGTGTACGCCCTGGGCGTGGTCCTCGCCGAGATGCTGCCGCCCGACGCGCCGATGCGGCTGCCGGCGCTGGCCGCGGCCTGCCGGCGCGACGACCCGGGCGCCCGTCCGACGGCCGCCGAGGTGGGCGCCGAGTTGACCCGACTCGATCAGCCGGGGCCACGGTTCGTGCCGATCGCCCGGCCCGCCGGCCGCCAGGCCGGCGGGTGGACGCCGGGGCGGCGCCGCTCCCGGCCGCGGTGGGACGTGCGGCCGGCCCGGATGGCGGCGGTGTTCGCGGTCGCCCTGGCCGTCCTGCTCGGCGGGTTCGCCGCCGCCCGGGTGCTGACCGGCGGCGACGCGCCCGGCACCCCCGCCGGTGTCGCGTCTGGCGGTGCGTCGTCGGCCGGCGCGACCGGTCCGCTGCTCCCGGCCGTCGGCGGCACCCGCACCCGGGACGGCGGGCTGGCGTACGTCGAGTACTGGTTCGCCCTGCTCACCTACGCCCAGCAGACCGGCGACACCGACGAGCTGACCGCGGCCGCCAACGGCGGCTGCGACGACTGCGTGCGGGTCATCGCGCTGATCCGGGCCGCCTATGACGGCGGCGGCTCGCTGCGCGGCGGCGCGTACCTGGTGCGGCGGGTCGCCACCAACAGCCTGTTCACCGTGGACCGCCCGATCTACGAGGCGACGCTGGACCGCGGGCCGCGCACGACGCTCGACCGCACCGGGGTGGAGCGCGCCAACCTCCCGGCGCTGACGGTGGCGACCTGCTCGCTGATCCTCGAGTGGGCCGGCGACCGCTGGCGCGTCCTCGACATCACCACCCCCGACTGCGTCGCCTAACCCCTCCCAAGATCGCCTACCCCCATGATCAAGGCGTCTCTCACGTAGTCATAGCGACTTGAGGGACGCCTTGATCTTGAGTGGGTCGGTCCATCTCACGCCAGATGGGGAGGAAGAGCGGGACGACGGTGGCCGCCAGGTAGAGGGCACCGAAGAGCCACCAGGCGGAGGTGAGCCCGAGCCCGCTCACGGCCCAGCCGGCGAGCAGCCCGCCGAGCGGGATGCCGCCCCACGCGATCGCCAACGTCAACCCGAGCACCCGGGCCTGCATCGTCTCCGGCACCCGCTCGTACTCGACGGCGGCCAGCACCGGGTTGACACCGGCGATGCCGAATCCGCTGAGCAGCATCACGAGATACACCGGCCACACCTCGTCGGTGACCGCGGGCACGAAGAAGCGCGGCGCGCCGCCGATCAGCATGCCGATCAGGAACGTGCCGTACCGGGGCAGCCGGGGCGCGACCACCGCGAAGACCGCGTTGCCGGTCACCGCGCCGACCCCGAAGATCCCCCACATGATGCCCACCGCGGCCGCCGTGCCGGCCACGTCGCGGCCCCAGACCGGCGCCAGCACCGACGCGTGCGCCGCGTCGAGCAGGTTGGTCACGAAGAGCATGACCGCGATGCCGAGGATCAGCCGATCACCGCGGACGAACCGCCAACCGGCCCGGAGGGCCGCCAGGTAGCGCTCGCGCGGCGGCGCGGTGGCCGTGGGGACGAACGCGCCGATCAGCAGGGCGGCGACCGCGAACGACGCCGCGTCCAGCAACAGCACCGCGGGGGCGTCCAGCACCGCGATGAGTACGCCCGCAGCGGGCCCGCCGAGCAGCGTGGCGAGCCGGTTGATGCCGTCCTGGATGCCGGTGGCCCGGGCCATCGGCATGCCGCTGGCCGCCACCGCCGGCGGCAGCAGCACCCGCTTCGAGGAGTCGCCGAAGCCGCGCAGCAGCCCGGTCGCGGCGACCAGCGCCACCAGCACCTCGAACGGCAGGCCGGGGCCGCGGTACAGGAGCGGGATCGCGGCGACGGTCAGCGCGCTGCCCAGGTCGGCGAGCACGCTCACCCGGCGCGCCCCGATCCGGTCCAGCAGCGGTCCACCGAACGCCATGACCAGCACATACGGCAGCATCTCGACGAACGCCACGAGGCCGGTGCGGGCCGCGCTGCCCGAGGTGATCAGCACGAACCAGGGCAGTGCCAGCATCGACATCCGGCTGCCCAGCATCGAGACCGCGTCGGCCACGAAGAGCCCGACGATGCCCCGCCTCACTGCTCTTCCCCCTTGCTCACGCCTTCGCCGTCGCTCACGTCTGCCCCGTCGCTCACGTCCCCGTCGCTCACGAACGGCATGAGCTGCACCTGGAAGGCCACCATCTCGGTGCCGGGCGGCGGGTCCGGCTCGTCGAGCTTCCGGTACCGGTCGGCCAGCGCCTCGACCTCCCGGCGCAGCTCGGCCGCCTCGTCCGGGGTGAGCCGGAACATCCAGTCGCTGAATATGCTGCTCCGGTCCCACACCTCCGGCTGCACCATGCTCTCGCCGACCCAGCGGTTCATCTGGTCGGCGTAGGACGCGGCGATGGCGCGCAGATAGGCCTCGGCCTCCGCGGGCGACTCGCGCGCGGTCCGCTCGTCGAGCGTGGTGTAGTTGTGCGCGGCCCGCCACCAGCGCTCCCGCCCCACGCCGCGCTCGGTGTCCTCGACCACGAACCCGTACGCCGCGAGTTGACGCAGGTGATAGCTGGTCGCGCCGGTCGACAGGCGCAACCGCTCGGCGAGCGTGGTCGACGTGGCCGGCCCGTCGACCCGGAGCAACCCCAGGATGCGCACCCCCAGCGGCTGCGCCCGGCCGCGCAAGGACATCGGATCCAGCCGAATTTGATCCCCAGACATGCTTGCAAAGCTAGCCGTGCAAAGACTCCTTTGCAAGCTACTTATCCATGTTCAAGGCGTCCCTCAAGCCGTCTAACGACCTGAGGGACGCCTTGATCATGAGAAGGCGAGCGGGTCGGCGAGGAGCTGCTCGAACGCCAGCTCCGCGGCGCCGATCAGCGCCGCGTCCTCGCCGAGCTGCGGGGTACGCAGCCGCACCCGCTCGCGGGCCGCGGGCAGCGCGGTCGCGTTCAGCCGGCTGCGCACCTGAGCCGCCGCGGCCAGGTACACCTCGCGCAGCGTGCCCCCGAAGATGACCATCTCGGGGTTGAAGATGTTCACCAGATTGGCGACGCCCAGGCCCAGCCAGTCGCCGACCTGGCGGATCGCCGCCTGGGCGCTGGCGTCCCCCCGGGACGCCGCGTCGACCACGGCGAGCGCGCTGCTCCGGCCGCCGGTCGCATCCCGGCCGGCCGCTGTGAGCAGGGCGTACTCGCCGATCTCGGTCTCCCAGCAGCCGCGCGAGCCGCAGCCGCAGGGCCGCCCGCCGGGCTTCACCACCATGTGGCCGACGTGGCCACCCTGACCGGTATGGCCGGTCAGCCGGCGGCCGGCCACGATGATCCCGGCGTCGACGCCGGCGTCGCGGTGCAGGTAGAGCAGGTCGTCGCAGCCCACCGCCGTGCCCCGCACGTGCTCGGCGAGCGCGGCGACGTCGGCCGCGTTGCCGGCCACCACCGGCCGGGCGGTGCCGATCGCGGCGGCCAGCTCGTCGCAGAGCGGCTGGGCGATCTCGTCCACGCCGAACGTCAGCCGCGGCGTGCCGTCCTCGCGGCGCATCATCCGGCAGACCGAGACGCCGCCGCCGACGTACACGCCGCCGTCCGGGGTGGCCTGGTGAAGCTCCTTGACGAACTCGGCGAGCAGCGGCGCGGCGTCCGCCGCCGGCAGGCCGGGCGGCCGGTCGTCGGTGCGCAGGTCGAGGATCTGGCCGCCGAGCCCGACCCGGGCGGCGCGCAGCCGGTCGACCTCGATGCTGAAGGCGTACGCGTAGATGCGCGCCGATTCGGGCCGGACGACCAGCGACGGCCGGCCGGCCCGACCGGCCCGACCGGCCTGCCGCGGCGCGGCCACGCTCCCGAGGCCCGCCGCGGCGCGGTCAGCGGTCAGCGCGCCGATGGTGCTGCGGTTCAGGCCGAGGGCCGAGGTGAGCTCGGCCCGCGACGTGGGTCCGTGAAGGTGCACGTACCGGAGCAACGCACCGAGGTTCTGCCGGCGAACCTCTTCCTGACTCGGTCCCGTGCGCATGTGCTCTCTCTATCGTGTGCCCGTCGCTGCGGCTCGGCGCCTGGACAGCGCGTCGACACCGGCCGCCAGGAGCAGGACGAATCCGGTGAAAACAAACCGCTGTCCGGACGTCAACCCCATCAGGCCCATGCCATTGTCGATCACGGCGATCACCGCCCCGCCGAGGACCGCGTCCAGTACCCGTCCCTTGCCGCCGAAGAGGCTGGTGCCGCCGATCACGGCGGCGCCCACCGCGTACAGCAGGACGTTGCTGCCGCCGGTGTTCGGGTCCACCGAGCGCGCCTTGCTGGCCGCGATGATGCCGCCGATCGCCGCCATCACCGAACAGATCACGAACACCGAGATGCGGATCTTGTCGACGTTGATGCCGGCGCGGCGGGCCGCCTCCCGGTTGCCGCCGACCGCGTAGATGTGCCGGCCGTAGGCGGTGCGCCGGAGTACGAACGTCCACACGATGAGCAGGACCGCGATGATCGGTACCACGATCGGCACGCCCTTGAGCGAGGTGATCAGGGGGTTGATGCTGCGCTCCAGGTTGAGCACGTACACCCCGCCGCCGAGGATCAGCGCGAGCGCGACGATCCGGGCGATCACCACCGCGAACGGCTCGGTGACCAGGCCGCGCGCGGTCCGCCGGCGCAGGCTCAGGAGCTGCGTGCCGGCGTAGCCAGCGACCACCAGCACGGCCAGCACCCAGCTGAGCACCGGCGCCACGTTCCGGTTCTCGATCGCGACGATCACCTCGTCCTGGACCGAGACGTTCGTGCCGCCCTCGATGAGCAGCAGCACGGTGCCCTGGAAGGCGAGGAACGCGGCCAGCGTGACCACGAACGACGGGATGCCGATCTTGGCGACCAGGAAGCCGAGCACGAACCCGATCGCCAGGCCGGTGGCGAGGGCGGCGGCGGTCGCGACGTACCAGGGGGCGCCCTGCTCGGCCATCAGCTGCGCGAGCACCGCCGCGCAGACGCCGCTGGCGAAGCCGGCCGACAGGTCGATCTCGCCGAGCAGCAGCACGAAGACGAGTCCCATGGCGATGACCGTGATGGCGGCGCCCTGGGTGAAGAGGTTCGCGAAGTTGCCCGCGGAGAAGAAGACCGGTCGCATGATGGCGAAGAAGACGCAGAGGACGACCAGACCGGCGACCGCCGGAAGGGAGCCGAGGTCGCCGCCGCGTACCCGGCCGATGTAGTCGCGGACGTGGCTGCCCACCGTGGGTTTCGGTGCGACGGCGACCGGTTCGATCTGATGGGCCGTGGTGGTCATCGCTCCGCTCCCGGGACGGTCGTCACGTCGATCTGCTCGATGTCGTTCTCGATCTTCTCGGCCGGCAGGCCGAGCTCGCCGCTGCGCCCGGCGGTGATCAGCTCGACCACCTGGGCGTGCGTGACGTCGCTGGTCTTCACCTGGGCGACCATCTGACCCAGGTAGAGGGCGGCGATGCGGTCGGAGACCGCGAAGACGTCGTTCATGTTGTGCGAGATCAGGACGACCGCGAGACCGTTGTCGGCCAGCCGGCGGACCAGCTCGAGCACCTGCGCGGTCTGCGCCACGCCCAGCGCCGCGGTCGGCTCGTCCAGGATGACCAGCTTGCTGTTCCACAGCACGGCCTTGGCGATCGCCACCGTCTGGCGCTGCCCGCCGGAGAGGCTGGCGACGTGCTGGCGCAGCGACTTCACCGTGCGTACCGACAGGCTGGCCAGCGTCTGCGCGGCCATGTGCTCCATGGTCGGCTCGTCGAGCACCAGGCCGGACCGCTTCTCCCGACCGAGGAACATGTTCTGGACGATGTCCAGGTTGTCGCAGAGCGCCAGGTCCTGGTACACGACCTCGATGCCCAGCGCGGCCGCGTCGCGCGGCCCGTGGACGGTGACCGGCCGCCCAGCGAAATGGAACTCGCCGGCGTCGATCGGGTAGATGCCGCTGATGCACTTGACCAGCGTGGACTTGCCGGCGCCGTTGTCACCGACGAGCGCGGTGACCTCGCCCGGCAGGACGGCGAAGTCGACGCCTTTCAACACCTGGACGGGACCGAAGCTCTTGTCGATCCCGCGCGCCTCCAGCAGTGGGCTCACGGACACGAGTGTTCTCCTTCGCCATGTGCGCCTGGACGCCGCCCCGCCCGGGGGCGGGGGGGGCGGCGGGGGGGTTTTGTTTAGTGCCCCCCCCCCGGGGGGCCGCGGG
>JBBEWH010000035.1:0-34033 GCA_037414955.1 Actinomycetes bacterium KLBMP 9797
GTGCGAGCTGGGGCACGCGCGCCCGCGGGGGGGGGCGGGGGGCGGCGCCGCTTGGTGTTTCTCTAGCTGACGCCCGCCTGGGTGCACAGGGTGGCGAAGTTGCCGGTGCACAGCTCTTCCTTGGTCACGTAACCGTCGGCGACCACGTCCTTGACGGTCTCCTTGGTGATCGCGACCGGCTCGAGCAGCACGGACGGCACGTCACGCTTGCCCTCCGGGTCGTTCACCGTCTGGGTGGTCGACTTGCGCTCACCCTTGGCCAGCCCGATCGCCAGCTCGGCGGCCGCGTCGGCCTCCTTCTTGACCGCCTTGTAGACGGTCATGCACTGGTCGCCGGCGAGGATGTTCTGCAGGCCCTGCGTGGTGGCGTCCTGGCCGGTGACCGGCACCTTGCCGTTGAGGTTGTTCTTCTTGAGCGTGGAGATCACCGCGTTGCCGAGGCCGTCGTTGGCCGCCAGCACGCCGTCGATCTTGCCGCCGGTCTGGGTCAGCATCTGCTCGAAGATCGTGCCCGCCTGGGCGTTGTCCCAGTTCGGCACCCACTGGTCCGGACCCTTGGTGTACTCGCCCGCGTCGTACTTGGGCTTGAGCACCGAGTCGTAGCCGCTCTTGAAGAGGGTCGCGTTGTTGTCGGTCTCCGAGCCGTTCAGCTCGGCGACGACCGGCTTGGTCTTGTTCATGGCGGTGAGGCACTTCACCAGGCCCTCGCCCTGCAGCTTGCCTACCTGCACGTTGTCGAAGCTGACGTAGTACTCGGCGGAGCCGCCCAGCGTCAGCCGGTCGTAGTCGATGGTCGCCACGCCCTGCGACTTCGCCTTGTCGAGGACCGCCTTACCGGTGCCGGAGTCCAGGTTGACGATCATCAGCACGGTGACGCCGCTGGTGATCATCTGGTCGGCGATCGTCTGGAACTGGGTCTTGTCGCCCTGGGCGTTCTGGATGTCGTACTGGACACCCGCCGCCTCGAACGCCTCCTTGAGGTACTTCCGGTCGGCCGTTTCCCAGCGGACGGACGAGGCGCTGTCCGGCAGGATCACGCCGATCTTGGGCGTCTTCCCGCTGCCGGCGTCGTCGCCGCTGCCCGAGTCGTCGCCACATGCGGTCAGGCCACCGGTGAGCACCAGTCCAGCGGCGGCGATGGAGAGGATCCCTTTGCGCATCGCACGGGTCCTTTCGATGGTGGGTTCAGGAGAATCTCAGAGGGACTGTGGGGTACGCCACGCGGTTTGTTGTGCCCGGCAACGTATTGCGGATCACGGTGGGTGCACAAGGGGATCACGGCAGCCAGTTTGTTGGCGGCGATAACAATTCAGCAACACGGGCGACATCCAACCGTCCAGCTTTCTTGATCGGACATTAGCCCTGATCACTTCACAACGTGGGCAAACCCCATGATCGCGGCTCGTCGGCGCGCGCTCCGCGCCGCCTTCTTCGGCCTCCAGAGGGCAGCCCTGTGGGGCGTGAATTCTGAGGAGAGCTCCCCTATACCCGTCCAGGGGGTGAGAGGGCTGCCCTTTTGGGGCCAGCCCGCAGCGGGTGGCGGCGCGGCGCTGCGCGGGGCGGCGGCGCGGGTGCGGCGCCGCGCTGCGTGGGGGCGCGGGGGCGGCGCGGCGCTGCGCGGGTGCGGCGCGGCGCTGCGTGGGGGCGCGGGGGGCGGCGCGGCGGCGCGGGGGCGGGAGGCGGGCCTGCGCGGGGCAGCGGCCCGGGATGCGCTAGGCCGGTGTGGCGATCGGGGCGGTGGCGGCCGCGGTCAAGCGGATCAGGTCGGTGGGGGAGAGTTCGACCTGGAGACCGCGCCGGCCGGCGGAGACGTACACCGTCGGAAACGCCTCGGCCGACCCGTCGATCACGGTGGGTAGGCGCTTGCGCTGGCCAAGCGGGCTGATCCCGCCGCGCACGTAGCCGGTGGCCCGCTCGGCCGCCACCCGGTCGGCAAGAGCGGCGCGCTTGCCGCCAGCGGCCGCGGCGAGCGCCTTGAGGTCGAGTTCGCCGGTGACCGGTACGACGGCCACGGTCAGCGCCCCGTCGACCTCGGTGACCAGGGTCTTGAAAACCCGTTCCGCGGGTACGCCGAGCGCGGCGGCCACCTCGGCGCCGTAGTTGGGGGTGTCGGCGGGCACATCGTAGGGGTGCGTGGTGTGCGTGATCTTCTGCTTTGCCAGCAACGCGATCGCCGGCGTCCCCTGCCCTGCCACGACGCTGCAGCCTACACCTCCGCTCAGCGGCACCAGACGCACGTTTTGGCGCCCTCATAACGTGCGCCTGGTACCGCTGAGCAACGGGGCAGCACGCGGGTATGGCGATGCGCCATCATGTCGCGGTGTCTCGCTCACCGCGCGTACCCCGGCAGCTACAGTTTCTGCCGTTCCGGGGGCGCGACGCGATCGTGGCTGGGCTGCTGACCCGCCGCATGCTCAATGGGCCGACCTGGCAGCGCATGCTGCCCGACGTCTATATCCATGCCGACGCTTTCCGGGAAGCCGATCACCGCACCTGGTGCGACGCGGCCGCCCTGATGTTGCCGCCCGGTGGCGCGATCGGCGGGCTCAGCGCCGCCTATTTCTGGGGTGCCAAGCTCGTTCACGCCAACACGCCGGTCACCCTGGTCGTGCCCCGCGGCCTATCGCCCGGGTGGACCTGGCGTATCCGGACCTGCGCATTGCGATCGAGTACGAGGGTGACCACCATCGGGAACGCGTGCACTTCCAGCAGGACGTGCACCGGCTCAACGCGCTGCGCGCGCTGGGGTGGCTGGTGCTGCGGTTCACCGCCGACGACGTATTACGCAATCCCGAACGAACCGTCCGCCAGGTCGTCGCGGCCATCCGGGAGCGTGGCGGGTTCAGCGGTACCAGACGCACCTCATGAGCGCCCGATAACGTGCGCCTGGTGCCGCTGAGCATCACGCCGGTTGGCAGATGAGCGCGGTGGGGCGGTTCGCGACGCGGGTCAGCACGACGGTCGCCGACGAAGGGCCGGCCAAGCGCAGGTCGCGGCGGAGCCGGTCGGGTTCGAGCGCGGAGCCGCGTTTGCGGATCTCGACGCGGCCGACGCCCCGGTCCCGCAGCAGTCCCCTGAGGCGCTTGAGGGAGAAGGGGAGATCCTCCAGGATCTCGAAACAGCGGGCATACGGGGTGGAGACCGCCGTGTCGGCGTACACGTAGGCGATGTCCGGGTCGGCGAGCGTGCCGCCGACGGTGGCCGCGAACTCGGCCACCAGGTGCGCCCGCACCACGGCGCCGTCCGGGTCGAACAGGTAGCGCCGCATCGGGCCGACCGGCGCCCGCGCGTCCCCCGACCCAGCGAGCTGACCCACCACCCCCGCGCCCAGGTGTTTGGAAGGGGCCCTTCCTATGCGTAAAGCGTTAACAAGGGGCCCTTCCTTGCTCAAGAGGGTGGCGCGGCGGGGGACCTCCGCCAACGGGCCGCACCATACCGCGGCTTCGACGACCTCGCCGGCGACGCTGACCCACTCGGCTTCGGCGCCGGGCGGGACCAGGGCGTGGTCGATGCCGGGCGCGAGCTTCAGCACGGTGCGCGGGACCCGGGTCGGGAGCGCCGCCACGAAGTCCCAGGGTGGGGAGTAGGCAGCCGGGTCGAAGACCCGCCGGCCGCCGGCGCGCCGGGCCGGGTCGCAGAACACCGCGTCGACACCCGACAGGTCGACGGTCGTCGCGTCGGCGCGCACCACCTCGACCGGGAGGCCGAGCGCGGACATGTTGGCGGCGGCCACCGCCGCGGTTTCCGGGTCGGCCTCCACGGCGTACACCCGGATGCCGGCGCGCGCGGCGGCGATCGCGTCCGCGCCGATGCCGCAGCCCAGGTCGGCGAGGGTGCGCACGCCGGCGGCGCGTAACCGCTCCGCCCGCCGCGCCGCCACGACGGCCCGGGTGGCCTGCTCCAGCCCGGCGCGGGTGAAGAACATCCGGGCGGCGTCCGCGCCGAATTTGCCGGCCGCCCGCCGGCGCAGCTCGGCCTGGGTGAGCGCGGCGGCCGCCAGGTCGGCGGGCACGCCGCGGGTGCGCAGGCTGGCCGCCGCGGCCAGTGGGTCGCCGCCGGCCAGCTCTGCCGCCGTCGCGAGCGCCCGTTCCCCCTCGGGGGTACGCAGCGCGCTGATCACCTAGTGATTGTCGCTCGGCTCGACGACGCAGTCGGGCCCTGGGTACATCAAGGTCTCGTGGCCGTCCGGGAAGCGCACGAGGTAAGGCGGTTGCCCCTCGGGGCCGCGTACTTCGACGATCTCGGCGACCCGGTCGCGGGCGCCGACGGTGTTGCTGTGCACGTGCAACTGGTCTCCGACTGTGGCATGCATATCTCATCGCCTCCGCGCGTCGGGCTGCGTGGTGCTACTTATGAAGATGCCGTATGTCACGCCCACGCGCCACGGAAACGTGTCGAGCTGGCACTCTCCTTGACGGAGTGCTAGCGGCCGGCATAACCTTCGGATTAGCACTCTCGTGTCGAGGGTGCTAGCTCTCGGGCACGCCGGCACCCGCGACGACGGCATCGCCCGGTGGCATGAGGCAGCAGATTGAGAGCTGGCCGAGTGAAGCTGGCCGGCCACAACCCAGTACCCCAGGAGGGTATGCCCGTGACTACCGCGACCAAGGTTGCGATCAAGCCGCTCGAGGACCGCATCCTCGTCCAGGCCAACGAGGCCGAGACCACCACGGCGTCGGGCATCGTGATCCCCGACACCGCCAAGGAGAAGCCGCAGGAGGGCACTGTCCTCGCTGTCGGCCCGGGCCGCGTCGACGACAAGGGCAACCGCATCCCGGTTGACGTCAGCGTCGGCGACACGGTCATCTACTCGAAGTACGGCGGCACCGAGGTCAAGTACGCCGGCGAGGAGTACCTGGTGCTCTCCGCCCGCGACGTCCTCGCGGTCATCGAGAAGTGACTGACTGAACGCTGACATCGCCCCGGGCCGGCACCATGCGGTCCGGGGCGATGCCGCGAGAGAAGGGACTTACATGGCGAAGATCCTGAGTTTCTCGGACGACGCCCGACACCTGCTCGAGCACGGCGTGAACCAGCTCGCCGACGCGGTCAAGGTCACCCTCGGGCCGCGCGGACGCAACGTCGTACTGGACAAGAAGTTCGGCGCTCCGACGATCACCAACGACGGCGTGACCATCGCCAAGGAGATCGAGCTCCCCAACCCCTACGAGAACCTGGGCGCCCAGCTCGTCAAAGAGGTCGCGACCAAGACCAACGACGTCGCTGGCGACGGCACCACCACCGCGACCGTGCTCGCTCAGGCGATGGTTCGCGAGGGCCTGCGCAACGTGACGGCCGGCGCCAACCCGGCCGGGCTGAAGCGCGGCATCGACGCCGCCGCCGAGGCGGTTTCCGCCGCGCTGCTGGAGAAGGCCGTCGAGGTCGGCGACAAGAAGTCGATCGCGCACGTCGCGACGATCTCGGCCCAGGACGCCACGATCGGCGACCTGATCGCTGAGGCCATGGAGAAGGTCGGCCGCGACGGTGTCATCACCGTCGAGGAGGGCTCCACGCTGGCCACCGAGCTGGAGGTCACCGAGGGTCTCCAGTTCGACAAGGGCTTCGTGTCGCCGCACTTCGTCACCGACTCCGAAGCTCAGGAGGCGGTGCTCGAAGACGCCTACATCCTGATCACCACGCAGAAGATCTCCGCTGTCGAGGAGCTGCTGCCGCTGCTGGAGAAGGTCGTCCAGGCCAGCAAGCCGCTGCTCATCGTCGCGGAAGACGTCGAGGGCCAGGCGCTGGCCACCCTCGCCGTCAACGCGGTGCGCAAGACCTTCAAGGTCTGCGCGGTGAAGGCCCCCGGCTTCGGTGACCGGCGCAAGGCGATGCTGCAGGACCTGGCCACCCTCACCGGTGGTGCGGTGGTCGCGCCCGAGCTCGGCTACAAGCTCGACTCGGTCGGCCTCGAGGTGCTCGGCCAGGCCCGCCGGATCGTGGTCGACAAGGACAACACCACGATCATCGAGGGTGCCGGCAAGGAGAGCGAGGTCGCCGACCGGATCGCCCAGCTCCGCAAGGAGATCGAGGCGTCCGACTCCGACTGGGACCGCGAGAAGCTGCAGGAGCGGCTGGCCAAGATGGCCGGCGGCGTCGCGGTGATCAAGGCCGGTGGCGCGACCGAGGTCGAGCTGAAGGAGCGCAAGCACCGCATCGAGGACGCGATCTCCGCGACCAAGGCGGCGGTCGAGGAAGGCACCGTGCCGGGCGGTGGCGCCGCGCTCGCGAGCGTGGCGTCGGTGCTCGACGGCGGGCTCGGCAAGACCGGCGAGGAAGCCGTCGGCGTGGCGATCGTGCGCAAGGCGCTCGTCGAGCCGCTGCGCTGGATCGCGCAGAACGCCGGCCTCGACGGATACGTCGTGGTGGAGAAGGTGCGTGGCGCGAAGTGGGGCCACGGCCTGGACGCCCAGGTCGGCGACTACGTCGATCTGGTGGAGCGCGGCATCATCGACCCGGTGAAGGTGACCCGCAACGCGGTCAGCAACGCCGCGTCGATCGCCGGCCTGCTGCTCACCACGGAGAGCCTCGTGGTGGAGAAGCCGGAGAAGGCCGAGCCGGCCACCGATGGCCACGGCCACGGTCACGGCCACCAGCACGGCCCGGGCTTCTAGCCCTTTGTCGCGCGCGGCGCGGCTCATGATCAAGGCGTCCCTTACGTTGTTCTTACGACGTGCGGGGCGCCTTGATCATTGAGAGCTTTCGCGCGCCCGGCGGGGCAGACTGGACCGCGTGAGAGACGGTGTGCGCGGCGCGCTCGTGGGACTAGCAGCCGCTGCGGCGGCGCTCGGGTTGGCCGAGCTGGTCGCGGTGCCGGTCGGGGCCCGGAGCGCCCCACTCGTCGCGGTCGGTGGGGTGGTCGTCGACCACGTGCCCGAACCGCTCAAAGAGTTCGCGATCGACGTCTTCGGCGTACACGACAAGACCGCCCTCCTGATCGGCACGGTCGTGCTGCTCGCCGCGTTCGCGGCGGCCATCGGCGTGCTCGCGCTCCAGGCGTGGTGGGCCGGCTTCGCCGGCATCGCGGTCTTCGGCGCGGTCGGCGTCGCCGCCGCGCTCACCCGCCCGGGCGCCGGACCCGCGTACGCCCTGCCCTCCCTGATCGGCGCGCTGGCCGCCGCCGGGGTGCTGTGGGCGTTGATCGAACTGCCCGACGTCGGCGAACGGGTCGACCGGCGGCGCCTGCTCACCGGCGCCGGGCTGGTGATCGGGGCCGCCGCGGTCACCGGCATCGCCGGCCGGTGGCTGGCCACCCGGCGCAGCGTCACGGAGGCCCGCGCGGCGGTCACCCTGCCGACCCCGGTCAGCGCCGCACCTCCGGTGCCGTCGGGCGCCGACCTGTCGCTGACCCAGCTCGCGCCGTACGTGACGTCGAACCGCGACTTCTACCGCATCGACACCGCGCTGGTGGTGCCGCAGGTGGACCCGGTGGACTGGCAGCTGCGCATCCACGGCCGGGTGCGCCGCCCGATGACGATCACGTTCGCGCAGCTCCTGGCCCGGCCCATGGTCGAGCGGTACGTGACGCTGGCCTGCGTCTCCAACGAGGTGGGCGGTGACCTCATCGGCAACGCGCGCTGGCTCGGCGTACCCCTCAAGGACCTGCTCGACGAGGCCGAGCCGCTCGACGGCGCCGACCAGGTCGTCGGCCGGTCGGCGGACGGGTGGACCTGCGGCACGCCGACGGCCGTCCTGCGGGACGGCCGCGACGCGCTACTGGCCGTCGGCATGAACGGCGAGCCGTTGCCGGTGGAGCATGGCTTCCCGGCCCGGATGGTGGTGCCCGGCCTCTACGGGTACGTCTCGGCGTGCAAGTGGGTCGTCGAACTGGAGCTGACCAGCTTCGCCGACTTCGACGCGTACTGGGTGCCGCGCGGCTGGGCGGCCGAAGGGCCGATCAAGACGCAGTCCCGCATCGACACCCCGCGCGACGGCAACACGCTGACCGCCGGGGCGAAGACCGTGGCCGGGGTCGCGTGGGCGCAGCACCGGGGCATCGCGAAGGTGGAGGTACGCGTCGACGGCGGCCCGTGGCGGGCGGCGACCCTCGCGCGGACCGTCTCGATCGACACATGGGTGCAGTGGTCGTTGCCGTGGGAGGCGACGCCGGGCGAGCACACCCTGCAGGTACGCGCGACGGACGCCACCGGCGCGACGCAGCCGGCGGACGAGCGCCCGCCGGACCCCGACGGCGCCACCGGCTGGCACACCATCACCGTCAAGGTCCCATGATCAGGGCGTCCTTCACGTCGGCTGTGGCGTAGGGGCGGTGGGCGGGGACTTGAAGGACGCCCTGATCATGGGGGTTAGGCGACGAGGCCGGCGCGGAAACCTGCCGCTACGGCGTGCGCGCGATCCCGGGCGCCCAGCTTGCGGAAGAGCCGCCGGGCGTGCGTTTTCACCGTGTCTTCCGACACGAACAGCTCGCGGCCGATCTCGGCGTTGCTCTTACCGTCGGCCATGCCGCGCAGCACCTGGAGCTCCCGTTCGGTGAGCGCCAGCCGGCGGGCCACCGCCTCGGCCCCGTTGCGCCCGCCGGGTCGCCAGCTGGGTCCGGCGTTCGGCCCGGGCACCGCTGGCCGGATCGGGTTCAGCTCCGGCTGGTCACGCTGCGCGGGTACCACATTCCCGCCCGGTGGGGCTTGCGACGGCCGGGGTGGGGCGGCGACGGCGGGCGCGCCGTTCGGCGGGCGGACCGGGTTGTCGCGCGGCGCGGGCGGCGCGGCACGGCCGGACGTACCGGTCGCTGACCGGTCGTTCAGGCACAACAGCAGCGCCTTCGCGACGACGCTGACCAGGTCGTGGTCGCCGCTGGCCCGCAGCACGCCGCGCGCGCCCGCGGCGATCACGGCCGCCGACACCCGGGGGTCTTCCGTGCCGAAGAGAATAAGGGTGGCGCCGGGCGCGCGAATCAGCACGCGCCGGGTGAAACCCACGCTATCCCGCCTGGTCAGGGCGGTATCGGCGAGGATTATGTCGACGGGTCGCTCGCCCAGCCGGGTCAACGCCTCGGTCTCGGTCACCGCGGTGCGCACGGCACCGCTCAATCCCAGCCGTGCGGCGGCGGACGCGACGGCCTGCGCCGCAAGCGGCGTCCGGACGCACACGAGGACGGTACGCACATCATCCTCCTCTAAATCCTCTGAGGAGGAGACCACGCAAACCAGTGATCATTACGGCTTTTGGCGTGAAAGAAGTTGAAACTTCCCGACAGTTCGCAAGCGGTGTGTCGGTTTCCCTCCGGCCCCGCCGGGGTATGCAGCGATCGAGTTGGGAGGAGAGCTGCATGGCCAACGTAAGCAGACTGCCGGGGCCCGTGGCGGATATTTGGGATTGGCAACTGCTTGGCGCCTGTCGGGGTCGCGACAGTGCGCAGTTCTTCCATCCGGACGGTGAGCGCGGCGCGTCTCGCAACCGGCGCGAAGCGCGGGCGAAGGCGGTGTGCGCCACCTGCCCGGTGCGCCCCCAGTGCGCCGCGCACGCTCTCGGGGTGCGCGAGCCCTACGGCGTCTGGGGCGGCTTCAGCGAGTCGGAACGCCAACGGTTGCTGGCGGTGGGTTGGGAAGACCTCGCCGACCGGTATCGCAGCCGGGTCGACATCGCTCGCCTGGAAGCCCGCCTCGGCCGGCCGCACAAGTCGGTGCCGGCGCCCGTGCCATCACCGCGTCGTCCATGATCAAGGCGTCCCCCACGTCGTTCTAACGACGTGGGGGACGCCCTGATCATGAGGGTTGGGCCTCGTTGTCGAGGGTGTCGTGGACGCCGTCGGCGTAGCCGCGCGCGTATTCCCACGTCACGTAGTTGTCCGGGTCGGGGTCGTAGGCCGGCTCGTGCACCCGGGGCCGACCCGAGGTGAGCAGGTGGCGCAGGTTGCCACGGAGCAGATCCCAGTCGAAGTAGTGCGGCTCATGACAGTCTTCGCACTCGATCACCAGGCCACGGATCCCGATCGGGCTGAGGAGTGCCTGGTAGATCTCCAGGTCAGCCAGGTCTTCCAGCACGTCCTGCCGCTCCGTGTCGGACAGCGGGTCGAGCTGGTCCTCATCGGTGAGGTCGTCCAGCCCCGCGGAGGGGTCGGCGGGGTCGCCGCTGAACGGGTCGATCGGCTCGTCTTGCACCCCTCCACCGTAGTCGTAACCCTGCTCTCCGCGCCGACCTCACCCAGCCTCTCGGTAGGATGAACCATCGCGCCATCAAGAGGGGTCAACTGTGGAGAATTCGCCCAGCTTCGAGACCGTGCCGATCGGCCTGACCTTCGACGACGTGCTGCTCCAGCCCGCCGAGTCCGAGGTGATTCCGAGCCGGGTCAACACCGTGACCCAGGTGAGCCGGAATGTCCAGGTCGCGCTGCCGCTGCTGTCCAGTCCCATGGACACGGTGACCGAGGCGCGGATGGCGATCGCCATGGCCCGCCAGGGCGGCCTCGGCGTGCTGCACCGCAACCTTTCCATCGACGACCAGGCGTTGCAGGTCGACCAGGTCAAACGCTCCGAAGCGGGCATGGTGACCAACCCGATCACGTGCAGCCCCGACGACACCATGCGGGACGTCGACGCGCTCTGCGGGCGTTACCGGATCTCCGGGGTGCCGGTCACCGACGCGACCGGCACGCTGGTGGGCATCGTCACCAACCGTGACATGCGGTTCGTCACCGACGGCGGCACGCTGGTGCGCGACATCATGACCCGGATGCCGCTGGTCACCGCGCCGGTCGGGGTCTCCAAGGACGGTGCGCTGGCGCTGCTGCGCGACCACAAGATCGAGAAGCTGCCGATCGTCGACGAGGCGGGCAAGCTCCGCGGCCTGATCACGGTCAAGGACTTCACCAAGAGCGAGCAGTACCCGGACGCGACCAAGGACGGCGCCGGGCGGCTGCGGGTGGCGGCCGCCGTCGGTGTGGGCGACGAGTCCTACAAGCGGGCCCGCACGCTGGTCGACGCGGGCGTCGACATCCTGATCGTGGACACGGCGCACGGGCACCAGCGGGCCGTGCTGGAGATGGTGACCCGGCTGAAGAAGGACACGCCCGTCGACGTGATCGGCGGCAACGTCGCGACGTACGCGGGGGCTAAGGCGCTGGTCGACGCCGGCGCCGACGCGGTGAAGGTGGGCGTGGGCCCGGGCGCGATCTGCACCACCCGGGTGGTGGCCGGCGTCGGCGTGCCGCAGATCACCGCCGTGATGGAGGCCACCCGCGCCTGCCGCCCGGCGGGCGTGCCGGTGATCGCCGACGGCGGCATCCAGTATTCGGGGGATATCGCGAAGGCGCTGGTCGCCGGCGCGCACACCGTGATGCTGGGCGGCCTCCTCGCCGGCTGCGAGGAGAGCCCCGGCGACCTGATGTTCATCAACGGCAAGCAGTTCAAGGCATACCGCGGGATGGGCTCGCTGGGCGCGATGCAGTCGCGCGGGCAGGCCCGCTCCTACTCCAAGGACCGGTACTTCCAGGACGACGTGTCCAGCGACGAGAAGCTGGTACCGGAGGGCGTGGAGGGCCAGGTGCCGTATCGGGGCCCGCTGTCCCGGGTCGCCCAGCAGCTCATCGGGGGCGTCCGGCTCGCGATGGGATACGTCGGCGCGGAGACCATTCCCGAGATGCACCGCCGCGGCAAGCTCATCCGGATCACCGCGGCGGGGCTCAAGGAGAGCCACCCGCACGACATCCAGATGACCGTCGAGGCTCCGAACTACCACTCCAGATAAGGGAGCTAAGACGTTGCGAGACGTGGTCGAGATCGGATTGGGGAAGACCGCCCAGCGCGGCTACCACCTTGACGACATCGCGATCGTGCCGAGCCGGCGCACCCGGGATGTGGATGACGTGTCCACGACCTGGCAGCTCGACGCATACCCGTTCCAGATCCCGTGCGTGGCACACCCGTCCGACGCGATCATGAGCCCGACGTCGGCTGTGACCCTGGGCCGCCTCGGCGGCCTCGGCGTGCTGAACGTCGAGGGTCTGTGGACCCGCTACGAGGACCCCACCAAGGTCCTGGAAGAGCTGGCCTCGCTCGACGACGAGGCGCCCACGACGCGGCGCCTCCAGGAGGTGTACGCGGAGCCCATCCGCCCCGAGCTGATCGGCGAGCGGGTGCGGCAGATGCGTGCGGGCGGGGTGACCGTGGCGGTCCGGGTGTCGCCGCAGCACACCCTGGCGCTGGCACCGGTGATCCTCGACGCGGGCGTCGACCTCCTGGTCATCCAGGGCACGATCGTCTCCGCCGAGCACGTCTCCACCAGCGACGAGCCGCTGAACCTCAAGGAGTTCATCGCCGACCTCGACCTGCCGGTGATCGCCGGCGGGTGCACCGACTACAAGACCGCGCTGCACCTGATGCGCACCGGCGCGGCCGGCGTGATCGTCGGCATCGGTGGCGACGAGTGGTCGACCACCGACACGGTGCTGGGCATCCGGGTACCGATGGCCACCGCCATCGCGGACGCGGCGGCGGCCCGGCGCGACTACCTCGACGAGACCGGCGGGCGCTACGTGCACCTGATCGCCGACGGTGACATCTCCACCTCCGGCGACATCGCCAAGGCGCTGGGCTGCGGCGCCGACGCCGTGATGCTCGGCGAGCCGCTGTCGCTGTGTGAGGAGGCGCCGGCGCAGGGCGCCTGGTGGCATTCGGCGGCCAGCCACCCGAAGCTGCCGCGCGGTGCGTTCGGGGTGGCTGGCGAGCCGCTGGGCCCGCTGGAGAAGGTGCTGTTCGGCCCCGGCGACGAGCCGGACGGGCAGCTGAACCTGTTCGGCGGCCTGAAGCGGGCGATGGCCAAGTGCGGCTACCGCGACCTGAAGGAATTCCAGCGCGTCGGCCTCGTCATCGACCGCTAATCCCCATGATCAAGTAATCCCCATGATCAAGGCGTCCCTCGCGTCTGTTCTCACGACTACCGGGACGCCTTGATCATGCGTGGCTTTCTTGTCGCTTTCGTCGTGGTCGGGCACGCTTCTCGGGTGAATCGCGCGATTGTCGGTATCGCCTCGCTCGCCCTGCTCGCCGGCTGCACCTCGGCGCCCGCCCCTTCCTTCGGACCGGGGGCGGAAGGGATCGGCGACCCGTACTTCCCGGCGTACGGCAACGGCGGCTACGACGTGGGCAACTACGCCCTCAAGCTGCGGTACGACCCGGCGAAGGACGAGCTCACCGGCACCGCCACGATCACCGCGACCGCCACGGCTGACCTGTCCCGCTTCAACCTCGACCTCGCCGGCCTGACCGTCAGGTCGGTGTCGGTGAACGGCGCGCCCGCGACCTCGTCGCGGGACAAGGCCGAGCTGGTCGTCACCCCCCGGGACGGGCTGCCGCGCGATCGGGACTTCACCGTCGAAGTCGCGTACGGCGGGGTACCGGAGCCGATCAAGAACTCGGAGCTGGGCGACGGTGGGTTCCTCCACACCGACGACGGGGCGATCGCGCTCGGCCAGCCGGAGTCGGCGAGCACCTGGTTCCCGGTCAACGACCACCCGAGCGACAAGGCCACCTACGACTTCGAGATCACCGTGCCGGAGGGCGTCGAGGCGCTGAGCAACGGCGTGCCGGGCGGCGCGTCGCCGGCCGCGGACGGCTGGACCACGTGGAAATGGTCGGAGCGCACGCCCATGGCGAGCTACCTGGCCACGCTGGTGATCGGCCAGTACCGGGTCACGACCGGGACGCATCAGGGACGTCCCATGGTGACCGCCGTTTCTACCCGACAGCCCCGGAACGGCGCCGCTGAGCAGGCCATGGCGCTCACCGGCGAGATCGCCGACTTCCTGGCGACCCAGTTCGGGCCGTATCCGTTCGAGTCGTACGGCGGGGTGGTCGTCGACGACGAGCGCATCGGGTACGCCCTGGAGACCCAGTCCCGGCCGGTGTACGGGAACGTGTGGTTCAAGGAGGGTCTGAACGAGGACGTGGTGGCGCACGAGCTGGCCCACCAGTGGTTCGGCGACAGCGTCTCGATCGCGCGCTGGTCGGACATCTGGCTGAACGAGGGCTTCGCGTCGTACGCGGAGTGGCTATGGGCGGAGGAGCGGGGGCGCGGCTCGGTCCAGGACAGCTTCCAGGCCGACTACGACGAGACCGACTGGTCGAGGCCGACCCTCGACCCGGGTCGCGCCGGCCTTTTCGGGCGAGCGGTCTACAAGCGGGGCGCGCTGGCTGTGCACGCGCTGCGACTCGCGGTGGGCGACCAGGACTTCTTCGCCATCCTGAAGACCTGGACGGGGGAGAAGCGCAACGGTACGGCGCGGACCACCGACTTCATCACGGTGGCCGAGCGCGTCTCGGGCGAGCCGCTGCGCGACCTCTTCACCGAGTGGCTCACCGCCGACACCGCCCCCAAGATCCCCTGAGTTTGTTAGGAAGGGACCCTTCCTATGCATAGAGCGATAACAAGGGGCCCTTCCTTACTTTCGGATCACGAGGGTGGGGTGGGTGCGGAGGTAGGCGTCGGCGCGGCCGGCGCGTAGCTCCGCGATGAACTGCCGGCCCACGGCGGTGAGCTGCTCGCCCCGGTAGCCGCCGCCCCGGCCCACGCTGTCGCCCGGCAGGCCGACCAGGGTCAGCGCCGCTGGGCTGAGGTCACGCAGCGCGTACGCGAACTCGATCGGCCGCCGTCCGCGCCCGTCGAACACCAGCGTGTCGCCGAGCGCCCGCAGCACCCGGTCGACCTGGACCGGGTCGCGGACGAGGTCGAGCCGCGCCGCCTTGGCCAGCACCGCCCGGATGAGCTGCTGGTGGTGCCGCTGCCGGGTGTAGTCGCCGCCCGGCAGGTACCGCTGGCGGGAGTAGTCCAGCGCCTGCCAGCCGTTGAGGTGGCGGTTGCCCACCTCGTACACCATCGCCGGGCCGCCCTGGGACAGGCCGCGACCCTGCCGGTTCAGGTGGATGGACGTGACCTTCTGATCGACGTACAGGTCGATGCCGCCGACCGCGTCCACGAGCCGGCGGAAGCCCCGGAAGTTGAGCACCACGCCGGCGTCGAAGCGCGTGATGCCGGTGTACCGGCTGACCGTCTGCGCGAGGAGCTGGAACCCCTGCGCGGCGCTGGGCGCGGCGTTGCCGCGCCGGCTGCCGTAGCTCATCGCGTGGGTGAGCTTGGTGCGGCCGCCGCCGTACCCGGACTTGGGGAACGCCGGGATGTCCACCACCAGATCGCGGGGCAGCGAGAACAGGTACCCCGTGGTCAGCCCGCGCGGCACGTGCACGATGGTCACCGCGTCGGCGTGCGGCTCCCAGCCGGGTTCACTCTCCCGGGTGTCGACGCCGACGACGAGGATGTTGAGTGGACCGGTGATGTCGGCGCCCGGTGACGGTGACGGTGACGGTGAACGCGAGGCCGACGGCGTGGGAAACGGTCCGAACCCGAACAGATCGGCGCCGGGGAGCTCGTATCGGTCGCGCAGCGCGTAGCTGGTGGCCACCGCGCCACCGGCCAGCACAAGAGCGGCCACGACGACAGTCGCGCCCCAGAAGATCCATCGTCGCCGAAGCATGCGCCGCACAGTAGTGCTCCGATGATCCAGGAGTAAAGATAACCCTCATGCGGTATGACGTGCTGGTCATCGGCTCTGGTTTCGGCGGGAGCGTCGCCGCGTTGCGGCTGGCCGAGAAGGGATACTCGGTCGCCGTGCTGGAGGCGGGCCGGCGGTTCGCCGACGACGAGTTCCCGGAGACGTCGTGGCGACTGCGCCGGTTCCTGTGGGCGCCGAAGCTCGGCTGCTACGGCATCCAGCGGATCACGCTGCTGCGCTCGGCCCGCGGCGAGCCGGGCGCCGGGGTGCTGGTGCTGTCCGGCGCCGGGGTGGGCGGCGGCTCGCTGGTGTACGCGAACACGCTCTACGAGCCGCTGCCGGCGTTCTTCGACGATCCGCAGTGGCGCGACATCACCGACTGGCGGTCCGAGCTCGCCCCCCACTATGACCAGGCGAAACGGATGCTCGGCGTCACGACGTACCCGCAACAGACGGCCGCGGACCGCGCGATGCGCGCGGTGGCCGACCGGATGGGGGTCGGGCACACGTTCCACGCCACGCCGGTGGGCGTGTATCTCGGCCGGCCGGGCGAGGTGACCAAGGACCCCTACTTCGGCGGCGTCGGGCCCGACCGCGCCGGCTGCCTGCACTGCGGCGCCTGCATGACCGGCTGCCGGCACGGCGCCAAGAACACCATGGCCAAGACCTACCTCTGGCTCGCCGAACGGCTCGGCGTCGAGGTGCATCCGCTGACCACCGCGACGGCCGTGCGGCCGTCGGGCGCGGGCTACCGGATCGAGACGGTACGCACCGGCGCGTGGCTGCGGCACCACCGGCGTGTCTTCGAGGCGGACCAGGTGGTGTTCGCGGCCGGTGCGCTCGGCACCCAGCGGCTCCTGCACGCGATGAAGTCGTCCGGCACGCTGCCGCGCCTGTCCGACAAGCTCGGCGCGCTCACCCGCACGAACTCGGAGGCCATCCTCGGCGCGTCGATGTCCCGCACGGCGGCCCGCCGGCGCGGCGTCGACTTCACCAAGGGGGTGGCGATCACCAGTTCCTTCCATCCCGATCCGCACACCCACATCGAGCCGGTGCGGTACGGGCAGGGCTCGAACGTGATGGGGTTCCTCCAGTCGGCGCTGGTCGACGGCGGGCCGCGCCGGCCGCTGCGCTGGCTCGCCACCATGGCCCGCCGGCCGCTGACCTACCTGCGGATGCTGTCCGTGCGGGACTGGTCCCGGCGCACCGTGATCGCGCTGGTGATGCAGTCGCTCGACAACTCGATCACCACCCATTACCGGAATGGCCGGCTGCGCACCACGCAGGGGCACGGCGCGCCGAACCCGGCGTGGATCCCGGCCGGCAACCAGGCCACGCGGCTGCTCGCCGAGGAGATCGACGGGATACCGGGCGGCGCGTCGACCGAGGCGTTCAACGTGCCGCTCACCGCGCACATCCTGGGCGGGACGGCGATCGGCGCGACGGTGGCCGAGGGCGTGATCGACCCGTACCAGCGGGTGTTCGGCCACCCGGGGCTGCACGTGGTCGACGGCGCGGCGGTCACCGCGAACCTCGGGGTCAACCCGTCCCTCACGATCACCGCCCAGGCCGAACGGGCGATGTCGTTCTGGCCCAACCGCGGCGACCCCGACCCGCGCCCGCCGCTCGGCTCGCCGTACCAGCGAGTGGCTCCGGTGCCACCGAAGGCGCCGGCAGTCCCCGCCCACGCCCCCGCCGCCCTGAAGCAAGGAAGGGCCCCTTTTTAGCGCTTTACGCATAGGAAGGGTCCCTTCCTAACACGGGTCTTGGCGCCGGTAGGCTTGCTGCACATGAGCACTCCGCGTCCGGTACTGGTGGTTGATTTTGGGGCCCAGTACGCGCAACTGATCGCCCGTCGGGTGCGCGAGGCGAAGGTCTACTCCGAGATCGTCCCACACTCCATGCCGCTCGCCGAGATGCTGGCCAAGGACCCCGCGGCGATCATCCTGTCCGGCGGTCCGGCGAGTGTGTACGTGCCGGGCGCGCCGCAGATCGACAGCAAGCTCTTCGACGCCGGCGTGCCGGTGTTCGGCATCTGCTACGGCTTCCAGGCGATGGCGCAGGCCCTCGGCGGGACGGTGGCGCACACCGGTGACCGGGAGTATGGCGGCACGGCGCTCCAGGCCCGGCCGGACGCGAGCGTGCTGCTGCGCGACCTGCCCGTCGAGATCCCGGTGTGGATGAGCCACGGCGACTGCGTCACCGAGGCGCCGCCCGGGTTCGCGGTGACCGCCGCCACGGCGGGCGTCCCGGTCGCGGCGTTCGAGGACCTGGCCGGGCGCCGGGCGGGCGTGCAGTTCCACCCGGAGGTGGCGCACACCGAGCACGGCCAGACGATGCTGACCCGCTTCCTGTACGACGTGGCCGGCATCGAGCCGACCTGGACGATGGGCAACATCATCGACGACCAGGTGGCCGCGATCCGGGAGCGGGTGGGCGACAAGGAGGTCATCTGCGCGCTGTCCGGCGGCGTCGACTCCGCCGTGGCCGCCGCGCTCGTCCACAAGGCCGTCGGCGATCAGCTGACCTGCGTGTTCGTTGACCACGGGCTGCTGCGCGCCGGCGAGGCCGAGCAGGTGGAGCAGGACTACGTGGCGGCCACCGGCATCAAGCTGAAGGTCGTGGACGCGGCGGACCGGTTCCTCGCGGCGCTCGCCGGGGTGATCGACCCGGAGGCCAAGCGGAAGATCATCGGGCGGGAGTTCATCCGGGTGTTCGAGGCGGCGGCGCGTGAGGTGGCGGCCGCCGGCGACGTGGAGTTCCTGGTGCAGGGCACGCTCTACCCCGACGTGGTGGAGTCCGGTGGCGGCACCGGCACCGCCAACATCAAGTCGCATCACAACGTGGGCGGCCTCCCCGACGACCTGCGCTTCGCGCTGATCGAGCCGCTGCGCACGCTGTTCAAGGACGAGGTACGCCAGCTCGGCCTCGAGTTGGGCCTGCCGGAAGCGATGGTGTGGCGGCACCCGTTCCCCGGGCCGGGGTTGGCGATCCGCATCATCGGCGCGGTCGACGCCGACCGGCTGGCCCTGCTGCGCGCCGCTGACCTCATCGCCCGCCAGGAGCTGACGGCGGCCGGGTTGGACCGGTCGGTGTGGCAGTTCCCGGTGGTGCTGCTCGCCGACGTGCGATCGGTGGGCGTGCAGGGCGACGGCCGCACCTACGGGCATCCGGTGGTGCTCCGGCCGGTCTCCAGCGAGGACGCGATGACGGCGGACTGGTCGCGCCTGCCGTACGACGTGATCGCCCGGATCTCCACCCGGATCACCAACGAGGTGCCCGAGGTGAATCGGGTGGTGCTCGACGTGACGAGCAAGCCCCCGGGCACCATCGAGTGGGAGTAAGCCTTTCATGATCAAGGCGTCCCTCAAGTAGTTCTAACTACTTGAGGGACGCCGTGATCATGAAGAGACGGCGCGGATCGCTTCGGCTGTGACCTCGGTGAGTTGCTCGGGCCCCAACGCGGCCAGCTCGGTGCGGCCGAACCAGCGGGCCTCCGAGGTGGAGCCGCCGACGTCGCCCACGACGGGCGGCACCGGCTCGTCGACCACGACCCGGTAGAACGCGCGGACGCCGTGCCAGTCGATCGGGTACCCCTCCGGGCCGAGCGAGGCCGCGTCCCGGTGGCTCGCCACGCCCAGCAGCTCGACGAGCCGCCCGCGCTGGCCGGTCTCCTCCAGCAGCTCACGGATCAGCGCGGCGCCCGGCTGCTCCCCGTAGTCGGTGCCGCCGCCCGGCAGGTGCCAGCAGCCCTCGCCCGGATAGCCGGGCGCGATCCGGGTGAGCAGCATCCGGCCGCCGGGGTCGGTGGCCACCGCGTACGCGGCGAAGCGCTGCGCCCGGTGCAGCCCGTCCGGCCCGGGCACGGCGTAGAACGACGGGAAGTCCGGCGCCTCCTCCGGCCGCAGGTCGATCGGGCCCGCGGGCAGGCCCAGGGCGGTCGCCGTGAACGGGCGCAGCGGCAGCGCCTTCGCCTCCTCGCGGGTGAGCCAGCGGGCCAGGTCGGTGGGCTGGCCGACCCGGTCGCACAGCGTGCCGCCGCGGATGGAGACCGTGTAGATCAGGCGGTCGGTGTGGATCGTGATGCCGCGGTGCGGCAGGGCGCGCATGTCGGCGAGCACGTCGCGCAGCCCGGTCACGGCCACGGACAGCCCGGTCTCGGCGGCGGTTTCGCGCACCACGGTGTGGTTCGGATCCTCACCGTGGTCGACGGCGCCGCCGGGCAACGACCACACCCCGGGGGTACCCGATCGGGGCGAAGCCCGGACCAGCAGAAACTTGCCCTCCGGGTTGGCCACGACTGCGTACGCCGCGATCCTGCGGAGCGGCTCAAGGGCGGGGGTCACACGGAGGCATTCTTCCGGAATGAGTTGACCATGCCGGAAACAGAGTCGGATTCCTGACAGAAGGCTCCCCCATCAGGGGGTGCTCAGGGTACGGATCCGGGCACTCACCGAGGTTACCGGCGGGTTGGCGGGGGACCGTTGACACCATGAACGCGACGCCTCCGTACAAGCAACTCCGCCGGCCCACCACCGACCGCATCGTCGCGGGTGTGTGCAGCGGGCTCGGCCGCTACTTCAACGTCGACCCGGTGCTCGTCCGGGTGCTCTTCGCCTTCACCGCTGTCGTGACCGCGGGGTTGGCGCTGCTCGCGTACCCGGTGATGTGGTTCCTGATGCCCGAGGAGCCGGTGGACGCGCCGGCCTGGCCCGGCCCGTCCCCCTCATGATCAAGGCGTGCGTCACCTCGTTCTAAAGACGTGTAGGTCGCCGTGTTAATGAGGTTTATGCTTGCGGGCGGGGGCCGCGCCCCCCCCCCCCCCCCCAGGACCCGGCCGACCTACACGTCGCTAGACCGACGTGACGGACGCCTTGATCATGAGGATTAGGCTGGCGGCCGTGGGGCAACGGCGACGGATCGCGGCGTACGGGATGTGCCTGGACCGCGACGGGCGGGTGTTGCTGGCGCGCGGCTCCGAACAGGCGGCGTTCACCGGCGTCTGGCAGATACCCGGCGGCGGCATCGAGCACGGCGAGCACCCCGCCGACGGGGTGGTGCGGGAGTTCGCCGAGGAGACCGGGCTCGCCGTCACCGTGGCCGGGTTGCGCGCGGTGGTCTCCGACGTCCTGCTCCTGCCCGACGGGGTCGCCGAGCACACCGACCGGATCATCTACGACGTGCGTGTCACCGGCGGCGTGCTGCGCGACGAGCCGGACGGCACCACCGACCTGGCCAGCTGGCACTCCCTCGACGAGGCGAAGTCGCTGGCGCTGATGCCGTTCACGGCCGAGCTGCTCGGGGTACCCGTGGTCCCGCTCGCGACGCCGCCACCCGGACCGCCGCCGCCCCCGGTCAGCGGGCCGCCGCGCGGCCAGCGCTTCGCCGCCTACGGCCTGGCCACCGACCCGCCCGGGCGGGTGCTGCTCACGCTGATCGCGCCCGGCTTCCCGGGCGCCGGCCACTGGCACCTGCCCGGCGGTGGCACCGACTTCGGCGAGCAGCCGGCCACGGCGTTGGAGCGCGAGCTGGCCGAGGAGGCCGGTCAGGTGGGCCGGGTGACCGGACTGATCGAGGTGAACCACCACCACAACCCGGCGGCGCGCGGCCCGGAGGGGTACCCGATGGACTGGCACGCGGTGCGGGTGATCTACCGGGTGGTGGTCGACGCGCCCACGGAGGCCGTCGTGACCGAGGCGGCCGGCGGCTCGACGGCCGACGCGCGCTGGTTCACCCCGGCGGAGGCCGCCCAGCTGAGCCTCACCGTTCCGGCGGCTGACGCGCTGGCATATCTGCTGGTCGGAGGCGATGGCAGCGGCGAATGACCACCGACCTTGACGTCGCTGGGTAGGCTCAAAGGTGGTTGGTGGCCAAACTGTGGTGGTTTGTGCGATCGTGTAGTCCGCATTATGACCGGGCGGCCGCCGTGGCGGCGGGCACACCGACCCGGTGATGGAGGGACAGTGCCGAGAGCCCCTTGGCGTCGGCGTCGCGCGACGGATAGCCCGCGTCCCGATGGCCGTCGTTGGACTGGTCGGTTGCGCCGCGGTGGCACGTTCGCCCGGCGGGTCCTGTTGGTGCCGGTGCGCCGGCGCCGTCCCGAGTCGAGCGGCGGCACGACCGTCGTGGTGCCAGCGCACCCCGCGACCGGGCCAGACCGGTTGAGCGACGACGAGATCGAATCGCTTCTGGCTACGCCGCAAGCCGCCCTCGCCATCCCGCTGCTGCCCGGTGAGCACACCGCCGCCCGGCGGCTCGGGTTCGCGATCGCCAACGGGTGCACGGTCGGCAGCCTCGCCCTCGGCATGCTGGCGGTCATGCTCGCGATGCGCGGCGACGTGCGCGCGGCCGCCGTGTGCCTGATCGCGTGCGTGGCGTTCGACGGCATGGACGGCATACTCGCGCGCCGGTTCGGCGTCGTCAGCCCGTTCGGCGCCCAGCTCGACTCGCTGGCCGACATGTGCTCCTTCGGGTTGGCCGCGCCCGTCGTGGTGTACGCGTCGCTGGCCGGCTCGGTGCCGGCCCCGGCCGCCGCGATGGCCTGCGTGCTGGTCGCCGGCTGCGCGGCGATCCGGCTGGCCCGGTTCAACGTGTCGCCGAAGGACGGGCGCTACTTCTGCGGTGTGCCGACCACGATGGTGGCCGCGGTGCTCGCCGTCGGGGTCCTGATCGAGCTGCCGGTATCCGGCTTCGCACAGCTCGGCGGGGTGGCGCTGCTCGGCATCGCGATGGTGTCCAGCTTCCCGTACGCGAAGATGACCCGGCTGATCAAGCTGCCGCCGTGGCTGTGGCTGCTGCCGGTGGTGGGCGGCCTCATCGACCCCCGCCTCACCTTCCTGACCGCCGTGATCGCCTACCTGGCGAGCGGCCCCGTGCTCTGGCTCCACCAGAAGCGAGCATGATCAGGGCGTCCCTCAAGTAGTGAGAACTACTTGCGGGACGCCCTGATCATGGAAGCTGGGCGATGACGGTCGAGCCGCCGAGGACGCGGTCGCCGGGGCCGACCAGAGGCTCGGCGGACGCCGGCAGGTAGACGTCGGTGCGCGACCCGAAGCGGATCAGGCCGAACCGCTCACCCTTGGCGAGCAGCGCGCCCATCGGTGCCCGCTGCACGATCCGCCGGGCGATCAGCCCGGTGCGCTGGGCCACCACCACCCGGCCGTGGGCGGTGTCGAGCACCGTGTACGCCGCGACGTTGTGCTCAGCCGCCGGCTTCATCGCCGCCGCGAAGCCGCCGTCGGTGACGAAGTAGTCGACCACCCGGCCGGCCACCGGCGCGCGGTTGACGTGCACGTCCAGCACGGACAGGAAGACCGCGACCCGCAGGAACTCGTCGGGCCCGAACCGGTCGTCGCGCAGCCGCTCGACGGACAGCACCTTGCCGTCGCTCGCGGCGACGACCGCCGACTCGTCGTCGGGCACGTCCCGCTCGGGGTCGCGGAAGAACGCGGCCACCGGCACGGCGGCGAGCGCGGGCAGCAGCCACAGCTTCGACTTCGGGCGCGCCAGCCGGGTGAGCGCGGCGACGCCGAGCGCGATGCCGGCGGCCGCGACGCCGTTGGAGTCGAGGTGCATGCCGCGGGTCACCGGCACGCTCGACGGCCGGTAGGCGGGCGCCAGCCGGGTCGCCAGGGCCGCGTCCGCGGGGGTGAACCGGAGCCGGTGCACGCGCAGCGGCGGGGTGTTGCGCACGATGAGGTCGCGGCCCACGCCGAAGAGCGCGCCCTGGCGGTCGAGCTCGGCGGCGGCGCCACCGGCCAACTCGGACGCCGCGCACAGCACGCCGCCCTCGGCCAGGTATTTCGCGAGCCCGTCCAGGTTGGTCCGGGCCTCGTCGGCGGTGCCGGTGAGCGGCTCGCCGACCACCACGACGTCGGCCGGGTCGGCCTCCGCGACGGACTCGACCACCCGTACCCGCTCGGCGACCCAACGCCCCTGCGCCGCGACGTGGTCGCGGAGCGCGGCCACCGCGGTGCCTTCCCCGGGTACGACGGTGAGCGTGTCGCCCGGGAGGAGCGCTTCGGCGATCACCGTCAGGGCGGCGGAGTGGGCGTCGACGCCGACGAGCAGGCCGGTCTTGGGTCCGTTGTGCCGGGCCAGTTCAGCGACAAGAGCTCGGGCGGCGCGGACGCCGACGCGGGCGCGGCGCCGACCACCAGCGACGGGTAGGTGGGTCACCGGCCAAGCATAGGTGGCGGGTCGTCGCGGCGTTCCGGCCGATCGGCCGGCTCGCCGGCAGGGCGGTCGGCGGGCTTGTCGGTCGCCGTGTCGATGGGCGGGTCGACGGCCTCGGGCAGCCGCGGTCCCTCGAGCAGTTCGCGCACGATGTCCGCGTGCAACTCGGCGGGCACGCCGCTGATCGGCACGATCGCCGGCTCCGGCGGGGGTGCCGGCGCGGGCTCGGCGGGCGGCTCGCCGCGCCCCGACCGCAGCGCGCCGACCAGGCCGAGAACACCGAGGAAGATGAGCCCTCCGGCCACGAACCAGCCGACCACGGGGAGCGACAGGTGGACGATCCGGGAGAGCAGCCACCACGCGAAGAGCGTGAGGAAGATGAGGGCGAACGTGAGCGACACGCCGTCGGTGCGGTGCGGTTTCATCGGGTGACCTCCATGTCGCCGACGTAGACCGTGAGGTTCAGCCGGAGCGTGCCGCCGCCCGTCCCGTCCTCGCCGAGGTCGTGGACCTGCGTGGTGTCGTTGCCGATGCCGCTGAACCGGTTGCCCAGCACGTCCGCGTCACCCGCGTTCAGGCGGACGATCGCGGTGACGTCCACGTCCGGCGGCAGCAGGATGTCGATGTCGCCGGCGTTGAGCGTGACATCGATGGTCTTGTCGTGCCCGGTGAAGTCGATGTGCGACAGGTCGAGGGTGGCGTCGCCGAACCTGTGGTCGTACTGGGGCGCGATGACGTCCGCGCTGGTCGGCTGCCAGTAGACGTCGCTGCCTCGCTGGCCGATCTCGCTGACCTCCGACTCGGCGATCGTCGATATGCCCACGGCGGCCGCGGCCACCAGGCCGAGCGCGATCAGCCAGCGGGCCCGGCCGAACCACGCGCCCACCAGCAGGCCGAGCCCGGTGGTCAGCAGCACCCCGGCGAAGTACGCGGACGGGCTGACGCTCACCACGTTGGCCAGGTCCAGCGCCGCCACGACGCCGATCGCGACGAAGACCAGGGAGAACGTGGCGAAGCCGAGCGGTGACCGCTGCTTCGGCGGTTTCGGCGGTTTCGGCGGGCGGGGCGGCTGGGGAGGCTGCGGCGCGGGGCCGTACTGCGGGGGATAGGGTCCGGCGCCCGCGTACGGGCCGTGCGGCGCGAACGGTGGCCGGTAACCGCCCGGGGGTGCCGGCGGGTACGGCGGCTGGGGCGGACCGGGGTAGGGCGGCGCACCCGGCGGCATCGGCGGCGGTGGCGCGAACAGCGGCTGGGTCGGCGGTTCATCGGTCGGGCCGGCGGCGGGCGCCGGCGGGTATGGCGGCTCGGCGGGCGACACCGGCGGCACCGGCGGCGCGGCCGGCATCGGCTGGGTCGGCGGTTCACCGGTCGGGCCACCCACCGGCCCGGTCGGCGGCACCGGCGGCATCGGCTGGGTAGGCGGTACCGGCGGGGTTGGCGGCGTCGGTGGGGTCGGCGGCGCCGGCGGCGGGCCCTGGCCCGCGGCGCCGGGCTTGCGGTTGAGCAGCAGCGCCCCGCCGACCAGCACGGCCGCGCCCAGCACCGCGGCCCGGAAGCCGTCGCTC
Organism: Actinomycetes bacterium KLBMP 9797; assembly: GCA_037414955.1. Classification (GTDB taxonomy): domain Bacteria; phylum Actinomycetota; class Actinomycetes; order Mycobacteriales; family Micromonosporaceae; genus Phytohabitans. The sequence goes on from JBBEWH010000035.1 coordinate 25,240, forward strand.
ACCACCCAGCCGAACATCACCACGGCGAGCGCGCCCAGGAGCACCACCGTGATCGGCGACATGCCGGCGCGGCCGCGACCCAGCAGGGACTCGACCGGCGACGCCGTGTCGCCCTCGGCCGGGATGATCAGGACGCCGATCAGGTAGACCAGGACGCCGATGCCGACGAAGCTGAGCACGGCCACGAGCACCCGCCACAGCACCGGGTCGGTGTTGGTGGCCCGGCCGATCGCCGCGCAGACGCCAGCCACGTACCGACCCTGGCGGGGGCGGACCAGACCGTACCGGGAGGTAAAGCCCGTCGTGGTGTCCTGATGCGGGCTCCCGGGCGGTGTGGTGGCATGCGACTGTGCGGCGTCGTCGGTCATACCCTCGATATTCGCTGTTCGCGGGCGTGCGCGACTCAGGACCCAACCCTGACGCCACCCTGAGATCTTCCGGCCCAATGTTCCGGGGAGACCCCGTGGCTGCCGGCGCCGCCGCGTGTGACGATCGGTGGAGCGACTCGAGGGGAGCCTGCCATCGTCACCGCCCGGCCGGAACAACGCCGCCTGTACCGCACCCGCGATCAGCGGGTGGTCGCGGGCGTGGCGGCGGGCATCGCGCGCCACCTCGGCGTGTCGATCCTGTGGATCCGCGTCGCGTTCGTAGTGCTCCTGCCGTTGCAGGGCCTCGGCCTGCTGCTCTACGCCGCGTTCTGGGCGGTGCTGCCGCTCCAGCCGCGCGCCGAAGCCGAGCCGCAGCGCCGGAATCTCATGCAGCTGCTGCCGTTCCTGGCGATCGGCATGGGCCTGCTGCTGTTGCAGAGCCTGGTGTTCGGCCCGATGGGCGCGACCGGCACCGCCGGCTGGCTGGTGGCGGTCATCGCGGTCGGTGCCGGCATCATCTGGCACGAGGCGGATCCGGAGCGCCGCCGGCTGTGGAGCGAGACGCTCCCGCAGGTGCCGTGGCTGGGCGTGGTGGTGGCGGAGAGCGACCGCCGGGCGTTCCTGCTGCGCTTCATCGGCGGCGGCGTGCTGGTCTCGGTCGGCCTGATCGGCGTGGTGGCGGTGTATTCGCCGGTGCAGAACTTCGACGCGGTGATCACCGGCGTCATCTTCGCGCTCATCGGGCTGGCCGGCGTGGCGATGGTGGCCGGTCCGGTGCTCTGGCGCACCTACAACCAGCTGCGCGCCGAGCGCGAGGGGCGGATCCGCGAGCAGGAGCGCGCCGAGCTGGCCGCGATGATCCACGACCAGGTGCTGCACACGCTGGCGCTGATCCAGCGCAACGCCGCCGACGTGAAGGCCGTGCAACGGCTGGCGCGCGGGCAGGAACGCACCCTCCGCAGCTGGCTGTACAAACCGGTGGCGTTGCCCAACGAGCGGTTCGCCGCCGCGCTGGAGCAGGTGGCCGCCGAGGTCGAGGACACGTACGCGATCACGGTGGAAACGGTCGTCGTGGGTGACCGGGAGACCGACGAGCGGGTCGGCGCGCTGGTCGCGGCGGCGCGCGAGGCGCTGGTCAACGCGGCTCGGCACGCGAAGGTGCAGACCGTGTCGCTGTACGCGGAGGTCGAGCCCGACCAGTTGAGCGTCTTCGTGCGCGACCGGGGGGCCGGCTTCGACCCGGCTACGGTGGAGGAGCACCGGCACGGCGTCCGTGGTTCCATCATCGGGCGGATGGGCCGGCACGGCGGGCGCGCCACGATCATCAGCGAGCCCGGCAGCGGCACGGAGGTGCGGCTGTTCCTGCCGGCCTCGAGGGAGAGCATCGCGGCGAGCAGAGATTCCGCTGGGAAGGACGAGTCATGACGGATCAGGGCGAGGCGCGCGGTCGGCTGCGGGTCTTCCTCGTCGACGACCATGCGATGTTCCGTGCCGGGGTGCGCGCCGAGCTGGGATTGCATGTCGACGTCGTCGGCGAGGCGAGCACGGTCGGCGAGGCGGTCACCCGGATCGCCGCGCTCGAGCCGGATGTGGTGCTCCTCGACGTGCACATGCCGGACGGCGGCGGCCGGGCCGTGCTCGACGCGGCGCGGCGCACCCATCCGCAGGTGCGCTTCCTGGCGCTGTCCGTCTCCGACGCGGCCGAAGACGTGATCGGCCTGATCCGCGCCGGTGCCCGCGGTTACGTCACCAAGACCATCTCGCCCGACGAGCTGGCCGACGCGGTGCGGCGGGTCGCCGAGGGCGACGCGGTGTTCAGCCCGCGGCTGGCCGGCTTCGTGCTGGACGCCTTCGCCGCCCGCCCGGACGCGCCGGTGACCGACCCGGAGCTCGACCAGCTGACCAACCGGGAGCGCGAGGTGCTGCGGCTGCTGGCCCGGGGGTACGCGTACAAGGAGATCGCCAAGGAGCTCTTCATCTCCATCAAAACGGTGGAGACGCATGTGTCGAACGTCTTGCGCAAGCTCCAAATGTCCAACCGATATGAGCTATCCAGGTGGGCAGCGGACCGCCGTTTGGTCTAGTCATAGCGGTCCACGGTCGGTGGGCGGTGAATCTCATAGCGTCGCCCTCGGGGCCGGAGAAACGCCATGAAAACCGATGCCTTGCCGGGCGTGTCGAGCTGGCCGAGCGTGAATATCCGCAGGTCAGATGCCCTCTCTAGGGCACGAAACATGATCTTTACACAGTATCGACCGCGTCCCGGCCGAATATCGGCTTGATAACGCTCCTTCACGTCCCCGGTCGGTTGGTGTCACAGTGGCAGCACCTCATCCCGCCCCGCACCAGCGCCCAGGAGGCATGGTCATGCTCGCGTACGCCGCACTCAAGGCTGTTCGTGGCAAAGGAGCTCCCTGGCGTCCCGCGCGTCGGCGGCGGTGACGGCCTGCTTCAGCAGATCATCGAGCCTGTCTGACAACCCAGCGGCGTGGCAACAGCGTCCTGGAAGGATGACGGCTCGTGATTGCTGGCCGGCACCAACCCGTAGCTGTGCGATCCACAGATGGAATACCAGCAAGAAACATCAAGGGAGGCCCTGAAACATGAGAGGCTCGAAGCGTGCGGGCGCAGTCGCGCTGGGTGCGGCCTTCGCGCTCGTCGTGGCCGGCTGCGGCGGCGGAGACGAAGACACCGGCGACACCGACAAGACGGCTACTGGCGCCATCACCATCAACGGCACCGAGCCCGAGAATCCACTGGTTCCGGCGAACACCACCGAGACCGGTGGCGGCAAGATCGTCGATTACCTGTGGAGCGGCCTGACCCAGTACGACAACAACACCGGTGAGTCGAGCAACCTGCTCGCCGAGTCGATCGAGACCACGGACTCCAAGGTCTACACGATCAAGATCAAGAAGGACACCAAGTTCCACGACGGCACGGTCGTGAAGGCGGAGAACTTCACCAAGGCCTGGAACTGGGCGGCCTACACGCCGAACGGCGCGCAGGGTGCGAGCTTCTTCAGCGAGATCGAGGGCTACGCCGACGTGACCAGCGTCGACCCCGACGACGACGGTCCGAAGAAGGCGCCCGAGCCGAAGGCCAAGGAGATGTCCGGCCTCAAGGTCGTTGACGAGACCACCTTCACGGTGACCCTCACCAAGCCGTTCTCGATCTGGCCGACCAAGCTGGGCTACAGCGCCTTCGTGCCGATGCCGGACTCCTTCTTCACCGGCGACCCGGCGGCGTTCGGCAAGAAGCCGATCGGCAACGGCCCGGTCAAGTTCGTCTCCTGGACCAACAACGTTGACATCAAGCTGACCCGGGTCGACGACTACACGCTCAGCGACAAGGTCAAGATCAAGGACGTTACGGTCAAGCTGTACCAGGACGACAACGCGGCCTACAACGACCTGCTGGCGAACAACCTCGACTTCATGCAGCAGGTGCCGGTGTCCGCGCTGGCCGGCGACAAGTGGAAGACCGACCTGGGCGACCGCGGCCTGTCCAAGGCCACCCCCGTGACCCAGATCATCGCCTTCCCGGTGTACGACCCGAAGTTCAAGAGCGCCGACCTGCGGAAGGCGATCTCGCTCTCGATCAACCGGCAGGAGATCGCGGAGAAGATCTTCTTCAACACCCGCAAGCCGGCGACCACGTGGTCGAACCCGCTCGCGCCGGGTAGCCAGCCGAACGACTGCACCTTCTGCAAGTTCGACGCCACCGAGGCCAAGCGCCTGCTCCAGCAGGCCGGCGGCTTCACCGGCGAGCTGGTGCTCTACTACAACGCGGACGCCAGCCACCGGGAGTGGATGGAGGCGGTTGCCAACCAGATCAAGAACAACCTGGGGATCAACGCCCGCGCCCAGGGCATCGCGACCTTCGCCGAGCTCCGCCAGCGGATCAACGCGAAGCAGATGGACGGCCCGTACCGCGCGGCGTGGCAGCAGGACTACCCGGACGTCGAGAACTGGCTGGCCCCGCTGTACGTGACCGGCGGCTCGTCGAACGACGGCGGCTTCAGCAACCCGCAGGTGGACGCGCTCTACAACGAGGGTGCGGCCGCCACGAACGCGGACGCGGCGCACGCCAAGTTCCAGGAGGCGTTCAAGATCATCGACGCCGAGATGCCTTCGATGCCGATCGTGACGGTCGAGGAGCAGTCGGGTTACTCCACCAAGATCAAGAACGTGGAGACGAGCAACGTGGGTGAGCTGGACCTGTCCAAGGTCGAGATCGCCTAAGCGGCTGAACCCCGGGATCCGGCCTCTGCCCTGATCGGGCGGGGCCGGATTCCGGGGTGACCGTTGGTCTGGTATCCGCGTCACCCCCACGCGAATACCATGTTCACATCGGGCGCCGGGGCCCCGGCGCTGCCGTCTTGGAGGATTCCATGGGCCGTTACGTGTTGAGACGGCTGCTTCAACTCATCCCCGTGTTCTTCGGCACGACGCTGCTCATCTATTGGCTGGTCTGGTCGGTGCCGGGCGACCCGTTCGCCGGCAAGTGCGGCGAGCGCCCGTGCTCTCCGGGCTTCGTCCAGGTGATGACCGAGCGCTACCACCTCGACGAGCCGCTGCCGATCCAATACCTGTACTACATGGGCAACCTGCTCACCGGTGACTTCGGGCAGACCTTCGGTCAGCGCGAGATCTCCGACGTGATCGCGCAGGCCTACCCCAACACCATCAAGCTCGCGACCATGGCGCTGCTCATCGAGGGCGTGATCGGCCTGACCGCCGGCATCCTCACCGGCCTGCGGCGCAACGGGTTCCTCGACAACCTGGTGCTGGTGTCCACGCTGTTCCTGCTCGCGATCCCGACCTTCGTGAGCGGTTTCGTGCTCCAGCTCGTACTGGGCGTCCAACTCGGCATCGTCGCGCCGACGGTGAGCGACGGCGCACCCTGGGGCGATCTCATCGTCCCCGGCTTCGTGCTGGGCGCCGGCTCGATGGCGTACGTCGCCCGCCTGACCCGCGCCAGCATCGCGGAGAACCGGCGCTCCGACTACGTGCGCACCGCCATCGCCAAGGGCCTGCCCATGCGGCGCGTGGTCGGCGTGCACCTGCTACGCAACTCCGTGATCCCGGTGGTCACCTTCCTCGGCACCGACCTCGGCACCCTCATGGGCGGCGCGATCGTCACGGAGGGCATCTTCCGCATCAACGGCATCGGCGGCGCGGTCTATCAGGCCGTCACCACCAAGGAAACCGCGACCGTGGTCGGCATCGTCGTCGTGCTGGTCATGGTTTACCTGTTGATGAACTTGGTGGTAGACCTGCTCTACGCCGTCCTGGACCCGAGGATCCGCTATGACTGACCCGACCGCGGGCGCGCCCACCCTGGCCACCGACGTCATGCCCACCGCCGGCAGCGAGCCGGGCGCGCCCAGCACCAAGGGCGGCGCGTCGGGCAAGCCGCGCGGGCTGCTCGGCGACGCCTGGTACGACCTGCGCCGCAAGCCGCTCTTCTGGATCGCCGCATCCCTCATCGCGCTGTTCGTGGTGATGGCCGCCGTCCCGTCGTTGTTCACCTCGGTCGACCCGACCTACGGCGAGCTGTCGCGTAGCCGGGTGGGACCGTCGGGCGACGCCTGGTTCGGTTACGACGTCCAGGGCCGCGACATCTACGCCCGGGTGATCTACGGCAGTCGCGCCTCGATCGTGGTGGCCCTGTCGGCGGTGGTCGGCACCGTGTTCATCGGGTTGGCGGTCGGCGTGCTGGCCGGCTTCCGCGGCGGCTGGGTCGACACGTTGCTGTCCCGCATCGGCGACGTGTTCTTCGGCATCCCGTTCGTGCTCGGCGCGATCGTCATCCTGAGCGCGTTCAACCGGCCCGGCACGCACCGCGGCCAATGGGCGATCATGGGCGTGGTGATCCTCACCGTGATCGTGCTGAGCTGGCCGGTCGCGATGCGGATCATGCGATCGACGGTGCTGTCCACCAAACAGGCCGACTACATCCTCGCGGCGCGGGCGCTCGGCGCCAGCAACTCCCGCATCATCTTCCGGCACCTGATCCCGAACTGCCTGGCGCCGCTCCTGGTGTACGCGACGATCCTGGTCGGCGCGTTCATCGGTGCCGAGGCCACGCTCTCCTACCTGGGTGTCGGGCTCCAGTCGCCGGTGGTGTCATGGGGCGTCATGATCAGTAGCGCGCAGAACTACATCCGGGTCTCGCCGCACCTGCTGTTCTTCCCCGCCACCGCTCTCATCCTGGCCGTGCTCAGCTTCGTCATGCTCGGCGAGGCCGTGCGCGAGGCACTCGACCCGAAGTCTCGCTAGGAGACCCGACTTGTCCAACGTGTTCGTATCCGAGCAGACCGAGGCGGCCGCCGCTGGCCACCCCAGCGGCCGGCTGCTCGAGGTCGACAACCTGTTCGTCGAGTTCCGCACGCGCGACGGCGTGGCGAAGGTCATCAACGGCGTCACGTACCACGTCGACGCCGGCGAGACCCTGGCCGTGCTGGGTGAGTCCGGCTCCGGCAAGAGCGTGACCGCGCAGACGATCATGGGCATCCTGGACATGCCGCCGGGGCACGTGACCGGCGGCGAGATCCGCTTCCACGGCCGCGACATGCTGCAGATGTCGTTCGAGGAGCGGCGCCGCATTCGCGGCGAGGGCATCGCGATGGTGTTCCAGGACGCGCTGTCCGCGCTCAACCCGGTCTTCACGGTCGGGTTCCAGATCGCCGAGCAGTTCCGCTTCCGGCGGGGGATGAGCCGCAGCGACGCCAAGAAGCGCGCCGCCGAGATGCTCGACCAGGTCAAGATCCCGAATGCCAAGCAGCGCGTCAACGAGTACCCGCACCAGTTCTCCGGCGGTATGCGGCAGCGCGTCATGATCGCGATGTCGCTCGCCCTGGACCCCGAGGTGCTCATCGCCGACGAGCCCACGACGGCGCTCGACGTGACCGTGCAGGCCCAGATCATGGACCTGCTGGCCGAGCAACAGCGCGAGCGCAACATGGGCCTGATCCTCATCACGCACGACCTGGGCGTCGTGGCCGACGTGGCGGACCGGATCGCGGTGATGTACGCGGGTCGCATCGTCGAAGAGGCGGACGTCCACGAGCTGTACGGCAAGCCGGCCCACCCGTACACGATCGGGCTGCTCGAGTCGATCCCGCGCCTCGACGAGAAGGGCCAGCAGCTCCGCACCATCCGGGGCCTGCCGCCGAGCCTGCTGCGCATCCCGTCCGGCTGCCCGTTCCACCCGCGCTGCCCGATGGCGCAAGCCGTCTGCCCCGAGAAGGTCCCGCCGCTGCTGCAGCTCGGGCCCACGCGGGCCAGCGCCTGCCACTTCGCCGAGGAACTGGTGAGCCGTGACTGACGCCATCCTCGAGGTCAGCGACCTCGTCAAGTACTACCCGGTGACCCGCGGGGTGCTGTTCCGCAAGACCATCGGGCATGTCAAGGCGGTCGACGGCGTCAGCTTCGAACTGACCAAGGGCGAGACGCTCGGCGTGGTCGGCGAGTCCGGCTGCGGCAAGTCGACGCTGGCCCGGGTGCTCATGCACCTGGAGAAGCCGACGAGCGGCAGCGTGAAGTTCCAGGGCCGGGAGATCTCCGGGCTCAGCGGGCCCGAGTTGCGCCGCATGCGGCGCAACATCCAGCTCGTCATGCAGGACCCGTACACGTCGCTGAACCCCCGCATGACGGTCGGCGACCTGATCGGCGAGCCCTTCGAGATCCACCCCGAGGTGGCGCCCAAGGGCGGACGCCGGCAGAAGGTGCAGGAACTGCTCGACGTGGTCGGGCTGAACCCGGAGCACATCAACCGATACCCGCACCAGTTCTCCGGTGGCCAGCGGCAGCGCATCGGGATCGCGCGGGCGCTCGCGCTCCGCCCCGAGATCATCGTCTGCGACGAGCCGGTCAGCGCGCTCGACGTCTCGATCCAGGCGCAGGTGATGAACCTGCTGGAGAAGCTGCAGGACGAGTTCGGTCTGTCGTACGTCTTCATCGCCCACGACCTGTCGGTGGTCCGGCACCTGTCGGACCGGGTCGCGGTCATGTACCTCGGCAAGATCGTCGAGATCGGCACCGAGGACGAGATCTACGAGCGGCCCACCCACCCGTACACGCAGGCGTTGCTGTCCGCGGTGCCGGTGCCCGACCCGAAGAGCCGGGAGAACAAGGCGATCATCCGGCTGACCGGCGACGTGCCGAGCCCGGCGAACCCGCCGTCCGGCTGCCGCTTCCGCACCCGGTGCTGGAAGGCGCAGGACATCTGCGCGGAGGAGGTGCCCGCGCTGACGGTGCGCGACGGCTCCGACCACCCGAGCGCGTGCCACTTCGCGGAGAAGCGCGAGATCGTGACGACCCACGAAGCTACGGGGCTGACGGAGCTGCCCACCCGCACGCTCGAATCCCCATGATCAAGGCGTGCCGCAACAGGGGGGTTAAGATTGGGGGGGGGCCGGG